>JBJKRL010000158.1:0-7510 GCA_046704745.1 Desulfocapsaceae bacterium | reverse complement strand
TTCTCCAAGGTATTCACCATCGAATCCTCACTGTCCCAAGCAGTGGAAGACGGTGGAGAGTCCCAGCAGATCGCCGATAAAATCGCGGATATCTTCGCCTGGGATATCGATTTTTACCTCTATCCGAGAAAGGGCGACCAGATAGCCGTCGTCTATGAGCGCTGCTACAAGGGCGGTAAATTCCTGGAGTATGGCAACATCATCGCCGCCCGTTATGTCAGCCGGCAAAAGACCTTTTCGGCTTATTTATTCAATGACGGCCGCATTAACGGTTACTACGACGAAAACGGCCAGGCCCTGAAAAAAATGTTCCTGCGAATGCCGGTGAAGTTCGCACACATGACATCCGGATTCTCCATCCGCCGTTTTAATCCGATTTCCAAATGTTACAAGGCCCATACCGGCATCGACTACGGAGCACCCATGGGAACGACGATTTTAGCTACCGCCAACGGCAGAGTCCACTTTGCCGGTTGGGAGCACGGCTACGGCAAGCTCGTCATCCTCAAACATCCCAACGGCTACCTGACCTACTACGGTCACTGCAGTAAACTTCTGGTAAAACCCGGCCAGACCGTGGAACAGGGTCAGATCATCGCTCGCGTCGGTATGACCGGTAGGGCCACCGGACCTCATGTGCACTACGAGGTGCGCGTGCATGGCAAGCCCATCGACCCCAACACGGTGAAAAAAACCCGCAGCCAACCGCTGGGTCCCGCTCGGCTGGCCAAATTCAAGAAGTCGATCCAGGCACGGGTAATGCTGGTGAACAATCTGTTGAAGGAAAAGGGCAGCCTGGCGATGGCCAGCACCAACAACTGATATCCTATTGACTCAGGCGCCAAAAAGACCTAAACATGCCCTTACCGTTTGGCAACAGCAGGAGCAATTCATGGGGGTGTAGCTCAGCTGGGAGAGCGCAGCGTTCGCAACGCTGAGGTCAGGGGTTCGATCCCCCTCATCTCCACCACAATAAAAACAAGGGGTTACGGATAATTCGTGACCCCTTTGTTTTTAGGTTTTTGGAGAATTATTAGTTGAACATGTTGATTTTCTTGACTAAAAAATATCACATCCGAATTAAATTATGGATGTCCCTCAGCTCATCACAGACATAAAGGCTCCTTTGTGATGACATTCAGTCGATTGCGCCGACAGGCATTTCAATTATCCATCCATTATTACCCGTTGTAAAAAGGATTCTGTCCGATTGGAGAAAAACAAACGGCGGTCAAGAAGATATCCGCCTTCACCAACCGCCGTCTGTATAGCATTTTTGGGTCTTATTTATATGTATTGGGCTATCCCCATTCCATCCCTTTATAAAACCGTCATGAAGATGGATTATTTTTCCTCTGAGGATTGAGGCTTGGGCGACTTATTCTCCTGCTGTTGCTCCTGCTCCTGAAGCGCCTTCTTCTTCTCCATCATTACCTTTTGTACTTTTATTTTATTGAGCACCTCTTTGACTCTTCGCTCGGGGATATAAGAGCCTTTTGGCGCCAATTGATCTTTATCCTGCACGATGGTCACTGCGCCGCTACCAAAACATGCGGGAGCTGCCAAGAAGACACCCAGCAGCAGTCCCAATGCGGCAAGCGATCCCGGGTTATTTTTTAACCATCTGATAGACATTTGATACCTCCTGTGTTGTTTGAATCTAAACGTTTGCCTGCATGGCGCCATGGCCGATGAAAGCACGAGTAACTCAGCTATCGTCAATGGCTATGGCACTCTGAATCGTATCTTGCTTTTAGATATTTCAATCGTTCGATCTTGCGCTGCAGCGGTATATCAATTTCAGCATCCAGCAGCTGTGATGCGTAACTGCTCAGCGTGTGTTTAACGTTACAGACCGACTCGCCTTTAATACGCACATAGTCCATATCCTGACGGTTGTATTCATCAACGGCCAATACATCATCGGGGGGGGTGCCCCTCACGGGTAAACCCTGGTTATAGGTACGCGTAAAGGCACAGACAAAGTCGTTGTCGATGGACGAACAATTGACATAATCGCCGAGGAAATACCCCCCTGCATTCACAGCTTGTCGCAGATCAAAAGACTCTGGCGTGATCCGTTGCTCGGCAATGAAATTGAGATCTGAATCATAGGTCTTGAAAAACCAATCTTGACTGTAAGGACCGGCTTTCACACTGCCATCGTCCAAAACCGTAAAGCATTCGGGGTTTTCCTCATTGCTGAGGCTCAGATCCGGACAAACCACATCATTGCGATCGTCAAAGAAGAGCACACCCACAGTGCCATCATCAGCCACTTGAACCGCTGGGAGCTGGGCGAAGGCGACAGATCCGTCCGCCGTGGGATTTCCGCCGCCGACATTGATTTGCTCAGACCAGGTATCTCCGCCATCTTTTGACATGGACATAAAGACCCCGATGAAAGCGCCGGTGGGATCGACATCCTGCCACACCACATACATGAATCCATTCGTTCGGTTGACAGCAATATCCGGAATACTTTCGGCAGCCCGGACGGTATTGTTTATGGTACCACCTGAGGCGGCCGCCAATTCGGAATCAAAAGCGACAAAGCCTCCGATCGTCGTTGACGGAATGATTTTTCCCGTCTGTTCCCAGGTCTCTCCGTTGTCGAAAGAGCGTATGATGGTACGCGCAAAAAAATTGGTATCAGCTGTAATAATGCTTGCCCTGGAGACATTTACGAGGCGACCGTCGGGCAACACCACAATCTGGTGGCCGATGTTCTGGGCACCATAGATGGTCGATGTTTTGGGATCGATTCCAGCTTCAGCCAGCAGCGTGACATCATCCCGGATCTTGTAAATGGGGCGCGCCGGCTCCCAACTTTTCCCCTGGTCATGGGTTCGGACAAAGTAGGTATCGCTATAGAAGAATTGAAGGGGAATGGCGCTGTCATCTGTGGGCTGAACATCCATCAGAAGCTGCCAGGTACCATAGACGAATTGCCGTTTAAACGGATCCGCGGTTAACGTATTCTTGTCGTTGAAAGGAGCGCCGGGTTCGAATTCGGTGTGATTGCTGACGACAATCGGATCGGACCACGTTTTACCGCCGTCTCTGGAGCGTAGCATTGAATAGGCGCTGCGCATCAAGCTATAATCGGGAGGCAGCCGGTCCGTCATCAAATTCATCTGGTTGAAGATAGCGCCTTTTCCATATTTACCATGCTTCCCGGCGTCGAGGGTTCCGGGCGTTACCGCCAACCATGGATCGGATGCCCTGTCGAATGATTCCGGCCCGGTTTGCAATCCCCCTGAGCATCGAGTGATGGGTGTAGCGCTGAGCTCCCAGGTCAACCCGCCATCCTTTGAATAGAACGTTGCCGTGCTTTGCGCAGAACCGTTGCTCCAGCGGTCCTGATGCACGATGGCCGTCATTTGATACGGTCGCCCGGGATCCACTTCCATATAGGGTTCCGTTTCGCTGTTTCGCCATACAGTCCCTGTTTGGGGTGTCCCGTTACATTCAGTACCGGGTGGGTATGGGCTGATATCCGATATCGCTATTATCTCTCCCACATCGGCAAAGCCAATTTGCCCTGTGCTCCCAAAAACGATCGCCATCACCGCCAGCATGATGCTCGCTGAGCACCACCTGCTGGGCCTCTGCTTTTTCTTCAAATAACCATACATCCCCGAACCCTCCTTCGCTTTAGGTTGATGTGGCTGATTGGGGCCTAACCGTCTTAGAGGCTGTTAATCCTGCGGCCGAAGTGCACTGCCAATAAAATAAAACAGCACCCGCTGCCGGTTAATAGACCCCATCACGCTTCTGCTTTTCATCGCAGACCGCTTAATGGTTTTAGGTGTTTTGAAACATTGGGGTGGAAAGTAAAATACGGTGTCTCTTGCTCACAGCATTTCTAAATCAGCTTCCGATACAGAGGGGAGGAATTCTGGAGCCGTTCAATGACCGCAAAAGTAACTGGCAAAAGGATGATGCCCTCTTGCTTTAAATGATAGGAAATTGTTATTTTTTAGAGGCAGTATGTCAGTAAAGCGAATGGGTGTCAATGGCTGCACCAACCATTCTTTCAGGTGAGGGATATTTTAGAACGTTTGGGGACAATACTTCAGTTTGTATATTTTTATCCCCAATATACCCAAAAAATCCTGCCAAGAACCAATTGAATATGTTTTGTAGTCAGGGGACATCCATTATTATATAAATAAAATGAAAAAAGTTATCAACTTTAGCTTGTTAACTTATTAATTTATGGATGCCCCCCAGCTCCCCTATCAAAATGGCTACGACTCTGACTGTCTGCTGCAGAGCCATGTTGTGCGGCGGCATAGCGTACATCTAGGTCAGGCCAAGGACTTGTGCCACACGGTAAAGTCGCACTCCGTTGCCAACTCGGGAACCTGCTCCGGATGCAGTATCTCGAAGGAATCAGTTGCCTGCGGCTTATACCCAATCCTGGAGTACCACCTCTTCAGGAACTCCTTGCTCGGGTGTGTCCAATGCCGGGGCGTCAAGAGTTCGAGCCGCATTGTGTGACATGCCATGTCGTGCGCCCAGTTCTCAGCGCGATCGACCAGCGCGGAACCGATCCCTTTTCCGCGGTGGTTAAGGTCAGCCACGAGCATGCCGAACTCTCCGACTCCATCGCTCATGAGGTTGACATTCACCGAACCAACGGGCACGTCGTCGATCTCAGCCAGGATCAGCGCTTGAGCGCGAAGAAGGCGTTCGACCTCGGCGGGATTGGTCCGAGTGCCCTTGCGCTTCCACATACCCGATTCAGCGTCATCATAGACCTCGTTGATCAAGTCCGAGAGTCGCTTAATGTTGCCAGCTCCGAGATCCGACTCAATCGGGAAGCGAGTCGTCACTTTCTGTGCTTGCCTCAGGTCACTACCTTCCATATTTCAAGTACCTATCCAGGGAATGGGCGACTAAGCAGACGCACAACATGGTGGTGAGGGGCGCGGAAACGATATTACCAGAATAAATGCCTAACTTCATCGCGTCCCCTCCGCTGCATGGATAGGAAAACTCCTTGTTCGGATTTAGATGAATTTATGCCTTCATTGCTTTGATAATGCGTCAAATGCAGCCTTGGCATCAGCAGAAAATTCATGAAATTTTTTCAATCTTTCGCATGGCTGACCATCACATTCAGCGCAATGTGTTACTTCTTTATTTGTGGCGCATTTTCTGATTTCGCACGAATGACCTAGCTGCTTCGCGTCCGCTTCAATGACACGTTGGCAATCTTTTATCTGATAAATCGATTCAACAAAATATCTTCGACATTCCGCCTTGAATCAATGACGGATAAAACAAAAACGGTTGAATCTGATATCCTATAAATACTCCTCCAGGGCGGGATAATTATCTCTCGATAGAAATTAATGCCCTGTTCATTCAATTCCGGCACAATCCTACCGCGATCAGGCAATGTGTAGAGGGCTGAAGCTTTTTGTTTGATCTCACCCAGTACTTGTAGAGCATTGCCTGGGCTTTCAAGTGCTATATAATCAATTATTTGCTTTAAATCTATTTGTGCAACTGACGCCCATTTCACATGGTATTGCCTGCTCATCAACGGCTTTCTTTCAGGGCTTTTTCGATTTCATCAAAAACAGCTTCCTGCGGTTTTACTTGTCCTTCCCTAATGTCGGACTCTCCTTTTGAGATTAGCTTTAAAATACCGATTGCATTTCTCATATTTTCATAACTTTTAGGGTCTTGTAACACAGCACGTGGTTCCCCGTTTTGGGTTATTATAACGGGTCGGTGCGTTTCATTAATTTGATTGAGCAAATCAGCTGCTCGTGATTTTAAAAATGTAACCGACTTGATATCATTCGTAATATTCATAACGCATTTCCTCCAGTACGAATAAGGTACCACATTCGGACTGCAAGTCAAGCTCTAATGCCAACGTTCTGCATAGTAAGAGGGACGTCCATTATTATATAAATAAAATGAAAAAGATTATTCACTTTTGGTAGGCGGCCTTAAAGAGATTGCAAAAATGATATGCGCCAATTGCGGCTATAGCCTTGCATATCACAAAATCGACACAATCATTGAAAATATGGAAGCAAACTTGGACACACAGAAATTCGAGGATGTTAAAAAATATTGTCGGAAAGCCTCTTCGTGAAAATCTATAGAAATGGCTCCATGCATTTCAGAACCCACGAGAGGCGATTAAAAATGAAGTCAAAAATGTAAGTGAACCAACTTTTGTCCCTGATAAAACTATCTTTCACGGTTTAGTTTATGATTTATTCTCGGGAGGAATTGAAATTACGAAACTTCGGCAATCATCTAAACTGTCAGTTCAGAGAGCTACCAAGGTCGATCCCTTTTTTGGCCTTTTATTGCCAAATGGCGATTGTTTATTTTTTTAAAGTGTTGATAGCCTTGGCTGCCTCTGATTTCTGCGTTTAGGGCATAGAACTAAAAAAAGATTACGTCGTTGAGAGGACGCACTATGTATTTGCCAGACTATTTCGAAGAAGCGCGAGAGGAGGAACTGCTGCGAACGATCGCAGCCTATCCGCTCGGCGCATTGGTAATTAACGGTCCCAATGGGCTCGACGCGAATCATGTGCCTTTCGTGATCGACGAAGCGAGCGGTGGGAAAAAGCTTCGCGCGCATGTGGCTAGAGCCAATGCTGTATGGAAACACGCCAAGGACGGAGACGAGGTGCTTGTTATTTTTCGCGCTGATGACGCGTACATCTCGCCGAACTGGTATCCAAGTAAACACGAGCTTCATCGCCAGGTTCCAACGTGGAACTATCGCGTTGTGCATGTACATGGGCGGATTTATATCCGAGACAACGAAAATTTTGTACGCGGTGTTGTCGCCAGGCTTACGCGAACGCACGAAGCAAAGGTCGGCTCGACAAGGCCTTGGAAGATGACGGATTCATCGTCTGACTACATAGATCAGATGCTATCAAACATCGTCGGCATTGAAATCGAGATAACAAGGATAGTCGGCAAGTGGAAGTTGAGCCAAAACAAGGAAGATCGAGACCGCGTTAACGCGGCGGATGAACTTCGCAAGCGCGGCGAGCTGGAGATCTCGAAAGCGATGCTGAGCACGGCGGTCGGCAAGATTTAGCGCCGCCTGAGATACGCTCTTGGGGAATACCAAGGCTCGTTTAACAAGGGGGTCAAATCTGCTCATGACTCATCAGAAGATATAATGAGCCAAGAGCAGATTTTACCCCTTCTCTTGGATTCGCGATCGGTGATTCAAGCATTGTCGTGCACTGTGTATCAGTTTTCGTATTTTATCAAGAATTTCCCATAGACTCCTTTGCTTATCAAAATGGATTTTGATTTGGCCATTTCTCGTTAGCTTTATCCCATGTGTCTTTGATCTCCTTTGCATATATTTGGTAGATAGATTTTCTATGTGGATTTGTTAATTGCAAGATATCTTTAAGATATTTCATCTCGGTATATTCGCTTGAGGAGTGATCCCCGGTCGCTGAGGACTCCGCCGCCCATCGCAACACCACGAATGTCTGACAAG
>JBJKRL010000157.1:0-35913 GCA_046704745.1 Desulfocapsaceae bacterium | reverse complement strand
ATCAATGTAGACCAAACTGACCTGACTTTAGAAGGGATTACGACTTTCCTTGCCCATTTGCGGATCTATAGCCACCCTTTCTGACCAAACTGACCTGACTTTAGAAGGGATTACGACTCTCGCCGTTTGGTCGTTTTATTTTCAGGATTATCATGACCAAACTGACCTGACTTTAGAAGGGATTACGACAGTTCAACTCTTCCTCTGCTTTGATGTTATCTGCTTGGAGACCAAACTGACCTGACTTTAGAAGGGATTACGACGCTTATTTTAATAAGAAGTCCGTATCCGCCCTCCCGCAGCTTAAAACCCGGAACTCCCCTTTTCCCGCCTGCCAGCGCACATTAACATTCCAGAACAATGTGCCGTACTCTCCCGTCTTGCTCCGGTGACTAGCCGGCCGGGGGTCAAGAGCAAGTGTTTCTTTTATCAATTGATAGAGACTGCGGCCTGTTTTTTGTTCATAAATCCGGCAAAACTCCATTGCATCCTGGCTGAAAACCACCTTGGTTTCAGGTTCCGGCACAGGGTTGGTATAGCCGTTTGTCGCTTCATCCAGCCTGTCGCTGTACGATATATACGGTTTGATATCGATGACCGGCGTCCCGTCAAGCAGGTCGATTTCCGAAAGGTCGAGAAAGATCTTTTTCCCGACTCTTTCGATCTTCACCAGACGGACGACCGAAAGGCCGATATGATTTAGGCGATGCGGGCTGCGGCTGGCAAAGACCCCGACCTTTTCCCTTCCCCCCAGCCATGGCGGCCGGACCGTCCTTTTCCAACCTTCCTCCAATGTCTGATGGAAAAGAAAACTGAGCCAGATATGGGAAAATCGCTCCAATCCTTTGAACATCTCCAATCGATTACAGGGAGGGAGCATCTCAAGCCTGCCTGTGGCCGATTTCACCATTCCCGGCTGCCGTGGAATACCGAATTTTTCTGTATAGCAGGAATGGACCCTGCCGATGGGGTGAACGACAAAATCAGATGGAAATTCATTGCTCATTTGCCAGCCCTGATTTCTCATCAGTTCAGGCAGCGCCATCCGCCATTATCTTGGTTTTACGCTCATAGGCATAGTATTTCCTCGGTCGAACAGCCATGACTCGAAATCTCCTGGAATAGGTTTTATACGTTCGAAACTGGTTACCTGGAAGAAAATTAAACCCCCAGGCAGAGGCAGCATCCAGGGTTTCTTCACAGCTCCAGACATCGGTCATGCAAATGGCAAAGACCGGGGAGATATTATCGCCGTTTTTATTCTTTTTATAGAGTCCTTTGAGTTCTTCAAGACTCGGCAGCCGCCAACCTCCTCCTCCGACGGAAAGACTTTTTACCCACGCCAGCCCTTCCTCCCAGCTCATATCCCGGTCAGGACCAGGAAGCCATTCCAAACCGCTGTAACAATCACAGACCACTCGGTTTTCATAAGCCACATATCGACCGTCACGGGCAACAATTTCAGGACGATACAAAAATTTGATACCGCTTACTTTTTCGACAGCTCCCCTTTTTTCTAAAAGCCATGGTCCGGTCCGGCTTCGCATAGCACTTTGCATACTCACCTCATTTTTCCTGTGTGTATTCCGATGGATCTGGTAAGAGCCAGTCCTTGTTTTTATTAAGCTGTGGTATGTTTGTGTTATCGGCTGCTCAGGTAAAAAATTTAACACCATAATTTCTTATACTTTCCTTTTCCTCTCCCTTTTCTCTTTTTTCTTGGGACACATCAATAAAGATTGCGGCCTCAGAGAGTAATTCTTGTTGCTAAAATAAAACGTTTGTTTTAATCTTTTGCGACATTTTACATATTCCAAACGTCATATGCCAATAAATAAACCTCGAAACCAGGATACCCGTTCCCGCTTGCTTCAGGCAGCAGGTGAGATTTTTGCCCGGCACGGTTTCCGCAAAGCGACGGTTCGAATGATCGTTGCACGCGCTCACGCCAATATTGCAGCAGTACGATACTATTTCGGCGGCAAAGAAGGCCTTTATACAGCAGTATTGCAGCATACCTTCATTACTGCAAATCAAAAATATCCGCCAAACAGGAGCCTGCCGGAAAACGCACCGCCTCTTTTGCAATTACAGACTTTCATTCACACCTTTCTGCTCCGTATTCTTGATGACAGTCGACCGGCATGGCATGGAAAACTGATGATACGAGAAATTGCAGACCCCACACCGGCATTCGATCAGGTCATAGATGAGATGTTTCGGCCTCTTTATACCCGTCTACTCACTATCATCGGAAATTTTTTCGAGAAAGGAGCTGATGAAGAAATAATCCGACTCTGTGCAATGAGCGTCATGGGACAATGCCTTTTCTATCGAAATTCCCGACCGGTGGTGACACGTCTTTTAAAAAAAGAATACAAACCGGTTGATATCGAACTATTTGCCGATCATATCACCACCTTTTCTTTACAAGCTCTACGGGGTATCCCTTCGTTTAGAGGGATGGACCATGATACGCTCTAATTTAATTTACCTGATCGGTGCCGCATTGCTTGCGATCCTCACTGCCTGCACTCCGGTAGGGCCCGACTATACGCCCCCGACCCCTCAACTCCCCGGCGGATGGAGCACAAGCGATGAACATATCCAAACCGGCCACGTCATCAGCCAATGGTGGGCCTTGTTTCACGACCCTGTCCTCGATTCTCTCATCAGTCAAGCTGCCGCATCCAACCAGGATTTACGTATTGCCAAAACCCGGGTCCGTGAGGCCAGAGCCCAGCTGATAATAGCCTCATCATCGATAACTATGGATTCTTCCGTATCCACCACGCGGAGTAGAAAAAGCGTTAACACTAACACGACAACTGCAGGCGGAACCCAGAATCTTTTTCAGGCGGGTTTTGATGCCGGGTGGGAATTAGATATATTCGGAGGCCAAAGAAGGGCTGAAGAAGCGGCTGAGGCAACGCTTGCCGCTACCCGGGAAGACCTGCGTGCCGCCCTGGTCTCCTTGGAATCCGAGGTGGCCAGAAACTATTTCGAGCTTTGCGGCAACCGGCAGCGACTCAGAGTGGCCCAGGAAAATATCAACACCCAACAAAAAACCGTCGAACTGATACAGGGGAAATATAAAATGGGGCTTAGCAACGAACTCGACCTGGCCAATGCCCAAACAGAACTGGCCATGACCAAGTCGCAAGTCCCCATCCTGCAAATATCAATCACGGAGGCATTGCACCAATTGGCCATATTGCTTGGCCAGCCACCTAAGAGTCTTGTCTCCAAACTTGCAGGCCAAAGGAATCTTCCTCCCCTGCCGCTGAAAATTCCCGTCAACCTGCCTTCGGAACTTCTCAGACAACGACCTGACATCCGCGGGGCTGAGCGAAGGCTGGCGGCCGCCACCGCCGAAATCGGGGTGGCGACCGCCGATCTCTTTCCCCATTTTTCTCTAACAGCACTTTTAGGGCTGCAAAGTATAAACCTCTCCGATCTCGTAACCTCCGGAAGCCGCTACTGGTCCATCGGCCCCACCCTTAATCTCTCTCTCTTCGACCAGGGCAAGGCTCGGGCGGAGGTCGAGATTCGCAGGGCGCAACGAGATTCGGCGCTGGCTCTCTACGAAAAGACGGTGCTGACCGCCATAGTAGATATGGAAAACGCCCTTACAGCCTTCTCCCACGAAAGACAGGCTCGCCAAAGCTTTGATGAGGCAGTGGTTTCTGGAAAAAAGGCGTTAACCATCGCAGACGGCATGTATCAATCAGGCCTTACCGATTTTCTTCATGTCCTGCAAAGTGAGCATGCCCTCTATCAATCACAGGACCAGCTTGTCCAGAGCAGCCAGCGTCTGGCTCTGGATGTCGTAGCCATTTTCAAAGCCCTTGGCGGAGGCTGGAAACTCGAAGACTTTTCCTCAGCTCCACAACCCCCTTCTGCCAAAGTGAAAAACTCAAAACAACAGAACAGGCAATGACTCCCCTTATAACAAATCGTACACCCTCTATTTTTCAGCGGATTCTCATCGGATTTCTGGTTGTAACCGTTTTTTTCCTCTGCGGATGTTCGGATAAAGAGGGAAATAAAAAAGCAGGTGGAGATAAGGCGCAGAGAGCGGTACCCGTCAGCATCGGGCGAAGCGAAACAAAGGCCGTACCCATTGAACTGCGGGCTATCGGCACCGTGGAGCCTTATGCCACAGTGGCTATAAAATCCCAGATTACAGGGATCGTTCAGAGCATCCATTTCAAGGAGGGCGATGCGGTGAAACAGGGGCAACTCCTTTTCACAATAGACCCCAGGCCCTTTGTCGCTCTTTTGGATCAAGCCCAGGGGGCGCTTGCCCGAGACAGGGCTGAACTGGACAATGCCCGAAAGGAACTTCAGCGATACACTCATGCCGCCCAAAAGGGGTATGTCTCCACCGAGCAGGCCGACCAGGCTCAGACCAAGGAGGCAACGCTTCTGGCAACCGTCAAGGCGGATGAAGCTGCCGTTGAAAATGCCAGGCTACAGCTTGATTTCTGCTCCATCACTTCGCCCATTAACGGATATACAGGGGAACTCCTTGCCGATAGAGGCAACCTGATCAAGGCCAACGCCGATACCGCCATGGTGACCATCAATCAGATCAGTCCCATCAAGGTCTCCTTTACCGTGCCAGGTAAAAATCTTGATCAAATCAAAAGGTATTTAAACGAAGGATCTCTGAAGGTGCTGGTCCCCCTCCCAAACGGCAAATTTTTAACGGGTACCTTCTCATTTTTCGATAACACCATAGATCCTTCAACCGGTACAATCCGGTTGAAGGCCGAGTTTTCCAACACCGACAAATCCCTTTGGCCCGGCCTGTTTGTTGAAGTGCAGCTCATCCTCACCGTACGAAAAGATGCCGTCGTAGTGCCGACCGCCGCCATCCAAGTAGGCCAGGATGGCACCCATATCTATGTGGTCAAACCGGATATGACTGTGGAAGACCGTCATGTAACGACAGGAACGATCGTAGACGGTGAAACGGTGGTGGAAAGCGGCATCAAACCCGGAGAACAGGTGGTGACCGACGGCCAGTTGCAGCTTACAGACGGCACCAGGATCACTGAGCGCCCCGCTCCAAAGGCCGCACGAACTATAGAAACAGCCGCTCAAGAGAAAAAACAACCTCGGAGCGTCCAATGATCTCCATCTCCGATATCTTCATTCGCCGGCCGGTCATGACCGTGCTTGTGATGTTTACCATCCTGCTCTTCGGCCTGATCGGCTATAAACAGTTACCGGTAAGCGATCTTCCCAATGTGGATTTCCCGACCATAACCGTAAGCGCCGATATGCCGGGAGCGAGCCCGGAAACCATGGCCTCGACGGTGGCAACCGTTTTGGAAAAGGAGTTTTCCACCATAGCCGGTATCGATTCGATGAGTTCGGTCAGCACCACCGGCAGTACCCGGATCTCACTCCAGTTCTCTTTAGAACGCAATATCGACTCGGCCGCTCAGGACGTCCAGGCAGCCTTGAGCCACGCAGCCCGGAATCTCCCTGACGCCATGCCCACCCCTCCATCCTTTCGCAAATCCAATCCCGCTGATTATGCTGTGATGTTCATCTCTCTCTCGAGCCCTGTATTGAAACACTCCGAGTTGGATCGCTTCGGCCAGACAATGAGCCAGCGTCTGTCGACCATCCTGGGAGTGGCCCAGGTACAGGTGTATGGAAGCCAGAAATATGCCGTCCGGATCCAACTTGATCCAGTGGCCTTAAAGGCCTTTAATCTGGATGTCGACGAGGTTGCATCGGCTATCAATGCCCAGAATGCCGATCAACCCATGGGGCAGTTAAATAACTCAATCAGGCAACTTACCCTGCAGGCCAACGGCCAACTGGTTGATGCCCAGCAGTACGGAAATGCCGTTGTCGCCGTTCGCAACGGCAGGCCGGTGCGACTTTCAGATGTTGCACATGTTATCGACAGCGTGGAAGACACCAAAAGCGGCGCCTGGTTCTTCACCCCGAAAACCAAGGCCAAAACCGTCTTTCTGGCGATTTATAAGCAGCCAGGATCCAACACCATTGAGGTGACCCAGGCAGTGAAGTCGGTATTGCCGAGTCTGGCAGGTTCGCTGCCTGCCTCAGCCAAGCTGCGGATTCTGCGCGACGGCGGTATACCGATAAAAGAATCAGTAAATGATATCCAATTCACCATGCTGCTCACTTTGGGCCTGGTGGTCATGGTTATTTTCCTTTTTATCCGTAATCTTTCGGCAACCATAATTCCCAGTATTTCCCTGCCGATGTCCATCATCGGAACCTTTGCGGTCATGTATCTTTTAGACTACAGTCTGGACAACATGTCGCTCATGGCCCTAACGCTCTCGGTGGGTTTTGTCGTGGACGACTCCATCGTAATGCTAGAAAATATCGTCAGGCATATGGAGATGGGCAAAAGCCGCATGCAGGCAGCCATCGACGGAGCCAAAGAGGTAGGTTTTACTATTATTTCCATGACTTTATCTCTGGTGGCCATTTTTATTCCTCTTTTCTTCCTGGGCGGGATCATGGGGCGGCTCTTCCGGGAATTTTCCGTGACAATAGGAGTTGCGGTCCTGGTCAGCTGTCTCGTCAGCCTTACACTGACGCCCATGCTTACCAGCCGATATCTGCGCGAACCCCATCTCATCCGCCATGGGAAAATTTATCAATCCACCGAGGCCGTCTATCAAAAACTGGTAGAACTCTACGACAGAAGTCTCCTCTTCGTACTCCATCATCGGCTTCCCACCCTGTTACTTTCGATTCTGGTGCTTATCTCCACCGTCTATCTCTTCAAGATCGTCCCGAAAGGCTTTATTCCCAGCGAGGACCAAGGGATGATACTGGTCTCCACCCAAACATCCCAGGACGCCTCGTGGAATTCAATGGTCGACCATGCAATGAAACTGGCCACAATTATCCAGAAAGATCCAAACGTAGATCGTTTCCTGGTCCGTGTCGACACCTCCGTCTTTTTCCTGCTTGTTTTAAAACCCCGCTCCGAGCGGGCCCTTGATGTGGATCAGGTTATCGGGGAACTGAGGCCCAAACTGAATTCAATCCCGGGTATTCGGGCTATGCCCATCAACCGACCGCCGATCAACGTTAGCGGCCGCAGGGTCCGCAGTCTCTACCAGATCACCCTCCAGGGGCTCGACACCAAGCAACTCTATGCTGCGGCAAATAAACTTGAGCAGGCCATGCAAAGGCAGCCTCAACTTCTGGATGTTTCAAGTGACCTGGAGATGGAGAATCCGCAACTCAACATAAAAATAAACCGTGACCGGGCACTTCTTTTGGGCGTTCCTCCGCGCCGGATTGAAGATACGCTCTACAGCGCCTTCGGCGACAGGATCGTCTCGACAATCAACGGCGCAAGTGACCAGTACAATGTGATTCTGGAATTTGAGCCACGCTACCAGACCGACGCCTCCGTTCTTTCCATGCTCTATGTCCGTTCAAATCCTGGAAAACTGGTGCCGCTCTCGGCTGTGGCCAGCTTGGATGAAGGGGTCGGCCCGCTTTCTGTAAACCATACAGGACAACTGCCGTCCGTGACCTTGTCATTTAATACCAAAGAGGGGGTGGCGTTGGGTGATGTGGTTAACAGCCTGCAAAAGCTGACCGCCAAGATCCTGCCCAACGGTATTCACGCCTCCTTTCAGGGAAATGCCCAGCAATTCCAAGCATCTCAGGCCAGCATGGGCTGGCTTTTGGTTCTGGCAATCATCGTCATCTATATTGTCCTGGGAATCCTCTATGAGAGCTTCATCCACCCGCTTACGATCCTGACCGCCCTGCCTTTTGCCGGTTTCGGCGCCCTGTTGACTCTGATGCTCTTCCACACCGACCTGTCTCTCTATGCCTTTGTCGGCGTTATAATGCTGGTTGGACTGGTAAAAAAGAACGGCATCATGATGGTGGATTTTGCCGTGGTTGCCCAACAGGAAGGAAAGACTGCAGCTCAGGCGATCCATGAGGCCTGCATTATCCGTTTCCGTCCGATCATGATGACCACCATGGCGGCCCTGATGGCAGGTCTTCCCATCGCTCTTGGCGTGGGAGCCGGGGCGGAATCGAGACGGCCTCTCGGTCTGGCTGTGGTTGGAGGTCTGCTCTTCTCCCAGACCCTGACCCTCTACGTCACTCCCGTCTTTTACCTCTATATGGAAAAACTGCAGCAGTACTTGAGAGATCGATCAAGAAAGAAACAGAGAAACCAGCCCCTTGCGGCATCTTCTTCCGGGGGTTGAATCAATGACGTTTCTGATCCTAACTCTTTGCGTCCCAAAAGACCTCTACTGTTTTGGGATCATCTTTGTCTTGCAAAATTTGCCATTCATCACCTTCGACATCCATTTCGGCAATTTTTCCGATGGGCATTTTGAGATACTTCCCCTTTGCCGAGATGGCGATGCTCCCGTCAGCGAGAACAATTTCACCACTACCTTCAAAAAAACGTTTTCCGTCGTCTTTAATCCGTCCGAAGACCCGGATTTCATCAGCCAAAGGAATCGGTTTTTTCAACCGCATGGAGAAATCGACGGTTACTCCCCATATATCTTCAGAATACAAAGACATTACGGCCCTGCCGATGGTCTCGTCCAAAATAGCCGCCGCAATTCCTCCATGCAACCTTCCGGGATACCCCTGATGTTCCTTCTTTGGTTGAAAAACAGCCATGGTATCACCATTTTCCAGCTCATAAAATCGGCTCTTGAGCCCAAATCCGTTTTCAATGCCACAGACAAAACACATTTTCGAATTGGGTTGTTTGCCGGTCACTTTAACTTTCATTTTCCATCCTTCATTTTTACTTTTTCTCTGACATTTTCACCTCTGCATCAGGAAATCAAGATTACATGATTCTTTTGTGTTATTCATTGTTAATCGTTGTTATTGCTTCTCCGAATGGTGAAATTGTTTCAACACAGGTGTATGTTTTTTCCTGGAAGAAACCGTATTTCTCAAAAAGTCTATGCCATCAAGCCTGCATATTTTTTTTGCAGTCTTTTCATATTGTCACGAAACACGCACACCAAGGAGTGAAGAGATGAGCACTGCGCTGAAGATTGTGATCAACGGAAGGGAAGTTGCGTTTGCCAAAGGAAAAACCATTCTCGAAGTCTGCAGGGATCAGGAGATCTATATCCCAACCCTGTGCTATGATGAACGGCTCAAACCGCACGGGGGCTGCAGACTCTGCCTGGTTGAGGTCAAAGGCAGACCGGTACCCCTGACTTCCTGCACCACACCGGCCGAGGACGGGATGGTGGTCACAACGGAAAGCCCGAAACTGACCAGGCTTAGAAAAACAGTTTTGGAACTCCTTTTGTCCAATCACCCCAACGACTGTATGTGTTGCGAAGCCACCGGGAATTGCAGTCTTCAGGAAATGGCATACCTGTACGGCGCAAGACTCGACAGGTTTCAAGGCGAACAATGGAATCTTCCCATTCGTGAAGATAACCCCTTCATCACCTTTGAACCCAACAAATGCATCGTTTGCGGCCGTTGCACCCGCATCTGCAATGAAGTGGTCATGGCCGGCACTATTGATCTTGTCAACCGTGGCTTCAGTGCCATGCCCGGTACGGCCTTCGATAAACCACGAACCCTTGAAAACTGCGAGTTTTGCGGACAATGTGTCTCGGCCTGCCCCACAGGAGCTCTGACCGACAAAAAAGGCCGGGGAATGGGCCGCTCCACGGATGTCAAAAAGGTCAAAACAACATGCTCTTATTGCGGTACAGGATGCAATTTCTATCTCAACGTCAGAAATGACAAGGTTGTTCGCGTCACCTCGGATTACGATGCCCCGGTCAACAAAGGCAATCTCTGCATCAAAGGACGTTACGGCTATGATTTTATCCACCATAAAGATCGAATTACCACCCCTTTAATCAGGGAAGGAGATGGTTTTCGAGAGGCTTCTTGGGATGAAGCCTTAACCCTTGTCGCCGAGAGGTTTAATGCCCTGATCAAGAAGTACGGGGCCGATACGGTTGGCGGTTTCTCTTCATCGAGGTGTACCAACGAAGAAAATTATCTGCTCTCAAAATGGGTACGCTGTGCGGTCGGCTCCAACAATGTCGACAACTGCGCCCGGGTCTGACACGCTCCCACCGTGGCCGGTCTGGCCATAAGCCTCGGAGCAGGTGCTGCCACCAATTCACTGGAGCAGATGAAAGATATAAACACCCTTTTTGTCTTCGGATCAAATCCGACGGAGGCACATCCGATCGTTTCTTTACATCTGAAAAAGGCCCTTGCCAACGGCGCGAAACTGGTTGTTGCCGATCCGCGAATGACCTGGATGGCCAAAAGAGCCGATGTCTGGCTGAACCTCAAACCGGGAAGCAATATCGCCCTGTTGAATGGAATCATCCGGGTTATCCTGGACAACGGTTGGGAAAATACGGCATTCATCAACAAACGAACCGAAGGCATCGAAAAACTGCGGGCCAAGGTTCAGGAATACGATCTGGACCGTGTGGAAAAGCTGACCGGCGTCTCTGCCGACAAGATCACCCGCGCGGCCCGTCTCTACTCGCAGGCCGAACAATCGATGATTGTTTACGGGCTGGGTGTGGTCGAGCACCAGACCGGCACCGAGAACGCCATGGGAATCGCCAACCTGGCCTTGGTCTGCGGTCATATCGGCCGTCCGGCCACCGGCATCATGGCCCTGCGCGGTCAGAACAATGTCCAGGGGGCCTCCGATCTCGGACCTCTGCCGGCAACCCTGCCCGGCTACCAGTCGGTAACCGACAAGAAACTGAGGGGAAAATTCGAAAAGGATTGGGGGGTTACCATCAAGGACAAGCCGGGCCTCAAATCGGTTGAAATGCTTGATGAATGTGTTAAAGGGAATTTCAAGGGCATCTTTATCCTCGGAGAGGATCCGGCCCAGACGGATCCGGATCTGGGCCATGTCCGCAAGGCTCTGGAAAGCGTCGAGTTTCTGGTCGTTCAGGATATCTTCCCCACCGAGACGACTAAATATGCCGATGTGATCCTCCCAGGAGCCAGCTTTGCCGAAAAAGATGGGACATTTACCAATGGCGAGCGCCGGGTCCAAAGGATTCGCAAGGCAATCGAACCTCTTGCAGGTATGGCGGAATGGGAGGTTATTACCAAAATTTCCACCTTGATGGGCTATCAGATGAACTACTCTCATCCTTCCGAGATTATGGAAGAAATCGCCCGTCTTGTTCCGCTGTATGGCGGTATCGATTATGAGAGAATCGAAAAGTGCGGAATCCAATGGCCCTGTCCGACTAAGGATCATCCAGGCACGACCACGTTGTACTCCAACATCTTTTCGCGTGAGGGCGGGCTGGCCCAGTTCATGCCACTTGACCATGTAGGTTCAGGAGAAGTTCCGGATCAAGACTATCCTCTGGTTTTAATCACCGGCAGGATCCGGGAGCATTACAACAACGGCTCGATGACCAGAAGGGCTGCGGGCATCTTGGAAGTGGTACCGGAAGAACTGGTCGAGATAAGTATCGAGGATGCCCAGGCCTTAGGCATTGAACACAAGGACTGGGTGAAAGTGTCGTCACGCCGAGGCGAGGTTAAAGCCAGGGCCAAGGTTACGGAGCGTTCCCAGGCGGGAAACATCTTTATGACCTTCCATCATCAGGATGCCTTGACCAACATATTAACCTCGGAGCATCGAGACCCGATTGCCGGAACTCCGGAATACAAAGCCTGCGCTGTTCGGGTGGAAAAAGCGGCATAAGCGACGAACCCCCTTGCCCTCAATAGAAGTCTTACCGTGTGTGCTAAGAGCACGGTAAGACTTCATCAAGAGACGTAATTTTCCTTTTGTTTACCAGAAAGGCAGCTCATCGTTCACAGTGAGGTGTAGGAACCGTTGGTGGCCCGAGCAGGAGCATCCCGGCGATGGTGAGTTTGACCTTCGGATAGAGATGTCTCTTGCCTGCGAAAAGATCATTTTCGATCAAAGCCAATTGTCTGAGAAGAGGTGTCCGTTCCATGCGGGCCACCGTCTTTTCATCAAGATCCTTTTCTTTCACCAACTCCTGACAACGAAAGCATCCGGGAAACTCTATTTTTCTCCCATCTGGCCTGGTCATGGTGGCTGGTACTCCATGGGTACGGCAGACCAATAAACGATAGGGATAAAGAATGCACAGGCCGTTTTCATTGAGTGGGCACATCACCTGAGGGCGTTGATTACTGGCAACGGCAGAGGTGCAGGCTTCTTGGTATTGCTTGGCGCATTTGAGTATCGTTTTCTGTTTATCTGCCGGCAGCTTGGAAAAGCCCAGCCAGAGATAACTCCATTCTATATAGGTATGGTGCTCAAAATAGGAATCGCAGCAATTGTCCGGACAACCAGTACAGGAAAAGGCCAATCGGATAGCAACCCTATCATATTCCGTTTCCATTTGCCCATAAACACTTACCAACCGATTGAGTAATGGAGGCGTAACAACAATTTCTTTCATTGCCTCTCCTCCTCAAAACACTGCACTTGGTAAACGAGAATTTCCGGATGTCCATTCCGCCATGCCTCTTCAGACAATCCGGCCTTTCGGCACAGTTGGCCAAGAAAAGCCTCCGGACGCGGAAGTTGTTCCCAAACCTGTGGTAGAAAGGTAGCTGCAGCCATTCCCTGCCGCAGAATAACTCCATCGATCCCTGGACGTAATTTTTCTATAAGATCCTGGGCATCTGTATAGGAAAGAAAGGTTGCAGGCGTTAGAATGGAGATATCGATATGCACAGCTTCCAACTCCTCGGGGGTCACGGGCGAAAACCTATAGTCGCTGAAAGCGGCGCTTAATGCATTTCTCTTGATTGCCTCATAAAGAGACCCTGATGGTTCAAGGTTGCCGATACATCCTCGCAGGCGGCCATTCAGTTTCAAGGTAACAAATGTGCCGCCTGATCGTGCAAGTGCTGCATCATTTAGAGGCGGTACGATATCTTCTCCAGTCAGCTTTTTTAAAATGGTCGACCGCGCCACCTTCAGTAAAAAGGCTCCCTGCTCGTTGCTTAAGACATCCATGCGCCACCTCTTTTCATTACCACTCAACACCTAACATCAAACAATTGATGCCGCTGCCTATACCCAACAACGCGGCCTTTTGACCAGGTCTGAAGACCCCTTTTCCCATGGCCATGGCCAAAGTTATCGGCGCTGAAACAGATCCCACATTGCCTAAAAATTCCAGGGTTTCAAAATTTTTTCTTTGATCAAGCTGCAAGGTATCAAAGAGCAGTCTGGCATGGGCAGTCCCGACCTGATGACAGCAAAAACAGTCAATATCATCCGCCCCCCAACCGGAACGAGATGAAAACTTCCGCCAGGTGAGCGCTGCCGTTTCCACACCACGAAGCATAAGCTCTTCTGAATTGGTGGCCATTAGCGTACCCACTTTTTGCCTGTCACCATGACAGAGATCGGAATGAACCGTGTTGGCACACCAGGTTCCGTGGACCAGTCGAGGCAGATTCTCGGTCTCCCGGGCATCGGTCATAAATACAGCCATGGATCCCGAACCGATGGTCAGGGAGGCAAAGGCCGGTTTCATGCCCTTTCTACTTAAGGATGCATCGAGCAATAAAGTGGCCATGGTAGATTCAATCAATTCTTCGGCAGTTTCCCCCGAGACAATGAGCCCGTTGCCTACCTGACCCAGTTCGATCATATTGGCAAGCATAATCATCCCGTCAAGAAACCCAAGGCAGGCATTGGATATATCGAGTACCAGACAACCGGGAGAAAGTCCTAGATTTTTATGGACAAATGAGGCGGTTGCCGGCTCCATCATATCCCGGGAAACTGATGTAAAAATCAGGCATTCAATCTTTTCCGGAGCAATGTTCCCTTTTTCCAAAACTTTTTCCCCTGCCAGTGTCGCCGCCTGACTGGGAAGGGTGGACGGCTCCCAGAGCCGTCGCTCTTTGATCCCGCTCATAAGCTGCAATCTCCCGGGAGGGAGCTTCAGCCTGTCATAGACGGGGGCAAGACGCTTTTCAATATCCTCAGAGGTTAATATCCTGGGGGGAAGTTCGTAACCGAAGGTGTGAAGACAAACATTTGAATACTGTATCATGCTGGACAGCTATCTCTCCTTTAGGAGGAGAAGCTTTTCCTTGAACTCCTCCCTTGAAACCGGAATGTTGATAAAATCATCAATTACAGAATCAATGTCTTTTCTGTTGACGTCTGTATTCGGCACACCAATACCTATTATCACAGTTTGCCGTCCAGAGTATTCTTCAAGCCTCCGGATTGCCCGGGATGTTTCAATCCCCTCCGATCCCGATGGAGTGGTGTCGATAACGATCAAATCAAAATTGGACAAGGAGGCCTCATAGAGCGCAGACCTATCTGTTTCAACAATGGTGACCCGCCATCCTGATTCAATCAGAACTTGAACAATCGCCTGTTGACTGGTCCGTTCACCATCTACGACCAACGCTTTTTGGGTGAGGTATTTCAACAACATGTCAACAAGCTGTTCTTTGTTGATCGGTTTACTGAGATAGTCATCCATCCCGGCCTGTAAACACCGCTCGCGGTCACCCTGCATGGCATGCGCCGTGAGTGCAATAATGGGCAAACGCTTACCCTGTCTTCGCTCCCGAACACGAATCTCCTGGGTTGCCGCCAAACCGTCAATCTCCGGCATCTGGACATCCATCAGAACGAGTTGATACTTTTCCTTTCCAACCTCCTCCAGAGCCTGCCTGCCGTTTGCTACCAGGGTCACTTCGACTCCAGCTTGCTGGAGAAGCTTTTGGGTCACGGCACCACTTATCGGTTCGTCCTCGGCGAGCAACACCCGGGCACCCTTGAGCACAAAACTTTGCTCCAGACTCTCGCCGATTCCTCCCCCCGTAACTTCTCTTTCCCTCTCTTGAGATTCCGCCACGGGCCAGGTAAACCAAAAGGTCGCCCCTTCTCCCGGATCACTTTCAACACCAATTTCCCCACCGGCCAGGGCGACGATTTTTGCTGAAACGGCAAGACCAAGGCCGGCACCGCTATATTTCTGATCCAAGCCGCTCCCTGTCGATCCCAATGAATGGAAAATGCCCTTTTGTTTGTCGTGGGGAATACCGATTCCGGTGTCGGTAACTGAGAATTTAAGGATCAATCCGCCATCATTTCGCAAGTTGGTAACATCAACCGTTACCAACCCTGTTTCGGTAAACTTTATGGCGTTATTGACCAGGTTGATCAGAACCTGCCGCAGGCGTTCCGGATCACTGCGGACATTTTGAGGGATACTCGGTTCGATATAATGAAGAAGGTCAATCTTTTTATGCTCGGCAGCAAGTTTTAAAATATAGAGATCGCAATCCAGAAGATCATGAAGATCAAAATCGACAGAATCCAGAACAAGCTTTCCCGCCTCGATCTGTGAATAATCTAAAATATCATTAACCACACTTAAGAGCCTATCGCCGGAGGCACTGACCATTTCCAGGTAGCGCCTCTGCTCGTCGGAAAGCTCCGTTTCTAACACCAGACCCGTCATTCCCAAAATTCCATCCATGGGAGTCAATATCTCATGACTGATATTGGCCAGAAATTCGCTGTTTCTCCGCTTCTCCTTTTCGGAAACCTCCAAGGCGGCCCGTAGGTCGAGGGTCTGGCGTTTCACTTCCTCCCGAACAAGAGTATCGACATCGTCAACAGCAGCAGATACGCCCTCTTTTACTTTCTCTTGTAATTCACCGCTGAGTTGCTTTTGTAATTCCAACTCCCTTTCAAGATCGTTTACCCGTTGCTTTAATTTGGCAATCTCCGACACGCCAACATCCTCCATTGCTTGGATACCGAGGTAATACCCGGATTTCATTCGAGACAATGCAGTAACAGTTATTCTTTAGGAAAGGTTTTTACGATTTCTCTTTTCTTGGAAAAATTCCAACAAATAAAAAGAAGGCGTAAAAACCCTTTCCTATCTTCCCGATATGGTAGTCTCTCTACCATATCTTTTACAAAGCCTCAAGCCTCCTGCAATCTCCTTTTCCTAAACTCCCAGCATCTGTGGATTCTAGGGTTTCTTTGAAAATCAAACGGTATGGTCTGATCAGTCAATTCAACTATATCAAAAGAATCAAAGAGACTCCCATCAAGAATGAACTTTCTGAAATTTGTCGAGAACAGCAAGAGCCCGCCGTCGTCCAAACGAGCCATAGCCAATGTTATTAATTTGCTGTGATCACGCTGAATATCAAAAGTACGCCCTGTTTTTTTAGTATTAGAAAATGTTGGTGGGTCAAGAAAGACGAGATCAAATCTTTTTTTGGTCTTGTGAATCCACTCTACACAGTCATCCCTGATTATCTCGTGATTTATACCCGAAAAACCATTAAGTGATAAATTCAATCGGCACCAATGAAGATACGTATTGGACAGGTCCACGGTCGTAGTTGAGGCCGCTCCTCCTTTGGCCGCACACACCGTAACCGTACCTGTATATCCAAACAGATTTAGAAATCTTTTTCCTTTAATTTCTTTTGCTATTTTTTCTCGAAGGGGACGATGGTCCAGAAAGAGACCTGTGTCGATATAATCCGTCAGATTCACCAAAAAACGGCAATCTCGCTCCCGAACTTCCAACAACCTCCCCTTGCCTGCCTTTTTTTCATATTGTCGCCTCCCCTTCTGTTTAAATCTGGTCTTGATGAAAATCTGTTCCCTCTTCACGTCGAAGACTTTGCGAATTATAGCAAGAATCGTAGTCAAACGCCTTTTTGCCACATCTGTGTCGACCGAAGAAGGCGGAGCGAATTCTTGTACGTGAAGCCATCTGTCATAGATATCCAGACAGATATTATATTCCGGTATGTCTCTGTCATAAATGCGAAAACAATAAACACCTTCCTTTTCGGCCCATTTCGTCAGCTTTCGCATATTTTTAATTAACCGATTGGCAAAATCTCGTCCTTCGTCCGGAATCTGGGGTTGTTCAGCGAGTTGCGAAAAATTGAGATGTTGACTTTTTTGATAAGAAGAGGCCACTGGCCCAACAAAGAGACGACAAGCTAATGGGCCGTTAAAGAGTTTGTATGAGGCTTCCCACTTCAGCCCTATTCGATCGGCAATATCCGGATTAGAAATAAATATTGCCGCTCGCCAACCGTTAAAGTGTTCAAGTAGAATTCTTCCCAGAGCGCGATAGAGATACACGACGTCTTTCTCATCTTCCAGCCTCTGACCATAAGGAGGATTGCAGACCACAATCCCTTTTTTACCAGAACGGTCCATAAAGGCCATGTCCCTTTGTCCCACCTTTATTTTGTCCTCCAGACCGGCTCGGGTAATGTTTTTTTGCGCCGCTGCAACCACAATCGGATCCGCATCGTAGCCACGGATAACAGGCCACTTTTTATTCATGCCCGCTTCCTCTCGGGCAATTGCCTCATCCACCAGTGAACTCCACAAGACCTCGTCATGTCCCTTCCAACCCACAAAACCGAAATATCTGCGAGAGAGTCCTGGTGCCGAATCACCCCAAATAAGTGCCGCCTCTATAAGCAAGGTCGCCGATCCGCACATGGGATCCAACAGGTGAATCTCGGAGTCGCCCTCCATCCATCCGGCCAGCCGTATAATGGCAGCTGCAAGGGTCTCTTTCAAAGGCGCGGTACCCGTTGCCTCTCTATAGCCGCGCCGGTGAAGGCTTTCTCCCGACATATCAAGAGAAAGAAGAGCTTTTTTTCCCTGGATGTGAAGATGTATCCTTATCCCCGGTTGTTCCACTTTTACCGATGGACGTTTACCTCGCCTCTTCCGAAAACGGTCGGCAATAGCATCTTTTACCCGAAGGGCGGCAAATTTACTGTGTTTAATCACTGAGTTTTCTCCAAGTGAACAATCAACAGCGAACGTGGTTTCACAATCGAAAATATGTTCCCATTCTACTTCGCTGCATCTCTGATAAAGACATTCGTTATCCTGGACCTCAAATTCAGCAAACTGTAAAAAAATACGGGAGGAAAAACGCGACCAGAGACAGGCCCTATAGCCCGACTCAAGATTTCCCAGCCAGGTAACCACACCTTTGGCCGAAGTTATTTCTTTTCCTCCAAAGGTATGTATCTCTTCTGCCACCAGGCGTTCAAGACCAAGGGTACAACTTGCATCCATTTTGTATTGCTTACTCATTGGCAATCCTTTCATTTACAGCGAGTGTTGTTTTTTACGGACGCGCATTATTTATGTAAATTTTTTATACACTATGGTACAGATAGATACTATTTAGAGAAATCTTCTTGACCTCTTTTTGAATAGGACTAGAATGAAGATCGGATCCCTGTTGTCCTTTTACCTAACAGTATGGCTGGACCGGACTGGTAGGCGACCATTTTATACCCATTGAGGGTGTGACGTAACATGAAAGCACATTATTTGGGCGTGGTTCGGATGTTCAGCCCAAGATACTTTCATGAAAGATGAGTTCTCATAACAGCCAACTTTTCCGGCTGAGCAAAACCTAAAAAATCATTTTTGTCATTTTATATTTTTACACCAACACCCAGAGTTGGGAAGAAGAGGAGAAACTATGAAAAAAAGAATTATCCGGACCATATTATTTTCAGCTCTTATCGGATCAATGGTTTTTCTTGGCAGCAGCTGTCAGAAAAAGGTGGTGAATCCACCAGAAAGCCAAGCTGACTTATCCGGTGGAAAAAACATTCAATATCCCAATGCTGAAGGGTATTCGGAAAACAATTTAGGAAAAGAAGGAACCTTGACAGATACCTCAAAAGGTGGGCAAACAGGAAATCTCTCGCTTAATAACCCGGATATGCAATCCGATGCTTACAAAAAGGAACATGGCCGCAGCACCACAGGTTTCATACCTATTTATTTCGATTTCGATCAAGCAAACATCCGACCTGATATGACAGAAAGGATGATCAGCAATGCGAATTATCTCAAACAGAATCAAAATATCAGGATTGTCATTGAGGGAAATTGCGATGCCAGGGGAACAAATGAATACAACCTCGCCCTTGGTGAACGACGAGCTATCACAGCCAAACAGTACCTTGTGAATCTTGGAATTGATGGTGGAAGAATCCGGACCGTAAGCTATGGTGAGGAGCGTCCGCTTTTCTCAGGAAGCGATGAGGAATCTTATGCCATGAATAGACGTGATGACTTCAGAGCGGAATAAGTCATCATGGCCGGACCCTCTTGGCTAGCTATTTAATATCCGTGAGGGTCCATCCAAAAATGAAATCATTGCTGTCCCTATCAGCAAAAGCTCAAAAGATTAACAACAGCTTGTATAGCTCATTATAACAAGGTGATAACCGGGAGAAAAAATGATAGAGTACCCCGGTTGCCATCACCTGTATGATCTGATTTTTCGAAGAATCTTTTCACAAACTTCATCGATAGTTATATCTGTCGTATCGATGAATAAGGCATCATCTGCTTTTTTTAGCGGGGCTATACTTCTTTCACTGTCATCCTTATCTCTTTTACAAATCATTTGTAAGATGCGGTCTTCGGTTGCCTTGTCTTCTCCATTAAGATTAAGCTGTCTGATTCTGCGACGCGCCCTTTCTCTCACCTCGGCATCAAGAAAGAATTTATGTGCAGCATCTGGAAAGACCACGGTTCCAACATCCCGTCCTTCTGCAACAATTTTTCCTTGTAAGCCTATTTCTTTCTGCATCTCTGTGAGCTTAGCTCTCACTTCCGGCAATGCTGAAACCTTGGATGCCAGCATGGCTATTTCCGGAGTGCGAATCTTTTCGCTGACATCCACGCCGTTCAATACCACACCAGTCTCTCCCTTCTCTTCTTTTGCCGGGAGAAGACGGATGGAGAGAGTGTTAAGACTTGCGCCAACGGCATCAGGATTGTTGATATCTACGCCCTGAAGTTGGAAATGAAGGCCGGTTGCTCGATACATAGCACCGGTATCAAGATAGGAATAACCTAGAATTGCCGCGATTTTCCGGCTGATAGTCGATTTTCCGACGCCGGAGGGTCCATCAAGGGCAACAATCTCCTTTTTATTTCTCATACCTTTCACAAAACCGGTTTCTTGTCGGAAATTCCCAATTCTTTTTCAAGGTTATAGGCCGCCTTAAAAAGAACTTCCTCTTTGAAATGAGGTCCTTGGAGTTGAATGCCGATGGGCAAACCCTGCGTGCTGAAACCTCCCGGTATGGAAATGCCGGGAACGCCGGCAAGGTTGGCAGATAATGTTAAAATATCAGAAAGATACATTGCCAGAGGATCATCAGTTTTTTCCCCAATCTTCCATGCTGGGGTCGGAACTACTGGAGATATCAAAACATCACAGAGCTCAAAGGCTTTTTCATAATCGTTTCTGATTACGGTTCGAACTTGAGATGCTTTTTTATAGTAGGCATCGTAATATCCGGAAGACAAAGCATATGTACCGATCAGTATGCGTCGTTTTACTTCCGGCCCGAATCCTTTTGATCGTGTTTCTTTATACATTTCAAGAAGCGATTCCGCGGCCATATCTCTATATCCATAAAGAACTCCGTCATATCGGGCCAGGTTGGAACTGGCTTCAGCGGGTGCTATAAGATAGTAGGCGGCGACACAATAATCCGTATGGGGAAGAGAAACATCGATAATCTCAGCTCCTGCTTCCTGCAGAAGGATGATGCCGTCGTGAACGACTTTTTCGACTTCCGGATCAAGTCCTTCTCCGAAATACTCCTTGGGAACTCCAACTTTCATCCCTTTCAGACCGGAGATCAACCACTCCCGATAATCGGGTTTTGCTATTTTGACCGATGTCGAATCCTTCTCGTCATAACCAGCGATAACATTCATCATCAATGCACAGTCGGCGACATTACGGGAAAAGGCGCCGACCTGATCAAGAGAAGATGCGAATGCGACAAGCCCATAACGGGACACTCGGCCATACGTCGGCTTCATTCCCACTATACCGCAGAGGGATGCCGGTTGTCTGATAGAGCCTCCCGTATCCGAGCCAAGTGAGGCAAAACATTCACAAGCTGCAACGGAAACCGCAGAGCCGCCGGAAGAACCGCCGGCCACATGTCCAATTTTCCATGGATTTTCAGGTATTCCAAAAGCACAAGTCTCTGAGGTGGAGCCCATGGCAAATTCATCCATGGTCGTTTTTCCCAGGATCACAGCACCTTCGTTTTCAATCTTATCAACAACCGTAGCATTGTATGGGGGAATGAAGTTTTCCAGAATTTTTGAACCGCATGTTGTGGTACTTCCCTTTGTGCACAAGAGATCTTTAACCGAAAGAGGAATACCGCACAAGAGACCCCTTTTTTCTCCCTTAAGAGCGTCTGCTTTATCAGCGTTGGCGAGTGCTCGTTCTCTATCACATGATATAAAAGCATGTAGTCGGTCATCTACTTCTTCAATTCGTTCTAGACAACGTAAGGTCAACTCACGAGATGATACTTCTCCCCTCTCTAGCAAGTCATGTGCCTGACCTATGGTAAGTTCATTAATTTTCATTATATACTCAATACTAGATTATACGGGGAACGATGAATGTTTCATCGTTATGTTTTTTACAATTGGCTAGCGCTTCCTTTTGCAATAACGAAGCTTTTACAGCATCGTCGCGAAAGGCATTAGAAATGGAAAAAGCATGGGTGGTTGGTTTAATGTTTGCGGTATCAAGTTCTTCCAACTTTTCTACATATGAAAGTATGTTGTCAAGCTGCTTGGTCATCATGGAAAGTTCTTGATGGCTAAGATTTAATCTTGCTAAATGGGCTACGTGTTCGACTTCTTCTTTTGTTATCTTCATTGTTGTTTTTTCCTGCAGACTGGAAAGTCGAAAATTAACTTTCCGAAATATAAAAATTATTAATGTCTTCGGGAGAGAAAACATTATTTTTTGGTACAAAATCAATTATTTTCTTAGAGAAATGTTTAACTGTTTCCGGATCAAATTGCGTTCCGGAACAATTATCAAGTTCAGTCAAAGCTTCATCCATTGTCAAATTCTTACGATAATTCCGCCGGGAAGTCATGGCATCATAACTATCTACAACTATTAAAATTTTTGTCAGTTGGTCAAGTTTATCACCAGTCAAACCGTCAGGATATCCTTTTCCATCCATTCTTTCATGATGATGGCGGATTATAAATTGCTCTCTTTTCATAAATCCAAGAGGTTTGACTATATTTGCTCCGACACTTGGATGTTTTTTTATCAACAGCCATTCTTCATCTGTTAATTTTCCTGGTTTCTGTATGCAGGAAAGATCTATGACAAGTTTTCCTATATCGTGAAATTGTGCCGCCCTTCGCAAAACAATCTGGTCATTTTCCGGAATGTTCATCGACATTCCCAACATTACGGCATACTCTGTGACACGAGTAGTATGGCCGGCAGTGTAGTAGTCCTTTTCTTCCATTGCATTTTGCAGACTCGACATAAGTTGTATTGTAGCATTTTCAAGGCTATTGCTATATGAGAGTAAAAGTTTATTCTGTTCTTCTAATTTTTCCGCCTTCTTTCGAACGTCATCCTCCAGCGCTTCCTTATACCTTCTTTCCTGAAGAACATACATGCGTTTTTCTATGGCTCTGCGAATTTTAACATTGAAAATGTCAAGATCTTCTATCGGTTTTGTTAAAAAATCGTAGGCACCAAGATTTATGGCTTTTACTGCATAATCCATGGATCCGGCGCCGGTGAGAAAAAGAACCGGAATATTATAATCGAGTTTATTTAAAGCATTTATGGTATCAAAACCATCCATTCCAGGCATATTTATATCTAAAATAATGACATCGAATGAATCGTTCACAAGGTCAATAACCCCTTGACCATCAGAAACGGTCTGGACTATATACCCAAACATCTCAAGAATCTTGGAAACAGTACTTCGAACCATTGCATCATCATCAGCAATTAATATTCTTGGCTTTTTTTCCAAAATAAGTCCAGAATCTAACAATGAAGTGCCGATCAAATCAAAAATTCCTTAATTTTTAAATAAATTTATTTAAAAAATCCGTTAAACGATACTACCGGATAACTTTAATCCCAATTAAAAATCGATATTTTTCTGATACGCTGCACAGAATTCTACCTAGTTTAAACGTTAATACCAAGTTAATTTTCAATGAGAACTTCTTGACTTATCATTGACATATCAATAGAGTAAATATGCAAAAGATCTATTAATTTTTTCTTTTTTCTATAAAATCAATAAAATAAAAAATATTATGAAAACGGTTACTGTTGGAGAAAAGGAAATCGAAGTTACCGAAGTTATAAATGCTAAAAATTTATTTTGTCCCATGCCATTGCTCAAGACAAAAAAAGAGTTGGTAAAACTCGTTGAGGGACAGATTATACAGGTAGATGTAACTGATCCGAACTCTCAAAAGGATATAGTTGGTTGGTGTAAAAGGTCTGAAAACGATTACTTAGGCGAAAAAATTATGACTGATTTTATAAGCGTCTTTATTAGAAAAAAATAAAAAACTCAGCTGAACAGTAATTCATTCATTACCAGATCGTGAATAACTGGCCTAAATTCTCTAATCTTATTATTTTCATTTCCCCAAAAGACCCTGTTTGTTAGAAGAACAACGACAATAGATTTTTCCAGATCAATCCAAAATGATGTCCCTGTAAAGCCAAGATGGCCAACTGAACATTTTGAAAAATACTTTCCGCTGCTTGAACCAACGGAAGAAGGTGTATCAAAACCAGGTGTCCATTGCTCATCCTCAGCTCTTTTTAAAGCAACCTTCAAATCCTTGTTGGAGTACGATGGATGAAAGGATATATTATTCCATTGCAACAAAATATTTTCACAAAGAGCTAACACTCCTTCCCCAGTTCCAAATAAACCCGCATGTCCACTAACCCCACCTAGTATTCTACTGTTCTCATCGTGAACAATCGGATCTTCTTCTTCAAAAGAAACACCTGTTGAAGCGAAAATTCTATTCTTTCTTTCATCTTTGATTGGAAAAATTATCTCTTTTTGAAGAGAAAGGGGAGAAACTATCTTTTTTTTCCAATAATAATCAAGTGTTTTTCCTGTTATTTTTTCAATTATATGACCCAGCAGTATATAACCAAGATCACTATATAGGCTTTTTGTACCAGGTGAATTTACAAGTTCCTCTTGTAAAATATATTCTATTATTTTTTCTTTTCTTAAAATATATGGCACATTTTTCAGCTTTTTATAATAGGGTCTATACGCTGGAAGTCCTGAACAATGAGACATGAGTTGAAAGATACTAATATTTCTTTTTTCTTCCGGTATATCAAAAGGTAAAAGAGATTCTATATGTACATTCCAATCGATTTTCTTTTCTGACATTAAAGAAAGAAGTGAAAGAACAGTAACCAAGGGTTTAGTAAGCGAAGCCAAATCATAAAAAGTCTTTTTATCAACAAGTCTTTTTGATCCGTCTGGAGATCCAAAAAAATATATTTTCCTTTGTAACTCGCTATTTTTTATTGAGGAAAAACCTAAGACAGCTCCGGGAAAAACCTTTTCGGCAATACTCTTTCCAAAAAGACGCTCAATATGACTTTCCATATCTAAAAAATCTTTTCTTTTCATTGTGTATTTTCTGTTTTATTTTATTGAAATTTTTAGCAGTTTCAAATATATTGAAGGGTAAATATCTCTACTGAAAACATCAATCTGAATACAGTTTTAAATAAACAAAATTTTCCCCCAATACAATTTTTTATCACTATTAAATACCAGACTTGTTGAAACCAATCTTAATAACATTTGCATTTTCTGTTAATAACGCGTTGTAAACAAAACCTCTTACTTTGATTACATTAGTTTGTTTACAAAATTTATTAATATTTAAATAAGTTAATTAGTTTATTCACAAATTAACCCTGCTAATAAAAATAAAATAAATAAACTAATAAGGATTAGATATGGCACTTAATTGCACAGTTTCAAAGGATGATTTTCTTGAAGGGTTAAGCAGTTTACAAAACATAACCAATAAAAAGGGTACACTTGCAATTCTATCTAATTTTTTAATAGAAACAACGGATGAAGGGCTTTATATAACCGGAACAGACCTTGAAGTGGGAATGAAGTCTTTTATAAAAGCCCAGATAGAAGAAAAAGGGAAACTCACCTTACCTTCCAAAAAGGTTTACGAGATAGTCAGAGAGTCAGGATCAAAAAACCTCTCTATCGAAGAAAAAGACAATTGTTGGGTTACGATAAAATCAGGATTAAGTACCTATAATCTTGCTGGGCTGGCAAGCCTTGAATATCCCGAATTTCCAGAATATGATGAAGATAATTTTTTATCTTTTTCAGGAAATACTTTTTTAGAACTTATCGATAAAACAATCTATTCCATTGCAAGTGAACAGGAAAATATCTATTCACTGACTTCTGTTCTTTTTGAAAAAGAACAGAAAAACGACCTCTCTCTTATACGGATTATTTCGTCTGATGGACATCGCTTATCAATCATGGAAAAAGAGGTTGAAGCCGATTTAGATAAACTTCACCTCAATCCAATCACTCTTATTCCAAAAAAAGGCGTTCAGGAATTAAAAAGATTCTGTGAAAACAAAGAAATAATAGATATTTCCTTTGAAAAAAAACAGATGGTAGTACGAGACGACAAGGCTGTTATGGTTATACGGCTAAAGCAAGGAGAGTTTCCACTTTATAGATCTATTGTAGATGCAATTGAGTTGAAAGATTGTATGGAAATTAAAAGGATACCTTTCTTGGAATCTTTAAAAAGAATTGATCTTCTCACAGAAGATATATTTCATACCATTCAGCTGAAGATAGAAAACGATAAGATGTTCCTTTCGTCTAATAACGTTGAACTAGGAAATGCTAAGGATGAACAGGAAATAAAGTACTCAGGTAATCCTCTTTTATTAGGATTTAACTGTCGCTATTTTATAGAAACCTTACAAGTAATGGAAGGTGAGACAATTCAAGCTTATATAAACTCAAACAACAGTCCCTGCCTGATCAAATCGGATCTAGATGAAGGTTTTATAAGTATTATTATGCCTATGCAACTTTAACTATTATTTTAATATACAGGTCAGTTAGTGATGGAAGAAAAAGAGAAGTATGGTGCAGAACAGATAAAAGTACTAGACGGTCTTGAAGCAGTTAGAAAGAGACCTTCAATGTACATAGGAAACACCGGAGAGGAAGGTCTTCATCATCTTATATGGGAAGTGGTAGATAACAGTATAGATGAAGCTTTAGCAGGTTTTTGCAAGAGAATCAGAGTTGTAATACATGAAGACAATTCTGTATCTGTTGAAGATGACGGAAGAGGAATACCGATAGACGTTCATCCAACTGAAAATATAACTGCATTGGAACTTGTAATGACAACCCTGCATGCAGGTGGAAAATTCGATCATTCTACCTACAAAGTTTCAGGAGGGTTGCATGGTGTAGGAGTTTCGGTTGTTAATGCATTATCTATTGAAGCCACCGCAGAGGTAAGAAGAAACGGGTGTATTTTTACACAAAGATATGAAAGAGGAAATGCGGTTAGTGAACTTCAAGAAATTGGAAAGAGTGAAAAAAGAGGTACAAAAATATCGTTTAAAGCTGATCCGGAAATATTTACAGAAACTATAACGTACGATTATGAGACAGTAAGAAACAGACTAAGGGAACTTGCTTTTCTCAACAAAGACATTCGGATTTATCTCAAAGATGAAAGAAGTGGAGCAGAAGACAAATTTCATGCAGAAGGCGGATTAAATTCATATGTAGAATACCTTAACCGTAATAGAACAACAATAACACCTGAACCAATTAATTTGTCCGGGGAGAAGGAACAGGTAGAGGTTGAGGTATCATTTCAATACTTCGATGGATATTCAGAGAGACTTTTTTCTTTTGTAAACAACATAAATACAAGAGAAGGCGGGACTCACGTAGCCGGTTTCAGGTCCGCCCTGACCAAATGCATTAATAAATATGCAAGTGACGATATAGTTCCAAAAAATTTAAAAGAGAAAATGGGCGGTGATGATGTTAGGGAAGGTTTAACTTGTGTCATTTCCGTCCACGTGCCTAACCCTCAGTTTGAAGGACAAACAAAGACTAAACTTGGTAATTCTGAAGTAAAATCAATCGTAGATTCAATCTGTTCGGAAAAATTATTTATTTTTCTAGAACAAAACCCTCAGGTTGCCAAACGAATTCTCATTAAAGCGGTTGAAGCTGCAAGGGCAAGAGAAGCTGCCAAAAGGGCGAGAGATTTATCAAGAAAGAAAGGGTCCACCTCTCTTTTGATGGCTGGCAAGCTCGCAGAATGTCAAGAAAAAGATCCGAAAAAAAGAGAAATATTCATAGTGGAAGGCGATTCGGCTGGTGGTTCTGCAAAGCAGGGAAGAGACAGATCCATACAAGCAATCCTGCCGTTACGTGGAAAAATTATGAATGTTGAAAAAGCACGATTTGACAGAATTCTCGCAAGTGAAGAAATTAAACAACTTATTGCAGCCTTGGGTTGTGGAATTGGAAATGATGAATTTGATGTTGAAAAACTCAGATATCATAAAATTATTATTATGACTGATGCCGACGTAGATGGCGCTCATATAAGAACCCTCTTACTCACCTTCTTTTACCGGCAGATGCTTCCACTAATACAAGGTGGCTATGTATATATTGGACAACCGCCGCTTTACAGGCTGGGTAGGGGAAAACAAGAAAAATATTTTTTAGAGGAAGGATCTTTAAACAATTATCTTTTTTCAGAAGCTTCTGAAAAAATGAGGGTTTTTTATAAACAGGAGCACGACTTTATTGAAATTGAGAAACAGGATGTTTCAACCTTACTCGAAAAGCTCAACATTTATCAAAGGATCGTTTCCTTTTTGAACCGGATGAACATATGGGAAGAAATTCTCTTTTTCCTCCTGGAAAATAATGTGCGTTCAGCAGATCAATTTTCCGATCCCGAATTTGTAAAACAATTAACTGATAAACTTTCTGCAAACGAATTAATTATAGGGAATGTAAGATCCTGTCGATGGCGGCCTGACTGTTATGAAGTTGATATAGCTTTACGTGGCAAGGTTCAAGTTATGATGACTTTGGGACCTGAGATCCCATTGATAAAGGAATATAGAACTGCGCTTAATCTCTTTGATGAGATAAAAAAATATATAAAAGCAAAGTTTAAGGTAGTCGTCGCATCACAATCGGGAACGGGAAAAGAGATTGAGTTAAATAGTTGGGATGAATTTGTTTCAACTATAAAAAACGAATCCTTTAAAGGAAGCCATCTTCAGAGATATAAAGGACTTGGCGAGATGAATCCCGAACAACTCTGGGAAACGACAATGAATCCAGCAAACAGGGTATTGGTTCAGGTTGCTATTGAAGATGCTGAAGAATCAGATGAAATATTCACAACTTTGATGGGAGACAAGGTTGAACCAAGAAGAGACTTCATTCAAAATCATGCTCTCGAAGTAACCGACCTAGATATATAGGAATATAAAATAATAGATATGGAACAAGATACACCAACGCAAGAGAATTTTGCCAAAATAGCAATAGAAAAAGAACTCAGAAAATCCTACCTCGATTATGCCATGAGTGTCATAGTAGGTAGAGCGCTACCTGATGTAAGAGATGGGCTAAAGCCTGTCCACAGAAGAGCTCTTTTCGCTATGAGAGAACTAGGTGTTTTTCACAATCGTCCTTATGTCAAATCAGCCAGGATTGTCGGTGATGTCATAGGTAAATATCATCCCCATGGAGATACGGCGGTCTATGATACTATTGTCAGGATGGCTCAAGTATTTTCAATGCGTTATCCTCTCGTAGACGGCCAAGGGAACTTCGGTTCTCTTGATGGTGATTCTGCAGCTGCCATGAGATATACGGAAGCCAGAATGACCAAAATTGACAAAGAGATAGTGGCAGATCTCGAAAAGGAAACCGTAGATTTTATTCCAAATTATGACAACTCATTAAAAGAACCGGCTGTAATGCCTACCAAAATACCCAATCTTCTTATAAACGGATCTTCGGGTATTGCAGTTGGAATGGCAACCAATATTCCTCCCCACAATTTAAGCGAAGTAATGGACGGTCTTACTTCCTTAATAGATGATCCTAATCTAACGGTCCACCAGTTAATATCAAAAGTTCAAGGTCCTGACTTTCCAACAGGAGGCCTTATTTGTGGAAGAGCCGGCATTCGTGAGGCCTATGAGACAGGTCGGGGAATAATTACGATGAGGGCACTTACCCATATTGAACATTCATCCGACGAAAAAAGGGAATCCATTATCGTAACGGAAATTCCTTACCAACAAAACAAGTCTGTTCTTGTAGAAAAAATAGCAGAACTCGTTAAAGACAAGAGGATTACCTCTATTTCTGAGGTTCGAGATGAATCAGACCGGCACGGTCTTCGTATTGTAATCGATTTAAAAAAGGATGAGATTGCCGAAGTTGTTATAAACCAGCTCTATAAAATGACTCCCATGCAAAAAACCTTTGGCATAATATTTCTTGCAATTGTCAACAACAGACCGGAAATATTAAATTTAAAGCAAATGCTGGAGCATTTTATTCTCCATAGAAAGATTATTGTTTATCGTAGGACTGCCTTTGAATTAAAAAAGGCTGAAGAAGAAGCACATCTTTTAGAGGGACTTAATATTGCGATAAGCAACCTTGATGAAGTTGTTGAGCTTATCAAAAAATCGAAAAACCCCCAAGAAGCCAAAGAAGAATTAAAAGCACATTTTGAGCTCTCAGATTTTCAAGCCCAAAAGATACTGGAGATGCGTCTTCAAAGATTAACGGGTTTAGAAAGAGAAAAGATAGCTCAGGATTACCAAGATATTCTCGTTCTTATCGCAAAATTAAAAGAAATCTTAGCAAATGAATCTCTAATTATGCAGATTATTAAGGATGAATTTACTGAGATAAAAAATGAATTCGGTGACACTAGAAGGACCGAAATTATAGATGCAGTTGATGAAATTTTACCAGAAGATTTGATAAGTCCCGAGGAAATGGCTGTCACAGTGACACATTCCGGCTACATTAAAAGAAATCCAACGAGTCTTTACAGATCCCAACATAGAGGAGGGAAAGGTATCCAAGGTGTTGCCAATATTGAAGAAGATTTTGTTTCTAAACTCTATGTTGCCTCTGCCTTGGATACATTTCTTTTCTTCACAAATTTTGGCAAGGTTTTCTGGAGAAAAGTCTATGAGCTGCCCTTGGTAGGGAGAACTGCTAGAGGGAAAGCTATAGTTAATCTTCTTGAATTGGCGGAAGGAGAAAAGATAGCTGCAATACTTCCGCTTTCAAAAATAACTGAAGAAGACCAGAAAAAGACACTTATGATGGTCACAAAACTCGGTCGCATAAAGAAAACAGACTTGAAAGAATTTATAAGACCCTTAAGAAAAGGAAAAAGAGCATTGACGGTCAATGAGGGTGACGAAATTATTTCAGCTCATATTTTAAATGGTGACGACTCAATATTTTTGATATCAAAAAGAGGTATGTCTATTCGATTTCATGAATCTGATATTCGAAAAATGGGGAGAATGGCTGCAGGTGTTATAGGAATAAGACTTAGAAAAGACGACCAATTAGTTGGTGCTATTGTTATTTCTAATGACGAATCATTGCTGATTGTTACTGAAAATGGATATGGAAAAAGGAGTAATATAGACGAATACCGAATCCAAAAACGAGGAGGAAAAGGACTTCAAGCAATTAAACAAAGTGAAAGAAACGGAAATATAATCGGAGCAATGCAAGTCGATGATAATGATGAGGTAATGCTTATTGCCAACTCAGGCAAAATGATCCGAATGCCGTTAGATAATGTGCGCGTTATCGGCAGGACTACACAAGGTGTACGTCTTATCAACCTGCAGCCTGAGGAAATCGTCGTTGATATGGATACAGTTGCTTTGGTAGAAACAGATCAGAATGATATTGAACTCGAATAAATTAAAAATCGGTGTAATCGGTGCAGGTTCATGGGGAACGGCTCTTGCTGGATATCTAAGCAAAAAGAGGCATGTTGTCTACCTTTGGGGTCACAGGAAAGAATTTATTAAAGAGTTAACAACATTTAAAGAGAATAAAAGATATCTCCCGGATTTTATTTTTCCCGAAAGCCTTTTTCCAACCTCAAATATAGAGGAAGCAGTCATTGGGTCCAGCATAATTTGCATGGTTGTACCTTCTCATGGATTTCGAAGTGTTTTTAAAAATATTACACCTTTTATACAGCCAGATACCTCTCTTATTTCTGCAGTTAAAGGCATAGAAAATCATAGCTTGATGACAATGAGTCAGATAATGGCTCAATCTCTTGAGAATGACGAAAATGAATCTTACTGTAAAAATATATATGTCCTTTCAGGCCCATCCTTTGCCAGAGAAGTTGCAGACGGATTACCAACTGCGATTACAATTGGATGCCGGAGCAGAAAAAATGCTAGAAAGATACAAACTGTTTTCGGATCTGAAAAATTAAGAGTCTATACAAGTACAGATATTATAGGAATTGAAATATGTGCCGCATTTAAAAATATCGTTGCAATAGCTGCCGGTATCTCTGATGGCTTGGGTTTTGGTTTAAATGCGAGGGCTGCAATTATAACCAGAGGTCTAGTTGAAATAAGTCGGTTAGGTCTAAAAATTGGTGCCAGAAAAGAAACATTCTCCGGCCTAAGTGGAATGGGTGATCTTATTCTTACATGCACTGGAGACCTCAGTAGAAATAGAAGTGTCGGCCTAAAACTTGGACAAGGCAGAAAGCTCAGAGATATTTTGCAGGAAATGAAAATGGTGGCAGAAGGGATAAAAACCACGGAATCAGGGTATAAACTCGCAAAAAAACACAATGTCGAAATGCCAATACTGGAACAGGTCTACAAAATTCTCTACAAAGATAAAAATTGTGAAGAAGCGGTAAGAGATCTATTGGGTAGAGAATTTAAAGATGAATGATTTAACTAAGACCAATCATTATCTAAAAATTGCTTGTGATCCGGTTTTGCAGGTTTTTCCTCAAAAAGTCGCTGGTCAATCCACTTAAGTACCTTATCAAACTCAATATTCAACTCCGATAAGGCCTTTCCTCTGTGACTCACTGCGTTCTTTTCGTCAAGGGATAGTTCGGCAAACGTTTTGCCAAAACGTTCGATCAAGAAAACAGGATCATATCCAAAGCCTTGATCACCCCTTTTTTCTTCTATAATTATGCCGTCACATTGACCTTCATAGGTAAGAGCTGGTCCAGAAGGAACTGCAATAGAAAGAACACACTTAAAGGAGGCCCGCCTGTCTTTTATCCCTTTCATTTTTTCCAACAATTTATTGGTATTCTCATCATCTGTGGCATTCTGACCGGCATAACGAGCAGAGTAGACACCAGGTTCGCCGTTTAAAGCGTAAACGACAAGGCCTGAATCATCTGCAATAGCAGGCAGACCTAAAACCCTCGCTGTATGAAAGGCTTTTTTGTAGGCATTCTCATCGAAGGTATTTCCATCCTCTACTGGAGCAGGTATGGGTCCAAATTCAGCAACAGAACGGATTTCCACGGGAAAATCTTTGAGAATACTCTTTAATTCTCTGATCTTATTCTTATTTGATGTAGCGAGTACAATAAGTCTTTTCATAAAATATTATAAGGAATTGGTTTTAGCAGATAATTTATTCTTGCGAAGCTTTTTATCAAAAGCTTCCTGTTCACTAAAGATACAACCACAATACGATTGACGATAAATATCAAAGGACTTCGACTGGTCGATTCCATATTGCCATCCGTGTCTGAAGTCTCTGTAAAAAAAATCAAGGTCAAATTTTTCAGCCAAGGAAGAGCAGTACTTTCGTATCAGATCATGATTTTGATATTTACTGTAAAGAAGGGTTGTGGAAAATGAATCAAAACCATTTTGTGCGGCATATTCAGCAGTTTTTGAAAGTCGTAATTCATAACAGATGGAACATCTATTCGTTTCATTAAAGACAACTTTTCTAAGATATTCTTTTAATCCGTAATTCTTGTCTACAATAAGATCTAATTCTAAATGCTTCGATGTTTCCTCGATACCTTTTAGTCGTTTTCGAAATTCTTTAAAAGGATGAATGTTTGGATTATAAAAAAAAGAAGTGAAGGAAATACCTTCCTGGCAAAGAACATAAGCCGGATAAAAAGTGCACGGCCCGCAACAAACATGCAGAAGAAGTTTCATTTCTTACTTAATCTTATACTTACGAGGATTAATATTATACTGATGTATCTTATAGTTAATTATACGAAGACTTGTATCTAGATAACCAGCCGTTTTTGTTTGGTTTCCATTGTTCTTCTTTAATCCTTCAATAATAAGGTCTTTTTCGAAATTCTCCACAGCTGATGTGAGTGAAAGAGGATATTCGGCGCTGGCAGTGTCGGCAACCTGCAATGTTGGGGGCAAATGGATCCCTTTAATAGAATCGTCATCACAAATCAATACAGCACGCTCTATACAATTCTGAAGTTCTCTAACGTTTCCTGGCCAGTGATACTGGATAAGCATATCAATTGCCGATGTTGATATTCGACGAATGTTTTTATTATTTTCTTTTGCATACTTTTCGAGAAAAAATTCTGCGATAAGAAGTATATCTGTTCTTCTCTCACGAAGTGGAGGCATATAAACTGGAAAAACATTCAGACGATAGTAGAGATCTTCGCGGAAATGTTTGTCAGCAACCGCCTTTTCAAGATCGCGATTAGTTGCCGCTACAAGCCTGACATTACATTCAATGGGTTTTGTCGATCCCAGACGTTGGAAAGTTCTCTCTTGAACTACATTCAGTAATTTAACCTGAACGGAAGGGCTTATCTCTCCAATTTCATCAAGAAAGAGTGTACCTCCCTCAGCTTGTTCAAAGCGACCAATTTTTCTCTCTGTTGCCCCGGTAAAAGCACCTTTCTCATGACCGAAAAGTTCACTTTCAAGAAGCGTTTCAGGTAAAGCTGAACAATTTACGACGACAAAAGGGTTTTCATTTCTTTTACTATTATAATGAAGTGCTTTGGCAACCAGCGTTTTACCGGTACCAGACTCTCCTCGTAGCAAAACGGTTGCATTTGAATCAACGACACGATGAATCATCTCAAAGACATCCTGCATTCGACTTGAATTACCGATTATATCATCGATTCTGTTCTTTTCAGAAAGCTCTCTTCTTAGTTTAAGGTTTTCGTAATGAAGCTGTTCTTTTTCGTGATTAACTATCTGAATTCTTTTTGTTGTTTGAGCAATAAGCCCACTAAGGACGGTGAGAAATCGTAAATCGTTATTAGCTTGGTAAGTAAGCCCTCCTTCATAAATTCTATCAACACTTAAAGCCCCGATAACCTGTTGACCGTCATTAATAGGAACGCATAGAAATGATCTATTTTGGTTGGAAAGGTCACCACGTGCTCTTGTACGATTGAGAAACAAAGGCTCTTCTGATATGTGAGGAACAACTATAGGTTGTCCAGATGCTACAACCCTTCCTGTAATCCCCTCACCTATCCTGTACTTGCCCCTTCTTCTTCCTTCAGCAGTGATACCGTATGCGACTTCGATTTCAAGTTTTCCTGTGATAGGATTAACAATGGTAACCGTGCCGTTCTCCATTTGTTTCATCACCGATAAAATTTTCATTGCCTTTTCCAGGCAATCTTTAAGGTCAAGAGAGGAGGCAAGTTCTTTTGTTATTTCATAAAGACAGGTTAAGTCTTCAAGATCAACCGATATTTCTTTAAATTGCGTCATATATAAAGATGAGTTAAAAAGTTAATAAGCATAGAAAATATTTCTAGTCCCCTTTTAACAAATATTAAAGAAATATTCTAATGTTTATTACAAAAATGTATTTTATAGAAAAAGAAAATTTAAGCGTTTTCTGCTGATTGTTGACATATATACGAGCAGATGGTACAAGAACAAGGTTTGGAGGAATGGCCGAGTGGTTGAAGGCGGCGGTCTTGAAAACCGTTGTACGAAAGTACCGTGGGTTCGAATCCTACTTCCTCCGCCAAAATTATGGAGAGATGACCGAGTAGGCCGATGGTGCTCGCCTGCTAAGCGAGTGTGGGGGTAAAACTCCACCGAGGGTTCGAATCCCTCTCTCTCCGCCAAATTGGAAAGGGTCTCTGGAATATGATCATATTCCGGAGACCCTTGATCTTTAAAAAAGAAGTCTATTTATCTCCCCAAACAAGGGATGCCTTAACCCATCCGATAAGGCCCGAATCATGATGGATCTTGATCCAACCGTTTTTTTTCTCCAATTTCTCAAAAACCACACCATAATAGGCCTTGCCGATAACCTTGTAATTACGACCTGGTCCTGAATGAATATTGATTTTGCCATGAATGTGTCTATTGGCCATTACGATGACCGCAGGACTATCGGAAAGGGTACTTTTGACCACCCAGCCGGAATCTTTTTCAAAATCCTTGACTTTGACCCAGTGACCCTTGGCTGAAATGATTTGCAAAGGAAAACCCTTCTTGTATTCCCATTTAATATGATATTTTTTCCCGGGGCCTGACATCAAAAAGGTTTTATCTGCCTTAACTGAAACAATCCGTGCTCGAGCCTGAAACGGAAAAATAAATAACATACAGATAAAAATAAAAAATGAAGCGTGTTTTTTCATGGGAGAGGGTCTATCGATTGAGAAAGGAAGGATTGCTCTTTAGTCGAACTATTGGCCGGATCTACGGAAGGATCTAAAATAAGGGCAACAAGGCGCTCGAGATCATCGGCGGAATAGAAATCGATTTCCAGTTTGCCTCTGCCGGTGTTTTGTTGAATGACGACCTTTGCATGAAGTCGATTGGTTAATTGTATCGTCAATGCATTGACCAGGGATGATGGGAT
>JBJKRL010000156.1:0-10218 GCA_046704745.1 Desulfocapsaceae bacterium | reverse complement strand
GGTATAAACTCCGACTCCGATAGTAATCTATGTTCACTGCCAATAACTGAAGAAGATGGCGCCGCATGGACTGATACCCCAAGGGCACTTCTTTCAGGGCGCCTTTGGTGAACACTGTGTAAATTTGGAGCTGCATAGGTTTTCTTAAAACATATTGGATCTTTTACGCTTCCTCCAAATTGACACAGTGTTCATGAGAAATCCGGGTTAGTTATGCTAAGCAGGTTTGCTAATATATTCAAGGTTTTTTTGCTTATCCGGATTGCCTCTACCTTTTCAGGCAGGAGCAAGAGCATGACTGATAGCCATATTCCGGTGGAGGATAACGCTTCCGGCCGCTGCTCTACGGCCTTTTCTCATGTGCCCCACGGCTGACAGACAGGCCGTCCGTGGCCTGCTGTCAGTTGCAAACGTCCTGTCCGCAACCCTTCGGGCCTGATGTGGAACACCTGCGGGCCTCCGCGATGCGTCCGGAAGCGTTATCCTCCACCTCCCTGGTTATGCAGAGGTATGCTGGTGGTGGAACAACCTTTTTATTGCACTCCAAGAAGCATAAATGACCGGCCAGGTTCAGCCACACCGGTTCTTAGGGGCTTCAGGTCACAATGTACGCCGGAATAAAAGTGTCGCAGCGGTCATGGCAAAGAAAGCAAAAAGACTTAAAAAAAGAATATCGCTGCCTATGGCTGCAAGCCCCGTGTTCTTTAAAAGCAGATACTTAAAACCATGCACCGCATAGGTGAACGGATCAACAGTTGTGATGATCTTCATCCAGGCGGGAAAGGCGTTGATTGGATAAACGGCGCCGCTGGGAAAAAACAGCACCGTGTTGAGCACGCCGAAAATCATTCGCGGCACCAGAGGATCATTGACCCGCACCATGATCAAAAACATCATGCTGATGAGTGCCAGGGCGGTGAAGGCGGCCAGCAGCAACATCCGCATAAGACGCAGCAGATTAAAGGGGTCCGGGATACCGGCAATAAGAGAGCCGATGGTAATGAGGACGAATCCGGACAGAATGGCCTTCATGGCCCCGGCCAGATTAAATCCTAATATCAGGTCCAGCTTGGTGAGCGGCGTCACGAGATATCCCTCGTGCAGACCCTGGGCTTTATCATCGATAAAGATGATACCGCCGCCGATCATCGCCGACACGAATATGGCCAACGTTATAGTACCAGGTAAAAGATACTGGATATAGGGGACATACGGATAGACTTCCACCACGGATAAAGTCGCTATACCTGTCTGCCGTGGATTAACCGGACCCTTGTTGTAGGCACCCAAGAGTTCGCTCATACTGGAAACCAAGGCCGAGGAGCTAATCTGATCCGTATTGTCCTCGATTACGGCGATATGCGGGCTTGCGCCGCTCAGAACCTTCCGGGAAAAATTGGGAGGAATGGTCAAAACAGCATTAATGCGGCCGTTACGCAGATCGTGTATGGCCTTTCCTTCGTCGCTGTAGGCAATGGTGCCGAACGTCTTGGCACCTGCAGCCACTGCATTGAACATTTCCTTGAGCCGGACAGCGGGAACATGGTGATCCTGATCGACCACCCCCACCTGGAGGTTCTTTACCTTTCCCTCAAAGGCATAGCCGAGCACCACAAGCTGGACCAGAGGCATAAGCATGGAAACAACGATTAAAGCGGGACTGCGGCGAAAGCGCCGTAAGTCGCGCTCGATAAGTGCCCAGATGCGATTAAAAGAAGCTCCCATCTCATCCCCGCCTGCGTATAAAACGACTTTCCGCGTAATTGGGCGCCTGCAAGGCATCGCGAAGTTGGCGTCCGGTGTAGTGGACGAAAACATCGTCCAGTGTCGTACTCTGGACCGAAAGGGAGGCAACGGATACCTCAAACCGCCTGGCAGCATCCATAAGCGCAACCGTTGTCCGGGGGCCGTTTTGTGAGGCAATACGAAAAACGTGATCTTCCGACTTAACCTCGACCGCATCGGGCAATGTTTCAAGGATGTTAGCCCAATTTTCCGGAACTTTTACGAAGCTCACTTCTATCACATTCTTGCCTGGAATGGATGCCTTGAGCTTCAAGGGAGAATCAAGCGCCACCAGTTTGCCGTGATCGATAATGGCTATCCGATCACAGAGTTTGTCCGCTTCGTCCATGTAGTGTGTCGTAACAAGTATGGTAAGATCCCGATGTTCCTTTAAATTCACCAGCATCTCCCATACCGCAACCCTGGAAACCGGGTCCAGCCCGGTGGTCGGTTCATCAAGGAAAAAGATTTTCGGTTCATGCACCAATCCTCGGGCGATTTCCAAACGACGCCGCATGCCGCCGGAGAGCATCTTCACTGGTTTATCGGCCCACTTAACCAAATCAACCGCCTCCAAAAGCTCAAGGATGAGCTTTTGGCGTCTGCTGCGCGGAATACCGTACAGCTTGGCAAAGATACTCATATTCTCCATTGCGCTAAGAGAGAGATCCGAGGTCATTGCCTGCGGGATGACACCAATGGTATGCCGCACGTCATTGGCGGATTTGACCACATCATACCCCATAATTCGAGAGGTGCCTGAAGTCGGCTGAATGAGAGTCGTCAGCATCCTGATAAGCGTTGATTTTCCGGCCCCGTTCGGGCCGAGAAGACCGAAAACTTCCCCATGATTCACCGTGAAACTGAGTTGGTCGACGGCGCAGAAATCCCCAAAGTATTTAGTGAGGCTGTCGACTTCAACGTCAAACAATGGCTTTGACTGTGCCGAAGGGGTATCTGGTGCCATGATACTATCTCAAAGGCAGCGTGACAAAGGCTGTCATTCCCAAAGCCAGCTTCCGGTCGGAATTGTCACAGCGCAGTCTGATTTCAAAGGTTTTTATATCACGCTTTGTACGGCTGACATCACGTTGGGTTGCATAGTCGGCATCCACGCCGCGATAGTACACCTTTCCCTCCCGCTTAAGACCAGAGGGGAAACGCACATTTAATTCGTCTCCAATTCGAATACGGTCGATATAACTCTCCTCTACATCAGCACGAATCCAGAGATTGTCGGGATCGATAAGGGTGAGAATCGTTTTTCCCGGTGTTACCACTTCTCCCTGAAGCGCGGCCCGAACATCCACAATACCGTTTATGGGAGCATAGATCTTGGTATATCCGAGCAACACCTCAGACTTTTGGGTAAGGGCACCTGCTGCAGCCAGATGCTTTTGGCTTGCGGCCAGGGCCGCCTTTCGCGCGTCTATCTCTTGTATTCCCGCCCTGGCAGATGCCAGATCAGCCTCCGCGGCCTGCACTTTATTTTGCATCTCATCGACATGAGCCTTTGCTGAGGAGTAGGTCGTCCGTGCCAGGTCGTAATCCTGTTTGGAGTTGGCGTTACGACTGCGCATGGTCTGTGCTCGCTTGAAAGAAATCTCGGCATATTCCATATCAGCCTGAGCCTGCTTCTCCTGAGCGCGATCCATGGCAAGAGTTGCCTCGCTCTGACTGATTTTCTCCCGGGTCTGAACCTCCAGAAGGGTAAGATCGGCACTGGCTTGGGCTACATGTTCCGATGACTCCTCTTCGCTTTTGGTGTAGTAGTTCTTATCTGCCTGCAACTCCTGAGGTTGAATAACGGCCAGGAGTTGCCCGGTCTTGACTGTATCTCCTTGATGTACCAGGATGTTCTGCAATCGTCCCTCAATCATGGAGCTCACCTGCACGTCATCGGTTGCCACAATCCCAGTGAACACCAACCGGTTCGGTTGTCGAGTCATCCAATAGATGACACCTCCGGCAATCAGCAAAATACCAGCGATGAGGACAACTGAACCGCGTTTCATGTTCCCACCTCCGATAGAGTGGACAAGTTTCAAATAAGACAAGTTTTGGCGTTTTAACGGTAGTAAGAGTGGAAATTCAACTTATCATCGAAGCAGATAAAAAAAATTAAGACACCAGCAAGAGAAAAAACCGGAAGGACTCTACCACGGAACATACCGCCTACGCAACCGGAATACTCTGAGAAAATCCGGAAAACATCCTTCCATATCAGACGCGGCGGATTACAAAGATAATGTAGAGGACTTTTACAGCTGATCAGAAATAATTTTCCTACCAAAAGGAGAGGAAAATCATTTTTCGGATTTTGAGGATCTTTCTGGTTCATCCGGTTTAAGCGTACCCATCTATTCTGGACGAAGTTCATCGCTGCCGGACGCATCGCGGAGGCCCGCCTGGGGAACACATGAGGCCCGGAGGGTTGCGGATAGGACGTCCGCAACTGACAGCAGGCCATGGACGGCCTGTCTGTCGGCCGTGGTATACAGGCGATGAGGCCGCAGAGCAGCGGCAGGCAGCGATGAACTTCGCCGGTTTGTTACTTTCAGTTTTGCAAAAGCATGCTTAAACCGGATGAACCTCAATTATAAGCCTGCGGTAAAATACTTCGCGCGTCTAGATTTAGAAGAGGTAAACGAAGACTCCGATATCCCTCGTTTCAGGATGGAAACTAGATAGTTGCCACATAGTCATGAGTTTTTCATGAACGGCAGGCTAACCGGTTTGCGGCTCACAGTTTTATCAAAGGAACTTGTTATTGCGCCATGGTGCCTCGTACTTTCTGCCTCTCCTCGGCAAAATCAAACCCAGTCCAGATACCTATGGAACTGAGTACGGAATCCTGAGGGTGAAACCTGCGAAAGATTTGAAAGTAGTAGGCGGCTTCCTTGCTATTGATCACGGCAGTGGGGAACCCGGCCTTAATGCGCTCGAAATCATCATCTGTGATCTCTGTTTCGGCCAACTGCTCGCCAAGATGTTCACATCCGGCGCCCTGCGTATATTGGACCTTTGTCCGCCACAGAATTTCATGGGGAAGCAAGCCCGTACCGTCAAATGCCTGGCGCAGGATCCATTTTTCTATTTTTTCGGAGCCCGAATCCATAATCTTCAGTTCCGGAGCAATCCGCATGCCCAGATCGATCAAGGCGGTATCGAAAAACGGTACTCGCAATTCCAGGCTGAACAGCATCCCCATGCGGTCGGCCCGCTGCAGGTTGATGTTATGCACCCCTTCGATCAAGCGCTTGGACTCCGAATTAATCTCCTGCATGGGATAACGTTTCATATAGTGATAACCGGCAAATGCCTCGTCGGCACCTTCTCCGGTCAAAACAACCGTAACATATTGCGCTGCCAGTTTACAGGTGAAATAGCACGGTACCGCACATCGCACAAGAGAGGGATCATAGGTCTCCAGCTTCCTGATCACCTCAGGAAGAACCTTGTAATATTCTTCCTCGGTGATGATATACTCATGGTGAGTCGATCCGATATGTTGTGACGCCTTGCGGGCAGCGATAAGATCATCACTCTGCCTGCCGCCTTCATCCTGCATGCCGACGGCAAAGGTATGCAGATTCGGGATGTCCCGGGCTGCCAGGGCCGCAATCAGGCTGCTGTCCAGTCCGCCGCTGCAGAAGGAGCCCACATGGATCTCTTTGTCGGACAACAGGCGTTTTTTTACCGAATGCTTCAAGGTGCTGCGGATCAATTCCGCTGCATGCTCCGCATCTGTTAAATGAAAATCCTTTGGCGCGGGAACCTGGTAATATTTTTGAAAGCCGGTTTCCGGGGTATAAAAATGGCCAGGAGGAAATTCATGGACCTCGGGCACTCCGGACAGGCTCATGGCGCCCAGTTCCGAGCTGAAGTAGAAATGCTCGTCCTTATAGCCGTAATAGAGCGGCTTTATGCCGATGGGGTCACGGCCCAACATAAACCGGTCACCGTCATAGAGGGCAAAGGCAAACATGCCGTCCAGGTCGTAAATGCAATCGGTGCCTTTTTCCTGGAAAAGCGCGAGAATAACTTCGGAATCGGAATGGGTGGTGAAGTCGTACGTGCCGGCCAACCGGTTTCGAATCGCCTGAAAATTATAGATTTCCCCGTTGCAGATAATGCCTGCGGCGCCGCCTTTGCCGATAATAGGCTGCCGTCCTTTCGCCACATCGACAATGGAAAGACGGGTGTGGCCGAAGACGAACGGCCCGTAGGTGTGAATGCCGCGATCATCAGGCCCCCGGTGGGGCAAGGCGTCCAGCATTTTCTCTATGGTTGTAATATCGTTGATGCCGATACAGCCGGCAATGCCGCACATGGCTCTTCCTCCGTTATGCTGATCATTCCTCAATGAATGTATAAGTACTCTCTTTGCAAGGATGGCTAAGTAAAAACCTTCATATGCGAGGCGTGTGAAATTTTAATCGTTTCGGCGTACTAGAGGTACGTCGTAACGATTAAAATTTTACAACAACAAAGCAGATGGAGAGTTTTTACGACGCCATCATTCTTTTACTATCTCAAAAATCCCACACAGACTATGACCGACGCCGATTCCCGGCTGCATCTCCATTTCCAGCTTACGGAGCGAATAACCGAGATGGGGCTCGATGACATTGGCCCGCACATCTCCCCAGGGAAGCCAGCCGACCCCTTGAATAACCCGCTGCATCGAGTGCATGGCCTCTTTCAGCGGCTCCGGGTAATAGGCTTTGATCTCCGGAATGTCGGTGAGTTCTCCTTTGTCGTTGTCATACCCGTCCAGAAGATTCCTGGTATGGGCCACCAGCGTATTTGCCGCTATAAAGAACGACTCGAAAAAGGAGTTGAGTTGATCATATCCCCGGCGCCCGACATGATCAACCATTAATGCGTCCAGATCCGTTCGGGTGTACCCCTCGAACAGCGAGTTGATGGCATATCGAAGAGGCGGGCAATTGGCGTTGTATTCACCCGTCTCAAGATGCCGGCCCACAAGTATGGACCGATCGAAATATTTAAGAGGACGTATACGGCATCCTGCCTCGGCGGCGGCGGCATCAATGATGCGCTGAATCTCGTCGCGGCACATCAGGCGCAGAGGAAAGACGGCCACATCCACCTTGTCGCGTTCCTCTTTGGGATAGATGTACGATATACGGTAATCCATCCAGTATTCCCGGTCCAGGGGGGCATCCCAGAGGTCCTGCCATTCATAGGACCATCGCCCCAGCCAGTCGCCCACCAGAATGGACCTGTCCGATGCCTGGCGGCAGACGTCCGCTATCAGGGCGACGGCCTGTTCATCATGAAGATGAGACCATGTCCCATAGGAGGAGAAATAGACATCAAACGGCGCCATATCTTTTATCTTCTGCGGCAGACCACAAGAGAGATCCTCCCGGAGAAATTGCATCTTGGGATTGCCTCCATAATTGGCCCGGGCTTGGCTCAACAACTCTTCGTTTATATCGACCCCCACATAGTCCTTCAGTCGCTCCAGGGTGATGGCAGCAATGATATAGTCATAGATGCCGGGGTCTTTGGTATTGACATCCATAATCAGGTCGTAGCCATCACCGTTGCCGCAGCCCAGATCCAAGATGCGCAACCGCTCCAATGCCTCGGTCTTCCTGGCTACCACTTCATTCAGGGCAGGACGCAGAAAAATACCGGTCAGCTGATCTTCCCAGAAGCGTCTTACGTTGTCATATTTTCCCAATAGCCCAGAGGCCTTATTATATTTCCCTGTGGTGGCGGCCTGGGTATAAGCCTGTTCTTCCGCCATGGTTTCCTCCTTATTTTGTATGAAAGCTCCCCGGATATTGCAGCCCGGTTAAACCGGAGCAAGGGATTTTCATGTAGTGCTGAGAACCTGGTCCAGCCATGGGATTTATGCTGCCATTTGCTTGAGAATATCGATGGCATGGAAAGCATCACGACAATAGGCGTCGGCGCCAATGTCGCCGGCAAACTTTTCGGAAGTCGGCGCTCCGCCGATAAGAACCCGCACCTTCTCCCTTAATCCTTCTTTATCCAAGGTGTTGATAACTGTTCCCATTTCCCGCATGGTGGTGGTCAACAATGCGGACAAGCCGAGATACCCTGCATTTTTCTCCTTGACTTGGGCAACAATACGATCGGCGGCAACGTCATTGCCGAGATCAACAACCTCATATCCGGCCCCCTTGAGCATGATGCCGACAATATTTTTTCCGATATCATGTAAATCACCGGCAACGGTGGCCAGTACAAAAGTTCCCTTACTTTCTACTCCGGCACCGGCCAGATGAGGACCCAGAAGATCCATGGCAGCTCCTACACATTCAGCGGAGGCCAGCATATCTGGAATGAGATATTCGCCCTTATCGAATTTCTCACCCACTGTCTCCATGGAACCGGTCAGCGATTCGAGGATGATTTTCTTTGGATTCATTCCCTTTTCGATAGCCTGCACAACCAGTTCCGTTACCGCCGGTTTCCCTTCCAGTCCTTCATCGTATCCTTCATCTTCGGCAGTAACACGACCCTGGATTACGTTATATGCTATTGAATCGATCAATTCCTGCTCATTCATGTTGTTCTCCTTTTCTGTTTTTCTCTCGTCTTCCCTTCGGTGATGGTTGTTTTTTATAACCATGTGCCGATATTTCTCACGAGTTGAGGCCGCTGCATATCTGAGAAGCCGATCAATGCGCTATTGTATGCCTGTCCGTATTGATCGAGCGACGGAGCAGATAAGTGAGCGCTGTGAGACTTCGGATGCGGCCGGATCAGATCGTGAGACTCTTGGCTAGCTCCATAGCCGCAGTTCAGGCAACAACCCGGGGACTGTTTCAAAAATTTGATCCACAACATCCTTTGTAAGATGTGGAGCTGATTGCATTTCAATTCGTTCAAGTTCCGCAAGCGCAAGTTCAACAACGCGGTCCTGATGGTCCTTGGCTCCAAAAGCAAAAGGCTCGGAAACATCACCGGCATGAATTGCCTTTCGGGCATGACGGGCATAGAGCCTGTGGCTCGAAGCCATTACCTTGCCCACCATTTTTAAAACCGATTCAATTTCTTCGGCGTCAACCTTGGGTGATCGCAAGCCATGCTTGACCTTGCCGATCATCTCATTATCAATAACAGCCTGAACCGGACAGAAGGTATTGGTCCGATCCAGGAGTCCGAAAGCATAGTGGATATACTGGGCGCCGGTCATGGCCATGTACTCATGGGTGAGAAGTTTTTCAAATACCGCCTGGGCCCCGGGAACCTTGGCATCACCCACACCTGCCGTGCTATAGCACGGGATCTTGTAGAACCTGGCCAGTTGGGCGCAGTCGATATTGTACTGGTTGAATTCAGGACAGCCGTAGAGGTCGTGCAGATCATCCATCCTGGCTCGGACCGGCACACTGCCGTACAGCACCGGCGCGCCCGGGCGTATCAGCTGTACCAGGGTGATACCGGCAAGTATCTCGGCATTGATCTGGGCCACCATTCCCGCTTCCTGAATAGGCGCCGAAGAACCGCCCTGGGGCGATGAGGAAATGACCAGGGGCAGACCGGCTTCAACGATTGCGAAAACCTTGTCCGCCGTATCGTTGACCAACTGCAAAGGACTTTTGAATACACAGGCGATAAAGGAAATGATGGGATTTTCACGCAGAGCCTCGGGACCGCCGGCAATGATTTCAGCCATGCGCACCACATCCGGCAGACTCTCAAGACGGGTCAGTCCTGCCTGGACGTGTTTGGTGATATTGTTGAGACTGGCAAAGAACTTGTTAACATCATGATTGGTCTCGTCCACACCGGGATCCTGGATGTTAACCGGCCGTATAAAAAAGTCGAGATTGTCGAGTTGATCACAGAGATTGGCCGCCCGGCATAACAATTCGGCACTGCCTCGCAGTTCTGTATACTGCGGTATTTGAACGGCCTTGTCCGGAGTATTTACGCTCTGGAAGGTCTCCATTTTCGTCTCGAGCCAGACATTTGTTTCAGAACCGGAGCCGAAATAGATCCTTGGGACCTCGGCATCAAGCAGCAGGCGGTTTTCAGGCTTGCGCGCTCCCAGTACAAAGGATGAAGGCGCCTTGGACACGGCATCTTCAACCATTGCCCGAGGCAGGCTGATGCGCCACAGCGGCTGCTCGTGTTCGCTGGTTTTTGTAACCGTGGCGCCGGCACTTCCGAAAAGTTCTGCTGCTCTTTTGTTATAACACCAGATTCCCGGCTCTTCGAGAATAGCAAGAGAAGCTTGGTGAAGCTCGTGTATTTGTTCAGGCTGCAAGCGTTCATAGGGATGAACGACCGTGCCCGGTCGAAACTCAGTAGTCATATGGTCTCCTTATTGCAAATTTGCTCACCTTGAAAAAACGGTGATGGGTAATCGGTAATGGGTAATGAGTTAACTGCGTAATGTGTTAACTGCCGTAATGCGTAATG
>JBJKRL010000155.1:0-37263 GCA_046704745.1 Desulfocapsaceae bacterium | reverse complement strand
TGGATATCCGTTCCGAGGACAACATAATTATTCTGAAAGGACCGGTGCCGGGTGCGAAAAACGGCCTTTTGAAAATCTTTTCCAAATAAGAAACAAGGAACTTGATCCGGTTCGAGGAGAGAGTAATGTCAATGGTAAGTATATATAATACCCGCAACGAAAAGGTCGGTGAGATTGGCTTGAACCAGGAGATCTTCAATGTTGAGGTTAAGGAGCATCTGCTGCATGATGTCGTTAAAATGCAGCTGGCGGCCCGCCGTGGCGGGAATGCCTGCACCAAGACCCGCGTCGAGGTACGTGGCGGTGGCTCAAAACCCTGGCGTCAGAAAGGAACCGGGCGTGCCCGCTCAGGAAGCAGACGCTCACCGTTGTGGCGAGGCGGTGGTGTAATCTTTGGGCCGAAGCCCCGGGATTACAGTTTCAAATTGAACCGCAAAGTGAAAAAACAGGCACTGGCCATGGCCATGAGTGCCAGGCTACAGGAAGGAAACCTTGTTGTTCTCGATGCCTTTGATATGGAGAAGATCAAAACCAAAGAGTTTGTTAACGTGATGAACGTACTTCAGATTGATAACGGTATTATTGTTACCGATCAGAAAAACGAAAATCTACTCAAATCATCACGCAACGCCAATGGTTTCAAGGTCCTTCCTGTGGATGGCTTAAACGTCTACGATATTTTGTTGCATAAAAAGTTGGTGCTGGTTCAGCCAGTTATCGATAGCCTGGAAAAGAGGTTGATGTCATGAAAAGTATATATGATGTCCTACAAGGACCCCGACTCACTGAAAAAGCCTCAATCTTGCAGGAGACGGATAAACAGGTTGTTCTGCAGGTAAACCCAAAGGCAAACAAGATTGATATTAAAAAAGCGGTTGAGAAGATGTTCAACGTTACGGTAAAGGACGTCAGAACCGCACGAGTGCATGGAAAGCAGAAGAGAGTCGGACGTTTCATCGGCATGACCAACGATTGGAAGAAGGCCTATGTGACGCTCGCCGAAGGTGAAATAAACTTCACCGAGGAGTTATAAAAATAGCTTATTGCAGTTACAATTGCAAAACCAGCTGAAGGATAATCTATCGTAATTCATAGATGATGGAGCGACTGGGAAATCATGGCAATAAAAACATATAAACCAACATCAGCCGGCAAGCGCCACCATGTCTCTATACAGGACCGCACCTTGTCGGATCAAGCACCGGAAAAAAGCCTTGTTACAAGTCTGTCAAAATCCGGTGGAAGAAATAACTACGGCCGAGTCACATCCAGGCATATTGGGGGCGGCCATAAAAGAAAATATCGCATCATCGATTTTAAACGGAATAAAACGGACATCGCCGCCAAAGTCATGTCTATCGAATATGACCCGAACAGATCTGCAAACATTGCTCTTCTCAGTTATGCGGACGGTGAGAAAACCTACATCCTTGCACCGGATGGAATCTCTGTAGGCGATCAGATCATTGCCGGCGACAACGTCGATATACAGCCTGGTAATTGTCTTCCGCTGATAAATATCCCGTTAGGAACTGTAATTCATAATATCGAAATGAAAATCGGCAAGGGAGCACAAATGGTGCGAAGTGCCGGTACGTCAGCGCAACTCATGGCCAAGGAAGGAAACTACGTGCTGGTACGTTTGCCTTCCGGCGAAGTGAGAAAATTCAATAAACTGTGTAGGGCCTGCATCGGACAGGTCGGCAACAGGGAGCATGAGAGTAAAAAGCTTGGAAAGGCCGGAAGGAAACGATGGCTGGGGAAGAGGCCGCATGTTCGCGGTGTGGCTATGAATCCGGTCGATCATCCTATGGGCGGTGGCGAAGGCAAGAGTTCAGGTGGACGTCATCCTTGTACTCCTTGGGGATATCCGACAAAGGGATATAAAACTCGGACGAACAAGTCTTCTGACAAATTTATCGTGAAGAAGAGATCATAACAGATTGGGAGTAAAGTATGTCTCGTTCAATAAAGAAAGGGCCGTTCATTGATGATCATCTTTTTAAAAAGGTAGTAAAGGCCAATGAAAGCGGTTCAAGAAAAGTAATTAAAACATGGTCCAGGCGTTCGGAGATCAGTCCGGAGATGGTTGGCCTGACCTTTGCCGTCCATAATGGAAAAAAATTTATACCCGTCTTTGTTTCTGAGAACATGGTAGGCCATAAATTCGGCGAATTTTCTCCGACCAGGACTTTTTATGGTCATGCTTCGGATAAGAAGGGTAAGAAATAATCGGAAACAAACTGTTTAGGGAAGGAATTATTCAGGAGTAAAGCCATGGAAGCAAAGGCCGTAGGGAAATATATCCGCATATCACCTCAAAAGGCGAGATTGGTAGCAGATGTCGTGAGAGGAATGGGGGTCGACAAGGCCGTAACAACGCTGAGATTTATGCCGAAAAAAGGTGCCGGCATCTTGAGAAAGATCATTGAATCTGCCGTGGCCAATGCAACGCAGAATGATCAGATAGATGTCGATAGCCTCTATATAAAAAAGATTTTCATCGACGGTGGGCCATCTCTAAAAAGAATAAGCCCTCGGGCGATGGGAAGAGCTACGGGCATTATCAAGAGAACAAGTCATATAACTGTTGTTCTCGATGAGGTATAACCCGGTTTACACATTAATTGGTTAAACTAGCTAAGTAATTTACTATACATTGACATTTGTTGGAGGACTGTTTTGGGGCAAAAGGTTAATCCATTAGGACTGAGACTGAATATTACCCGGACATGGGACTCGATATGGTATGCGGATAAAGACTACTCGGCTTACTTTATCGAAGATCAGAAGATCAGAAAGTTTCTTAAGAAACGTCTCCATCAAGCCGGCCTCGCCAGAATCATTATAGAACGCACCGGAGATAAGGTCCGGGCCAAACTTTTCACTGCCAGACCTGGGATTGTGATCGGCAAGAAAGGTAATGAGATCGAGGCGTTGAAGGGAGATTTAGAAAAACTTATCAACAGAAGAGTCACCCTCGATATCCAGGAGGTGAGAAGACCGGAAGCCGATGCGCAACTGGTCGCCGAGAGTGTTGCCTCCCAATTGGTTCGCAGGGTCGCTTTCCGGCGGGCTATGAAAAAGGCAGTGAGTTCGGCCTTACGCTTTGGGGTTCATGGAATCAAGATTTCCTGTTCCGGTCGTCTTGGCGGAGCTGAGATGTCCAGATGCGAATGGGTACGGGAAGGGAGGGTTCCGTTGCATACCTTACGAGCTGATGTCGATTATGCGCTTGCCGAGGCTAATACCACCTACGGAATAATCGGCGTCAAGGTCTGGATATTTAAAGGTGAAGTGCTGGACGAGCTTGATGCTGCAGCAAACGGTTGATTTGACCTGCGGCTGAAAAACTCTAGGCAGTATAACTTCGTGGAGCAGATTGATGTTAAGTCCAAAAAAAGTAAAGCATAGAAAAGTCTTCAAGGGAAGAATGCGAGGAACCTCAACCAATGGTTCATCCATTTCCTTCGGCGAATATGCCTTAAAGGCTGTCGATTGCGGGAAAATGACAGCTCAACAGATTGAGGCTGCCCGTATCGCCATCAATAGAAAAATTAAACGTGGCGGTAAGGTGTGGATTCGTGTTTTTCCAGATAAACCTATAACCAAAAAACCCGCTGAGACCCGTATGGGTAAGGGGAAAGGAAATCCCGAATATTGGGTGGCTCCGATCAAACCGGGAAGGATCCTCTATGAGATTGGGGGAATCGATGAAGCGTTGGCTGTAAGGGCATTGACCTTGGCCGGGAATAAGCTTCCCTTTGCCACCAAGGTTATTTCTAAGAGGAACACGTTATGAAAGCAGGCGAATTTAGAAAAATGTCCGCAGATGAATTAGCAAGCAAAGAAAAAGAGTTGCGTGAAGAGTTGGCGAATCTCTCCTTTAAGCATCGGATCAGACCTTTGGAGAATCCGGCACGCATGAGACTCCTAAGAAGAGATATTGCAAGAATTGAAACCTTAAGAAACGAGAAATAAAAAATACGATTGGAACGCGAAATCAGATCGCTAGGATCGCAAGACATTATTTCAAACAGATCACATTATGAGTGAAATAAAAAAATCAAAAAAGACAAGAACCGGCTCTGTTGTAAGCAACAGAATGGAAAAAAGCGTCGTCGTCCGGGTTGAGCGAAAGGTACGTCATAAACTCTATGGAAAGTATATGAAGACCAGTGTGAAATACCTCGCAGATGATCCTGAGAACCTATGCAACGTAGGCGATACAGTCCTTATTGAAGAATGTCGTCCGCTGAGCAAGAGGAAGAGATGGCGGGTTCGGACAATACTTGAACAGGCAGTGTGATTAGATATATTTTTTTGATATCTCTACATTGCGTCTGATGAAAAATCAGGTGAAATTATGATACAGACAGAAACCATACTGAACGTTGCAGATAATTCCGGCGCCAAAAAAGTACAGTGTATCCGTATTCTCGGCGGCACCAGAAAACGGTACGCATGTATCGGCGATGTTATTGTTGTAAGCGTCAAAGAAGCAATTCCACATGCCAAGGTAAAGAAAGGCGATGTCATGAAGGCCGTCATTGTCCGGACGGCAAAAGAATTGAAAAGGATGGATGATACTTGGGTAAAGTTTGATGAAAACGCCGCTGTCGTTCTTTCAGGATCAGGAGAACCGGTAGGTACCCGTATCTTTGGTCCTGTAGCAAGAGAGCTGAGAAATCAGGGTTTTATGAAAATTATCTCGTTGGCTCCCGAGGTCCTTTAGCATTGTAGGCTAGGTGGAATCAAAACAAGCTGGATTGAATAAAGGTATTGAAAATGGGACAGGGTAAAACGTACCTGAAGAAAAACGATCAGGTTGAAGTTATTGCCGGTAAGGATAAGGGAAGAGTCGGGAAGATTTTGAAAGTCATTCCCGTGTCTTCGAAAGCTGTGGTTGAAAGGGTCAACATCATAAAGAGGCACACAAAGCCAAGAGAGATGAACCAGCAGGGGCAAATTATCGAAAAAGAAGCGCCGATCCATGTATCGAATCTTCAACTTATTTGTCCGGAGTGTACCAAAACCGGTAGGATCGGAAAAAAAATTCTTGAAGATGGTACCAAGGTCAGATTCTGTAAAAGCTGTGGTGGCGCCATCGAGGGTAAAAAATAAGCAATGAAGGATGCTGAGTTCAGGAGCTATTCATGGGTACGCTGAAAGAAATGTATACAAAAGAGTGCGTCCCGGCACTCATTGAAGAATTCGGATATAAAAATATCATGCAGATTCCCAAGCTGCAAAAAGTTGTTATCAACATGGGGCTTGGCGAGGCTGTGCAGAATCCTAAAATAATTGAAGGGGCAACCGAAGAATTGACCAAGATCGCAGGGCAACGTGCGGTGGTCAGAAAGGCGAAAAAGTCGATTGCAACCTTTAAACTGCGGGCTGGGATGCCGATTGGTTGTTGCGTCACTCTGCGCGGTGAAAGGATGTATGGCTTTTTAAGCAAACTGATTAACATCGCTCTTCCCAGGGTGCGGGATTTCAGGGGACTGTCTCCGAAGGGTTTCGACGGCCGGGGCAATTATTCAATGGGGATTAAAGAGCAGATTATTTTTCCTGAAATTGATTACGATAAAATTGATAAGATCAAGGGGTTGAATATCGCCATTGTCACCTCGGCACCCACAGATGAGGAGGGACGGGCACTGCTCAGGTTACTTGGGTTTCCCTTCAGAAAATAACATATTGCAACTTACAATTTTTTAAACATATTTTAAGTGACTGGAGGCTGTCTTGGCTAAAAAATCGATAATTGCAAAGGCCCAACGCAAACCGAAATTTGGGGTGAGGAGATACAATAGATGTCCTCTTTGCGGACGGCCGCGCGCATTCATTAGGAAATTCGGTATCTGCCGAATCTGTTTCAGGAAATTAGCGTCAAGTGGTGAAATAACAGGTGTGACGAAGTCAAGCTGGTAAACAGATATCGGTTTGGTACAGAGTCTTACTTTCGCAACAACAAGGAGTATTCGCTATGTCGATGAGCGATCCCCTGGCTGATATGATGACCAGGGTTAGAAATGCCGTGATGGCGAAATTTGATACCGTTGCAATGCCCAATTCCAAAAATAAGGAAAACATTGCCAAGGTCTTGAAGGAAGAAGGGTATATCGAAGATTTCCAGGTAACCTCCCAAGGGGTTCAGGGTACCCTGACCATCAAGCTGAAATACGGACCCAATAGAGAATCTGTGATTACCGGAATTAAACGGGTGAGCAAACCTGGCTTGCGCAGGTATGCTAAAGCCAATGCATTGCCCAAAGTTCTGGGTGGGCTGGGAATCGCAGTCATATCAACCTCGAAAGGCATTGTGACCGATAAAACGGCGAGGGAATTGAACAGTGGTGGAGAGATACTTTGTGAGGTCTGGTAAGACTCACAAAAAATGGAGGAAGTAATGTCTCGTATTGGAAAACAGCCGATTCCGATATCCAGCGGAATTCAGGTCAAGATAGATGGTCAGCATATTGTTGTCAAGGGAAGCAAAGGAACCCTTGAGCGCGATATTATCCCGGAGATTGAGGTTCAACTCGACGGGGAAGAAATCGTAGTCAACAATCGCGTTGAAAATAAAAAAGTAAATGCTTTCCGCGGGTTGACCAGATCTCTTATCAACAATATGGTGATCGGTGTAGATAAAGGATTCACTAGGGTGTTGCTTATTGAAGGCGTTGGGTATAAGGCAAGCGTTGCCGGAAATAATCTGACCTTAAATGTGGGATATTCAAATCCGGTTGAATTCGCTTTACCCAAAGGCGTCAATGCAACAGTTGACGGCAACACGAAAATTATTCTTGATTCAATAGACAAGGATCTCCTCGGCTTGACTGCATCTCGTATTCGAAGCATTCGAAAGCCTGAGCCGTATAAAGGCAAGGGTATTCGTTATGAAAATGAACATATAGTCAGGAAAGTTGGTAAGGCTGCAGGTAAATAGGATCCTCCTGTCTTATGAGTCTTATGATCAAAGCATCGGAATGGTAATACTACAATGACGAACTCCAAAATTATCGCGAGGGCTAAGCGAGTAAGCCGGATTCGAAAAAAAATCAGCGGAACGGATACGCGGCCCCGTCTTTGTGTCTTTAAGAGCAATAAACACATTTATGCCCAAATCATAGACGATGTCCGACATGAAACATTGGTTGCAATGTCGACCGTTGAGAAGGATTTTAATCAGGGCGAAGAAAAAGGAAAAATCGGCGCTGCAAAGGTTGTAGGTAAGATCATTGCAGAACGGGCAAAGGCAAAAGGCATTGAAACGATTGTCTTTGATCGTAGTGGATATCTTTACCACGGACGAGTTAAGTCTCTTTCCGAAGGTGCTCGGGAAGGGGGGCTTCAATTTTAATGAATTTGTTATGTATGGGGGTGTCCCTTGGCTGATTTCAAACGTTCTAAAAGTGAGAGTACTGAAGAACTGATCGAAAAAATCGTTTATATCAATCGTGTTGCAAAGGTTGTAAAAGGTGGACGAAGGTTCAGTTTCAGCGCAATAGTCGTCGTCGGTGACGGTAAAGGCAAAGTCGGTTATGGACTTGGTAAGGCGAACCAGGTACCCGAGGCAATCCGTAAAGGGGTTGAACGTGCCAAAAAGGATATGGGAACGGTTTCCCTAACCTCTCAATCCATACCTCACCAGATAGTCGGCAAATATGGTGCTGGGAAGGTCCTTCTTAAACCGGCCTCAGCCGGTACCGGTGTTATCGCCGGCGGGCCTGTGCGGGCGGTACTCGAAGCAGCCGGTGTGTCAAATATTCTGACAAAGTGTCTTGGGTCGCATAATCCACACAACATGGTGAAAGCGACGCTTAATGGACTCAGAAGTCTGCGGTCCGCTGCCACCCTTGCTGAACTTAGAGGCAAGACTGTTGAGGAAATGTTTGGCTAAGACTGGTGTTATTGAAGAAATCATATTCTTGTTACAGACTGAATTTACAAAAAATTTAAAATATAGGTAGTAAGATGGCCGAGACAATTAAAGTAACTCTGGTCAAGAGTGGCATTGGCAGTGTTGAAAAAGTGCGAGCTACCTTGATTGGTTTGGGGCTTACCAAATTGAACAAGACCGTTACCCGAAAAGATACTCCCGAAATTAGAGGCATGATTGCCAAAGTGAGTCATCTAGTCCGTATAGAGGAGGCTTGAAATGATAACGTTAGGTAATCTGTCTCCCAATAAGGGGGCAAATAAAAATAAGAAAAGGGTCGGCAGAGGATACGGATCAGGGAACGGCAAGACTGCAGGCCGTGGCCACAAAGGTGCTCGTGCCAGGTCGGGTTTTAAGAGCAAACCTGGTTTTGAAGGCGGACAAATGCCTTTGCAGAGACGTTTGCCGAAGATCGGTTTTAAAAATAAATTCGCTAAGGAATATTCCCTTATCTCTCTTTCTCAGCTCAATAAGTTTGAAGATAAGGCCGAAGTTACAGTTGAGGCTCTTGTTCAGGCTGGAATGGCGAAGAAAAATCAGTTAGTGAAAGTACTTGCAAACGGTGAGATCAACAAGGCTGTGAAAGTGACAGTGGACGCTATAAGTGCCGGAGCCAGAGCCAAGATCGAGTCTGCAGGAGGAACGATAGAGCTTATCGGGAAAACGGAATAAGCTCTATCTATTTGACCTAAGATATATAAACTGTGCGGACAATGTTTCGATCCAGAGCTTCGGGTCGATCGGAAACAGGTAATAAAAAATGAGTGGATTGCAAAACGCAGCCAATATACCTGAACTGCGAAGAAGGATACTCTTTACCATCATAATGCTGGCGGTATACAGGATAGGTGTACAGATACCGACCCCTGGCATAAATGCCGACGCGCTGGCCGCCTTCTTTCAAAAGAATGCTTCCACTTTATTCGGCATGTTCAATATGTTCTCGGGCGGGGCGCTGACAAAGTTCTCCATATTTGCCTTGGGTATTATGCCGTATATTAGTGCATCAATTATAATTCAGCTTCTGACGGTGGTTATCCCACAGCTTGATGCCTTAAATAAAGAAGGAGAGGCTGGACACCGTAAGATCACACAGTATACACGCTATGGCACTGTAGGGTTGTCTCTCATACAGAGCGCCTTCATCGCTAGAGGGCTTGAGGGGATGTCAGGCCCTGGAGGTACCGCAATCGTCATTACCCCGGGTCTGCAGTTCCTTTTAATGACTATCCTTACTCTTACAGCGGGAACGTCTTTTATTATGTGGCTGGGCGAACAGATGACCGAACGCGGAATTGGAAACGGAATTTCGCTGATCATCTTTGCCGGTATCGTTGCCCGGGGCCCGTCAGCGCTGATCAATTCCATTGAACTTATAAAAGCTGGGGATATCGCCGTATTCTTTATCCCCATCTTCATCGTCTTCATGGTTGCTATTGTCGCCTTTATCGTCTTTTTTGAAACTGCACAAAGGAAAATACCCATCCAGTATGCCAAAAGAGTTGTCGGGAGGAAAATGTACGGCGGGCAGAGCAGTCATCTCCCATTGAAAATTAATATATCAGGTGTTATTCCACCGATTTTTGCCTCGTCGATTATGATGTTTCCAGCCACCATTGGTAGTTTTGTTCAGGTTGACTGGGTAAGACGGGTCTCTGCGGCCCTTTCTCCCGGGACCCCTTACTACTATGTCCTCTATATCGGAATGATCGTCTTTTTCGCCTTTTTTTATACGGCTGTCACCTTCAAACCGGATGATGTTGCCGACAATCTGAAAAAGAACGGTGGATTTATCCCAGGCATACGACCGGGTAAAAAGACAGCTGAGTTCATTGATAAAGTGTTGACGAGAATAACAGTCGTCGGGGCAATCTATCTCAGTGCAGTATGTGTGTTGCCGACAGTTTTGATTTCAAGATTTAACGTTCCGTTCTATTTCGGTGGCACCGCATTGCTGATCGTAGTTGGAGTAGCCATCGACACCATATCTCAAATCGAATCACATCTGGTCATGCGCAACTATGAAGGATTCATGAAGCAGGGTGGTAAAACTCGTGGACGGTACTGATTAGTGTATGCGTCGAAAAACACTCAGAACAGTAAACCGATGATGGTAAAAAAATCAGAAGAAATTCTGATAATGCAGGAAGCTAATCAGATTGTTGCCGAGACTCTGTCTCTGCTGGAAAAAGCGGTTGAACCTGGAATATCGACGTACGAGCTGGATAGGTTGTCGGAAGATATGTGCATGAAAAGGAAGGCAAAACCGGCATTCAAGGGATATAGGGGATACCCAGCAAGCCTCTGTGTTTCCATTAATGAAGAGGTTGTCCATGGAATTCCATCAAGGAAGAGAAAACTGAAAAAAGGAGATATTGTTTCGGTTGATTTTGGTGTGAATTTTAAAGGATATTACGGTGATTCGGCCATTACTATTCCAGTTGGGAAAGTTGACGACCAGAAAATGAAACTCATTGAGGTCACCGAAGAGTCCCTGCAACGTGCAATAGCTCAGGTTCAGATAGGAAACAGGATAGCGAGTATATCCCGAGCAGTACAAGAATATGTCGAAGAAAACGGTTTCTCGGTTGTGCGCCAATTCGTCGGGCATGGTATCGGGACATCACTGCACGAAGGACCGGAGATACCCAACTTCGTGCAGGAGGAACCGACGCCAAGGATTTTAGAAGGACTGGTTCTGGCTATTGAGCCTATGGTAAACATGGGGACATATAAGGTAAAAATACTGCGAGACGGATGGACGGTTATAACCGAAGACAGAAAACCGTCTGCCCATTTTGAACATTCTGTTGCTGCAACAAAAGATGGTCCTCTTATCCTGAGTTCCAGGGCAGGGCTCTAATACAGATACCAGTAAAAAAGATCTTCTCTTTTTTGGTGGGATGTATTATAGTAACTGCCTTTTGGTTATTGTTTACAATTTTTTCAGGAGCCTGTATGGCAAAAGAAGAAGCTATCGAAGTTGAAGGTACTATCATCGAACCGTTGCCCAATGCGATGTTCAGGGTTGAATTGGATAATGGTCATAAAGTCCTGGCTCATATATCCGGTAAGATGCGGATGCACTTTATCAAGATTTTACCGGGAGACCGGGTGACCATTGAACTTTCGCCTTATGACTTGAGCCGCGGCCGAGTGACGTTTAGGGCAAAAAATACAAAAAAGAAATAACTTGAGAGCTTATTTATAATGAAAGTGCGATCTTCCGTAAAAAAACTATGCAGTGATTGTAAGGTGTTTAAGCGCAATGGAGTTGTGCGCGTTTCCTGTAAGGTAAAAAAACACAAACAACGGCAGGGATAATCTACTTTTGTTGGAAAATTTTCATTTACTACTCTTTTAAGGAGATAGATCTTGGCACGTATAGCTGGAGTAGACCTTCCTAAAAACAAACATATGGATAGGGCGTTGACCTATATTCATGGACTGGGTTTGACATCTGCGCGGCGGATACTCGATAAAGTCGACCTGCCATATACCATGAACAGTGACGATCTTAACGGTGATGACGTAACTCGTATACGTAAAGTCATTGAAGAGGAGTATACGGTTGAGGGAGATCGCAGACGTGAAGTCTCTATGGATATCAAGAGGCTCATGGATCTCGGATGTTATCGTGGGAGGCGGCATCGCTCTGGGCTTCCTTGCCGTGGGCAGAATACGAAGACGAACGCCAGAACCCGGAAAGGTCCCCGTCGTGGTGCGGCTCGCCGGAAATAAGTGAAATAACGAAAAGGTGCATATATGGCTGGTCCTAAGCGCGGAGAATCAAGAACGAAAAAGAAAGTAAAAAAGAATATAGCTGAAGGCATTGTCTTCATATATTCTACTTTTAATAATACGATTGTCACAATTTCCGATAAACAAGGGAATGTGGTGTCTTGGTGCAGTGCGGGCGTTCTCGGTTTTAAAGGCTCGAGGAAGAGTACACCCTTTGCCGCTCAGAATGCGGTAGCAGATGCTGCGAAAAAGGCAATGGATCAAGGGATGAGGAAGATCGAAGTCAAGGCCAAAGGCCCCGGACCGGGAAGAGAGGCCGCTCTTCGAGCATTGATCAATACTGGATTTGAGGTAAGCCGGATCTATGATGTGACGCCGGTGCCGCATAACGGATGTAAACCTCCAAAACGTCGGCGTGTGTAGGACCTCAGAGAGATAATTTTTGAATCAAATACCATCAACGGAGGCCAGTGTTGGCTAGAAATATTGGAGTTGCATGCCGCAGCTGCAGACGTGAAGGTCTGAAACTGTATTTAAAAGGGGATAGGTGCTATTCCGACAAGTGCGCTTTTGAAAGACGGGCGTTCGGGCCGGGGCAGCATGGTCAGTCTAAGTTCAGGAAACTCTCTGACTATGCCATCCAGTTGCGGGAAAAACAGAAGGTAAAAAGTATGTACGGCATGCTCGAAGGGCAGTTTCGCTTAACTTTCGAACGGGCTGACAGGCAGAAAGGGGTCACAGGTGAGAACCTCCTTGTTTTTCTTGAAAGGCGTCTTGATAATGTTGTGTTTCGTCTCGGGATTGCCTCATCCAGAAAGCAGGCACGGCAACTTGTACGACATAAACATATTCTGATAAATGGAAAAAAGGTAAATATTCCGTCGGCTCTCATTTCTGTGGGCGACGAAATAAGTCTGAAAGAGAAGAGCAGGGCGAATACCTTAATTGTCGAGAATATGGAGGCGGTTGCCAGAAGAGGGGTTCCGAGCTGGCTGGAGTTGGATAAGGACAATTTCAAAGCCAAAGTAACGGCATTGCCGAATCGTGAAGAATTGACGATGCCGATTCAGGAACATCTGATCGTCGAGTTGTACTCGAAATAACCAGTTGATAGATGGACAGTCCGAGAGGAGGTCCATCTATTTTAATTGTTTGACGTGCGCTCTGTGTTTGCAGGAAAAAGTGTGAGACTACCTTTTGACTGCATCATGTGGGACGCAATGATTCATTAAGCTGATACTTATAACGCAGAGAAGGAACTCTATGACCCAAACTGCCGAAGAAGCAATCCCTTTTTACAGGAACTGGCACGAACTTATTAAGCCGGAAAAGCTTGAAGTGGATAAGGAAACCCATACCGATTCCTATGGGAAGTTTATCTGCCAGCCTCTGGAAAGAGGTTTTGCTTCCACCATAGGAAACTCTTTGAGACGGGTTCTTCTTTCTTCGATTCAAGGTGCGGCTATCACTACGGTTAAGATAGACGGTGCCCTGCATGAGTTTACCTCACTCAAGGATGTTGTAGAAGACGTTAGTGAAATTATACTCAATATCAAGCAGATCGGCATCAAGTTGAACTCTGAGGATCCGCAGGTTGTCTCCATTGAAAAAAGCGGACCCGGAGTTGTTACCGCCGGTGATATCAAAGGTTCAGGTTATATCGATGTGATGAACAAGGACCAGGTTATCTGCACCCTTACCGGAAACAGTATATTTCGGGCGGAGATGACCGTTGAATGGGGAAAGGGATACCAACCTGCTGAGAAATATGCAAAAGATGATCTGTCCATAGGTCAAATTCCCATCGATGCGATATTTTCTCCGATTAAGAGAATACAGTATGTTGTTTCGCAGGCGCGCGTCGGACAACAGACCGACTATGACCGTCTGACACTTGAAATCGAAACAGACGGAAGCATTCGGCCTGAAAATGCCCTTGCCTACGCCGGTAAGATCTTGAAGGAGCAACTTACTATTTTTATAAATTTCGATGAAGAACAGGCAGAGCCAGAGACAACCGAAGATGAAAATCAAAGGGTTGAGCCGCTTAATCCCTATCTTGATAAGCCGGTAGAAGATCTAGAGCTTTCGGTTCGGTCTGCCAATTGTCTGAAGAATGCCGAAATTAATTTCATAGGTGATCTGGCACAGAAAACCGATCAGGAAATGCTGAAGACCAAGAACTTCGGCAGGAAATCGCTCAACGAGATAAAAGCGCTTCTTGCCCAAATGGATCTGACGCTGGGGATGAAGTTCGAGAACTGGAGACCGCCGACTATCTCAAAGAAAGAAGAGGAAAAAGACTGATCTGAAAACAGGATTCTTATTCTGATCAAAATATTTAGTTCGAGGATATTTTCATGAGACATAAAAAATTCGGTCGGGCGCTGGGGCGTTCAAGTGCGCATCGGTCGGCCATGTTCAGAAATATGGTAACATCCCTTTTCGAACATGAGAGGATTGTTACAACGGTCGAAAAGGCCAAAGAGATGCGGCCGATTGCCGAAAAAATGATTACTTTGGCAAAAAGAGGGGATATGCATGCACGGCGCCAGGCGCTGGGGTATATCCGTAGCAAGAAGATTGTAGCCAAGCTTTTTGACAAAATCGGTGAGCAGTTTAAAGATCGTAATGGCGGGTATACCCGTATCGTCCAGACAGGTACACGGCACGGTGATGCAGCGTCAATGGCTATTCTCGAATTAGTCGGATATGAAGAAGATCTGGGGACGAAAGAGAAAGATAACTAAAGTAACTCTGCTATAATGAGAGACAAAGCTGGCGTGGATCATGGGTTCACACCAGCTTTTTTATTTTCGGAACTGGAGATAATCGATGGAAAAGAAATTTCCGGAACACATGATACCATTGGGAAAGAAAACGTTCTCTTTTTCATGTCATGAAGGGCTTGCCTGTTTCACAATGTGTTGCAGAAATGTCGATATGTTCTTGTTTCCCTATGATATTATTCGCCTCAAGAACGCATTGGGGATCGATTCCGAGACTTTCCTGAGAAACCACACGGTAATGGTTCGAGGAGCGAATCCTTACTTCCCCTCCCTGATGATGAAACTTGGCGATGATGAGGCAAAGTCCTGCCCATTTTTACAAGAGAATGGATGTTCAGTCTATACGGACAGACCTTCATCGTGCAGGACATATCCGCTTGAGCGGGCAGTTGATAGAAATCCTGATGGTAAAGGATCTCACGATTATTATTTTCTGACAGATCATCCCTATTGTTTAGGACATAAAGAAGAACAGGAGTTCTTGGTTTCAGAATGGATCCGAAATCAAAAGATAGATATCTTTAACGTCATGAACGATTTCTGGACCGAGATGGAAAGTGTCTTTATGACCAACCCATGGAAAGGCGAAGGAAGCGGTGGACCCCAGCAACAGCTTGCTTTTATGGTTTGTTATAACATAGATGGTTTCAGGAATTTTGTAGAAACACACCGGCTGTTGGATAAGTTCCGTTTGGACAAAGACCAGAAAAAGCGGATACAACATGATGATGCCGAGTTGTTGAAATTTGGTTTTCAGTGGTTAAAACTTTTATTAACCGGAAAATCAAATCTTGTCTCGAGATAGGAGGAAAAAACCTCGTTTGTCTGACTGGCAAAAATATTAGTGATTACCACAGCAACTCGTTAAATCAATACGTTACATCGTGCAATCATCATAGAACTGGTTTTTCGGTAAGGCAATAAAGTTGTTTTGCTACTTTCGGAAAAGTTGCATAATCACTTATCCGGTGGTAATATTAGGAGTTTTGTTTTTGTCTGTGAAGCGAGGCAGATGGCTTGCTTCCCAAAACAAGAAAAGAAGGACTGTTTATATAAGAGCAGGAATGTCTTATTACAAAGGTCCGGCACAACAAGTATGCCGGAATAAGCTTAAAAATACGCACATCCCGGGAAAAACTGGTGCCGGTTTTTTCGTCCTCGTAAAGTGGAATGTAAGATCGGATGAATGCCGGGATGGAGGTACAACCAGAAATGGAGGAAAATATGGCCAGTGCAACAGTAAAAGAGATGCTGCAAGCAGGATTACATTTCGGGCACCAGACTCGAAGATGGAACCCGAAGATGAAACCGTATATTTACGGTCCGCGCAACGGGATATACATAATCAACCTCGATATCACAAAACGGATGTTTGACCGGGCCTGCGATTTTATAACCAAAGAAGTAGCTAAAGGCGGCAGCATCCTGTTTGTCGGTACAAAAAAACAAGCCCAGGCCATCATTAGCGAAGAAGCGAAAAGGTGCGGCATGTATTATGTCGACCACCGTTGGCTTGGCGGCATGATGACGAACTTTCAGACGATTCGTAAGAGTATCGATCGCCTGAAATCCATAGAGAGCATGCAGGCGGACGGATCCATTAATCGCTTTCCCAAGAAAGAGATCCTGCTCATGGAAAAGGAGCGGGGCAAACTCGAACGCAATATCGGCGGTATCAAGGACATGCGATCCTTGCCGACCATCATCTTCGTTGTTGACCCGAAAAAAGAATCGATTGCCATTGATGAAGCGAGAAAACTGGGAATCACGGTTGTTGCCATTGCCGATACTAACTGTGACCCTGATGGTATCGACTACTTGATTCCGGGCAATGATGATGCCATTCGATCCATACGATTGATCAGCACCTGTATCGCCGATGCCGTTCTGGTCGGAATTGCCGCACGAGAGGGCGAAAACGCTCCCGAAGAGGCCGTTGCAGCCGCCATGAGCGATGCTGAATACGAGAAAATGAGCGAGGCCGAGGTGGATTCCGAGGAATAGGCGCTTGCAGCCGATCCAGGCTGAGGTTTTCGGCCAAAAGATTGTCGAATGATGTTAAGGAGGTGGTCTTCGGCCGCCTCTTTTAACATGCACATGAAGGGGCCCTAGGTTTCTGTCGCACTCCAGAGAGTGTATTTTGTGGTTAGGGAAGCCGGCCGGTAAGAAACAGATTTCCAATACATATGAGGGAAGAATGCCCGAGGAACCGGACCCTCCAACGACTATGTTTCCTTCTTAATTTGATATAGAGAGATGCACATCCAACGATGTGCAGAAAATGGAGGTATCATGAATATCACAAGTCAAATGGTGAAAGACCTGCGAGATAAAACCAGCGCAGGCATGATGGATTGTAAAAAGGCCCTTACGGAGACCAATGGAGACATGGAAAAAGCCATTGATCTTCTGCGTCAGAAAGGGTTGGCCGTTGCAGCCAAACGGGCAGGCAGGGCCACGAGTGAAGGCGTTATCGAAACGTATATCCATGCAGGCGGTAAGCTTGGCGTCATGGTAGAGCTGGATTGTGAAACGGATTTCGTCGCCAAAACGGATACCTTCAAGAACTTTGCCCGTGATTTGGCCATGCATATTGCCGCAACAAATCCAGTTGCCATAGCCCGTGAAGGGGTCCCGGTAGATATTATTTCCCGGGAAAAAGAGATCTATATTCAACAGGCTCTTGACTCGGGTAAACCACAAAATATCGTGGAAAAGATGGTTACAGGCAAGATTGAGAAATTCCTCGCCGAGATTTGCCTTTTGGAACAAAAGTTTGTCAAAGATCCGGATCATTCCATTCAGGAATTGCTAACGGATATGGTCGGCAAACTGGGAGAAAACATCACAATCAAACGTTTTATCCGTTTTCAGGTAGGTGTTGAGTAACGTAGCAAATTCTGGCCGGATAAAGGAAACGTCCAACCAATCGGTCGTACGTTGGATAACTCAGTTGTACATTTGAAGCGAGGAAACTGCAATGCAGCTGGAGTATAACCGGATTTTGCTAAAGCTCAGCGGTGAGGCCCTGATGGGAAATGACTCTTTTGGTATCAACACGGAAGTCATTGACTATGTGGCCGGAGAAATCAAGGAGATTGTACAAATGGGCGTTCAACCCGGTCTGGTGATCGGGGCCGGTAATATTTTTAGAGGAGTTGCCGGTGCCAGCAAGGGAATGGATCGAGCCACAGCAGACAACATGGGGATGCTGGCAACGGTGATGAACAGTTTGGCTCTGCAGGATGCTCTTGAACGTAGGGGGGTCTACACTCGGGTCATGTCCGCCATTCCCATGCAATCCGTATGCGAACCGTATATACGCAGGAGGGCTACCCGTCATCTGGAAAAAGGGCGTGCCGTTATTTTTGCCGCCGGTACTGGAAATCCCTATTTTACAACGGATTCCGCCGGGGTTCTGAGGGCACTGGAAATCGATGCCGATGTGATCATCAAGGCAACCAAGGTAGACGGGGTGTATGATAAAGATCCGGTGGTAAATCCAGATGCCGTCAAATTCGAAAATCTTACATATGACGAGGTCCTCTCCCGCGGACTCAAGGTGATGGACGCCACCGGTATTGCCTTGGCTAAAGACGATGGGAAACCGATCATTGTCTTGAATATGAACGTTGCAGGAAATATAAAGAAAGCCGTTTGTGGGCAGCGGGTCGGCACAATAATTTCATAATGATCAACCCTGAATCATACAAGACGAGTAAAGGTGACCTATGAATGACGTGATTTTTGAGATGGCAGAAAAGATGGAAAAAAGCATTGAAACCTTCAAGAATGAACTGTCAAAAGTCCGTACGGGCCGCGCATCTCTTGCTCTCCTTGATAATATATTTGTTGATGCCTACGGCAGCTCGCTGCCCTTGAACCAGGTGGGAACACTGACAATTCCGGAAAGCAGGATGATCGCCATTCAGCCGTGGGATCCTCAGATGTTGCCGGCTATCGAAAAAGCCATATTAAAATCAAGTATCGGTCTTACTCCCATAAGTGACGGGAAGGTCATCCGGTTGAATATCCCGCAACTCACCGAGGAGAGAAGAAAAGAACTCGTCAAACAGGTGAAAAAAACCGCCGAAGAATTCCGGGTCGCGTTGCGCAACATCAGGCGTGAGACCAACGACATCCTTAAAAGGCAGAAGAAAGACAAGGAAATATCTGAGGATGAAATGTTCAAGCTCCAGGATGAGGCCCAGAGCGAAACCGACAATGCCATTAAACAGATAGATACGATAACGCAGTCCAAAGAAAAAGAGGTGTTGGAAGTCTGATTTTCCCTTTCTGATACAGCAATTTTTCCTCGCCAACAGAGTGTCTGCAGTCTTGGATATACCAAAATAGTTTAAGAAATCATGCCCATCAACCTTAATCTGGATTTACACTACCTGCCGAAGCACGTGGCGATCGTCATGGACGGGAATGGCCGGTGGGCTGAGAAGAGAAATAAGCCTCGCCTTTTCGGGCATAAAGTAGGAGCGGATTCCGTTCGTGATATCGTTGAAATTTCGCGGGAAATTGGTATCGAGATCCTGACCCTCTATGCTTTTTCTTCCGAAAACTGGAATCGGCCGGAGACAGAAGTGAGCGGCCTGATGTCCATTCTAAAATCGTATTTAACTTCCGAACTTTCACGGATGTTGAAAAACGATATTCGTCTGAGAAGCATCGGTGATATGTCCAGACTCCCCGAGGGCGTGCGCAAAGTTTTGCTGGATTCCATAGAAAAGACATCCCAAAATAAGAGCCTCGTACTGAATCTTGCCTTAAGTTATGGTTCGCGCAATGAAATTGTACGAGCAACCAGGGTATTGGCCGGAAAATGCCTTGCCGGAGAGATTGCCCCGGAAGACATCAACGAACAATTGATGACCGATCATCTCTACACAAATGACATGAGGGATCCGGATCTTTTGATACGGACCGGTGGTGAATGCAGATTATCCAATTTCCTTCTCTGGCAGGCATCCTATGCCGAGATCTATTTCACCAAGGTTATGTGGCCGGATTTTCGCAGGAAAGAGTTTCTTCAGGCCATGGCAGACTTTCAGAATCGAGAACGTCGTTTCGGCAAGACCGGGGCGCAATTGAGAACCGGTTGAGTCATGAAACGGACTCTTCCAGGTCTGGCCTTGGCGGCATGTTGGCTTCTTCTTGTCTTAAAGGGACCTTTTCCCCTTATCTGGGTTGTCATAGTTCTTATGGCCTTCGTCGGCGGTTTCGAGTATGTGGCCATGGTTGCCAATCAAGATCTCAGCCGACGGCAGAAGGCAGTTTTAAGCAGTATGCTGGTGATACCGGTTCTGGCAGCTGGTGCCGGGTCGTTCATTATGTTGAGTGGCGGTTTAATACTTAGTTTTTTTCTTGTTTCCTGCTATGTTTTGCGGGATTTTCGCTTTGTTGACAACGGATTCGCGACGCTGTGCAGGTATAGTCTCGGCATACTGTATATCGGTTTTCTGACCTCACATCTCGTACTGATTTGTCGCTTACCGCATGGAGATGCATGGCTTGTTATCCTTTCCTCAATTACCGCTGGTTCCGACTCGGCTGCCTACTATTGCGGACGAGCCTTCGGTCGCAGGAAACTCTGTCCCAATATAAGCCCAAACAAGACCGTTGAAGGGGCTGTAGGTGGGCTGCTGTTCGGTGTGCTCTGCGCGGCACTTTTCGCCCGGCTTTTGCTTCCAGAGGTCAACTGGTTGTTTTTACTGCCGGTATCTGTCGTCTTAACGGGAGTAGGAATTATAGGTGACCTGACCGAGTCGGTCATGAAACGGGGCACGGATAAAAAAGACTCAGGAAAAATATTGGCCGGTCACGGCGGAGTGTTGGATCGAATGGACTCATTGCTTTTCGCCGGTCCCTTGCTCTATTATTTGCTCGTATTGGCAGGACACTGATGAAAAAAATTTCGCTGTTAGGGGCTACCGGATCGATCGGATCCAACGTTTTGGACGTTGTGCGCAGGTTTCCTGATCTCTATTCCGTAGAAGGTCTTGCCGCAGGACGAAATATCGAGCTTGTTAAAAAGGCAATTTTAGAGTTTGAACCTGAGCTTGTTTCTGTTGTAGATGCTGAGCATGCGCATCATCTTTGTTCGATGTTGCCGTCCAAATGGCGCGATAGAGTTGTCTGGGGAACGCAGGGCAATGAACTGGTGGCCTCTTTGGCTGATGCCGATATCGTCATCTCGGCAATCGTCGGGGCAGCCGGACTTGTTCCCACACTTGCTGCCATAAGGGCGGGGAAGGATATCGGTCTTGCCAACAAGGAAACCCTGGTAATGGCGGGAAGACTCGTCATGGATGCGGTGAAAGAACAGGGGGTGCGACTTCTTCCCGTCGATTCCGAGCACAGTGCGATTTTCCAGGTCTTGGAGGGAGGACGGAAACAGGATCTGGAAAAGATTATCCTGACCGCATCGGGCGGGCCGTTTCGAGAAAAAAATCTTTCCGAATTGGAACAGGTGACATCGCAGCAGGCCTTGGCACACCCTAATTGGAGTATGGGGAAAAAGATTTCCATTGATTCCGCAACACTTATGAACAAGGGATTGGAAGTCATAGAGGCCAAGTGGCTCTTTGACGTCCCGGTTGAAATGATTGAGGTTGTGGTTCATCCCCAATCGATAATTCATTCACTGGTGGAGTTCCGGGACGGATCGGTACTCGCCCAGTTGGGTCTTCCCGATATGCGCATTCCCATTGCCTATGCTCTTTCCTATCCTGCTCGCCTGCCATTGCAATTGGAAAGACTGAAACTCTGGCGATGCGGAAATCTCGAATTCCATGAGCCTGATTACAAACGGTTTCCCGCCTTGAACCTGGCCTTTGATGCGGTCCGGCAGAGTGGGACCATGCCAGCGGTCTTGAATGGGGCCAACGAGGTTGCGGTTGATGCTTTTCTGCAGTCACGGATCAGTTTGCCGGCAATTGCCAAGGTCGTGGCCATGACCATGGAGAGGATCGATTGCGGTGATGACCAGAGTCTGGATGACGTCTTGTCGGCGGACTCGGACGCCCGCAGGCTTGCCGCAGACATCATAGCCAAGCTCTGAGGGCCGTGAGAAATCCGGACCGGCAGATCATGATGCTGGTTGGCATATATCGCGGCCGTGACTATTATTCATAACAGGCAGGAGTTAAGCATGGAGAGACTAATCCGGATTTATCATAATCACAACTCATGAATACGATCATTACCTTCATTGTTGTTTTAGGCGTCCTTATCTTTGTCCATGAGTTTGGTCATTTCTTATTTGCCAAGCTTTTTCGCGTCCAGGTATTGAAATTCTCTTTGGGGTTCGGTCCGAAAGTGGTCGGCAAGACCATCGGTGAAACCGAATATCTGGTGTCGGCCTTCCCATTGGGAGGCTACGTCAAGATGCTCGGCGAAAATCCGGACGAACAGGATCTCGATCCCGAGCTGCATGAGAAATCCTTTGCCCATAAGCCGGTACTTAAGCGATTCTTTATCGTGCTGGCCGGTCCGTTATTCAATCTTCTGTTCTCGGTCTTGGTATTTTTTGTCATCTATGCATTTGTCGGGCTTCCCACGGCGATTGACAACACCCGGGTGGGCCAGGTCAATGAAAAATCACCGGCCATGACAGCTGGAATCAAACCCGGTGACAAGGTACTTAAAATAGATGGTCATGCCACCAAGGGTTGGGAAGATGTATTAGAAGGCGTTAAAAACAGCAGAGGCAAGACACTGACGCTTTTGTTGCAGCGAGGGGATAAACAGGTGGAAGTCCACGTGACTCCTGCCATGGAGAACGTTAAAAACATCTTCAGGGAAGTGGTTGGAAAACGGTATATGATCGGCATCATGAGGGATGAGGAGATTACATATTCCCGCGTTGATGTCTGGCAGGCCTTCAAAGGTGCCTGTGTCCAGACCTGGATGTTTATTTATCTGACGGTGCTCGGACTTATAAAAATCCTTGAGAGAATCGTGCCTGCCTCTGACCTGGGGGGGCCCATACTGATTGCCCAGCTTGCCGGTGAGCAGATGAAGGCCGGTTGGACCAACATTATCTCTTTTACGGCGCTTCTCAGTGTGAATCTCGGGATTTTGAATCTCCTGCCTATCCCTGTTCTTGACGGTGGCCATCTGGTTTTTTTGACACTGGAGGCAGTTCGCAGAAAACCATTGAACGAACGGGCCCAGGTAGTTGCCCAACAGATCGGTATCGCCGTTCTCGGCACCTTGATGGTGTTTGTCTTTTATAACGATATCCTCAGGCTCTTTAAGTGATGAAACGACCGAGCGGGTTGATTCTGGCCCTGGATACCTCAACCGCCTGCTGCACCCTGGCCGTAACTCGTGGCACGATGGTTGAAGGGGAAATCCTGGCTACTGTCTCTCTTAACAGCAGAGCAAAGCATTCAAGACGTCTACTTGCCGTCATCGACTGGATGTTTACCGAGGCCGAGGTTGACTGGCCGCTGATAGACGGGATTGCGGTGGGGCTTGGTCCCGGAAGTTTCACCGGTTTAAGGATCGGTATGGCGACGGCCAAAGGCCTTGCAGCAGCGGCCGGTGTCCCGCTTGTCGGTATCCCGAGCCTCGATATTGTGGCCTGCAGATGTACGAGCGAGAAATTGATCTGTGCTGCCTTGGATGCCCGAAAAAAACAGGTTTATGCCGCCTTTTATCGCGTTGGCACCTTGGGTCTTGCCGAGAGGATCGGAGAGGTTCAGGCTGTTGATCCTGCAGCCCTGCTGAAGGGGATCCGGGAACCGGTACTGATGGTGGGTGATGCTGTCGTAACATACAAAAAGATGTGGCAACAAGACCTCGATGCACAGGTTACATTTGCCCCATCGGATATGCATTCCCCCAGTGCTGCCACCCTGGGCCTGCTTGGAGGCAGTGAGCTTGCAGCCGGCAGGACCCTGGATCTTGCCTCTGCTACCCCGCTCTATATACGAGCCTCGGATGCGGAATTGGGGCTGAAGCAGAAAATGGAAGGCAAGCCGGAGGCAGCAGCTTGATTACGCGGAGGAAGACCAAGGAGATTTGCATAGGCAATGTCGGAATCGGAGGCAGGCATCCGATTTCCGTCCAGTCCATGACCAACACCGACACGAGGGATGTCGAAGCCACCGTGCGCCAGATTCATGCACTTACCCTGGTTGGCTGTGAGCTGATCCGGGTTGCGGTTGTCGACAGGGAGGCGGCAAGAGCTCTGCGCGACATTCGGAATTCGATCGCCATTCCACTGATTGCCGATATCCATTTCGATTACCGCCTGGCTGTGTACGCCATGGAAAACGGAGCCCAGGCCATCAGAATCAATCCCGGCAATCTCGGGGGTGCTGATAAGCTGGCAATTGTCGTTGCCGCCGCCAAACAACACCGGGTACCGATCAGGGTCGGGGTGAACAGCGGTTCCATAGAAAAGGATTTGTTGAAAAAACTGGGCTATCCAACATCTGAGAGGCCTGATGCCCTGATTGAGAGTGCCCTGCGCAACGTCAGGTTATTGGAGGATCAAGGATTTTCGGAAATTAAGATCTCCATCAAATCCTCGGACACCCTGACCACCGTTAACGGCTATCGTAAACTTTCCAAGCTTACCGAGTATCCGCTGCACCTGGGCGTTACCGAAGCGGGGGGGCTTATTGCCGGAACGGTGAAATCAAGCGTTGCCCTGGGTATTCTTCTCTCTGAGGGGATCGGCGACACCTTACGAATCTCGTTGACTCGCGATCCAGTGGAGGAGGTGCGGGTCGGCTTTGAGCTGCTGCGTTCCCTGAAGATCCGGGAACGCGGTCCGGAGTTGATCTCTTGCCCAACCTGCGGCAGAACCCGTATCGATTTGTTTGCCATTGCCGAGGAGGTTGAACGCTCCATCCAGACCATGACCGCACCTTTGAAAGTGGCCGTGATGGGCTGTGTCGTCAACGGACCGGGTGAGGCGAAGGAGGCCGATATCGGCATTGCCGGCGGCAATGGAGTCGGGATTATCTTTAAGAAAGGAGAACTATACAAAAAGGTGGCTGAAGATGAGTTGCTGTCGACCTTTCTTACCGAACTTGCGGAATTGGAAAGACAATGGGAGTTGAAAGCGAAAGAGACGAGATGAGAGCCTTCCGAAAAACCACCTCATCCGCATCAAGGTGCAATGGTAAAGCTGAAAGGAAAAAGCTGCGAAGTCAATAGCTTCCTGCAGCAGCCTTGCAACCAATACACCTGTACACTGCGGCTGAAAGACAGACCGTCCTGGCTGCTGTCAGTTGCGGACGTTCTGTCCGCAAGCCTCCGGGGCTGATGTGTGGTTCTCAGGCGGACTTCCGCGATGCTAAAAAGTGTGCTCGTATTGGATGAACTGAAAAAACGGATAACGCGTTTTGTCAGGGTTTGCGTTCGGACTGCCGGTCGATTATTATAGAGTATGGTTTGGATTGGGTCCGTGCCTTCTTGTTTTTTATCCTCGCATCCCACAAGGGGGGAAAAACCCAGCGGAAAAGAGCTGGATAAATACCTTCACGAAATTCATTACTAAAAAGAATGGAATGAATCTCTAAGTTATTAACTGTAAATTATTTTTAAAAAAAACAATGCGTTACTCACAATTTTTTCTGCCGACTCTGAAAGAGAATCCGGCTGAGGCGGAGGTGATCAGCCACAGGCTGATGTTGCGGGCCGGTTTTATCAGAAAGCTGACCTCGGGCGTCTATACCTATCTTCCCTACGGGCTTGCCGCCATCAGGAAGGTCGAACAGATCGTGCGTGAGGAGATGAACAGGGCCGGCGCCCAGGAACTGTCCATGCCCATGGTTCAGCCGGCGGATTTGTGGGTTGAGACCGGCCGTTACGAGATGTACGGACCGGAGCTTCTTCGCTTCAAGGATCGTCATGACCGGGAATCCTGTCTTGGGCCCACCCATGAAGAAGTGATCACAGACCTGGTGAGAAAAGAGATCCACTCCTATCGAGACCTGCCAATCAATCTCTATCAGATCCAGACAAAGTTTCGCGATGAAATCAGACCGCGCTTTGGATTGATGCGAGGACGTGAGTTCATCATGAAGGATGCGTACTCATTTGATGTAAGTGATGAGATGGCCGGGATTTCCTATGGGAAAATGTATGAGGCCTACAAACGGATCTTTACCCGTTGCGGTCTCGATTTTCGGGCTGTGGAAGCCGATTCCGGAACCATCGGCGGCAGTTTTTCCCACGAGTTTATGGTCTTGGCCAAGACCGGGGAGGATACCATTGTTTTCTGCCATGATTGCGAATACGCAGCCAATATGGAAAAAGCGGCGGCCCGGCTTCCCCAAGAGCCTCGCGCTTGCGACCTGCTTGAGATGGTCAAGGTGGAGACCCCCGGCAAGCGCAAAGTGGACGCTGTCTGTGACTATTTGCAAATCAAACCTCAAGATCTGGTAAAAACCCTTGTCTATCTTGTGGACGGCAAACCGGTGGCGGTTCTGGTGCGCGGAGACCGGGATGTGCAGGATGTGAAGCTGAAAAACTTCTTGGGGGCCACAGATGTGGAGATGGCCGACGACAAACAGGTCTTCGATGCTACGGGGGTTCCCACCGGTTATCTCGGACCCAGGAAAATCGGTATCCGGTTGATAGCCGACTGGGAGGTTGCGGCAATGCGCAACTTTATTGTCGGAGCCAACGAAAAGAATTATCATCTGAGAAATGCCAATATGGGACGTGATTTCGAGGTTGAGGCCGTGGGCGATCTGAGAAAGATCACTGCCGCCGATCCCTGTCCAAACTGCAACGGACGTTTGGAGTTGACTGAGGGGATCGAAGTCGGTCATGTCTTCAAATTGGGAACCAAATATTCGGAAGCCATGAAGGCCGTTTTCCAGGACAGTGACGGCCAGGAAAAACCCTTTATCATGGGGTGCTACGGAATCGGGATAACCCGGGTTGTTGCTGCTGCCATCGAACAGAACCACGACGACCACGGCATCGTCTTCCCGCTGCCCCTTGCCCCGTTTAAAGTCATCATCCTCAATCTCGATCCCAAAAATGATGCAATCACCCATGCTGCGGAAAATATCTATCAAGAGCTGCAAAAGCGCGGCGTGGAGACCTTGATCGACGATCGGGACGAACGTCCCGGCTTCAAGTTCAAAGACGCCGATCTTTTGGGGATACCGTACCGGATTATGGTGGGCAAGCGCTTTGCCAGGGATGGAGTTGTGGAGATACGGCGTCGTCGTGATGGTGTTACCGAAGAGGCGGGAATGGACAAGGTGGTGGATATCCTGCAAAATGCTATCGCCTCCGAGATGAAGGATTTGGATTGAAAGGATACAGATGACCGTAGCATCGACAACAGACCTGGAATACCTGACTTCCATCGTCGCAAGCTATCTCCACGACGTCGATCTCACCGTAATCGAACGAGCCTGGTCGTTGGTGTCTGAGATACATGAGGACAAGTGTCACTTTTCCGGCGAGCCGTATGTGGCGCATTCTCTGGAGGTGGCCAGGACCCTGGCCTCCATGCATCTCGATCTGGACACGATCCTTGCGGGGCTGTTGCATGGGGTTTTGAAGGAAGGGATCACTGTTGATGAGCTCAAGGTTAAATTCGGCGAGGATGTGGCGGCCATCGTCAACGGTTCCACCAGGATAACCAATGTCCAGTACAACAACAAACTTGCCCATCAGGCGGAAAATGTCCGCAAAATGCTTCTGGCCATCGCTGCAGACATTCGGGTCTTGCTGGTTAAGCTGGCAGATCGTCTCCATGATCTGTGTCTTCTTGACCATGTCGACTGTGAAATACAACGGGAAATTGCCAAGGAGACCATGGACCTATATGCCCCGTTGGCCAGCAGATTGGGAATCGATTGGCTGAAACGGGAACTGGAAGATCTGGCCTTCAAGTTTCTTCACCCGGCTGAGTTCGAAGAGCTGTCGAAAAAGATGGAAAGCTCTTTGGAAGAGCGTCAGCGCTATGTTGAAGAGGTTATATCCATCCTGCAGAAAAAGCTTGCCGCCAGTGGGATCCGGCCGATTCGTATTATCGGCAGGCCCAAACATCTCTACTCGATCTTCAAAAAGATCGTGGTCCAGAATATCCCGTTGGACAAGGTCTACGATAAGGTTGCCTTTCGGATAATCGTCACCAGCATCAAGGAATGCTATGAGGCCTTGGGGGTCGTCCATGCCAATTGGGCGCCGGTGCCGGGCCGGATCAAAGACTTTATCTCGGCACCCAAACCCAACAACTACCAGTCCATGCATACGACGGTAGCCGGTCCTCGTGATAATTTTATCGAGATTCAGATCCGCACCGAGGAGATGGACCGGATTGCCCAAGAAGGCATTGCGGCCCATTGGGCCTACAAAGAGGGCCAGAAGATCGGCAAACGCGATGCCAAGCTTTTCAGGGAATTGAAAAAACTTGTCAAATCCCTCCAGGATGTGGAAGACCCTCGTGAGTTTCTCGAAAGTGTGCGCGGAGAGTTTTACGAACCGGACGTCTATGCACTGACCCCGGGTGGAGAGGTCAAGGAATTTCCCCAGAAGAGCTGCCCTATCGATTTCGCCTATGCCATCCATTCGGAAGTAGGCGATCACTGCGTCGGCGCCAAGGTGAACGGTCGGCTTGTTCCTCTCAAGTATCAACTTCAGAACGGCGATATCGTCGAGATCATTACATCGCCCAATCAGAGTCCCAGAAGGGGCTGGCTGGAGATCGTCAAGACGAGCCGCGCCCGCGCCAGGATACGTTCTTGGCTACGCCGGGATGAGAAGGAAAAGGCTTTAAAGCTCGGGCGCGAGATCTGCGAACGGGAGCTGAAGAAGCACGAAACGACTCTGAAGAAGATGGTAAAAGGCGGTCATATTCGTCTTCTGCTCAAACAATTACATTGTAATTCGCTGGATGACATGCTGGTAAAAGTCGGTAGCGGCATCATCACGGTGCAGACCCTGATCCGCTATCTACAGCCCCCCGAAATTCTGCAGGATAAAGAGCCTGCAGCTCAGGAGACCCCCGCTGATCAGGTTGGGCAAATGGTGGTGTCTCCTGCGGCGAGTGATGGTCGGCAAGAGGGTTCCTCAATCAGTATTGATGGAATTGACAACATGCTGATAAAAATAAGCCAGTGTTGCAAGCCGGTTCCAGGAGACCCGATAGTCGGTTTTATTACCACGGGACGGGGCGTTTCCATACATAAGGCGGAATGCGCCAACCTGCTCACCACCGATCCCCGCCGTTGGCTCGACGTTTCCTGGTCGGGAAAAGATCGCGGTCAACATCGTGTCGAACTGCATGTCAGCGCCGAGAACAGACGCGGAATTTTTACCGACATCAGTTCGACTATAAATTCCGATAATGCCAATATTGTTGAGATTTCCGCACGTACAACACCCGAAGAAACGGCTGATCTGCACATAGCCATAGAGGTGGAGAACCTTGCGCATCTCCAGGTGGTCATCCAACACCTTCGTCAAATGGAACATGTACACTCAGTACGGAGAATGTGAGAAGGAAGGAATAAAAGACAAAAATCCGGCAGCAAGAAAGTAGTTTTCATTGAGAGGAAATGCGTGGTTATCTGTGCCGTCTGTGGCAATGAAACAAAGGAAGGGAGGGGAATCTGCAGATATTGTGGCGCCGCTCAAGAGCCTCAAAGAGTAAAAGGTCCTCTGCATAAGGTCATCAATCTGGAGAAAGGCAGGCCTCATGTCGAGACGGCGATTAAGAAATTAAAGGCGGAGTTTGAGGCTGCAAAGATAGAACGAGTCAGGGTCTTGACCATCATTCACGGCTACGGTTCCAGCGGGAAAGGTGGGGCCATTAAAGACGAGTGTAGAAAATGCCTAGACTATCTCTGTAGTATCGGGGAAATTCAAGAGTATGTTGCCGGGGAGGAGTTTTCCAGCAGATCGGGACGGGTAAAAAGCCTGCTCAGGCGATTCCCGGGTCTTGGGGTTAATAGAGACCTTGACAGGCGCAATCCGGGCGTTACTCTTGTAATCATGCAATGAGAAGATACCTTCGAAATATTGACAATATAAGAATTTAACACATTAAGGGGAGAGGAGATGAAACGGTTAATCGGTTTGATGATTATATGCTTGGTTTTAGTCCCACTGTCACTTCTGGCGGACGAGCAGGGAAAAAAAGCGGATGAGCTTAAAACATTTCAGGAAAAGCTGAGCTACAGCTATGGGGTAGGCGTAGGGGTGAATCTAAAAGAAATCAGCGAAGAGATCGATTACGCGACCTTCATCCGAGGGGTTGAAGATGGCTTCAAAGAAAATAAGAAACTCTTGAGCAGCGATGAAATGGAGGCCGTACAAAAGGAATTTTCCCAGAAAATGAAGGCTCGTCAGGAAGAAAGTCTCAAGAAAATGAAAGAGACCAATAAAAAGCTGGGAGAAGCCTTTTTGGCAAAAAACAAGAAGAAGCCTGGAGTGGTCACCACCAAAAGCGGTCTGCAATACGAGATATTGAAAAAGGGCAACGGGCAAAGACCGAAGACAACCGACAAGGTTGTGGTTGATTATGTCGGAAAACTCATAGACGGGACCGAATTCGATAATTCGAAAAAACGAGGAGAACCCGCCGAATTCGGAGTCGACCAGGTTATTCCAGGCTGGAGCGAAGCACTACAGCTCATGGATGTCGGATCGAAATATCGTCTGGTTATTCCTCCTGAATTGGCTTACGGGGAGCACGGTGCCCCGCCTGTTATTGAGCCGAATTCGGTCCTGATTTTTGAGGTCGAGCTGCACTCGATAGTTCCGAAAAAGGAGTAATACATCACAATATTCTGATTTAAATACAAATTTTGATCTATTGAGAGAAACAAAAAGGCCCAGGAGACATTGCAGTCTTCTGGGCCTTTTTTTATGTAGAAGGTGACGAGGTTGATCGAACGATGCGTTTAAGCCCTTCCAGCAGAACAAAGCGTCCGAGCGCAATGACCTTACAAGGAAATGATTTGACAAACACGGGGTTATCGCAGAGACCGCCTGAAAGATAGAGGCTTTGAGGTTTTCCTGAGAAATTGTACGCATTCAGAGCAATTCCTTTGACGAATCGGGCAACTGCCGCGTCCTCATCTTCCCCGTTAACTACTGCATCGAAGATAAGGCTCATACCTAAAACACCGCAGGTGACCGAGAAGGAGGACGAGGGGACTTCGAGCCGGGAAAAATCCAGATTATAGTACCGTTCAAGCAGCTCGATGGTAAACCCCATTGAGGCACCGCATTCGGCATTCCAACCCATATCCTTGACCTTCCCATCTTCATAGCTGACATATTTGATATCCCTGCTGCCGCAGTCAAGGAGCGTGAAGTTCGGCTCGGGAATTAATGCCTCGCCGCCTTTTGCCAGGGCTGTCAGTTCGTTGACGTAACGATCACTGTATCGTCTGCCGTTGTGGCCGGTGGCGACATCGACCCTGATGGACTTGTCCAGCTCACGCGTGGGGATCAGACGGGGAGTGTTTGATGCAATATCAAGAAACTTGCAATAGGATGTGCCGAAATCAGCCAAGAGCATCTTTGACTCCCGAAAGTTCAAGGAAGGCCTGTATCTTGGACTTGGCACTATTGCCGGCACTCACGTCGCAGTCCAGATAAAGACCGCGCGGATGAAGGTTGGCCAGATGTCTTGCCAGGGCAGTTTTTGCACAGAAGGACTGGGCAAAAAAGACGGTTGGGACATGGGGGTTGAAATATTCTTCCAGCTCCCTGTTGTCAGGCGTTTTGTTTTCCATGCACCGGGTCCAGCCGTAAATGTGGGTCGTTTCCGGAAAGAGTGACAGGAAAGAGAAATCACGGGGTGGAACCCCCCAGAAACCGGCTGTCGGATGACAAGAGGTGCGTGTATTGTGAGGCTCGGCACTTCTGACCGAGGCAGTGATTGCCGTCATCTTGTCGAGCAAAGGCATGCGGCTCGTACAGACAGGGGTGCCGAAATCCACTTTATCCTGATTGATAGTCCGGACAATTTCCGATTCGGGCAGGATATTTTCGAGTATGGTTGCGGTATGTGCGGCGCAGTCGCATTTTCCAGGGCCTACATCGATGTAGATGATATCGGGTCTGAGGCTCAGGCTGTTAACGACTGCAGTGCGCAGGATAGCGCAATAGACCTGAGGAAGAAAAGGCGATGCAGCCTCAATATTCTTTTGGACAATAGGTTCGTCCAAATCATAGACCGTGCAACCCTGGAGTTGCCGTATGACATCAAGAGGGGGAATGCCTATAATTCCAACAGATACTGCCATAGTTTTCCAATCGCCGGGTTAATTGTCCTGTTGGCGAAGCAGAAACAATCCGGCGCCGGCAAAGATGATATGAACAACAGTTGCCGAAAAAAGTGGTGATATATAGTCTGCCCTGGCCAGTGACTGCAAGGCGCCCCAAATACCCCAGGCAAGAAAGGCCATTCCGCAGCTCACCGGTATGGCAATTGCGAGATCGCGGCCCCATTTTTGGTAAGAAAGGATGAGGATTGGCAGGCCCAGGACAAGCAGCGGCAGACCGAGCAGGATATACGAAATACGTCCGAAAAATTCTGCCCACGCCGTGGCTTTTTCGCTGCTGGAATCCTTTTTGAAGACATTCTTGAACAGATCGGTTATTGAAAGTTCTCCGGGCTTATACTCGGGAACAAAGAATATACTAGGAGATTCCGGAAGCTTAAATGATCTATTGTTGAAGGATTTGGTGTCGTAGTTATTGTTGTCTCGTTTCTGGATCTGGCCCTCGTGCAATTGCCAGGCGTTGTGTTCATACTCCGCCTTGTTACAGGTTATCATGACGCCGAGCTGATAGTCTTTGGTCCAGGTGGAGTAAGAGAAGTTACGAAAGATAAATTTGCCGGGATCATGCCATTCAAAGGAGTAGAATCCCTTACTTCCCTTGTAGTAATATCGATCTCCTCTGCGGGCGCCCAGCGGGACTTTGCCCTGGACATCTTCGTTCCATATTCTGTCGCTGACGGCTATTGTAACCGGCAGTATCCATTGCGCCATTGCCATATAGAGAACCGTTGTGCAGACGCCGGCCACGAGGATGGGTTTAACGATGGTTTTTAGAGGAATCCCACCTGCTTTCAGGGCAAGAAGTTCATGATTATGATTTAAGATTCCCAGGGTAATAATCCCGGAAAGCAAGATCAGTACAGGCCCTAATTGATCGAGTATAAAAGGGATATTAAAAGCAAAATACTTCAGGGCCTCAGTGAGCGGTTTTCCAGCAGTGCTAAAATGGTCTATCTTATCAAAAAAATCTATCAAGAGATAAACGGCAATGAAGCCCATTGTTACCGTGATGAAATTCCTGATGTATTGGCCTAAAAGATAACGGTTGAGTAGAAGCAAGATTGATAACCTCGTAGAAACATGCAAAGGCTATGGGGATGTTACGCTAAAACAATGAGTTGTAAACCGAAAGATCGGTGGATAAGCCTTTAATAATGCCTATAAAAGTAATCTTTCATGGATTTCTTTTAGATGTTGATTATTGTCTTTAACAATAGTCTGTATCAGGTACCATTATCAGGGGATTCCGTCAAGGAGAAGCTTATCAGGCTGGCCGGGAGCACAGAGGTTCATCCTGGTTTTGTATGAACCGGCACAACGAAATCCTATCTGCCAGGCATATGCCCCTTTGAGTGGGTATAAAGAATGACAATGGGATCTCTGTAAAATGTTGTTGCGATAAGAAGATTTTTTAGATTAACAGTATGTTATTTTTCGACAATCTTCGAGAAGGCCTCCTCACGTATTTCTTCTGTTTGTTTAGCTGCAAACGCCTCGATGTCCATTTAAGGAGATGCAGCCGTCAACTTGTTAAAATTCCAAATAAAGCGGTAGGATCCCGGCAATAATTTTGTAGGAAAAACAAAGAGGTGGTCACATGCGGAACAAACCTTGGAGCCAGCAAAAAGGCTCCAAAGCTTGCATCTTTTGAAAGAAATATGCTATACTAGAAATTCGTGTTGCAGAGGAAGGCCGGAGCGGGTTAGGAATATACCGCTCTGCGTACCATGTTACTGCCCCACAGGACTTGCCGGTGATGAGGAGCGGGGCTGAATTTTACAGGAGGTGGCTGGTAATCAGGGTTGGAAGACGGATTTGAGCATGTTTCCCAGTTCTTCTACTGCTTCATAACGTCTCTACCAGGAGAACCGGACAGACAAGATACTGTGATTCAGAATGATTACTACGAACAGTTACGGTTGTCACATCTTTTACTTATGAAAATTCAGATCACCGCTGTTATCCTTCATGGCTCAGAATCATAGAAGCCGAAATGCCGTTTGTGATCCATCCTATCGCAAGTCGGCAAAAGAGAGGCTGCAAGAATTCTGGAATGTCTTCGATAAAGAAGACGATGTCCTTGTTTGCATCAACGCGGATCCTGATGCATTGGGATGCGCAATGGCGATCAAGCGATTGCTTCGTTATCGGGTGAAAAATGTTGTCATCGCCCATCCCAATGAGATCAGACGGCTGAATAATGTTTCGATGGTTTCATCGTTGCGTATACCGCTCGAACGTCTCAGTGCCGTTAAAATCAAAGATTTTACCAAGAAAGTTCTCGTTGATTCCCAGCCGAATCATTTGCCGTGTTTTGAAAAGATCGATTTCAACGTGATCATCGATCATCACCCGCCGAGCGGAGACTGGCAAGTAGCGCATGTGGATATTCGGCCCGATTATGGTGCGGCATCCTCCATGCTGGTGGAATACCTGCGGGCTGCCGGAATGAAGCCGTCGGTCTCGCTGGCTACGGCGCTGTTTTACGGGATAAAGGTTGATACCACCAATTTCGAAAAGCAATCACGAGTGGCCGATGGTATTTCGTTTCGCTATCTCTTTAGTATCGCCAACAGAAATCTGGTGCGAAAGTTCGAATTGACCGATTTGAGACGTTCGGAACTGAGGTATTTCAATATTGCGCTCGCCGAACTGAAGTATTCGAAGAGACGGTACTACAGCCATATAGGCAAGGTCAGAAGTCCGGATGTTCTGGTTATTATTGCAGATTTTTTAAATCATGTCGGTGAGATAGACTGGGTTTTCGTCTCCGGAATTTACGGCGACAAACTTGTTGTGATCTTCCGCTGCGACGGATACCGGAAAAGTGCCGGAAAACTGGCTGCCAGAACCTTTGGTTCGGTTGGCTCTGCAGGTGGGCACAAAGAGTCGGCCAGGGCTGAGGTCCCTTTGAAAAATCTTTCGATCACTGAAAAAGATTTCAACTCTCAGACATTGATGCGGTTGACAATGCGTCATATGTAAGCGAGAATCAAGTATGACAGGACGTGGGCATCTTCGTCCGTCCGGCCCAATCAGATACACCAGGATTTCGAGAATTCCTTTCCATACTATTCATCGGAAATTATGCTGAAACCCACGACGCTTGCAATGATATTGGCGGGAGGTCGGGTCGACGAGCTTAACGTGTTGACTTATTACCGTCCCAAATCGGCCGTTCCCTTCGGCGGATTTTGCCGGGTCATCGACTTTCCGCTCAGTAATCTGATGAACTCCGGGATAGAACAAGTCGCCATTCTCAGCCAGTATCGGAACTATTCCCTTATCAATCATATCGGAACCGGAGCTGCCTGGGACATGATCGGCAGGCATCGCCGGGTCTCCATTCTCCCGCCGTTTACCGCCTCCGATGGCGGTAGTTGGTACCGGGGGTCGGCGGATGCTATTTTTAAAAATCTGGATTTCGTTCAATATCATTTTCCCGAGGATATCCTGATTCTCTCCGGCGATCATATATACAGAATGGAGTATCAGGACATGATCGCCTATCATCATGAAAAAAATGCCGATCTGACGGTTGCCTTTAAAAAGGTCGACAGACAGACAGCCCATCGATTCGGTGTGGCGGCGATTAATGATGAAGATGGACCGCGTGGAGGCCGCATCGAAAAGTACTGGGAAAAACCTGGAACCCCCGAATCCGAATGGGTCTCGCTCACGGTACTCTGCTTTAAACCGGAGGTACTCTACCGTGCCCTGGAGGAGAACCAGGCAGGAGAGTCCTTTGAATTCGGACGCGATATTATCCCCCTGCTTCTCGAGCAGCATTGCCGGGTCTACGGTTATAAGTTCTGCGGCTACTGGGGATATACACGGACGGTGGAAGAATATTGGCAGTCTAATATGGATCTGCTCGGTGACAATCCGCTCATCGATTTGGAAGACTGGGGCATCAGGACCAATCTGGAGCATCGCAGAATCAGGGATTTTCAACCGGCGTTGATAGGCGATTCGGCGCTCATTGAAAACAGCATGATCTATAACGGTTGCATTGTCGAAGGTGTGGTGAAGAATTCCATCCTTTTTCCCGGGGTGCATATAGAGAAGGGAGCCGTGGTCGATAATTCCGTTCTCTTTTTTGACAACGCCATAAAGAGCAATTGCCGGCTAAACAAGGTGGTGGCCGACGTCAACTCGACCTTCGGCGAAGGGACGGTAATCGGGCCTGAGCCGGATGGGATGCCTGACAAGGTAACGGTTGTGGGCTGGAATAACCATATTCCCGAGCAGACGATCATCGAGGAAGGGGCGACCATCTATCCGCATTTGAAAAACGGGGTGTGGCGACGGCACGTCAAGGCCGGGGAGGTGTTGCGATGATCCGGGTGAAAGAGGTCCTTGTCCTTCTTCTGGCTGGAGGCGTCGGCAGCAGGTTAAATATCCTGGTCCAGAACCGCGCCAAACCGGCGGTTCCGTTTGCCGGATTATACAGGATAATCGATTTCAGTCTCAGCAATGTCATGAATTCCGGGTTGACCAAGGTCGGCGTATTGACCCAGTATAAGCCCTTGTCTCTGATGCGACATCTGGGAACAGGTGAGGCCTGGGATTTCACCGGCCGCAGCCGGGGGGTGAAGATTCTGCCGCCACGTACCGGCTCCCGTGATTCGGATTGGTATAAGGGGACTGCCGATGCGGTCCGGCGCAATATCGATTTTATAAACGACAATCCAACAGACGAAGTCCTGATCTTGTCCGGCGACCACATCTATCACATGGACTTCGACGCAATGATCGAATACCACCGATCAAAAAAAGCTGATGTTACCATCGGCATGATGGTTGTACCCAAGAGTCAGATTCATCAGTTCGGTGCCGGGATAACCGACAGATCTAATAGAATCGTCGGCTGGGAAGAAAAGCCCAAAGAGCCGAAAACCAATCTGGCGTCCATGGGCATCTATGTCTTTGACCGGAAATATTTATTGAATGCCTTGGCCAGAAACAAGGACGATGTGGATTTCGGCATGCATATCGTGCCCTGGGCCATCGATAACAATAATGTTTTTGCCTATCCCTTCTATGGGTACTGGCGTGATGTAGGTACTGTCCAGGCCTATTGGGAGGCCAATATGGATGTACTTCGGAAAGACAGCGGGATATCGCCGCAGAAGTGGGGTATCCGTACAAATGTCGAGGTTGAAGGAAGAGCGGCCGATTGGGCACCGGCCCGTATCGGGGGCAAAGCTCGATTGATCAATTCCATGGTATCGGCAGGCTGTATTGTCCGGGGTTGGGTGGAAAATTCGGTGCTGGCACCGGGGGTGGTTGTTGAAGAAGGGGCGATTGTCAAAGATTCCATACTCTTCACCAGTTGTTGCATCAACCGGAAGGCCTCCGTGGATCTGGCCATTTTAGATAAAAAAGTTACTGTCGGAGAACAGGCGGTAGTCGGTTGCGGTTCCAATTACAAAAAGGCCAACCGACTCAAACCCACCCATCTTTATACCGGTATCACACTGATCGGCAAGGG
>JBJKRL010000154.1:0-13426 GCA_046704745.1 Desulfocapsaceae bacterium | reverse complement strand
TTCTTAAAACATATTGGATCTTTTACGCTTCCTCCAAATTGACACAGTGTTCATGAGAAATCCGGGTTAGAGCTGTTGAAATTTCTGTTTGTTATCTTGCTTTCTTTCACATATGACCACAAACGATTCCGAGAAAAAAATTGCATTAGATACCCCGTTCTGGGGTGCGTGGTCCATTCGGGTCCGCTTAATCCTTCTCGTACTGTTGGCGGTACTCCCGGCGTTGGGCATCATCCTGCACACGGGATTTGCAGATAAAAAAAATGCTGTTGCCAATGCCAAGAAAAATATTCTCCAATCCGTTGAAAATCTGGCAAGTCTTCAGGAAAATATCACAGCAAGCACAAAGCAGTTGCTGATGAATATCGCCCAATTCCCCGAGATTCAAAACGGCAACGCCCAGGCTTGCAATACGCTTTTTAAAGCACTCCTGCGTCATTCTTTATATAACGACAACATTGAGGCTATTCGAAAGGATGGCAGCATATTCGCTTCCGGAACGGGGGAGGCCGGCGCAAATGTTTTGGCAAATGACTATTTCCGGAAAGCATTATCTACCAAAGACTTTGTCGTAGGGGGATATACCATCGCCCGCACAAATAACGTACCCTGGCTTCCTTTTGCTTTTCCGATCATCGATGATCAAGGGCAAGGCAAGGGTGTTATTATAGCTTCCTTACGACTCGATAGGTACGACGCCCTTTTGCAACAAATGGAATTTCCGGAAAAATCGATAATCGGGATTGAGGATCGAAACGGAATTCGTCTTTGCCGATTTCCCAAACGAGAAGATATCACCAGTGAGAAATTAGGAGAACACCTGCCCGGAAAAGTCTGGCAAAGAATTTCGGGTTCGCAGCAAAAGGGGACGTACACTGAAGTGGGAGAAGACGGCATACGCCGCATCTACGGTTTCGTCCAACTTCGTATGCAAAACGAGAACAAACCGTATCTTTATATACGAGTCGGTATTCCCGAAAAGAGTGCCTTATCACCGGCAAAAAACAGACTGCTTCATGAGTTGCTTTTATTCGGTGTTGCAAGTGGTCTTGCGTTGGCAGCTGCTTATTTTCTCGGCAATCTCACAATCGTCAACCCAATTAAAAAACTGGTGAGGGCTTCCCTGCGCATGGGAACCGGCAATTTCAACTTACGCTCGGGAATTCCTTATGCAAAAGGAGGTGAAATAGGCCTTCTTGCCCAGTCCTTCGATCTCATGGCCTCGGCTTTGAGTGATCGGGAAATAGAACGTCTGGCCTCTGAGGAGTCAATTAAAAAGCTCAGTGAGCAAAACCAGCTGATCCTCAATACCGCAGCGGAAGGTATCGTCGGCTTGAACTCTCGGCAGATTGTCATCTTTATCAACCCTGCAGCAGCTGCAATGACCGGTTATGAAGTGAATGATTTTTTCGGTCGAGCTCCGTACGATCGAGTTAAGACGGACAAGTCCGGTCCCCATCAATGTGAAACCTCGACCTGCCCTGACTTCAGTCAAGGATCCAAGACCGGAGAAGGAGATGGAATACTTTGGCGAAAGGACGGAACATGCTTTCCTTTTGCCTATTCAGCCACTCCCATCATTGAGAATGGAGAAAGACTGGGAGTCGTGCTAACCATCCGTGATATTACCAAACAGAAACAGATGGAGGAAATCCTGCGGGAAAGCGAGCATCGTTACAGGGAGATCTTCAATAACGTTTCGGAAGGATTGAATATGCTGGAGGTGACCAGTGACGGACGCTTTCATTTTCTTGAGCAGAATCCGGCCATGGCACAATCTACGGGGATACCTCCAGGAAAGATCGTCGGCAAATTTGCAGACGATCTCTCCTGTGAATCTTTGGGACAAACAATAATTACCCAATGCAGGTGTTGCATGGAGTTGGGAAAAGTGGTCGAGGACGAAGTGGAACTGGATGTTCCTGCGGGAAAACGCTTTTATTCGACAACCTGTATCCCCTTGCGCAACGACGAGGAGAATATCTACCGTTTTGTCTGTATCTTTCGCGACATCACCCGACATAAAAAACTGGAAAAGGAGCTGTTCTTGGCGAAAAAACTGGAGATAATCGGCCAACTTGCGGGAGGTGTTGCCCATGAGGTCCGCAACCCGTTAAACGCCATTCTGTCTATCAGCGAAGCCCTGTTCACTGTAAAAGAGTTGGCCCAAAATCCGGATTACCTGCCGTATATAGAGCATATTCGTGCCCTGGTAAATCGACTTTCCAAACTGATGACCGATCTGCTCGACCTCGGCAAGCCCATTAAATCCGACCAACTCCACTCCTTGTCGTTAAAACAGTTATGCAATGAGACCGTCAAGTACTGGGAATCAACAGAGACGGCAAACGGACATCCGGTGACCGTGGTCCAAGATATCGGCGTCTCAGATCCATGGGTATATGCGGATGGTCTGCACCTGCAACAGGCCCTTTTGAATCTGATGGACAATGCCGCCCGCTGCAGCCCGGCCGAAAGCGGGATTGTCTTCACTCTGTCACCCTCCCGGGATGGCAAGGCGAGTGTCAAAATCAAAGATAGCGGTACCGGAATTCCCCCTCAGAAAATCGAACGAATTTTCGAGCCGTTCTTCACCTTGACCAAAGGCGGAACAGGACTGGGGCTGACGTTGGTGAAACACTTCATCGAGAGTATAGGGGGAGAGGTACGGATATACAATAACGATCCACTGCCGGGTTGTACAGCTGAGTTGATCCTCAATACGACAAGGAGAGAAGACATTGAAAGTGAAACCGAAGATTCTGCTGATAGATGACGAGGCGGCAACCCGCTTTGGATTCGTACGCTATCTTTCCTCGACCGGATTTGAAGTAGCAGAGGCGCAAAATCTCAACGAGGCGGACAAAAAACTCTCTTCTCAGAAATTTGATGCGGTTATCCTTGATATCAAACTCCCCGACGGCAACGGCCTCGATCTCATTGAAAGAATCCGAAAGGACTCCCATGAGATCCCGATAATCATCATTACCGGAGTCGGTGACATTCCCATAGCAGTCGATGCCATGCGCAGAGGAGCGGATAATTTTCTCACCAAACCCATAGATATGCAGGGATTGGAAATTTTTCTCAAGAAAAGTCTCGAAGTGGGTGTTATCAAGAAACTCCATACTTCCCGCCAGCGTCTGACAAAAAAGGACGACCTTTGGTTCGACCAATCTGCAGGTATGCAAGAAGTTATCGAACTTGCCCGTATCGCAGCAGAGAGTGATTCACCTTTTCTTATTACCGGTGAAACCGGAACCGGCAAAGGAGTGCTGGCAAAATGGATCCACAATCATAGCGAATGTGCCTCCTTTGCCTTTGTCGATGTGAATTGCTCAGGACTCAGAGGCGATCTGCTCGCCCGGGAACTTTTCGGAAATGTCAGAGGAGCATTCACTTCTGCCGACCAGGATAGGGACGGCCTGCTCGACGTTGCCGATAAAGGAACCCTTTTTCTTGATGAAATCGGAGAAATGGATATGTCAGTACAATCCCAATTTCTCAAAGTACTCGAGGAGAAGAAATACAGGAGACTTGGAGATACGAAAATCCGCCACAGTAATTTTCGTCTGATCTGCGCTACCAACAAGCACATCGAGCAGGAGGTACAACAAGGTAATTTTCGAAGCGATCTCTTTTTTCGCATCAATCTCTTTTCTCTTCATATTCCACCGCTAAGAGAAAGGACAGCTGACCTTCCCGATCTTGTTCGGCATCTTCTCAAGCAAAACGGATCAAACAAAACCGACATTACTGATGATGCCCTTCAGATGCTGAAAACGTATCCATGGCCCGGCAATATCAGAGAATTGAAAAATGTGCTTGAGCGGGCGAAAATTTTATCCCGCGGCAGCAGGTTGACATGTGAGCATTTCTCGGGGCTGAAGAGTTCGACATTTCACCTTTCCCAAGACAAGGCAAAAACACTCGAGGAATTGGAACGTTCACACATCCTCACCGTTCTGGAAAGCAACAATGGAGATATCGCGAAGACAGTCGAGATTCTCGGTATTTCCAGAGCTACGCTCTATCGAAGGTTGAAAGAAATGGGAGAGACACAGTAGTGTTATACATAGCGACATACGTATGAGGCGATCATTAGGCAAGGAGCCGAGCGAGGGAGCCCACGCAGCGTACACGATTGTACGTGAATAGGCACCACAGCGAGCGACGCGGCACGGTGAGATGGATCGCACTTATGTCGCTGTGTATATCTCAAATTGAAACACGCTGTCTCAGGATAGGACAAAAAATTCCTGCAGCGTAAAAAAATCAGTTGAGAATTCATCAGGTTCCCCATCTATTATCTTGGCATCATTCTTGAATACCTCTTTGTATCCGTTCTCTTTATTCACCATAAACGAGGCAATTTTACATGCAAAATTTCCAACGTATTCTTGTCGTCGATGACGAGGATGCCGTCTTGTTTTCTTATAAAAAACTTCTGAGCAGTAACAGAGTCAAGGTTGATGGTTGTATGACGTTGGAAAAAGCCCTTTCTTTGATCAGGGAAAACGACTATGACGCCATTATAACAGATCTCCGTCTCTCTCACTCCGAGGGCGATGAAGGAATGGAAATTCTCAAATTCGCCAAGCAGCATAAGCCGGTGACGCCGGTCATTCTTTTAACCGGGTACGGCAATGACCAAATAAAAGACAACGCATTGGCTCTGGGCGCTTGCGGGTATTTCGACAAACCTGTACAGATTTCAAAACTCTTAACTCTATTAAGTGAAATAGGAATTCAAACCGCCAAACCGTAACACCTCCTTTTTTTTTCAGCATAACCTCCTCGCTTCTCCGGCAACAATCCACCTCTCTTAGGAAAATGGTAATCCACCACTGCATATTCCCTTTGTTTTGACATACAATGTATCGGAATGAGATGGCAGAGTCTCAAAATGAGATCACCGCCCTTGCCTTCGATCGTATCCCATTGATTATTAACAATTTATATTTTCAAACAGTTGGCACCATTATTGCTGTTTATGGAATGTCCACCAATAGGGTTAAAATGATCTTGGCTCTCATTTGAGGTATCCTGATGATTTATTATATCTTTCCTTTTCTCGCCTGGTTTAAGGACTATGGTTTCAGTAAATTTAGGATCGACCTTGTGTCCGGAATCACGGTCGCTCTGGTCTTGATCCCTCAGTCGATGGCTTATGCCCAGCTGGCAGGACTACCACCATATTATGGATTATATGCAGCTTTCCTTCCACCGATGGTGGCGGCCTTGTTCGGTTCCAGCAGACAATTGCAGACCGGGCCTGTTGCCGTTGTCTCCCTCATGTCGGCCACATCTCTTGCGCCGCTGGCAACTGCCGGTTCCCAGGAATTCATTGCCTACTCCATACTTCTTGCCCTCATTGTCGGAATATTTCAGTTTCTTCTCGGTGTCTTGCGTCTTGGACTCGTTGTGAACTTCCTCTCCCATCCTGTGGTGAACGGTTTTACCAATGCAGCTGCGATAATAATTGCTACTTCTCAACTTGCCAAATTCTTCGGTGTCCAGGTCGACTCGGCATCCCATCATTACGAGACCTTGATAAAGGTTTGCAAGGCGGCATATGACTATACGCATATGCCAACCCTGCTCTTCGGAGTAGGTGCTGTACTCATTATGGTCACCTTACGAAAAGTTAACCCACGCATTCCAAATGTCCTTGTGGCGGTTGTGGTAACGACTCTTATTTCCTATTTCACCGGTTACAACCGAGATATTGTGGTTGATGTTTCTTCTCTTAGCGCACCGGCTGCCCGCGAACAGCTAACCAGATTCAACACGATACTGGCTTCCATGACCTCGCTAGGCGAAGAACGGAAAAAAATCAGTCTTACACTCGACAAAGAGACAAAACCCGTTGAAGTGATAAACTTAAAAAGTAAGCTTCAACTCCTAGAAGTAAAAATGGAGGAACAGAAGTCAGAACTTTCTAAAATCCGGGCGGATCTTCGCCAGCTAAAATTCGACGCAGTAGGAACCAAAGACAAATTCACTTTTTTCCTAAAAGGCTCTGCCCCTTCCGACAGTACCATTGACGCTCATACCTGGCGTCTGAAGGTCGGCAATTCCACTATAAATCTCGAGAAAATTAAAATAATGGGTGGCGGAGAGGTCGTTGGGAAAATTCCTGAAGGTCTGCCGAAATTTACTGTACCGAGAATTACGCCCATGGCCTTTTATAAACTTCTGCCGACGGCTGTGGTTATTTCTCTGCTTGGTTTTATGGAGGCAATTGCCATTGCCAAGGCCATGGCTTCCCAAACAGGACAGAAACTCGACCCGAACCAGGAACTGATCGGTCAAGGTTTGGCCAATATGTTGGGTTCGATGAGTTCGAGCTATTCCGTTTCCGGGTCATTCTCCCGTTCGGCAGTCAATTTCCATTCCGGAGCGGTAACCGGACTCTCTTCCGTTATGACTTCGGTTGTCGTTGTTATTACACTGTTTTTTTTCACTCCATTGCTCTATCACCTCCCTTCGGCGGTTCTTGCAGCGGTGATCATGATGGCAGTTATCGGCCTTATTAACGTCAAGGGTTTCCTGCACGCCTGGAAAGCACAATGGTATGACGGCCTCATCTCCATCCTGACGTTTGTCATCACCCTGTATTATGCTCCCCACCTGGAAAAAGGGATTGAAGTTGGCGTCGCTCTTTCCATGGTGGTTTTCCTTTACAAATCCATGCGTCCAGTGGTGGCCAGTCTTTCACTTAACGAAGAAAATGTCCTTACTTCCGCCGAACATTACCGTCTGAAAGGCTGCCGCCATATTGCCGTTCTACGATTTGACGGGGCCCTGTTCTTTGCAAATGCGAGCTATTTGGACGAGCAGGTCCTCAAGTTCAGGAACGAACGGCCCGATCTGCGATATGTCCTTCTTGATGCACGAGGAATCAATGATATGGATGCTTCAGGAGAAGAGGCTTTGCAGGTTCTTTGCAAACGGATTCGCAGTGCCGGTCTCGGCTTTGCCATGTGCGGGGTCAAAGGCCAGGTCGTCAAGGTCATGGATCGCACAGGGCTTACACATATTATCGGCAAGGAAAATATCTATGCCGACAGCAAGTCTGCTGTAAGGGCCTTGACCGATATCGTCCACCATCAAACCGACCTGCCCCAAGGCGGATGTCGAGATTGTCCTTTGCTCAATTACCTGCCTGCAGATTTACCCTCAATGGGCCAGGCTTCTTATCCTCAGAATTGAACAGGTCTTAAAACGATAAAGGCTTTATCCCGGATTTGGAGAAAGCCTTTATTCTTTGTAGGCCGGAACCAAACTCCGATAAATACGTATTTCTGGCCCGGATTTCTCACGCGCTGAAGATTGTTCGACCCAATGTTTATCCGAAAATCACTCAGAGCTGAGAGGCAACCTTTTTACGGGACGCCATAAACCCTTCCCTGGGGGCAAGGCCTGCGCCATCCGGGCTGCGGGACACCCGTGAAAAAGGTACCCCTCAGCTCCCATACATTGCGATCATCTTATTTTTCATCATTTGTTGTGCTCTCGGCGCGAGAATGGACGTTCATGAGAAATCCTGGCTAGATGTCTGTATCTAACTTTTCTAAATCGACTAATTTATAATTCGTATTATCGCCTTCCGCTGTTTTATATCGAACCGCAATACATTCCTCTGCTTTGATTAGCCCGCATTTCTCATCAGTTCAGGCGGCGTCAGGTTCGAAGTTTTTGGCAGGGGACTATAGTAATCTATGTTCACTGCCAAAAATTGAAGAAGATGGCGCCGCATGGACTGACCTTTGGTGAACACTGTGTAAATTTGGAGCTGCATAGGTTTTCTTAAAACATATTGGATCTCTTACGCTTCCTCCAAATTGACACAGTGTTCATGAGAAATCCGGGTTAGTGAAGAAGTCGCACTTGGTTTTCAAAAAAACCTTGCCAAACAGCAGGGTTTTGTGGGAGGTTGGTGCAAGCGGAAACAGGTGGGTCTCCCCTTGACTGCTTAAAAACGGTGAAAACAAGCCTTGTGAAAGGCTCGGCAAGCTCACATTATGACGTTAATTGTTTGTGTTTTATGATATTTTTTACTGTGGCGGTTGGATACACCTTGCCGTGGCGTTGTACAATAATAACCATGTACGGATCTGAACCCATTAACTGAGATGACAGAGGAGTGATGAAACACCGGTTCTTTTCCGTTACTTATTTGATCCCATTGTTTGCTCTGTTGTTTGGAGTCGCCACGCTGTGTCAAATATCTCCGCTTGTGACCTTCGAAAAATATCTGCTGACTCTGCGTGCAGGCCTTATTCCGGTTGCCAGCCAATCTCCGGTTGTCAATGTTCAGGTGACGGAAGACGAGCTTTCACGTGGGACTCTTGCCAACCTGGTTACCGGGCTGTCCCAACAGAAAGTACGAGCTATTCTGCTCTGCTTGCCGCTCTCCTCGCCCGGTCCCCAACAACTGGCAAGGAGATTACATCACATGCGTGAAGAATGGGCACGGTCCCCGGAAGTTATACCTGACAGATTGTGGCGGCGCATCAACAAAGATCTATCTGCTTTTGAGGACAACCTCGACGCAGATACCCGTCTGGGGACGGCGTTGAGCGAAGCAGGCAATGTGATACTGGTGGCTCCGGTACAAACTTCTGGCAAGGAGGCTGCTCCTTCCGCACAACTGCAGAAATTGTCTCTCGAATTAAGAGTGCCGGATTGGACATGGCTGCAGTATCTCAAACATTTCTCGAACCCCGTCCCTTTATTTTCACCGGCTGTCTGTATCACCGAAGTTCAGGTTCCATTAGAAGAGCTGCGGCAGCAGGCGGCAGCGATCGGCTATATTGCAGCAACTGGTGACAAAATCCCTGCTGGATCGTTGCTGCTGCCCATTGGCCACCGTTATTTCCCTTCGGCAGCTCTTGCCGTCGCACTTGTCAGCGACAAGACCTCCTTGAGGTCCGTCAGACTGGAGTCCCGGGAACCGGGAACGGTGCTGTTGTCAACTGGCAAGGACCGTTATAAGCTCGATAACCGCCTGCGGATGCTACCACTGCCTGCCGCACTGTTACCAGACATGCCGAAGGTCTCTGCGGCAGCTGTTCTCAATGGGATCACTGATCCAACGCATCTGATTGGGAAGGTGGCGATTGTCGGCCTCTTCGCCCAACCTCAGGCACCGGAATATTCTGAGGCCCGGCTGATAAGTCAGACGCTTGGATCTTTCCGGCTTTCCCGGCCAGGCTGGTTGCCATTGGTCGAAATGCTGGTGCTTATTTGTTTTGCCTTTATCCTTTGGCTGGTTGTGCCTCGTTTGCCAAGTCGTACCGGGTTGATTCTTATGGGGTTCTCTGTCTTGATATGGCTTGCAGTCGCGACGATCCTGTTGATAACCATGGGCTGGTGGCTGCAGCTGACTCCTCCGTTGCTGTTAACAGGGGTCGGCTTGTTGTTGATCTATCTCACAAGACATATGCATGAGCGCCGGGAAACCCTGATCGAGCTTAATTGCAGCTTAGGGAAGATGCTGCAGGAAAAAGGAATGCTTGACAAGGCTCTCGAAAGATACCAGGCATGCCCGCCCAATGACGCAACGGCTCGTGAATTGATTTACGACTTAGGCATGGATTTTGAACGTAAAAGGCAATTCAGCCAAGCGCTTCGGGCTTACAACTACCTGGCTCAAAATGGTCGCTACAAAGATATAGCAACCCGCTTGAGGCGCCTGAGTCAAGATGGAGGGAGTGTATCGCTGGGATGGCAGGCCAAGGATGCCACGGTGGTGCTTGAGAAGGGAGCCGTTCACCCCACGCTGGGGCGCTATGAAGTCGTCAGGGGATTGGGACAGGGTGCCATGGGGACCGTCTATCTGGGGCGGGACCAGAAGATAAATCGCGACGTAGCTATCAAGACTTTGGCTTTCTCTAGTGTCGATGAAACCCAGTTGCCAATGGTTAAAGAGCGTTTCTTCCGCGAGGCGGTGGCAGCCGGCCGCCTCAATCATCCCGGTATTGTTACCATTTTTGATGCAGGTGAAGAGCATGATCTTGCTTATCTGGCAATGGAGTTTCTGGACGGCGAAGATCTCTCGGCATACTGCAAACCGAATGCCCTGTTGCCGGTAGATGAAGTTCTTGAAATGATAGCGGAAATAGCAGATGCCTTAGCCTATGCCCACAGCAATAATGTCGTGCATCGTGATATCAAACCGGCTAACGTTATGCGACAGCGTGACGGTTCCGTGAAGGTCACGGATTTCGGTATCGCCCGGGTGGTTTCCGAGTCCCAGACTCAGACCGGTATGATTCTGGGTACACCGAGCTACATGTCCCCCGAACAGGTTGCAGCCAAAAAAATCGACGGTCGTTCAGATCTTTTTTCTCTCGGTTCTGTCTGTTACGAATTGCTGTGCGGAGAGAAGGCTTTTTCTGGCGACAGTATGGCCTCGTTGATGTACAACATCTCCAACCTCAGATACACACCTCTCAGTGAAAAACGGAAAGGCCTCCCGATATGCAGTCATGATCTGGTCGACATGCTGCTCGTGAAAGCCGTTTCCCGGCGACCTAAAAATGCCGCCGTTGTCGCTGCAGCGGCACGTGCCTGTTGTGAGAAGGTGAGAAGATGATACGTCTCGTAGCAGCCGGATCCAGTGATTGTGGTCATGTTCGCGCTCATAATGAAGATACTTTTCGTATTGATAGCGAAAGAGGGCTGTTTGTGGTGGCCGACGGCATAGGTGGACATGCAGCCGGAGAAGTTGCCAGTTCCATGACTGTTGAGACACTGTTCAAGACGCTGCCCAACGGCAAGAAAGATGACGCCGGGTCCTGCAATGCTGAGGCACTTCAGACCGCGATAGAGCTGGCCAACACCACGATTTATCAGAATGCCCGGATGCGCCCGGAAAGAAAAGGGATGGGTACAACCTTGACCTTTCTGTGCTGGAACCGTTTTCAGTTTTATTTGGGCCATGTTGGCGACAGTCGAGCGTACCGATTACGTGGAGATGAACTGATTCAATTAACCAGAGATCATACCTGGGCCGATATGCAGGTGCGTGCCGGAATGCTTTCCCAGCAAGATGCTGAACACGCCCGGACGCGCCATGTTTTGGTTAAGTCTATTGGGACCCAAGAAAAAATTGAGCCGGATATCTTTCCGGTCGATACAAAACCGCAGGATCGTTTCCTGCTTTGTAGTGACGGATTGAGTGATTTTGTTGAACATAACGAACTGCGGAACATCCTTGCAGGGAAGGGAACTCCTGCGGAAATAACCAGGCGACTCCTTGCCAAGGCAAATGCGGTTGGAGGGTTCGACAACATTACCGCAGTTGTGATCGACTTCTATGATAATAAATGGAAATCTATTCTGCACTCAGCCATAAATAAAATCCGGAGGTAAACATGTTGCAAATATTGCTTCAATTCAACAAAAGCGTCCTGAAGGTGTATCAAAGCGACAGGGCCGAGATTACCATCGGTCGGAATATGAAAAATGATCTCCATATCGACAATCTGGCTGTGTCCAACTTTCATGCCAGAATCAAACGCTTGGATGACAAATATTTTATTGAAGATCTCAACAGTACCAACGGCACCTATATCAATGAGGAAAAAATCACCAGGTGTGTACTGCAGGATGGGGATATTGCAAGCATTGGGAAACATTCCCTGACTTTTCTGCTGGATAAACAGGGGAACGGAAACAGAAGACTCAGCGAATCAGAGATGGAACGGACCATGATGCTCGATACCGAGAAACAGCGCCAACTGGAAAAAAAGTCCGAACCCTATTTCCCCGAAGCACCTGCTCGTCTTACCGTGCTGGAAGGCGAGACCTCTCAGAGTGAATATCAGCTGAGCGCCCGAATTACCGAGATCGGTAAGGGAGAGAGGAGTCAGGTCACGCTCAAAGGGATGTTTGCTCCCAAAAATCTGGCCTACATTTCTCGTGCCCCAGAAGGGTATACCTTGATTCCAGGAGATAATGCGGAAAAGTTGCGCCTGAATGGAGTCAGTATCGATAAGGGGACGGCGCTAAGTAACAATGACCTGATCGAAGCGGGGAAGTTGAAGTTTCGATTTCTTCAAAGTTAGCTGAGAGTTTCTCTTTTTATAAGACAAATCATATAGAGACAGAGGGACAAATTGATATTCTCTCATTTGAACCGGGATGTGATAACAAGCAATAAACGATAACATCTGATTCCACCCCCCAAAAAGGACGTTCGTCCGGCGGGATGGATTCGAAGCTGCAGAAAAAACAGGGAGAAAACTCTCAGGTCTGATGCTCTTCGTTTTCCGAATCGGCAGGAGAAGCCGGCTGAATAAACTTTCTTCCGGCGATGAGGTAAAAGGTCATCGAACCGAGGATCAGATAGCCGAACATGCGGACGTCCTTGGTTTTCAGGATAAACGACAAGGCAACTATAATGGTGGCGTTGATAACAAAAAACAAAGGCCTGGGGATCTGTTTTATGATCACTCGACCGAAATGGGCGAAGCGGATATGGCTTATCATCAGGCCAACGGACAGTGTGGCAACCCCCAGGAGCACTGTAGCGGGGACGACCAGGGAAGCACCGAGAACGAGTAAGGCCCCGGCAGGGCTGGGAAGCCCGTTGAACACGCCTTTTGGAAGATCGCCTCGTTTTTTATCGACAGCGACAAAACGATAGAGCCTGTACGCCACACCACCGACATACAGTGCAGCGAAGAACCAGGCAATACCACCTCCGCTGGATCTAATGATAAAATAAGCGGGGGCGAGACCGAAGCTGACGAAATCGGCGATATCGTCAAGATAGGGGCCATACTTGGTGCCGCCATGCTTTTCGGCCATCCGGCCATCGAATAGATCGAACAGCTGGCCCATGATGATGATACAGATCGCCCAGGCAAAGCGCCCGTTGTGGGTAAGAACCAGACTCGCCACTCCGCAGCAGAAATTAAGCGTCGACAGGATGTCGGCATAGAGCCGAGAGGAGATAAACTTGAAAATGATCGATGCGGTGGCAAGTATTATACAAGCTATCAGGATCTCGTCGCCTATATCGATGATGCCATGGGTCTTGTCAAGTAGAGTGCAAAAGATGACAAGACCAAAACAGATGATCGCCTTGATCTTGCCGAAGTTGTTGGCCGCTCCGGTTATACCGAGCCAGGAAAGGATTCGCCTGGCAAGAAACTGGCCGACCAGTTCGATCGCTACCAGAGTCCATACCAGTTCGACAGAGACTATGCCCCGGTAGGCGAAACCGACCATGGGGGGAAGGTAGGTCAACTTGTCACACAATGGATCAAGCCATTCCCCCAACTTGGTACCGAGATTGCAGCTGCGGGCCACCACGCCGTCTACGCCGTCGAGGATCGAGGCAAATCCGTAGATCAGAATGGCAGCGTCTTGAAAGCTCGTAAAGAAATAGAGCCCGAAAGCAACCAGGGCG
>JBJKRL010000153.1:0-6506 GCA_046704745.1 Desulfocapsaceae bacterium | reverse complement strand
CTTGATTTTATAAATTTTTCAAGGAGGCGCGCAAGAAAATTTCACCTCTTTGTCAAGGAAAAAATGCTCCCGCGTGTAATAATTTTTGTGTTAAGTTTCTATGCAAAATTCAAACCGGTCATTACTGAATTAAACTAGATTTGTGTTATGATTTTAAATAAGATGGACTACCCTTGGTAGTGCTCAGACTCCAAGCACTGCCAAGTCATTATTTCCTCCATTGAATGCCGCCAGTGCCTCAGTTGCAATTACCTCTCCCCACTCCTGCACAAAATGCCCGGCTTCAGCATGTTCAAAGGGCGGCGGACAGTTGCGAATGTCCTGGCGCAAGGCCTCCATCACCGGCGGGCCGAGAACCGGGTCCTTCATACCGATGGCCATAAAGACCCGTCCGTTCCATCTGGTGCGCAACCATTCCCGCGCCCGACGTGACAGATCCGCCCCAGGGGAGTCAGGCCGGTCAGGAACAATTTCCGGGAATGTGCGCCCGCCGGCCTTGTACACACTATCGGGAAATGGGGCATCATAAGCAGCACATTCCTTTTCTGAAAGGTGGGGACAGGTCAGATGTAAAAGCCTCCCTGCTGACAGATCGGGATTTTTTCGCACCCAGGCACGCCAATCGAGAAAGCCCTGGGAGAGCTGCACGTCACCTGTGCCAAGTGTTGTGTTCATGATCAAAAGACGGTCAAAGCTTCCGGCCATATCCATGGGCAGCGTCAGTCCGAGGATTCCACCCCAGTCCTGGCAAACGAGGGTAAGGTTTTTCAAGTCCAGGTATTCAATGAGAGAGATCAGTGACTTTCTATGAAAATCAAAGGTATAAATAGACTCGTCTACTGGTTTGTCGGAACGTCCGAAGCCGAAAAAATCCGGAGCAACCACCCGGTGGCCTGCACTTGTAAAGACCGGGATCATTTTCCGATACAGGTAGCTCCAGGTCGGTTCGCCGTGCAGGCAGAGAAATACCTGTCCAGCATCAGAAGGACCTACATCGACGAAATGCATCCGCAGCCCTGAAAAGCCTTTCAAATCTTCAACGTAATTCGGCTCATACGAAAATCCCGGAAGATCGGCAAAACGCTCATCCGGTGTTCGCAATATCTTGGTCATGGAACCACCTCCCGAATAAAAATGGACGAAAAAGCTACCTGCAGGAATTTGTGAAAATCGGCTTCACTTTTTATAATAGGCCCTCTATTTCACCACCCTGACTAGGCACATATTTAGAAGCAGAAACCTATTGGTTTGACTTACGACTTCCAAATTAGAAATGATATCTATATATCATATAGTAATAAGATAGTCGGGCAGTTCAGCTGCTCTAAATATCAAGATGGTAAAATGAGTCATAGGCTTAGTAGTTTTTCTCTAGACTTTAGTATCGAACCCAACATCTTGCCTATTGCCTTAACCTGTTTACGCGCTTCATCACCATATTCCACAGGGCGATTCTTTTCCGCATAGTCAGCGGTACACAGGCCCAAGTGTTTGTAGACATTGCCTGCTACACAATCATGTCCATAGCCACAATCGTAGCATTGATAATGTCCTGGATCGGTAAAACTTCCGATTAATGCCATTTTGTTGGTCAGCATCATTTTTTCTATGAATAGAGTGGCTGCCCTGGTTTCACTGTTACGGTCAAGTCCCACCGCGATTCCCAGTTTGCCGGCGAGAGGGAAGGATTCACGATGTCGTAAAGCAAATGTCCTTTCCCAGAATGCGTGTCCTATGGCGTTTAAGGCATCGTGGTAATTTGCCCCACCAAAAACCAACGCATCTGCCTTTACTACAGTATCGATTACCTTTTGGAAGTCATCCTTTTGGACACAAACATTGTCTTTTGCACATTTTAAACATCCCAAACAACCTTTGATGTTGAGTTTGGCGAGATGAATCATCTCATATTCCACACCGGATGCTTCCAAGATATCTTTTACTATGATCTTTGAGTAGGCTGATTTCCTGCCACTACTACTTATTCCAACTGCTTTCATTTCTAGATCCTCTTAGACTTTTTTCCCAAGATCTGCAGGCTGATGCTGTAATTCGATAACACACAAGGATATTTACGAACTGGATTTCTAACGATCCTTCCCTATCATTGGTAAAATACTCCCGCACTGAGCTGAAGTAATTCTAGGTGTTGGTGGTCAGCTGTCGATCTTCTTCCCAGCATTAGGTCCGGGAGTTTGATCAAAGATTTCTTCCACTGTTATTTTTGCCACATACTTCGGCTCGGGCAGGGGGGTGGGGGACTTTGCCAGTTCGGCTTTGAACTGTTCAAACAATGGACCGGCATCGATAAGTTCCGCCTTCCCCTTGAACTGATATCCCTTAACTTTTTCCTGATCGACTACGGTTACTGCAACTTTATGATTATTAAGCAAATTCTCTCTTGTTTTCAACGAAAACAGATCGGCAAAGACAAGAGTCTGTTCATCATGCACTCGAATTGTGCCTTTTGGTGTGACGTTCGGCATTCCATCAGAGCCGGTTGTCGCCACCCAGCCAAGCTTACCTTTTACAAAATCTTGAAGATCCGAAGAAATTTTAGCAACCATTTTCATCCTCCTTTTGAAGGTAAAGTTAGAGGGCTTCTGGAAACATATAGTGCCCTCAAGGGATAAGTCCGCTCTGCCGCTAAGAATTTCCGGGCAGGGCAGCCAAGTAGCTCTCGATGCCCCTTAGCATTATTAAACAAACAAATAATCCATTCATGATGGCTTTTCTGTAGCACCGGTTACAATTATGGATTTAACTTCGGTGCAGCAGGTTGGATTGCCTTTTAATGGTATTCCTGTAGCAGCTGCTACAGACGAATCTTACAACTAGTGGTAGCTGTGCTTAGATTAGTCAATTATTTTTAGGTATTGGGATCGATAGGACGCAAAACCTAAGCACACGGATGACCACCATCACAGATAGTAACGATTTAGTTGGCAAGGACTTATGGTGAAAAGTATAGAGAATCCGATTACCCTTCAGCCACATTGGACCTGACAGACCTGCCCGCAATCGATCACATTCTTGGAAGCATCATCAACGGAGCAAAAATGTTATGAGTTGCCCCTGTACTCAAATGGCTGGCAAGGATATCGAACTGTCACCGATCTGCATAGGCCAATTCTGGTTGTTCAAGGACCTTGGAACCCGTGAACGGGAAGCGCTGAGTCGTGAGGCGCTACGCAAGAAAATGAAAAAGGGTGATATCCTGTTTCACCAAGGAGACCCTGCCGACGAAATGTTTCTCATTAAAGGCGGCCGGATAAGACTGATGAAAATCTTTGAGGATGGCCGGGAGCTGACACTTGACATTCGTAAGGCGGGGGATTTTGTCGGCGAGAGTATGTTTTCAGATAAAATCCGGTATCCGGTGACCGCCATCAGCCTTGAGGATACCTTAACCTGCGGGTTTAGCAGGCACCAATTTGAAAAACTGGTCATTCAACATCCGGACATCGGGCTGAAAATCATCAGGAATTTGAGTGAGCGAATTTCCTGGCTGACCGAACGGGTTGGGGATTTTACAATTTCCAACATTGAAGAGAGGCTCTTTAGCGTTCTTTGCAACGTTGCCCATCAGCATGGGACTAAAAGTACTAGAGGATTTGTTATTCAGTTCCCATTGACCCATGAGGATTTGAGCTTTCTGACGGGAGCACACCGCGTCAGCATTACCAGGGCGATGAAAGGATTGCGGGAGGCGGGGAAGATTATCCATCAGGGAAAAACCCTGATTCTTCCATCCTTGAACGGCTCTGCTCCAAAAATATGAAAGAGATCTGATAACAGGTTGACAAGTCAAGTAATTTTAATCTGTAGAGGAGGAACATGAAATGGAGGAAGGTTCAACTATCTCTGGGCAAGATATTGTTGGTTTGATTCAGCAATATATAGCTGAATCACCGTTTAATACAATGCAGGGTAAATCCGGTGAGCCTGCTTGGGACTCGGCCTTGGTTGGATTTTCCTCTGGTTCTGACCCAATTTGGCAACAATACAAGGAATATATAGGCCCTTTCCACTGGACCCCTTGGGAAGTCTTTAACCAGCATCATTCCATGGAAAATGTAAGCGCCGATCAACTCACTGTCATTTCCTGGGTATTACCCCAACGTAAGATGGTGCGTATGGCCAACCGGAAAGCGAGTAAATTCCCCGCCGAGGAGTGGGCCAGAATCAGAGTCTATGGTGAAGAATTCAACGTTGCCTTGAGAAAATATGTTGCCGAGCATCTTACAAAAGCTGGGCATCCCGCCATTGCCCCTATGCTTGCCCCGAATTGGACGATAGTCAAGTCGCAACGTTTTTCATATGCATCATCCTGGTCTGAGCGTCATGCTGCATTTGCTGCCGGGCTCGGGACCTTCGGTCTTTGTGACGGATTAATCACGGCTAAAGGTAAAGCAATGCGAGCCGGATCTGTCGTGGCTAAGATCTCTCTTGAGCCAACCCCGCGTTACTACACCGGACATCATGACTATTGCCTCTTTTTTACTGATGGAACCTGTGGCAAGTGTATTGATCGTTGTCCTGTCCGTGCAATAACTGAAACGGGCCATGATAAGGAAAAGTGTCGGCAGCATCTTGACCGGACACGCGAATATGTTAAAGAAACGTACAAATTTACAGGGTATGGCTGCGGTTTATGCCAGGTAGGAGTGCCATGTGAGGCGGGTATACCGGTTAAAGCAGCTCGAGAGGCTTTAGAGAAAGGTGAGTTACCGCCACCTCCTCCGCCTCTTGCATAATAGGGTATCGTTTCCGATCCAGGACTAAGGGAAAATAATTGTCGTCATAATTGATGGAAAAATTGCCCACCTAAGTCTCCTCTTTAACTATCATAAATTGGTAGACGGTTATGGGGTAAGGTCAGTACCATACGTACTATTCGACGATTCATAATACTTTTTGTTCGTGCTAACAAAAAGCTATACGAAGCGAAGACACTTAGGCGTAATAGGATTTGCGTTTGAATCTCTCTGATGTCCTATATTTGATTACTGCAATGATTTTAGCATCTTGCTTCTTCAAGTTCACGCCAACTTTAAACGCTCTTTCAGACAGGCGGTTGGTTTGAATTATTTTCAACACAGAACCGTGGTTGTTTTATTTGGAAGGGAAAAATGTTTGATTTTATATTAATGGAACAAAAACGGAACAAATAGGTTGATTTTGTTATGTGTTTCCTTTAATAACAAATAAATATAACGCAATGAATCTTGGACTACGAATCCGTAGGTCGGGGGTTCGAATCCCTCCTGGCGCACCAGTAAAATCAAGGGGTTAAGCAAAAACAGCTTAACCCCTTTTTAGTTTGATGGTCAATTTGTACAACCCCTGTACAACCTTTGCATGGCATAAGGCGGAGGAAACTCCTGATGGTTGACCAATGGTAAAATGTTCTTCCCCACAGTGGTAATGTCGCAGTGATCACACCCCCAAATACCTTTTGAGGGGGTAGGGGGAGTTTATATATTCTCCTTCCTTTATATAGTGGGTGCGACACCCTTGTCGCACCACTGACGACAGCCGTGTCGTACCACTATTCGGTGCCGATCTTGTACGCCGAAACACATACTCAGATGCAGCCCGAGTAAAGTAACGAATGCCGAATGACGATCGCACTAAGATAATTTACCGCGGGACACCGGAATCAGCGGCCATGTTGGCAAATGTCAAACGTGCGATGTCTATCACCGCCTCACTTAACCGGTTGACGTTCGATGATGCGGATGAAATCCGGGCTCTGTTCAGTGAACTCATCGGCAAAAAGGTAGATGAGAGCTTTTTACTGATCCCTCCATTTTATACTTCCGGTGGGGATGAGATCCGCGTCGGGTATAATATCTTCATCAATCAGAATTGCACCTTCTATGACCTTGGCGGCCTCGATATCGCCGACGATGTGATGATCGGGCCGAATGTGAACATCATAACGACGGGGCATCCGCTTGAACCTTCACAGCGACGTACTGCCACAATCGGAAAGCCCATCGTGATAGAGAAAAATGTGTGGATCGCGGCCGGAGCGACAATCATCGGCGGCGTAACAGTGGGTGAGAATTCGGTGGTGGCAGCCGGCACTGTCGTCACCAAGGATGTCCCTCCGAATGCGCTTGTCGGGGGGAATCCGGCGAGAGTTATTCGTTCGATCGGCGGTTGAGGAGAAGGCGTTGCCCGGCGAGGGCATATAGCAGAGCGAAAAGGGCGGGCTGGATTGTTCTTACGAGTAAAATCTAATCTTTAGATCAGTGTTCCATAACATTTCATTCTTCATCAATCATATCCATCAATACCGCCTGAAATGCTTCGTCCTGCATAATTTTCTTGGCAACGGCCACGCAGAGTTTTGCAGTGAAACTACCTTGATCCGGAGAAGCAACATCAACGGTTATCGAACCATCTTCAGAGTTTTCTAAAATTATTGCTGATTGATTATTTTTTAATTCCATATGGTTAATGTTCAGTAGGCTCGGTTTTGTACAGTATTTCTTCTT
>JBJKRL010000152.1:0-26207 GCA_046704745.1 Desulfocapsaceae bacterium | reverse complement strand
TTGTTATGGGCCACAAACACTCTCAATACACAAATGTTAGCTATCAAAAGAATATTTGATGAATTTGCAGAACAAATCGCTACACATGGACACGCTTAAAGGCGCGCGCCGGTGAGCTTCCCGTTGGCTTGCACTCATAAAATAGGCAATACTTCATGAATGATAAGTATGTCATAAATGCTTTTATAACCTATCTACGGAAAGCCGGTTTTCCCGATCTTAAAGTTGATCGCTGGCCAGATAAAGAGAACCGGAAGACCTCGGAAATAGATGCGATTGCCGGTTGTTTTGCGATTGAGCACACCAGCATTGACACGCTTCCGAATCAACGCCGAGATTCAGACTGGTTTATACAAGCAGTTGGTGGGATTGAAAAAGAACTCACTGCATCCTTTCCCTTCCGCCTTAATATTACTATCGAGTACGACGTAGTGGCAAAAGGCCAGGATTGGGCGACCATTCGCCAAAATCTAAAGACTTGGATAATTGATGAGTCGCCACGATTAAATGATGGGCATAGTGTTCTCGAAGATGTTCATGGTGTGCCATTTCGTCTTCGTATCAGGAAGGCAAGTGACAGGCGGCCAGGAATATTCTTCGCACGATTTGAGCCTATGGACGATACTCTCCCAGCCCGTATTCGAAAACAGTTCGATAGAAAAGCGGAGAAACTCGCAAAATACCATGGACCGGACAGGACGACGATTCTTCTTGTTGAAAATGACGATATTGCCCTAATGAACGAAGGGAAAATGCTGGATTCTATCCAAATAGCTTACCATAGTGGGCTTCCGAATGGTATTGATAAAATATGGTACGCTGATACATCCATGCCGAATAATATTGAATTCATGGATTTTACCAATGAAATAGTGCAAGGGGAAAACCCAACATCACAATTCACCTGACCAGCTACAGCCTGCGGCTTCCGCTGTCAGGTGATTGTGGCCGTTAGATTTCAAGTAAAGGCAATTTAAAAATGGTTGAAGCAATTTCTCTGACATCAACAACTCTGGCCTTTTTCATTGTAACTATTTCACCTGGTCCGGCAACTATCTCAAATGCCACGATTGCAATGAAACACGGCAGGAAAGCAGGCTTAATCTATGGCGCTGGTTTGTCTTGCGGCTTATCTTTCTGGGGGGTGATAGCAGCTAGTGGAATGGGTGCTGTACTTCAAGGTTCACTTCAACTACTGATGATACTTAAGATTATTGGTGGGCTATATCTTCTTTGGCTCGCATTTTTGTCTGCTCGATCTGCTTTGCATCCTGAACAGGAAAGAAAAATTGTATTTGGCAAGCAGAGTTGGTTTTTGCAGGGACTGATATTGAACATGTCGAACCCTAAAGCCGTTTTGGCATGGATGGCGGCTCTTTCTTTTGGGCTTAACTCGAACGATGGCCTCTACTCACTGGTTATTGCGGCCGTTGTTTGTACTGTAATTGGGTTTGCTGTCTACACATTATATTCGGTTCTGTTTTCTATCGGAGGAGTAATGCGTTGCTATCAACACTGCCGTTGCTGGATCAATGGAACTGTAGCAGGGCTGTTCACATTTGCTGGTTTCGGTCTAATACGCTCTGCTTTTACACGATGAACCGATTTGACTTTTGCTGGGCTCTATGATGCTTTTGTGGCTTCATCTCCGAACCGTACTGAGCAAAAAAAGATTCCCTTCCATGAGATCGAACAAATCATGACATAAAACCGGGGTCTGACCAAGATATCTTATTGTTTTAATGAGATAAAAATATATAAATACAGCAGAAAATGGGCTTAAAACCCTCTTTTTGACCCCGAAAACAAGAGCCAATGTATTACCAACCAGCGAGTCCTTGTCCTAACGTGAAGACATACTCAATATTTACCTATTAAAGGACTTATAAGATGTTAGAAAATATTAGGCTGCAGGAAGTGGTGACAGGGGACTTTGGTGCAAAAAAACTTGTGGGTAATGGTTGAAGGTGTATACCGGTTTTCATGCCGAGAAAAGCAAGAATGGATGCTCCCGGTACATTGCACCATGTCATTGTAAAAGGGATTGAACGGACTAAAATATTTCGCAACCGAAAGGACAGGGAAGACTTCCTTACCCGCCTGGCAACGCTTTGCCGGGAAGAAAACATTGCCGTCTATGCATGGTCCTTGATGTCCCACCACTATCATATCCTGGTCAGAACCGGCCGAAAGCCTTTGGCCGCAAGCATGAGGCGTCTTCTTACCGGCTATGTGGTCAATTTCGACAAACGCCACAAACGCATCGGTCATCTTTTTCAAAATAGATATAAATTCATCGTCTGCGAAGATGATTCCTACCTGCTTGAGTTAACCAGATACATCCATTTGAACCCTTTGCGTGCCGGTATGGGTTACGGTTCATTTCCGGTAAACGAGCCCTTCCATTCCTGCTGCAGGAAATTGTTGCGGCAATGGGAGTGGATGCCAAGGCGGTCTGTTCCGGGGTGAGGAAAAGAGAAGTCGTGCGGGCCAGAAAACCGCTTAGCCGGGTAGCGGTGCTCAGGATGGGATACAGTGGTGCCGAAGTTTCCCATTTTCTGGGTCTCGCCACTTCGACGGTCAATCGTCTGGTCAGCCAAAAAGAATTGCCGGAGTGTAAAAAGTATAACTCAACTTTCCGGGTTGTGGTAATAATTTGGAATACTATCCAATTTTGTGGTCTTCCTGCAGTTGGTTCACAAGGAGCCAGAATCCAGGAGTCAGAATTCATGAGAAAACCCTTTAAAATCAAGTAATCTGGATTCTGACTCCTGGCTCCTGAATTCTTTCCAGCAGACAACTTGTCTGTTGATCATCTCGAAATTGCAACAAAAATACCAAGCCGGAAAGTTGAAGTATAAATAAGTATTTTTTTCACCAGCGTCCCCTGAAACTCCCGGGATTACGAGTTGGTTTCCATCCTGAAACGAAGGATTTCGAAGTCAAAGTCTATGCCCGGAGGGTGCTTACCTCCGAGGATTAAATTTGACAGCGCAACGACGAGTTAGGAGAAAAGCGCCGTTTCCGGATGGAAACGAGTTAACAGTTTGGCTTGTCAAAGTAGGTCATAGAAAGAAATATATAAAAACAACAGTTTACCAGCAACTCCACCAAAAACACGGGAATGGGGCCGGCCCAAAGTATGCTTATAATATTACAAGAAAAATACGCACGCCATTATGCGGAACCTCTTGGTTTTACAGGAGCTGAAGACCTATTTTATCAAGCAGATGTGTTTGCTACGCTTGCCATCGCAGTTGAGGAAAATGATGGAAGGAATAATAATAGTTGTATATCATCTAGTAATGTTGAATAAAAGTCATTTCTCCTAAACTGTCATTGCAGTTTTAAAAAAAACTCCCATAGCTTAATAGGATTACTCTATGGCCAGAGCCCATCGCCATTTCATCCCCGGTCAAATCCGGCATATTACCCATCGATGCCATAAGCAGGATTTTCTCGTCAAATTGGTGAAAGTTCATGGAACATGGACAAAATGGCATCATAGTGTATAAAAAGCTTATCGAGAAAGCTGGTTTTCACTCGTATGAAACATTCAAAAAAACCCATACAGAATGAATACATGAAGCGCTCGAAAATGGAAGAATTCGACAGAGTGAATGGAGTGAGAGTATAGCGGTTGGCAGCAAGACATTTACCGTTTTGATTAAAAAAATGCTGGAAATTCGTGCTAAAGGACGAACAGCAATAAAAAGCAGCTGTGACGTCTTGAAATTAAATGAATGAAAATAAGACAGCTATCGTGGCCCGACTCCAAATTCCGTTAATGCAACGAATAGAGGATGCCTTATGATTATTTCCCGTCAACTGGCGCAGAATGCTACCTATCGCAAGGAACAAAAAATACCTCTTCCGCCTCAACAGGAAGCGGAGAAGAACGAGCTGATCAGGAACCGTCGAATCGGTTTGGCTTTGTCGGGCGGCGGGTTCCGCGCCGCCATTTTTCATCTCGGCGTCATCCGCCGCCTGGAGGAGCTGGATATCATGCCACAGGTGCGGGTAGTCTCCGCCGTTTCCGGCGGGTCCATCATTGCCGCTTACTATCTGTGCGAGATGGAACGGCGCCTTCACCTTGAATCTCCCAAGGACCGCGCAAAAAAAGAAGTCAGGCTACGCATCTTCGAGAGCATCGCCAAAGATTTTTTAGCCGCTCTGGATCATAATCTACGGTCCCGCGCACTGTTTTACACTCCTTTCTATCATCCCTGGCTGTTTCTCAAGACTCTGCTGCTAAAACCGTTCCACGCCACCGCCCGATCCGTTCTGATCCAGAAGGAATATGATATCTGGTTTTATGACGAAAACGCACTGGATCAACTGCCCAGCGCCACCGGTCTCAATGAACCTAACGTGCCTGTGACAAACAAGGGAACGAAACTTTTGCTCAATACGACCTCTCTATTGAGCGGTGAGCGTGTCACTTTTTCCCGTGAGCCCATTTCCGGCGTAAATGAAATGTCAAAGGTAAACAATAACGTCCTGCTTCTTTCCCGCGTTGTGGGCGCATCTTCGGGCGTGCCTGGCCTTTTCCCACCAACAACGATTGCCGGTGATGTTTTGGTGGATGGAGGCGTTGCCGACAATCAGGGCATCGAGTCACTCATCCATGATCCCGTGCAATGCAATGTCCTCATTGTCAGCGATGCTTCCGGTCAGATGGAGGCCTGCGACACTATGAAGCGCAGCGTTCTGAACGTTTTGGTTCGTGTCAACAGCGTTCTTCAGTTCCAGGTGCGTAATAAATTAATCGATATTCTAGTTGGATGGAGAAATCTTCCCGATATCGATAATGAGCCTCACCGCTTTGCCTTTATTCATCTATTCAGGAATCTAAAAGATCTCTCAGATACCAACAAGCGCATGCCGTCGGAGTTCATCACCGGCATAGGCCGCATAAGGACGGATCTGGATCAATTCAGCTACATCGAGAGAGAAGCCTTGATGTATCACGGCTATACTTTGATTGACGCCCAATTACGCGAGTACTGCAAGGACGTTCTGGCGGATGTCCTTTCCGCCAATCCGCCTGAAGAGATGACGGCACCGCCACTGTTTTCCGAGGCTGTGTTGAATAAGCGTGAACTCGGCATGGATGAATCTACCGGCCGTGATGAAATACGAGCCGATCTGGAGGCAGGCTGCCAGAATGTCTATCTCGTTCGCTGCATTAAAAAGCATCCGAAGGTCGTCCTGCCCATCGTTGCAACGGGCATTGCTGCGGCAGCCGTGTTCCTTATATTGGTGCTGTTTATCTACCCGCAGCCGATGCATTGGATCGGCGGGCTTTTGAACGAAGCGATTTACGGAGTGTTTCCTACGATGACCGTAAAGCCTATTAATACCGTCCTCAACCATTTCGGTCTTCTTGACTTGGCAACATCCATCAATGGTTTGTCGGGGCTTGCGGCTTTTACTCTGATAACACTGTTGGTGCTTTATGTCGTGAGCTTTCCGGTTTACGTGATCGTGCGAAAAGTCGTCGAACGGCATGACAGACAAATTTACAGGAAGCTTACCGGTATGGACCCGTCAGTGCACTGGCAAAAAGAGGGGGATCAAGATCGGCTGGAATTGGTGAATCAATGAGCGTCAGATTTCCAAGTCGGAAAGCATAATAGATACATTAACAATGTAGAGAAAGGAAAATTGAAATGAACAGCATGAAAAAGATTTTCGTTATAGGACTCTTTCTTTCTATAGCCCTTGTCGGATGCAGCAAACTGAATCGAGAAAATTATGACAAAATAAAAATTGGAATGGATTATCCGGAGGTAATCTCAATTATAGGCAAGCCTGACACATGTGACGCCGCTTTCGGTGCAAAAAGCTGCATTTGGGGAAATGAAAACAAAAATATTACCATTAAATTTGTTGCTGACAGAGTTGTAGTCCCAAGCATGAAAGGGCTTTAAATAAATGTTAAAGCTTTGGATAATTTTACCTGAAAGTGAGATAAAATATCCTGCTTCGACGTCGTCCACCGGCAATGATGAAACGAATCTTTCAATGTTTCAGTGTCATATCTGTTGTTCTCTTTTTATTTTTCCTGTTGCCTGCCTTAGCTGAAGGTCCCGGTCATGTGACAGTTAAGATCCAGGGCGTGGCTGACAAGAAGATTCTTGAAAATATTCACAGCATGCTCTCCATCGAAAAATACGGGAATGAGCCGGATCTTACAACGTTTGCAGTTCATAAATTGCATGATAAGGCCCCGTCTGAGATTCGAGAAGCACTTGAGCCCTTTGGATATTACAAGTCGGACATACACTCGAATCTTACCCGGGAAGAGGGGGGATGGCAGGCGGTTTATCGGATCAGACTGGGAAAACCGGTGCATGTCTCCAGTGTGCGCCTCGAGATAACAGGCCCGGGAGCCGGGGAGAAGAGCTTCAGACAGCTCAAGGACAATTTTTCCCTGAAAGCGGGCGATGTCCTCAATCAAAAAGTTTATGAGGATGCAAAGGGATCCATTTCGGACGCTGCCCTCGAATTCGGGTATCTGCGGGGAAAATTCGATTCACATTCGATTGAGGTTTCCCTTGCCAGCCTCACTGCGAAAATCGTGCTCCATTTTGATACCGGTCCACGCTTTTTATTCGGACAGGTAATCATCGATCAGAATATACTCGACCCAAAGTTCATCAGAGGCTATGTCCCTTTTAAAAAGGGAGACCCCTATAGGACCTCGGCCCTGCTTGAGCTCCAGTCGGCTTTGAGTCAAAGTCAGTATTTCAGTCTTGTTGAGGTGAGGCCGCTGATGGATCAGATCCATGATCTTTACGTGCCGGTCGCGGTAAAAGCCAGGCCAAAGAACCGGTATCTCTACAGTTTTGGTGCAGGTTACGGCACTGATACAGGATTACGGGGGCTTATAGGCTGGGAGTATCGGAGAATCAACAGCAAAGGGCACCATTTCAATACGGAACTGCGCCTCTCCCAGATAAAACAGGATGTTTCAGCCCGATATACAATCCCTGTGGGTGATCCCCGATCCGACCATGTGGATTTAGTATCCGGTTTCACTGCCGAGGATACTAAAACATCAATGAGCAAGAAGCTTGTCGTCGGGCCCACGTATACACATAAAAGAGACGATTTGATCGAAACGGAATATTTAAAATTCCAGCATGAACAATTCAAAATCGACGGCGAAAGCGGAGACTCCAGACTTTTCCTTCCCGGAGTGACATGGTTGAAAGTGCGGTCGGATAACCCTATCTACCCGACACACGGATACAAGCTCAATCTCGATGTAAAGGGCACTACATCCTGGATCGGCTCGAACGCCACCTTCGTGCAGGCAAGGCTCGATGCCGCCATGGTTCAACGTTTCCTGGATGACGGCAGGTTTATCTTCAGGACGCATCTGGGGCTTACAGAAACCGATACATTCTCAAATATTCCAGCAACATTACGTTTTTTTGCCGGCGGCGACAACAGCATACGCGGGTATTCCTATAACTCCCTCGGTCCGAAAAACAGTGCCGGCAAAGTTGTCGGCGGAAAGTATCTGCTGATCGGCAGTATCGAATACGATCATATTATATACGATAAGTGGAGCCTGGCTGTCTTTTACGATGCAGGAAATGCACTGCAAACAGTGTCGGACCCGATCAAGAAGGGTGCTGGTTTAGGTATACGCTGGAGATCTCCCGTGGGACCTGTAAAGGTTGATTTTTCCAGAGGCTTGAGCACACCTGAAGGCTGGATGCTGAGTTTCAGTGTGGGGCCGGAATTATGAAAAAAATCATTGCGAGCTCTCTTTTGGTCTGTGTGGCGGTCCTGGCTGTGGGTCTCTGGTTTTTGCTCTCGACCTCACTCGGTTTGAGGCTGGTGGCCGGGACCGTCCCCGGTCTGACTTTTGAAAGCCTTGAGGGCCGGCTCATGGACTCCATCCATGTCAAGAACCTGCAGTATAAGAACCAAGATGTCGATCTTACAATTCGCAAAGCAGGCATGGAATGGAAGCCGCTGGAGCTCTTTGCGGGCCTGGTCAACATAACGGGATTCGAGGCCGGGGGTTGTAAGATTGTCTATAAAACGGCAAAGGCCGCAAACGGTCCGGTTTCGCTGCCCCGGATCCGGCTACCCTTGAACCTGGCATTGCACAACGCCAGAGTTGCCGATCTGTCCATAACCGGGGACGATCCGCATGCGGTTTCTCAAAAAGTGGAAAAAGTTTCTTTGGCTTTGGGCATATCAGGATCTGAGCTTCGTATCGACCGCTTTGAGGTACACAGGGGGCAGACAGTCCTCAATTTAGCCGGGACGGTGACGATGCGAGGTGACTATCCTTTGCATCTGATTACCGGCTTGGACTATTCAATTAAAGGGCATCCTTCTGTGACGTGTTCAGGAAGTATTGAAGGGACGCTTGGGAAATTTATAATCAACCAGAAATTCAGTTCGCCGGCCGAAGGTACGGTGCATGCTGTTATTGAAAATGTCCTGAACGAACCGCGGTGGGATGGGGTGCTGACTGCCAAAAATCTTTTTTTAAAAGAACTTCCCGGGGTCACGATACCTCTTACAGTCAATGCCCGCCTCACCAGTCGCGGAAAGCTGGATTCGTTTGATCTGGCCGGCAATTTGGAGGGCAGCGGTTTCGGGCATGAAAAGGCATCAGGGGTTTTTGCGGTAAGCCGCAGGGGAAAGACTTGGCGCATTGCAAAAGCCGTCCTCTCGGTTCCTGGCACACCCAAGCCCAGCGTGGTTGAGGTATCGGGAAATGTGGATGAAAAGTTGAACCTTACCTGGACCGTTGATTCGGGGAATTTAAGCGCCCTGATATCCGGTTTGCATGGCTCTGCTTTGGTCCGGGGTTCCTTAAATGGTCCGTTGTCCACACCGAAGCTGACAGCTGTGTCATCGGGAACCGGTCTTGAATTTGGGGAATATAAGGCGGCCTCTATCCAGGCGGATGCAAAGCTTGATTTTGCGGCCGCCAATGCTTCGAGCCTGTCTGTTGCGGCAAAAGATGTCAAGATTGGAAACAAGAGGATAGGATCCTTTGAACTGCGTGGAACCGGCACAATGGCTGACCATCGGCTATTGGCTGAGCTTGCCGTGGACAAGGGGCAATCCGCATCTCTGAGCCTTGCCGGCGGATACAGGAACGGACGTTGGCAAGGCATGCTGAAAGGCGCTGAGATCTCCTCTGATCTTGTCAGTCACTGGGTACTTGCTAAGGAAGCATCTCTTTCTCTAAGCAGAACCGGTGTTGCGACCGAACCTATCTGCCTGAAAAACCAACAGAGCAGACTTTGCGCGTTGGTGTCGGCGCAGCCGGAAAAGAATGTTCATATTGAGTTGACGGCCGCAGCTATTCCCTTGTCGTTGTTCAAACCAGCTCTGCCTGCAAACGTCGATCTTGGTGGGACCTTCGGCGGCAGGGCTGTGGCCGATGTCCACGGCAAGGTGCTTTCGGCAGATATGGCGTTTGCTGCATCCAAAGGACAGCTTCGCGTACCGGTTACTGAAAAAATCAGCAAAACCTTTGCCTTTAAAACAATTTCAATGAAGGGACATCTCGCCGAGAATACCTTACGTTCTGATTTTACCGTGAAGTTGACCGACACGAACTTCATCAAAGGAGATGTGACATTACCTTCTCTCTCGCCAGCTGATTTCTCTTTTCAGACGCAGAAAATAAGTGGTGCCCTTCAGGCAAAGGCCAGGGATATAGCCTTTATCGAACCGTTTCTTCCGGGGGTGGTGAACCTGCAGGGAACCCTGGAAACCGATCTGAGCTTTGGTGGAACGCTGGGCAAACCGATTGTTACCGGCAGTGCCTCCCTTGCCGATGTCTCGGCCGGAATTCTTGCAGCAGGAATACAAATTGAAAAGGGCAACCTGAACATCGAGGCCCAAGGCACGACACTAAAGGCTACCGGCAGCGCCGCTTCGGGAAAGGGAAGGATGACGCTGGACGGCAAAATAGATCTGGCAGCAGTCGATAAATCCGTCGATATCCATATCAAGGGCAAAAACTTCCAGGTTGCCGGGATTCCAGAGGTTCATGCCGTTGCTTCGCCGAATATAGATATCATGGTACGAGGCGAGCGCATAGATGTCCACGGCAATGTGCTGATACCGGAGGCTGAGTTCAAGCCTCCCGATCATGAGGGGGGAGTGCGTCCCTCTGACGATGTTGTGATCGTGGGGCAAAAAAAAGAAGAAAATAAGCGTATGATCAAGGTGTTCAGCGACCTGAGAGTCAGGTTTGGAGATTCGGTGTATTTCGATGGATTCGGGCTGAAGGGAAAGATTAATGGTGATGTCCGGGTAACGGATATGCCCGGGAAACCGACAACCGGAAGCGGTAAGTTTCGAATCACAAAAGGTCAATATAAACTGTACAAGGTTGTTTTGACTATAGAGGATGGGCGGCTGTATTTTGCCGGGAGCCCGCTGACCAATCCCCTGCTTGACATTCACGCCTTTCGCAAGATCGGCGATGTGACGGCCGGAGCGGCAGTCGGGGGAACGCTGGACAAGCCCAAGGTTACGCTGTACTCCACTCCGGAGATGGAAGACAGCGAAATTCTTTCCTACCTCATACTCGGCAGCCCGCTCAACAGTGCGTCCCAGGCCCAGGGAGGAGTCGTCTATAATGCAGCAAAATCCCTGTCGTTGACCGGCGGGGAGTTCATTGCCCAAAAGATAGGCGGTCTTTTCGGATTAAAGGATATTTCCATTCAGAAGGGAACAGAACCCAATCAGGAATCGCTTGTCATCGGCAGATATCTCTCACCTCGGATCTATATAAGCTACGGCATCGGTATCTTCGATCCTGTAAGTACCATCAAGTTGAAGTACACGCTGACGAAGAAGATCATCCTCCAGATGGAGTCTGGGGTCGAGGGGGGAGCAGATATTCTTTATACTTTTGAAAAAAAATAGGGCTGAGAAGAGGGGACCGGAAAAGTAGAGGATGTCTCCACGCCGGAAGCGGGCGCCGTGACCCATTTTCAGTCAGATATACTCGAGGAAAACATTCTTGCCTTCATCGGCGGCAAGCCGCAGCACGCCAGGTCCGACGGCAGCCTGGACGGCGAAAGTGAAGCTCCCTGGGATGGTTTATGGCATCCCGAGAAATGAATAGTTCTCTCCCTGGATCAGTACCTGAACATTAGTGGCAATCAGAAAAGAAAATTATTAATCCATTTGACTTATCCTAAAAGTTGCTGTCAGGCAAAGGTTTCGAATGCCAAAGTTGTCCAGAGACAATTGAACGGTATGGTTGTCCGAAATACCTGAAGGGTAACTGATTATAAGAGGGAACTCACCGTTGAGCACTCCCTGGCCACTGCACCTCCAACATTCATATGCCCCTATTCCCCCTCGTCCAATGCAATTAGGGCACTGCAGACGGGCCGGTACAGTCAGACGAACATGCCCCCCTCGAAACGCCTGGACAGGGGTTAATGTGATGACAACGGTCAAATTTTCGAGCTGTTCTCCTTTTGAGGGGCTTTTTTCAGAAAAATTGCTGAACCACCGATCGAACAAGGAATCTAGTGACGGCCTGTACGTATGGAAAGACTGCAGCAAAGAGGTACTGCCCCTCCCATCCTGCCCTTTTTCTGGTATGAGCGGCTCAACCTCCCCGCGATAGGGAGATTCTTTTAATGGGGCATTATATTCAGATGGGCCTCGAGGTCGCCGGTTTTCCAGCAGGGTAGTGTCATAACTTCTACGCCGGACCGGGTCGCTGAGAACCGAATACGCTTCCTGAATATTGAGAAAGGGCGAGCTTTGACCATAGTGATCAGGATGAAATTCCTTTGCCAGCCGGCGGTATGCCGACTTGATTTCATCTTGTGATGAAGTTGAAGATATTCCCAAAACGATATAATAGTTTTTCGGCATTTCAGATCCTCCTGAAGATTATGAGTGTGGAGTATAAACCCGTATCGCTCTCTCAGACATAACTCCCAGCCCTTTGCTTCGACGTTTCGCGAGGATTGAATCTCGATTTCTTTGCTATCTCTTGAAAGAACTTTTCCTCCTCATTATTTAAGTGCTCCGGCATTCTCACTTCAAGCTCGACGATGATATCCCCGGGAATACCTTTACGTCTCGGGATCCCCTTTCCTCGAAGACGGAGCTTTTTACCGTTTTGAGAGCCTTTCGGAACGGTAAGTGAAACGCTGCCGTCAATCGTTTGTATGGGAATTCTGGCTCCCAAAGCAGCTTCCCATGGAGAGACAGCGATAACGGTATGAAGGTTGTTTCCTTCGATTTTAAATCTTGGATCCGGAGCAATGCTGATGCGGAGAAGCAGGTCGCCCGGAGCTCCGAAATCCCGGCTCTTTCGACCCTGCCCGGCAAGACGGATAACCCCCCCATTGGTAATTCCCTTGGGAATCTTTACCTGCAATGTTTTTGTCACCGGTGTGATCCGAACATTGTTGTCTGTTTCATACGTCTGGAATGTAATAGGCTTTGTGGCTCCGTGACAGACATCCGAAAGCGATACTGTCAATTCGGCTTCGTGACTCCCACCGGACATGTCATCCGAGGAGAAACCGCCTTCTTGTTGGCTGTGGGTAAACCCTTGACCGAAAAAGCTCTTGAAAAACTCACTGAAATCATCTGTTTCCCCAAAAGAACCGTCACTGCTGAAACGGAAAGTTCTGGCATTCCCTTTCGACCCCGCTTTCCTGGAAAAATTGTCCTGCCAGTACTGTTGCTGCTGACTACCATGTTGCCAATCCTTTCCGTAGGTATCGTAGAGTTTTCGTTTCTCCGGATCCTTGAGAACCTCATTTGCTTCATTGATTTTTTTGAACCGTTCTTCCGCACTCTTGTCTTTATTGACATCAGGATGGTATTTACGAGCAAGTTTTCTGTAGGCACGATGAATTTCATCCTGCGATGCATTTTGGGAAAGACCCAAAATTTTATAATAGTACTGAAATTCCATAGTGATTTTCATTCAGCGTATATTTTTTCCCACCCGGTGAACTCGTCATCAGCGTTATCTCAATAATAAAGACTCAAACCTTCCTTCTTTTCCCTCCTGTTGCAAATTTTCAGTTACAATCATTCTGCATTGCCTGCATTTTCGACATCAAACAATTCCATTGCCTTGTTTCTTTCAATCATGCGTCTCAGGTTCTCTAAATTCCGTTCATTCATATCGATGCTGAGTTTAATCTTCTCACAGGTGGCATCTTCTGCCCCAAGGAGATGTTCGGCCTTTTTAAAGAGTTTTTTCCCTTGTTCAAGATACCGCTCCATATCTTTATAAGTAATTGATCTATTTTCGTATTTCTCCTTTTCTGCCCGTAAGATCGGCAGCAATCGTTGAATGGAAACCTCAACAAGCAAATCTCTTGATACATTCAGCTCTTTTGATAGATTCATCAATGATTTCCAAGGATCTTCTATTGAGAACATACGTTTTGGGCCGGCGCTGCCTGTTGTGTGTTTGCGTCTCTTGCTCAAGCGTTCTCTCGGCAATCTCTTTTACAATCTCTTCATCTTCGACAAGCTGATCAAAAAGAGACTTCTGTTTAAGCCCCAGCTGATAAGCGACGACACTCAATAACTCGATTATTTGGTCAGGGAGCCGAAACGTCGCCCTCACGGACTGCTTACCTTGAAGCTCTTCAGCAGAGAGGCTTATCCTTATATCATAATGTGAAAAGCTCTTGGTCCCGGTCGTATATCACCTCCCTGCAAACAAAATTAATCTAAAAAGTTACTTTGTCAATTACTATATTAATAGTAATTAATAAAAATGTTACTAAAAAAATGTTGCGTGATATTGACAGTAATTTATTCGTAATTATTTTCCAGATACATGAAAAGGGAGCCGGTTTTGACCGGACTATTTATGAATACTATAAAAATGGAGGTAGATTATGTGGACGAGATGGAGTGACATTGATCGTATGTTTCAAACCATGGATCTGCTTCATAACAGGATGAACAGAATTTTTCCTGAGTATGGCAGGTCGTCGGCCATTCCAGCCTGGACTGTGACCCAGGGTGGACCGAGAACCAATCTCTACGATCTCGGAGATTCCCTGGAGATGAAGGTTGAAGTTCCCGGGGTAGAAAAAGATGCTCTTAATGTAAAGGTACAGGGAAATTACCTTGAGATCAGCGGTTCTCGAAAATCCGATGCACCGGAAGGATATTCGTCTCACCGGGTGGAGCGTGGAACAACAAGCTTTACACGAAGCTTCACTCTACCCTCTGATGTGGACACAGGTAAAGTGGAAGCACAGCTGACCAATGGTGTGCTGACACTGACTCTTCCGAAATTAGAGGCTGCTAAACCGAAACAGATAACCATCAAGTAAAGTGCCTGGGGAGAAAATCATAATACGATGGAGGAATTGTTATGAGCGAGAGAACTGACGTTGTAAAAAAAGACCAATCCATGCCTGAAAGAAGCCGAGAAATCCCTGCAGTAGTTCCTCTCGTTGATATTTATGAGAACGATGAGGAGATCCTGCTGCGAGCGGATATGCCGGGGGTAGAGAAAAAAGATATCAGCATTAACATCGATAACGGGAAACTCTCACTCGGGGGGATCAGGAAATTTGAATCCAAGGGTTCTGCCCAGTGGGAAGAGTTTGGCGATGTGGAGTACCAGCGCACGTTTTCCGTCCCGCAGACTATCGATATTGAGAAAATCGTAGCTGAGCTAAAAGACGGTGTCTTGAATCTCCACCTGCCGAAATCCGAGGCAGCCAAACCGAGACAAATAGAAATCAAAGCTGCCTGATGCAGTGATTAATCAATGAACTGAAGCGGGATATGGTTTCCTGATTCACACAAAATGAGTTGGAAGTACATGGAGCGGGAAATCATCTCCTGAAGGATGGTTTCCCGCTTTTTTGTTTGGTTGCAAAAAAGAAGTGGAGGCTGTTATGGATATCAAGAAACTTGTACCATGGAATTGTTTTAAGAAAGAAGAAGAGGGAAGCGGTGCTGTTGTGCCGGTTAACCGTTCGGAAAAGCAATCAATTCATAGAGAGGATGCAGCGTCTCACCCTATGATTCAGCTTCAGCAGGAAATGGACCGCTTATTTGAAAAGGCGGTCCGAGGTTTTGGTCTATCCCCCATCTCCAACGAATGGTTGACACCGCTTACGGCTTCAGGGATGTTACGGCCACAACTGGATATCGCAGCGACGGATAAAGAATATTTAATTACCGTGGAGGTCCCTGGCGTCAGTGAGAAAGACGTCAAGATAGAAATTGCCGATGATACAATGACCATAATAGGAGAAAAGAGACAGGAAAAAGAAGAGAAGGAAAAGAATTATTACCGGGTTGAACGATCTTATGGCTCCTTTCAACGAGTCCTGTCATTGCCAGAGGATGCAAACCAGGATGATGTGAAGGCAACGTTTAAAAATGGAGTGCTTAGCATAAACATGCCTCGTAAGGCTCTCAAGAAATCCGATATAAAAAAGATTGAAATTAAGTAACGGAAGAAGGCCCCGGTATTAAAATGAATACCGGGGCCTTCTTATTATTACAGTTCGATAACGGTAATTTTATCCCGACCAGTGCAAGATTAAAATCGCATGGAACTGGTGAGTTTTTTCGATTTCAATCACAAACAATCTCCAGCAAGAAATCATTCAATTCCTCGAAGCATTCGAGAGCACCCTCAACGGACGCGATATTATTTTGCATTCGCTCGCCACGTTCACTTTCCTGCATATCTTCGAGGAGATTGGCGAAGGAGAGATGTTGGTTGTTGGGAACTACCGCTCAAAAAGGTTACAGTCACCCGATATCACCTTCACCTAATACTCACCGCTCCTGTACTCGTGAGATGGGTCACTCTATATATCAACCTCAACTCTTTAATTATTTTATTCTATTCTTATACTTACCCTGCTACTGTAGGGATTACAAGGTGGACAGAGCCGGAATTGATTCAATTGCCTATCAGATCTGCACCCAAATTTCGATGGTTTCCATATAGCAGAAAAAGTTTGCATCCATATTCAAATACAATACGGCCTGCAGGTTATGATAACCGCCAGGCCGCCTCTGTATGCACTGATCTGCAAATTTAACCATTAACCACAGCTTCCGGAGCTGCAGGAACCGCCGCAGCCACCGCCGCCGACCGGGTTGGCGGAGGTAATGCTGAAGCCGGACCGTGGACCTGCATCAAGGTATTCCACGTTGATGGAACCGCACAAATCAAGCAGACCTTTTTCGATCAAGAAGGTTAGATCATTCTTCTCAAAGATCTCGTCATTGTCTTTCCTCTCGTCAAGAGCAAGACCCAGAGCAGGACCGGAACATCCACCCTGCATAAGAGCGACCCTCAGGGGGGAGACGATATTGTTCTGTGCCATATATTCTTTCAATTTTTCAACCGTAATATCGGTGACAATAAAACCATTCATAACCAACTCCTTTTTCACGTAAAATCAATATCTTGTATTTAAAAGCGGGATAATTCCGCAATTATCCCGCTTCTTAGGAATTACAGAGCATCGACCCGCACTGCGCACGATTTATACTCCGGGGTCCCGGAAATCCTGCAGCGATGCCCCGAGGTCAGGATATTGGTCAAGGCACTCTGATGATGAAAGCTCATGAATACATTGCCGGACTGGGACCGACCGGTAACCTTGGCCCGAACTTTGACTTCGCCCCGGCGTGACGAGACCTTTACCCAATCCAGCGTTTTGATTCCCAGAGTCCCGGCATCTTCTGGGCTGATTTCCACCAATTCTTCCGTAACGACGTCGGTTATGCCTATGGCATGCCGGGTCTGGGAGCCGTTGTTGTAGTGTTCCCGTCTCCGGCCGGTGATCAGGACCAGCGGGTATGTCGTATCCGGTACCTCGCCCGAGCCGACATGATCGAGGACCATGAACTGGGCCAGACCGCCCGGCCGGGCAAAGATCTTGGAATAGAGGGTGGTGGTGCCGGGGTGATCCGCAGTCGGGCAGGGCCACTGGATCCCTTTGTGCTCGATCCGCTTGTAGCTGATGCCGCCATAGGCGGGAACCAGGCCGGCAATCTCATCCATGATTGCGGAAGGATGGTTGTAATGCATCGGATATCCCATCAGGGTCGAGATCTGGCAGATCACCTCCCAGTCGGCAAGTTGCGCTATTGGGTTTATCGCTTTGCGAATGCGCTGTACCCGCCGTTCGCCGTTGGTGAAGGTGCCGTCCTTTTCGGCGAAGCTGGCACCGGGCAGGATCACGTCGGCATATTGGGTCGTCTCTGTATGAAAAATATCCTGGACAACCAGGAAATCCACCTTTTCCAATGCCTTGCGGACGTGGTGCACATCCGGGTCGGTCTGGGCCGGATCCTCTCCTAAGATATAGAGAGCCTTGAACTTGCCCTCAGCGCAGGCATCAAGCATTTCCACCGACTTCAACCCCGGCCGTTCGGGGATCGTAAACCCCCAGGCTTTGCCGAATTTTTCCCGGATCCTGGGATCGGTGACCGGCTGATGGTAGAGGGAAACGATGGGATGGGCCTCGGTGGTATTGGAACCGATGACGAAGATGGTATCGATGTCGGCCATCTGTTCCAGCGAATTGGTGGCGGCGCCGGCTCCGAAGCTCTGGGCCAGACCGGCCACGGTGGGGGCGTGACAGACGCGGGCGCAGTTGTCGACATTGTTGGAGCCGACGGCACAGCGCACCCATTTAGCCAGCAGAAAATTTTCTTCGTTGGAACACCGGGAGGAGGAAAATCCCCCGACCTTGTCCGGCCCGTGCTTCTTGATGATCGCCTTGAATCTGTCAGCAACGAGCGTTAAAGCTTCATCCCAGCTCGCCTCCCGGAAACCGCCTTTCTCCCGGATCAGAGGGGTGTTCAGGCGATCCTTGCTGTGAATGAAATCATAGCCGTAGCGCCCCTTGATGCAGAGATTGCCCTTGTTGACCGGGGCGGTAAAATCCGATGTGACACGGACCACCTTGTCGTTGCGGACGTTTAAGAAAAAATTGCAGCCGGTGCCGCAATATGTGCAGGTGGTCTTGACTTTTTTGACATCGATGGAGCGTCCTTTGCCCCGGCCCTTCTTGTCGGTAAGAGCCCCTGTCGGACAGGCGGAGACGCATTGGCCGCAGAACTCGCAGTTTTCCAAGGTTCTGGGCTTATCAAAGGCCGTACCCGGTATGGCGGTGAATCCACGGTTAATAAGATCGATTGTGCCGGCCATCACTACCTCGTGGCAGATACGGGTGCATCGACCGCAGACGATGCATTTATTCGGCTCAAAGGTAATAAAAGGATTGTCCTCCCTGACCGGCAGATTCCATTTCTCGCCACCGAAACGGTCAAGGTTCGCTCCATACCGGTAGGTCATTTCCTGCAGGCTGCAATCGCTGGTGGCCTCACAGGTCATGCAATCGTTGGGATGATTGGAGAGGAGCAGTTCCAGCACCGTCTTTCTAAGCCTTGTCAGTTTGGGGCTCTCGGTGACTACTTCCATTCCGACCTCGCCGGGTGTGGTGCATGAGGTCAGCGGAACGGGCCGTCCCTTGATCTCCACCGGACAAAGACGGCAGCCGCCGTAAGGCTTCAACCGTTTGTCATGACAAAGTGTCGGGATAAAAATGCCTGCATCCCTGCAGACCTCAAGAATGGTCTTGCCCTTTTGAAAATGAACATCCATTCCATTGATTTTCATTGTGATGAGTTCATTCATTGATGTTCTCCCAATTGAGTCAATACTCTTCCGATAAACGAATAATCAGACGATCATACAGTCGGCCTGGGCAGCATCCCGGCCTTTTCTGCAATCTCGGGCACCCGGTGCTCCCATTCGATGGCCATCAGGTGGACACCGGCAACACCTTCCATCTCCTTGAACTCCTCGATCTGTTCAATGGCTATTTTTATGCCTTCCTCGGCCACCTTGCCTTTACCGGCTCCTTTCAGCCGGTCGATTAGCTCGGCAGGCACATCCATGCCCGGTACCTGTTTGGCCATGTACTGAGCCATCCCGACACTTTTGAGCGGCGTGACGCCTGCCAGGATCGAGCATTTCTCGGTAAGACCCATGTCAACTGCCATCTTCATGAAAACCCGGAACTTGTCCATATTGTAGATGCACTGGGTCTGAATGAAGTCCGCCCCGGCGCTGATTTTTTTGGCCAGCCGGTGCACCCGGTATTCAAACGGATCGGCAAAGGGATTGCAGGCGGCGCCGATAAAGAGCTTCGGCGGTACGTCGATCTCATCATTATTTAAAAACCTGCCTTCGTCCCGCATCTTTCTTGCCAGCGATATAAGCTGCATTGAGTCGATGTCATAGACATTCTTGGCCTCAGGATGATTGCCGAATCGTTGGTGGTCGCCCGAGAGGCAGAGCATATTGCGAATTCCCATGGTATGGACGCCTAAGATATCGCTCATCATGGCCAGGCGGTTGCGGTCCCGGCAGACCATCTGGAAATTCGGCTCCACTCCTACCTGCACCGCAACAGCTGAGGCGGCCCAGGACGACATCCGGACCACGGCCGTCTGGTTGTCGGTGATATTGACCGCATCGACATTGCCCTTTAAATAGGCGAGTTTTTCCTTCAGATGCACAGCATTGGCCCCCTTGGGCGGCCCGCATTCACCGGTGAAGGCAAAATGCCCGGCAGCGAGTACGGCTTCAAGATTGCTTCCTGATTTCATGTCGTTCATTGGGTCAACTCCTCTCTGATGGATTTACGGGGACCGCCGTCACGCGATGTATCCCAACTCTTGGCGGGCGTAACATCGAGGAGATCGGCAAGTCTTCCCGCTTCCATTTTCCTGCGCACGATCATGTCCCAAACACAGACCACGTCATTGCTTATCTCGCAAAGACCGCCTGCACTGCCGCCGCAGGGGCCGTTTTGCAGGCTCTTGGAGCAGCGGGCGATGGGGCAGAGACCGTCGTACTTGTGGATCACACAGGTACCGCATCCGGCGCAGCGTTCCTCCCAGACGCCGTGAGTGACGGCACCGCCGAAGAACTTGGTGTTTATGGCGGGGAAGAACTTCTGTTTCGGGAAGGCTTCGGAGAGAAATTGCGGCCCGACACCGCAGGCCATGGAAATGACCGCATCGTACTCATGAACGATATCGGATAGTTCCGCGATGTATTCGGGATCGCACTGCCTTTCCAGCAGATTTTCCTCCACGGTGAGAGGATTGCCCTCCTTTTTGCGGGCGATTTTAAGCGATGAGGCCAGTACCTGCACCTCCTTGAGTCCACCGACATTGCAGACTGTGACGCAGCCTTTACAGCCGGAAACCAGAATCTTCCGGCAGTCTTTTATCATATCGAGTATCTCGGCAAGAGATTTTCTGTCACCTACTATCATGGTTCACCTCATTGAGGAAAAGTGGTTTATAAGGCACTTTGGTAAAGATGAAAGTCGCAACCCGGCGAAGTTCATCGACTCCAGACGCTGCTCTGCGGCCTTATCGCTGATACACCACGGCTGACAGACAGGCCGTCCCCGGCCTGCTGTCAGGTGCGGACGTCCTATCCGCACCCCTGCGGGCCTGATGTGGTTTCCCAGCGGGCCTCCGCGATGCGCCCTCCATCGATAAACTTCACCTCCCGCGGTATGGAGAGGTACGCTTGAGGTAGATAAATCTGAAAAAGGTTGCGGTTTCATCTGCAATTCCTTGTTTTCAATCATTCGATAGTTTCAATTACGAAACGAGGCACTTTTTTTCTAAATCTTGGCGCTCGAAGAATTTTACCGCAGGCATATTTCATGATATCGGAGTCGAAATTTATGCCTGAAGGGTGTTTATACCCGCAAAGTGCTTACCTCCGAGGATAAAAGTGTGAGCGCAACTACGAGTTAGGGAAAAAGCACCGTTTCAGATGGAAACTATATGGCCTCCGCCATCCGAATAGGACTCGGCCCCAACGACCTTATCTTCTCGGTCATCTCCTGCGCGATCTCGGCAAACCGAGGCCCCATGGCCGAGGAGAGGTTGTACATTTCCACCCGTTCAGGCTCGATGCCAAGCTCTACCAGGGTTTTTTTGACATACTCGACTTTTTTCCTGGCCCTAAGGTTGCCTTTGAGGAAGTGGCACTCACCTTCCAGGCATCCCGCCACATACACACCGTCGGCCCCGTCTTCGATGGCCTTTAACAGATGGGTGATATCCACCCGGCCGGTACAGGGGAGCTGCACAATCTTGACGTTCGGCGGGTAGGACAGCCGCATGGATCCTGCGAGATCAGCGGCTGCATAAGCGCAGTACTTGCAGCAAAACGCCACGATTTGAGGTTCGAAAGTTTTCATATCATCACCATATCCATATAAAAAAGGCTTATTTTTAATCGTTATGTATAAAAGACCGCCAACCGTACAGATTGCCCTCGTTCGGTAAAAGGAGGTTCCTCTTGTTTATCGACCTGCATCGGTCACGCCGTCGCACCGGTTTCCATGAACAGCGCATCGGTTTTCGCCGTGATCTGTATGTCGGTGAAATGCTGGAGCGTGATGGCCTTGCCCGGGCATTCCGAGGCGCAGATACCGCAGCCGTGGCATTCGGCAGGGTCGATCACCGCATGCCCTTCTCCCTTGATATGAGGCACGCCGTACGGACAGGCCCGGACGCAGGTCAAACAGACCGCGCAGCGGGAGGCATCCACCGTGGCCACGACGCCGCCGACCCAGATCTCCTGTTTGGACAGGATGGTCATGGCCCTGGAGGCCGAAGCCTGGGCCTGGGCGATGCTTTCGTCTATGGACTTGGGATAATGGGCGAGTCCGGCCATGAAGATGCCCTCGGAGCCGAAGTCCACGGGCCGCAGCTTGCTGTGGGCCTCGACCAGGAACCCCTCGGCATTGATCGGCACTTTGAAGAGCTCGAAGAGTTTCTTGTTGTCATTGGGCAGTACTGCCGAGGCGAGAACCACCAGATCCGGATGCATATCGAGTTCGCGCCTTAGGATGTAATCCATTGTCGACAGATGAAGCTGCTCACCGTCCAGATCCAGTAGCGGAGGATTGTCCTTGGCAAACCGAATGAACAGGATCCCTTGCTTCCGGGCCTCCCTGAACAGATCCTCCCGGAAGCCGTAGGACCGGATGTCCCGGTACAGGATGAAGACCTTCATCTCCGGGTTGATCTTCTTCAGTTTGATCGCACTCTTTAGGCTGTGGGTGCAGCAGACCCGGCTGCAGGCGGGACGCTCATCCGTCCTCGAACCCACACATTGGATAAAGGCCGCCATGCCTGCAGCCTTGATCCTGTGATCGTTTTTCGCAAGTGCCTGATCAAAATCGAGATGGGTCATGACACCCGGGTGGCTGCCGTAGAGATACTCGGTGGGGTGATATTCGTGGCCGCCGGTGGCAATGATCGTCGCCCCGTGTTCGACGATCGTCTCCACAGGCGATGACAGTGAACGGATATGGGTGGTGAAATTGCCGATAACCCCGGTGGTACTGGAGGTCTCGGATTTCATGAACAACTTGATGTTCGGATGGTTTTGCATCCGTTCGATGAGATTGTTCAGGTAAGGGGCAATCTCCTCGCCCTGCCATGTCTCGCTGAGCAGCAAGGCATTGCCTCCTAAAACGTCGCTCTTTTCAACCAGATAGGCCGGGCATCCCTGATCGGCGATGCCGATGGCCGCCTCCATGCCGGCAACCCCGCCCCCGACAATCAGGGCTGCCTGTTTGACCGGCATACTTACCTGATGCAGCGGCTCGATATAGGCGGCTTTGGCCACGGCCATGCGCACCAGATCTTTGGCCTTTTCCGTGGCTCCCTCGGGATCGTTCATATGAATCCAGGTGTCCTGGTCCCGGATATTGGCCATCTCGAAGAGATATTTGTTCAGACCCGCCTCCCGGATGGTCTCCTGGAAGAGGGGTTCGTGGGTCCTGGGTGAGCAGGAGGCGACCACAACCCTGTTAATGCCCGTCTCGCGGATGACATCCTTCATTTTGTCCTGGGTGTCCTGCGAACAGGTGAAGAGGTTGTCCTCCACGTGCACCACATAGGGAAGGGTCCTGGCGTATTCCCGGATGGCGGGGACGTCGGCCACGCCGCCGATGTTGATGCCGCAGTTGCAGACAAAGACGCCGATGCGGGGCTCCTGGCCCGTGACATCGAGCTCCGGCGGCAGTTCCTTGCTGCGGGTCAGCGTGTTGCGGACCGTTGCCAGGTTTTTGGCGGCGGCGGCAGCGGAAGCCGATGCCTCCATGACCGATTGCGGGATGTCTTTCGGCCCCTGGAAGGCGCCGCAGACATAGATGCCGTCGCGACTGGCTGCCACCGGCGTTAGATCTGAAGTCTTGGCGAACTGGTGATTGTTCAGCGCAATACCCAGTTTATCGGCCAGCTCCACGGCCTTTTTAACTGGTGACAGACCCACCGACAGCACCACCATGTCGAACTCTTCTTCAATGATCTCACCAGACTCGGTGACGTAGCGCAGATTCAGCCGGTCGCTTTCGGCCGGCAGCACCGTATGGACGCGGGCCCGGACGAAACGCACGCCGTTTTCCTCTTCGGCCCGGATATAATACCGGTCGAAGTCCTTGCCGTAGGTCCGCATATCCATGTAGAAGACGGCGGTATCCAGCAGTTTTTGGCTGTGTTCTTTGGCGATGACCGTCTGTTTGGTGGCATACATGCAGCAGACCGAAGAGCAATAACTGTGGTCGCACTGGTTGATATCACGCGAACCGATACACTGCAGCCAGGCGATCTTTTCGGGTTCCTTCTGATCGGAAGGTCGCACCAGATGTCCCTGGCAGGGGCCCGATGCCGAGAGCAGTCGTTCGAACTCCAGACTGGTCACCACATTGGGATGAGAGGAATAGGCATAGTGCTCATGGGGGGTCGGATCAAAGGCCGTAAAACCCGGGGCCATAATGATCGAGCCCACCTGGATGGTGACTGTCTCAGGCTTCATCTCATGGTCCACGGCCTTGGCAAGACAGGCCTCGACACACTGGTAGCACTCTGAGCAGACACCGCATTTGAGGCAACGCTGCGCCTCTTCCCTGGCATGTTCTTCCGTGTAGCCGTACGAGACCTCGAGGAAGTTGCATTCGCGCGCCTGGGGATCAAGACAGCCCACTTTGATCCGGTTCTTTTTGACCTCGCGGGTTGTGTCGGGTTTGACGAACTCCCATGTTTTATTCCGGCTCTCGCGCAGGTCAAGGCCGTTTATGAAGCGATGGATGCTTTCGGCCACCTCCTTGCCGCAGGCAACGGCCTCAACCACTGATTTCGGCCCGTAGAAGGCGTCTCCGCCGGCAAAGACCCAGTCGATGGGGGTCTGGAAGGTGACGGAGTCGGCCTCAAGACCTCCGGGCCGTGAGATAGCGATGCCCTGTTCTTTGATACCTTCAAGGTCCGCGCTCTGGCCGATGGCAACGATCACCGTGTCGCCGAAAAAGGGTTGACACACGGTCTCGTCGTACTGGGGATTGAAAGAGCCGTTCTCGTCAAAGACCTGGGTGCAGCTCTTGAACTCGATGCCGGAAACCCGCTTGTCGTCCTTATCGATAAAGAAACTCTTTGGGCCGAAGCTGTTAACGATGGTGATATCGCTCTCCAGCGCCTCCTGGATCTCGTGTTCCCAAGCCGGCATTTCCTCCCGGCGCTCGAGGCAGAGCAGGGTGACGTTTTCGGCGCCCAGCCGCCTGGCGGTCAGGGCCACGTCGATGGCCACATTGCCGCCGCCTACAACAATCACGTCACGGCCGATGTCCGGTTTTTTGCCCATGGCTGCATCGCGCAGGAAATCCACGCCCTGCAAAACACCAGCAATATCCTCATTTTTGATGCCAAGCTTTCTGCCGCCATGCAGGCCGATGGCCAGGAATGCCGCTGTGTAGCCGTCCTTTTTCAGGCTGTCCAGGGTGATGTCGGAGCCGAAAGTTACATTGCATCTGACCTTGGCACCCATGTCTTGGACGATTTTTATCTCGCCGGCCAGAATGTCGCGGGGCAGCCGGTACTCGGGGATACCGTAGCGCATCATGCCGCCGGGTTGGGGCAGCTTCTCAAAGATGGTGACCTGATAGTCATGCTGGAGCAGGTAATAGGCGGCGGTGATGCCGGCGGGACCGGAACCTATTATGGCCACCTTTTCACTGCGTCCTGCGGCCATGATTTCGGGGACTGCGTAGTTGCCGCTCTTTTTTTCGTAGTCAGCCAGGAATCTGTGCAGTTCCCGGATGGCCAGCGGCTGATCCACATTGGTGCGGCTGCATTCCCCTTCGCAGGGGTGGTGGCAGACGCGACCGCAGACGCCCGGAAAGGGGTGCTCCTGCCGGAAGAGCTTCAACGCCTCGGTGTATCTGCCGTCGTTAATGAGCGCAATATAGCCCTGGATGCCGACGTGGGCAGGGCAGGTGGCCTTGCAGGGGGCCGTGCCGGTCTTGTCGATGGCATACGCTCCGGGCATGCCCTGTGGATAGAGCTTATAGGCCGCTTTCCGATTCCGTAGCCCTTCGTCGAATTCGTTCTTGGTGGAAATCGGGCACACCTTGGCGCATTCGCCGCAGGAGGTGCATTTGTCAAGTGAGACATAGCGGGGGTGCTTGAGCAGCTTGACGGTAAAATTTCCCGCCTCGCCGCTTACCTCTTCGATCTCGGTCAATGTATGCAGATCGATGTTGAGATGACGGCCCGCCTCCACCAGTTTCGGAGAGATGACGCACATGGCACAGTCATTGGTGGGAAACGTCTTGTCCAGCTGGGCCATGACCCCGCCGATGGCGGGCTTGCTTTCCACCATGTGCACCAAGTAGCCGGAGTTGGCAAGGTCCAGGGATGCCTGGATCCCGGCGATACCGCCGCCGACAACCAGCACGGAACCTACTGTTTCTTTCGTCATTATTCGATCCTCCTTGCTTGCGGGAGATTTACTTCCTGGAGTTCAGGCCCGAGATAGATGCGTTCGTTGTCGGCCAGGATACCCAAAGACAGTGCAATGATGGTCCAGAGATGAACGGTGCGGTATGCCGCCCCATGGTGCTCGGCCAGCTCCTCTATCTGGGCATGGCAGTTGTGACATGGGGTGATCACAAAGGAGGCCCCGGTGCCCATGACCTGGCCGTGCTTGAACCGGCCGTAGTAGAAACGGGCGTCTTTGTATCCGTTCTGGAGGAATCCACCCCCGCCGCCGCAGCAGTAGTTGTTGGATTAATTGGGGATCATATCGATGAAATTTTTCTCGCCGACGAGCGATGTTACGA
>JBJKRL010000151.1:0-42637 GCA_046704745.1 Desulfocapsaceae bacterium | reverse complement strand
TATTCGAATGGGTGCGATATTCCGCCCAATGCATCGATAGAACCGAATCAATGAGAGATCCGTCTATGGCAACCAGATCACCAAGTTCGGTATATTGGCTTGGCAGAATGTCACAGGCCTTTTTTTGAAGTTCGGTAAACATATACAGGAGCTGTTCTACTCCCCGGTCGTTTACTGTATCGAAAAAGGTCGAACGTTTGAGGCCACCAGCGGGAGCGATAAGGTTTTGCGCATATTCATCTTCCTGCAGGGCCTGGATCAGTTCACGCCCGGAGGAAAACTCCTGAAGATGAAAATATACGAGAACATTGATCAACTCTTCTGTATTCATTGCCAGTGGTTTATTGGATCTTGACCGTAAAGGGGGAACGTTGGGGGCTATGTTTTTTAACGGCTTTATCAGCTGTGTTTGACTTGGCACCATATGCCAGCGAGAGCGAAATTTTACGCGTTTCATGATCATCTCCTTGATTTTATAAATTTTTCAAGGAGGCGCGCAAGAAATTTTCACCTCTTTATCAAGGAAAAAATGCTCCCGCGTGTAATAATTTTTGTGTTAAGTTTCTATGCAAAATTCAAACCGGTCATTACTGAAAAATGGTTTAATTTCTCGAGATTACAATCGGCTGTTGACTGTAAGAATCCTGACCATACCTGAAGAAAGGATCACCCATGAAAAACATTCTGATAGCAGACCCAGACCACCACATCACCTTGATACTGGAACAAATGCTTCAGACCACATTGTACCGGGTCACATCCTGCAATGATGGCGATCTGCTACTGCAGCAAGCAGGATCACAGGACTTCGATTTGATCGTGGTTAATTGCCAAGTTAGATCCATGGGCGAAGTCAATCCGCTTCCGACACTGGAGTCGGCCCAACCAGGCGCCGTCTTCATGCTCATCATGGAGGCAGACCAGATATGCCGGCATAACAGTTCCCGCATTGTCTACCTGATTCGAAAACCCATTGATTTTCCGCACATTGTCCGTCTGATCCGGGAGCTGTTTGAAGGCGAAAGCCTTTTGCGAAATATCGCGTCCCATGGTCTGATCGACCAGATCCGGAGATTGTGCCTGAGTGGGGTCACCAAGGCGATTCTGGTGAAGAAGGCGACGCCAGGGCATCATTCTGATCGAAGACGGATGCGTGATTTACGCCGACACCGCCGTACACAAAGGTGAGCAGGCCTTTCTTGATATCCTGTCGTGGCAGGAGGGGCGAATCAAAGAGATCAAGGTTAAGAAATTTCCTGTGCCCTATATCCACAAGGATGCAAAGCAACTCCTCCTTAAGGCAAGCCGAATATCGGGCGAACAGGATCCAGGGCAAACAGGGGAAACCTGCTTATGCGACATCGAAGGCACAGGTGACCAACCGACAGAGTTAAAGATCTCACCCGCTCCGGACCGAACGGCAAATGCTAAAATCGCCAACGGCTCGCGAAGATTATTGTGGTGGTGGCACTTGGGCAAAGGGATCGATGTTCTGGCTGTTTTGCAGGCGCCTCGTCTCATTGCCCAAATTTTAACACGACCGTAACCTCGGCGAAACAGAGCCGGGATACACTTCAAGGCAACAATGTAACTCAGTTGGAAAAAACTGGATCAACACCTTTAGCCAGTCTGAATCCTTGCAAAAAAAAGAAGTCAATTTGTAACGTACTAAAACCACCCGTTACGTTGATAGAGCAAAAACAGATAAGCTGACAGGGGGAGTACCATGCAGGACCATCTTTATGAAACATATCATCCAACCCAAGACGAAGAGTACATGTGCCCAAATCACCTGGAGTATTTCAAGCAGAGGCTATTGAACCACAGGAAACAACTGATGGCGATGTCGAAGCTCTTTCTAACGGAGTTGAAGGAAAACGGACAGAAGCAGGCAGACATCCTCGACCAAAGCAGACAACATTTCGAAATATTAATTGATTTCACAACAAGCGAACGGCAGCAGAAGACCCTGAACGATATCGATCTCGCCCTGGCCCGGATCAAGATGAGCGAGTACGGTTACTGCGAAATTACTGGCGAAGAGATCGGTTTAAAACGGCTCGAGGCCCAGCCCTTGGCCACCCGTTGCATCGAGGCCCAGAAAATTTTCGAACGGGCAACGAGTATGAAGGCCAGGATTGCAGACTGAGGAAGCAGACCTTTTCGAGGTCATTGGTCTGCCAGACACCTCTTCATGCCATTCAGACCTAGGCTAGAGATATTTGCTAAGCCTTCCATCCGGGACAGATATGGGTATTTCCCAATCCTATAGCTCGAATTCCACCAATAGGATTGTCTCGCCTTGCCCATTGGGAATTGTGGAAATTTCATCTGAATTTACCATATGAGTTTTCCCTGGATGTTGTGGAAGGAATATTCTACAAGTCGTCCCTCTACCCGGCTCACTGTAAAAATGAATAAAGCCGTTATTCTGTTTTACAATTCCATAAACCACAGCTAACCCGAGCCCCGTTCCTTCACTTTGTGCCTTCGTAGTGAAGAATGGCTCGAAAATGTGTTTCATATCCTCCTTTTTGATGCCACACCCGTTATCACTGAAGGAGAGAAGAACGTACTCACCTGGTTTGAATCCTACATTTTCTCTACAATAACCTTCTGTTATAGTAATATTTTTCGTTTCTATGATAATCGTCCCATCGCTTTGAATGGCATCCCTGGAGTTGACACAAAGATTAGCCAGAATTTGGTCGACTTGAGAAGGATCAATAAAAACAGGTGGTAAATCTTTCTTCGGCAGCCAGGTTAATTTGATGTCCTCTCCAATGAGTCGGCGCAACATTTTCAACATCCCATCGATTATGTGATTAAGATTGATTACCATCGGACTGGCGGTCTGCTTCCTGGCAAAGGCCAAAAGCCGACGGGTCAGGTCGACTAATTTCATGGTTGCTTTTTTGATCTCTGTCAGCTCTGCATGAACATCTGAATGCCCTTTCGCTTGCTCCAAAGCAAGCTCGGTATTGCCGAGAATCACACTCAACATGTTGTTGAAATCATGGGCAACACCTCCCGCAAGTCTTCCGATAGATTCCATCTTTTGCGCTTGGATGAGTTGAGCTTCAATCTTTTCCTTCTCTACCTCGGTGTTTTTTCTCTTGGTGATGTCGGTCAGCATGAGGAAAGAGCCTGAAAATCTGCCCTCATGATCCGTAGAAGCTGTTGCGGAAACTATCGTCCAAATTTCGCGACCGTCCTTGCTATTAAACTTTCTTTCATACTGACCATCCTTTCCAAGTTGTCTTTCCAGCTTTCGCTGCAAATGATCATCCAGGTCATCCACATGAATGAAATCATCTATTATCCGCCCCAGCATTTCATCAGGTTCATAGCCGAGCATAACAGCAATATGTGGATTTACAAAAACCGTGCGCCAATTCTTATCCAGCTCCCAGATGCCCTCACGAGCCGTATTGACAATGCGGCGATATTGGGCTTCACTCTTCCACCGAGCATTCTCAGCTTCCGTACGCTCAAGTTCACCTGCTGCACACACAGCAACAATCTTCAAAGCCGCTTCGGCCAGTTCACGGTTTGTTAACGGCTTTTTACTAAGTAACACTATTCGACCTATCGGCTCCCCGCTATGTCTATGGAGTATCACATCGACATAGCTGTCCTCCCTCAGCTCCAGAGGCATCCGCCATGTTAAAAAAACCTATTTGCAGGAACCGGGCAAATGCTCACCCCTCTAAATCCTGCATCGTAAATTTTGTCATTGGACCCAAACGTTTCAGTATCAATGAATTGACCATTATACCAAGTAGCGACTGATTTGGTTTGTAGACCGTTCGCTTCATTTCGCACAATGCAGACAAAGTCCATATTGAGACATTGAGACAGATAGCAGGCCAGACTTTTGGAAAATGGTTCATCATTTGATCCGGAACTTGTTTGTGCAAGGAAGGTCTGAATATTTTCCAGTTGCTTATGACCTGTGATGTTTCTACATACTCCAAGCACTGAATAAACTTGCCCTTTTTCATCATATTCCGGAGTCAAATCAGCATCTATGGAAATCCAAAATATTTTCCCATTTTTCTTTTTAGCCTTGCACTCAAAGCGCTTCACAACCCCTTGCTCCGATAAAAGAACGATTAATTTCTGCCTCTGCTTCGGATCTGCATAAAGCTGATCTACCAAATTGTCACAAACATCGATGGCTTCCTCGGGCGAGGCGTAACCCACCATCCTAGCCATCTCAGCATTAACAATCAGGACCTTGCCATCTAAGGTGGTGCGGAAGATTCCCAGGCGGGAATTATCGAAAAGATGCCGGAACCTTTCCTCACTTCGCGGCAAGGCGTTCCAATCGTCATTGTGAGTGTAATCCGAATTGGTTCGGAGTTTAGATCTATCCATGGCGAACTGTTCGTTTCATTAACCTTTGAGCTCCATGCTTGAAACCTCCATTTAGCGAGTGTACTTGGTACGCCTAACTTCATAAGAAAGACGTTGATACAGCCGTTCTTTATTTTCATCATCAAGATACAGGAATTGTGCTGCGAACATGTCATCATCTATTCGAATAATTTTTGCGTGTATTCTGAAAATAGATAGTAGGGTGTTATGTGGCTCAAATGTCAGGGTAAAAAGTATTTCCGTGTCAATTGCGGGGTAGATGGTTGGTGATTCAACTGCGCAGCCGCTGGTTGAAATATCTATAAGGAAACCTTTTCCAGATTCAGGTGGTGACGAATATTCTATTACCGGTCCAAAAAGTTTAAATCGGATACCATTTCGTCTGTCTGACTTCTCTAGAATTTTTTTAGCCTCTTCAATATTCTGTGCGTACATAGTCCTATAACATTGCACTTTGGAGGCAAAACTTGTGAACTGTTTACGAAAGAGACTTTCATCACTTATGATTCGTATCACTCGGCCGACTTTTTGGGTGATCAGGTAATCGATTATTTTTTTATATATTGAGAGAGAGGCTACATAAAGTAAATTGCATTGAGAAGAATCTTCAATTACGTCAAATCCCGGCTTGAGATCACCAACGCAAAATCGTATTTCGGTATACAGCTCTTCCAGCGATTTCGTGCACACATTTCCAGATATCCTGACATTCAATCTGTTTCGTGCGACATTGACTACAATCTTCGATCCTGACTTGTTGTCTGCCACCATTACGTTTTCTCTGATTTTCTTTATGATTAATGCATAGGTGCAAAGAAGCTGATTCTACCTATTACCAATATTCCATTTTTACCAATCAGTTAGCATATACAAATTTTAACCGTAGTCCTCTGACGATGGGGGTTTTTGAAAAGATACACTTTCAGATTATTGGCAATGTTGATAGGTTTTACCGGTTGCAAACGGCCATTTTATGTATCTTCCAACGTTCCCACAATGTTGTACGACTTTACTCTCTCCTGTAGGCTCTTTTCGAAACGGACTTTGTGGCAGAGTTGTCTAACTCAATCGCTGGTCTTTAAGCACTACCGAACCGTTGAGAAGTTTGGCTTTTTTCTTAAGCCCTGAAGCGACTGAAGAAATTTCTGCATATGAAGAGTATTTCCGGTCCTCGGTGCTGATTATTACGATTGACAGAGAAAGAAGTGGAAATCGCTCCCATTCTCCTTTTCTGCTCATGCTTTCATAATATCTCGCCTCAAATTCAGCAATTCCGTGGAACTGTTCGAGTTTGTAGTTAAATTGGCTAATGATAGCTTGGCAAATAGACATCGAATTGCCTGGGGTTGTCAAAACAATGAAATCATCACCTCCAATATGACCCGTAAAATTGACTGTGTCGGTTGCGTATCTTGCTAGCGTCGTTACTATAATATCTGCCACAGTCTTTATAACCTCGTCGCCTCTAGCAAACCCATGTGTGTCGTTATAAGGTTTGAAGGAATCGATGTCGATATAACAGATATCAAAGGATTCTGATATTGTGAGAAACTCCCTGATCTTCCTCTGAATAAAATCATTCCCTGGTAGCCGTGATAGAGGATTTGCTCCGACGGCCAGCACGAGATTGTTCTTGGTAATGGCACTCAGAATATCACTTACAGATACGATGCCAATATACGTTCCTTTATTGGTTATGCAGATATCGTCATACCTTTGAACACGTGATCGTGTTTCTATAAGCTTAGCTGCTTGTTCAATTGTCGTTTTCGCATCAAGTTGCAAAAAACTGTCTTCGAGCAATGGCTCAGCTGTTTTATAATAATTTAGACTGTATCCATAACCTGATTTGCCAATCATGTTAATTTCCATAAACCGGTGTCTGTTGATCAATCCACACACCAGGTCATTTTTTAATACGGGAAGACAATAAAGGTCATGGTCCTCTAAGAAACGATTCAAAATGTTAATTGCCCTTTCGTCAAATGCTACAGGCTGCACATAACGCACGATTTTTTGTACACAACAAACCAGATCATCGTCAGTTTCCGAGCAGTTTGAATGTGATTCAATCTGTTGACAATACATATTAAAGCAAAGTTTCTGAGTTCCAGTTGGTAGTTTAGAAATTAAAACCGTATTATTATATGGCCTCATTTGGGAATGATTATTTTTTTATTCTGGTAGCGTTAGTATGATCCACCAGAAATCCATCGCAGAATTACCAAAGACTCGTATCATTCTTGTTATCCAATAAAAACCTTCTTCACCTTTATGAGTTCCACTAAGAGAAAAAATTCCCATTTCACCAGTTCAGAAGAAAAACCTTGTGATTGTCTTTGAGCAGCACACCTTAGGTGCTCTCCTTAGAACCGGTTTCCTTTTTATATTTCATCCGGATTAAGCCTTTTTATGCCCATGTATTGATAACAGGCGGTTCCCTTCCAATTGGGCTACCGGGTTTTAATTGGAATTCACCAACCCTCTAATATTTTTCTTCTTTATCTTAGATTAGTCTTTTCTGCCTAAAAAGCATACCAATCAGATATATATGGCGTAATACTGCGGCCTTCGGCTTACATCGGAGACATACCGATTCAAATCGTCAGAATTTGTCTTGTCGGAAGAGCGTGATCTTCAAGTATGCATGAATGAAAGTATGCGAAACATTCTCGAAACACAAGCGCTTGCAACGTTATAATCCATTTAACAAAATTATAATTCACACCCGGCATTATGTCTTTGATATCAAAATACTAGAGCATTGGTAATTCGGCTTGGGCATAGAATTTCGCGAAGAGTCCTCTTTGTCGATTCTTGAGACAGAGATCAATCAACAAAACCTCCTGAGGCGATCTTTTGTGGGATTCATAAGATAATTTTCTCTTCACTCTTTCGGATACATTGCTTAAATGTCGTTCTGTTTCAATGCTGATTTGAAAATCATTGCAGAATTTACATCGAAACAGTTTGCGGTTCGATGTGTCGATAAAAGAGTATACGGTTCCCGATTTTCCGCAAAGAGGGCAATTTTGATCTCTACATTCCATGATCCTGACCTCCATATTAACCTAGCGTAGTGAATACACGCAGTTGGATGGATGCATATTTCCACAAGGCGATATGCCAAAGGCATACTTATATACATGATGGATTGAACAGTGTGCCTGCAATCACACGCAATAGCCACTTCCAGCAATAAGAAAACGTGTTTATTAGAGGCTCATTGTTCATCATCCACAAAAAGACTAAGTCTCTTCTGCTTGGCTTGGCATCGTTTAGGAGAATGCTATCAATTGATTATAAAGATACGATCAAAATATGATTAATTTCTCCAATATGCTGTACGCCACCTCCAATGAAATTGCCGACTATTATCTTTAATTGAGACACAATAAAAATCTCATCCAGTACTTATCCTTTCCTGTTATTTAGCGCTTAATCTTTGAATAAATAAATAGAGATAGAAAGGAAAGCAGATGCGAAAAGACAATATTACACCCACGCTAAAATTTTACGACATCATCGTAGGCTATGCCATTGATATACTCATCATTTATATCATTATCGTCATCATGATAGGACTTTTAAAAGTCCTCTATCCTTTGAATGTCTTATTTGATCAATACTTCTCAAAATTTGATCTATCCCATGCAGTTACCGACATCTTGACCTTTTTAGTGATGATAGAACTATTCCGTGGCTTCGTAGATTACTTAAAGGTTAAGCGTATCAGCTTGCACAGTATGATTGACCCGGCGATTATTTTCATTGTCAGGGAATTGATTGAAATGCTCTATTCCCGCATACCGCTTTCCGGCAACAAACTGACTGGATTCGCAGCGTTGCTGCTGGCTCTCGGAGCTGTTAGAACGATGGCTGTGCTTTTCAGTCCGAAAGAAGATGGGTGGTAGGAGATTCTCATACACCAGATGAATGGCGGCTAGGTGTGCCCTCACGCAGCAACCCGAAATAAGCCGGATCTAAGTGCCTAGAAGACGGCCAACTTCTTTATGAGTCAATCCTTCTATTTCCGGTAAAATAATGGCCTCCCGACAGATTCCGGCCAGCACTTGTATCATGGGTCTCAGGTATTCCGATAGTTCAAATGCAGCCGTTTTATCAGAATCAGGTTTGGAATAAGGTAACTTCTCAGAAACAACTGCCGTCGGCTTTTGGGATCTGAAATGGTCAATAAGAACGTTGCATGTAATTTGAAAGATCCAGCTTTTTAGCTTTTTCTCATCCTGCAAGGATGTCAATCCGGTATGCATTTTTAAGATTACGGTCTGGAGAATATCATCACAGGCAGCAGCGTCGATACCTTTTCGGCGAATAAATGATCGAAGCATTACCTTGTATTCCCGCCAGATTTTCTCCGATTTTGTCATTAGTTTTTCCTTTTCGGCATGCATCAGTCTGATTCCTGATCAAAAAATCCGGCATTGGAAACGAAATCATCCGGCTCCGGATTTTGTATCCATTTTTTAATCTTATCCCGGATCTCACGAACCTGGGCCACCTGTTCATCGTAGGAACCTTCAACCTGAGAAGGATCGGGAAAAGGTGTATGCCATCGTTTTGTGATACCCGGAAAGATGGGACACTTGAGTTCCGTTTCGCTGCAGACCGTTATAACGTGGTCATAAATCTTGCCTTTTTTGAAGAGATCAAAAACCCCTTGCGGTCTCTTGCGGGAAAGGTCTACCCCCTCTTCCTTCATCACCTTAATTACAAGGGGATGAACAGCTTCAGCAGGTTCCAACCCAGCACTTTCGACAACCAGGTGTTTACCGCCAAGTTTCTGCAAGTATGCCTCAGCAATCTGGCTGCGACCGCTGTTATGATGACAGATAATAAGTATTCTCGGTGTTTCAGGCATGGAACATCCCTCTGTAAAGACTAATACAACCTCAGGCACCCTTTTATTATTGATGAAAGGAACAGAGGTTAATTGTTTCAATAACGACCTTGTTTATTTCCCAACAATCTGCAAGTATATATTTTATCTCTAAATAAACTCATGATAACGGCAGAAACCAGCTCAAGTTGAAGAATCTGAACTTTCCCATCACCATACTTGAAGAACAAATACTCAGATCAAGTTAATATTGCGTTAGGAAGTGATGAGAGTTTATTTTAGAATGGATGTGCAGTGGGAAAACACGTCAAATCCACCTCTGCGACTGCACCTGGAGATTGATATTGTTATTAATCTTCTTTTATTTTCCCGTGCCTGCCGGATGTCTTCTTCTTGCTTTTTTTCTTGGCAAGTGCCAGCCGGCTGACGGCTGATCTTTTTTCCGCTTTATCGATGAGAAAATGATGAACACAAAGAGATTCCGTATCGCCAGTCCCCTGACGTTGGTTGTAGGAGCCGTCCATCTGCATCTCCCAGACGTTTCGGGTGTTGTTTAGCTGTAAATCGAGGATTTCCCGCAGGAGTGTCTTATGCCGATCCGACGCGACAGGAGTACACACTTCGACCCGGCTTTCCAGGTTGCGTTTCATGAGGTCGGCTGATCCAATGTAGTACTCTTCCTCGCCATTATTTTTAAAATAGTAGATCCGACCATGTTCCAGGAACCGTCCGACCAATGAAACAACCCTGATATTATCAGATAAACCGGGAATGCCGGGTCGGAGCTGGCAGGAATCCCGGACGATAAGATCGACATGTACTCCGGCCATAGAGGCTCGATACAGGGCCTCGACAATCTCCTTATCTTCCAGCGCATTGGTTTTCAGCTGAATAAGTCCTTCCCGTCCCTGTTTCTGATGCTCGATTTCCCGGTCGATCTTGTTGAGGAGTGCCTTCTTGAGCTGTTTAGGAGAGGGGAGAAGCTTGAGATAACGGCGTATCGGGGTACAACCGCTGGTCAGGTAATTGAACAGTTCGGTCAAATCGGCGCCGATTTCCGGGTCCCCGGTAATGAGGCCGAAATCGACATAAGCCCTGGCCGTCCCGGAATGGTAATTACCGGTTCCGATATGGGCGTATCGGCGCAACCCATCGTAATCCTTACGAATGACAAAAACGAGTTTGGAATGGGTCTTCATGCCGACAATGCCGTACGTTACATGGATTCCAGCTTCTTCCAGGAACCCGGCCGCACGGATGTTGGCCGATTCGTCGAACCTGGCCATCAGCTCGACGACAACCGCCACCTGTTTGCCGTTTTGGGCGGCATTGATCAGATATTGAATGATACGGGAATCTTTCGCGGTTCTGTACAGGGTCATTTTGATCGCAAGCACTTTAGGGTCCTGACTTGCCTCCCGAAGAAACCGCTCCACCGAGGTGTCAAAAGATTCATACGGATGCTGCAGGAGAATATCCCCATGCTCCCGGATTGTATGAAAAATGTTCGGGTCATCACCCAGAAGTTCTGGGTTGTCAGCCGGATGAAGAGGAGAAAAATGGAGGTCAGGCCGATCAATTGCGGCAATTTGGAAGAGGTCGCGCAGTCCCAATATGCCATCCACATCATACACATCCTGCTCTTCATCTACTCCCAGTTCAGCTGCCAGTTTTCCCTTATATTGATCAAACATGGTGTGTTCCGTCTCGAGGCGGACAATTTCAGCAAATTTCCGGTCCCTAAGAGCCGACTCGATCATGGCCAGCAAATCGTTAGCCTGTTCCTCAGAGCGTTCAGTAATCGCATTGCGGGTTACCCTGAATGCCGCACATGATTCAATCTCCATACCGGGCAAAAGGAGCGGCAGGTTGTTGGCGACCAAGTCCTCAAGAAGAATGAAGACGTTCTTCCTGCCAATCTGTACAAACCTCGGGACCTCGGCACCGGTGGGTATCTTAATACGTATGAGATAACTATGGTCGGTTTCAGGGTAACGGACACTGACTAAAAGGTTGATGGAAAGATTGGAGATAAAGGGGAAAGGGTGAGCAGGATCCATTCCCTGAGGAGTGAGTAAAGGATAAATTTCATTCTTAAAATATGCGTCTGCAAACATTTTGTCCTCGGGATTCAGCTCCAGATATCTGGGAATCTGGATGGAATTTTGAGCCAGTTGTTGCCTGAGCAATTTCTCGAGAAGCAACTGCTCGCCCAGTATCTCATGAACCACGACATGACAGGCATCTATCTGCTCCTGCGGCAGCTTGCCATCGACTGATAATTTTTTAACACCGGCGCCAACCTGCTGTTTGAGTCCACCGATTCTTTTCATGAAAAATTCATCAAGATTGGAGCCGACAACCGCCAGAAAAAAAACCCTTTCCAGTAGGGGATTGCGTTCATCCTGCCCTTCGTGGAGCACCCTTTTGTTGAAAGCAAGCCAGGTCAATTCTCTATTGAGATAGTATTCCGGCGATTGAAGGTCGAACACGTTGTGAATGTCTTGTTCGGGACTTTTTGCGAAAGCTGCGGGGTGATCGGTGGCTGATTTTTTGTCCATTGCGATTCCGTAATTATATATGAAATAGCAAGTTTTTTAGTACATAAGGCAGTGTTGATGGAAATGCGTAACTTGTGCAACCGGAGAGACCATTATATTATTACGATAGCTGATATTTATCTCAAATGATAGTAATTACGAACTGAAATGTGTATCTGTTGAACAGGCCTGACTACTTCCGAATGGTTCCCCAACCTGCGTTCGAGGGATTACAGATACACTTTGATGAGTTGGAACGAAGACGGAAGGCGGAGCTTAAAAAGGTCAGGAAAGTCCTGTAGAGTAAGCAGTATCTGTATCGGATGCAACGATATTGAAAAGCACACCTGTTGGAGCGATGCTCCGGTAGCTGCATCAAGCAGAGACTTAAACCCATCTATATGCCTCGCCTCTCTGATTCGCAGCAAAACTGCAGATATCAAAAGGGAGAGGATCATTTTTGACGGCAGGGGTCGGAATGGAGACTATACCGCCCCAGGAAGCTTTAGGGGCATTGATAATGGCGATCCGTCTGGCCTTCACCTTTAGAAGCGTTTTCAAATCGACACCGCCGCTATCCTCTTGACCGTTCTCCAACACCTCATATTATTTTACGCACGATCCTAAGCCTGCGGACATCTCCCCCGGAGCTCATGTGTCTGTCTATTAGAACAACAGTACCAATCCTTGTGATTGTACCTGGTTGTCAGGGAAAAACCTGAGATAATCAGATGGATAATCGCTGGCCGTCGCCATCAAGCAGAAAATCATGAATGCTTTGCGTCATCCGGATCCAGACGGAATGCCCCAAGGCCCTGCTGTCGACTATCAGATGACGAAGCGAGGCGTCGGGTAGGTTGCCGGTACACGGAGGGATAGTCAGCAACTGCCAGCGATCGAGGTCATGGCTGGCGATGAATCTGGCGATACCCCGGTAGCTGACCAATTCGTCGTTATCGCGCATGATCACCCTGGTAGGGATATTTAGGACTGGCACACCGTTGGCCTTGGCCAGTTCGGACTTGAGTCGAAACAGGGCACGATAGGCAGAGGCGGTGGTGCCCTGTCGGTTGGCCAGGTAGGCCTGAGGCGATCGAGAAGGCAGGGAAGAGAACAGCCAGGTCATTGGAAGCACAAGCAGCGTATAGGTTCTGACGGCCAGGGCAGGTGCCAGAAGAATCTGTCTGTCGAACAGTGCCCGTTTTTGTCGAATCTGAGTTGCTACCGCCAAAAGACCGCCGAGTGAGTAGCCGATGAGATACAGCGGCAGGTCGGGATGACGCTCAGCCGCCATGGCCTGGGCAGCTTCGAATTCTTCATGCCAAATTTCGGCGCTGACCTGATGCATGTCGGCAAAGGGTAGACCACGGTGGCCGGTCAATCCCAACCGGAGTACATCCATGCCCCATCCTGTCAACTCATCGATCAGTTCTTGCCAACTCGCCGGACACTGATTGAGGCCGTGGGCCAATAGCACTGTCCCAAGGCAATTCCGGCCCTTGGCAGAAAACCACCGCCCCAATTCGTTCGAATTGGCATCCCTACTGTTGCTTCTCAATATGCCCATGAATTCGATCGCAAGCTTTTCTTGGCAATTTTTTAAATTTTCTCCATATTATATAGAATTTTACCATAAGACGATCCTTAGGATGAAATTCCTTCCCTTTAGTTTAATCATTCGATCTGTTGGGGAAAAAATGTTTTTTTCGATTTCATGCAGATGTCATTCAGTACATAGGATTTGACAGTAAATCAAAATGGTTCCCCATTATTCTGAGTGAATGATTACAATTATATGTGGAGCCTGAATGAAGCCGACCCTGTGGTCGGAAGTCTGATCGTCTGTAATGGAAGTGCCGTGGATCGGTTCATGTTCTCTAAGTTCCGGTGACTGGTTTTTACATTGAAAAGGTATATGAGGGCTGCTATATGGATATTCTGCATCACCAGTTCGTCCGCTCAGCGAGACAGTTCCCTGACAAACCTGCCATTATCGACCGATCCACCAACAATCGAGTAAGCTACAGCCGCGCTCTGACCTGCAGTCTGATGCTGACGGGCAGATTTCGACTCTTCGAAAACCGATACCTGGGAATCATGCTGCCCACTTCGGCTGGCGGGATCCTCGCGATCATCGCCACCCTCATGGCCCACAAGATCCCTGCTATGATCAACTATTCCACCGGCCCGGCGGCTAATTGCCGGTATGCCGCTGATCAATGCGGCTTCACCACAATCCTAACCTCCAGGGCTCTGCTCGACAAGATTGGCTGTCCCCTGATGCCGGGTATGGTTTGCCTTGAAGATATCATGAAGAACCTCACCATATTCGACAAACTCATGGCTGCGGTGAGAAGCAGGCTTTCCGCTCAGGCGATCATTGACAGATTACCGGCCTCCAAAGCAAACGATACCGCCGTGGTGCTGTTCACCAGCGGCAGCGAAAAAAACCCAAAGTCCGTGCAACTCAGCCATGACAATATCTCCTCCAACCTGACAGATATCCTGGCAATATTTAATTTGACCAGCAACGAACGGGTGATGTCGATCCTGCCCCTATTCCATGTCTTTGGCCACACCGTCGACATGTGGTTGCCGATGACTACTGGAATGACGGCAATCACATATGCCAACCCTCTGGATTATAAGACAATACCAGCCATCGTACGAGAGGAGGGAGCTACCCTGTTGGCAGCGACCCCGACCTTCCTTGCCGGTTATCTGCGAGAATCACACACCGGCGATTTCTCCACCCTGCGCCTGGCAATGTCCGGTGCGGATAAGACCCCTGACTGGCTGCGCCAAGGTTTCAAAGAGAAGCACAGCATCGAATTGCTGGAAGGCTACGGAACCACCGAAACCAGTCCGGTTATCTCGGTCAACACTCCACAAGCCAACAGACTTGGCAGCATCGGCCGACCTCTGCCCGGCGCCGAGGCACGGATCGCCGATCTCCTGACAGGCGAACCCCTTCCACCGGGCAGGGAAGGCAAAATTATGGTCCGCGGCAGGCTGGTGATGAAAGGCTATCTCGATCCGGCACAAACGGCGGAAGCAATCATCGACGGTTGGTACGATACCGGCGATATGGGGGTGTTCGACACCGACGGTTACCTCTGGCACCGTGGACGCTTGAAACGGTTCGTCAAGGTGGGGGGCGAGATGGTCTCGCTGGTGAAGGTGGAAGGAGTCCTTGAGGAGATACTGCCGCCGGGCATTGAATGCTGTGTGGTGGACGTACCGAATCACACCAAGGGCGCGGCTATCATCGTCGCGGTTTCCGGCGAGATCGACCGGGACCAACTATACGAGCAACTCGAACAAAGGCTGTCACATATCGAGATTCCCAGGAAATTCGTGGTACTCGACGAAATCCCCAAAATGGGCAGCGGCAAGGCAGACTTCCGGACGATCACCTCACTCATCCGGAAAAAATGTGAAGCAGATCACTCGTCATAAACCCCCATCTCTCGTTGACCGTACTCGAAACCTGATTTTAATCTTATCCATACATTCTTTTAATAATTCAGTAGTCTTATGTTTCATCTGAAGTGACTGATCCCTTAGTACTTTAAAAATTCGTATCTTGTTTTTTGAGAATGAATTTCGTGGAGAAACCCTTGTGGGATGTTAATGCCATGTCGTTATTATGCCGCCGCCAGGTTTGCCGTGATGCACAACAGCACCCGCTCCGCCTCAAGCCACACAAACCGGCATGGTAAGAATCTTATGAAAGAGGAATGGAATCTATGATCAGGTTAAAGAAAATTGTCAGTGCTGGGTGCCTGGCCGGCGGTTTGATCGCCATGTCAATGTCCTTTGTCGCACGTCCTGCCGTCGCTTCCGAGCGCGTGCAGATTTCTTTCTGGAACGCCATGAGCGGCAAACTCGGTGAAACCGTCAAATACCTCACCGACGAATTCAATAGCTCGCAGGATCGTTACCAGGTCACCCCTGTATTCAAGGGTGCTTACAAGGAAACAATGCTTTCGGCCATCGCCGCCTTTCGTGCCAAAAATCCGCCCGACATCGTCCAAATCTATGATGTCGGCACCGCCACGATGATGGCCGCCAAGGGGGCATACGTGCCTGTTCATACCCTGATGGCGCAGCAGAAGCTCAAATTCTCCACCAAAGATTTCGTTCCTGCTGCCGCAAGCTACTACTCTGATGCCAAAGGCCGCCTGGTTTCCATGCCGTTCAACAGCTCCACACCAGTTATTTTCTATAACAAGACCCTCTTTGAGAAAGCTGGCGTCAACCCGCCTAAGACTTGGGCAGAAATGGACGAGGTCGGCAAAAAGCTGCTCGCCAGCGGGGCGGCCAACGCCTTTACCACCGGTTGGCCGGCCTGGGTACAGATGGAGCAGTTTTCACTGTGGAACGGCCTGCACTATTCGACCCACAACAATGGTTACAAGGGCATCAAGGGCGTGAAACTCCTTATAAACAACAAGCCGTACGTGCATCACCTGGCGCAGCTGGGCGAGTGGGCCAAATCAGGTGTATTCGTATACGGCGGACCGGAATCGAAGAGCCGTCCGCAGTTCATAAGCGGTCATTGCGCCATGTACATGGGCAGCTCTGCCTCATATGCCGCAATCGAAGCCGGCGCCAAGTTTCCCTTCGGCATCGCCACCATGCCCTATGAAAGCGGGCTGCACGGTGCACCGCAGAACACCGTGGTCGGCGGTGCCTCACTGTGGGTAATGAAAGGTGCGCCCAAAAGCCATTATGCAGGCATCGCGGCCTTCTTGCATTTCATGATGTCGGGCAAGGCGCAGGCATACTGGGCCAGCCAGACCGGGTACGTGCCCGTGACCCACAGCGGCTACAAACAGCTTGATAGCGAAGGTTTTTATAAAAAACAGCCAGGTGCATTGGTCGCTATCCAGGAATTGTCCAACAAACCTCCCAAGGCATGGACCATGGGGATCCGTCTGGGCTATATGCCGCAGCTTCGGCAGATCGAGCGCAATGAGATGGAGGCCGTTTTCGCCGGCACCAAGAGTGCCAAAACGGCGCTTGACCAGGCCAAGCAGCAGGGTGACAAGCTCCTGGAACAGTTTGCTGCCAGTATGGGGAAATGACATGAAGCAACAGGTCATGGGTGGCGGATGCCCTGTTAACCCATGGCCGATCCCATACTACACCGCTAGCCCATTATTTTGTAACCGTTCACCAGCACCCCAGGCTGGTGCAAGCTGGCAGGCGGGCAGGTAAGCGCCCCCCTCCAAGCCCGTCTATGCCCCCATCCTCCTCGTGCCAATATGGGGCGCTGTGAACGTTTACGTTATTTTCATAATATCAGCAGCATATTCCAGAGGCATTGCTTGAGCACTTCTTCCAAGGCGTTTTTTCCCCAGCGCTTTCTCCCCTACCTGTTTTTAGCGCCGCAGTTGGCCATTACCATCGTTTTCTTCGTCTGGCCGGCGTTTGACTCCCTTTCCGGAGCCTTCTACCAGGCTGATCCCTTTGGCTTAAGCCGGCATTTTTCCGGTTCAAGCAACTTTGCGGCGCTGCTTAGCGATGCCAGTTATCGGCACGCCTTTAGAGCGACCGCCGTCTATGCGGTGGCCACCACGCTGCTCTCAATGGGATTTGGCCTTCTTTTCGCCGTTCTCACCGAGGGCTTGTTTCGGGGACGCACCTTTTTCCGCACTCTGTTCATCTGGCCGTACGCGGTCGCCCCGGCCATCGCCGGGGCATTGTGGATGTTCATCTTCGCCCCCCAGGTGGGTCCGGCCACCCGCCTGCTCACCTCCCTGGGTGTGACGTGGAATTATACCCTGTACGGCAATCAGGCCATGCTGTTAATCATCGCTCTGACGGCCTGGCAGCAGATCGCTTACAATTTTCTCTTTTTCACAGCCGGGCTGCAGAGCGTTCCCGGCTCGCTGCAGGAAGCAGCCGCCATCGACGGCGCCTCTTCGTTCCGGCGCTTCTGGGACATCACCTTTCCTTTGCTGGCACCGACTACCTTTTTTCTCTTGGTGATGAATACCTTATATGTCTTCTTCGATACCTTCGGGGTCATCCACATCGTTACCCAGGGAGGCCCGGCCAATGCCACTGAGACGCTGGTGTACAAACTCTACGAGGACGGATTCCAGAATCTGAATCTTGGTTCGGCAGCGGCACAATCCATCCTCCTGATGCTGCTCATCGGGCTTCTTACCGTATTCCAGTTCCGTTACCTCGACCGGCGGGTGCATTACCAGTGAAAGCATCAAGCAACTTCATCCGTGCGGCATTTCTCATATTCGCGGCAGTACTCGTCGCCATACCGCTTTATATCGCCCTGGTTGCGGCCAGCCATGGTGCACGTGAATTGCTCGGGCAGTTTCCCTTGTTGCCCGGCAGCAGATTGCTTAGCAACCTTACGAGCGTACTTTTTGCCGGCCTTCCCGGAGCGCCGCCGGTTTGGCGCATGCTGACCAACAGCCTGGTCATGGCTCTCGGGATCTGTCTTGGTAAACTGACGATCTCTATCCTCTCGGCCTATGCGGTGGTCTACTTTCGTTTTCCCCTGCGCATGACCGCCTTCTGGATGATCTTTCTCACCTTGATGCTGCCGGTGGAGGTGCGGTTTTTCCCCACCTACCAGGTGGTCGCCGGACTTCACCTACTCAACAGCTACAATGGGCTGATAGTGCCGCTCATCGCCTCTGCCACTGCCACCTTTTTGCTCCGCCAGTTTTTTCTGACCCTGCCGCATGAACTGGTCGACGCATCACGCATTGACGGCGCTGGCCCCGTGCGCTTTTTTTTCCACACGGCGCTGCCGCTCTCGCGCACCAATATTGCGGCCCTTTTCGTACTGGAGTTTGTCTATGGCTGGAACCAGTACCTGTGGCCGCTGTTGACTACCACCAACGAACGTTATACGACCATCGTCATGGGTATCCAGGGTATGATTGCCGCCTCGGACAGCTTTTCAGTTCCCCAATGGAACCTGATCATGGCAACCGCCCTGCTCGCTTTGGCGCCGCCCGTGCTCGTGGTGGTGCTCATGCAACGGTGGTTTATCAAGGGTTTTACAGAAATGGAGAAATAAATGGCCACGCTGACCCTCCGGGACCTGAGCAAGCGCTACGGTGACCTCACCGTTCTCACCCTGTCCGAACTCGAGGTTGCCGACGGGGAATTCGTCGTGCTGGTGGGACCCTCCGGCTGCGGAAAGAGTACCCTGCTGCGGATGATCGCCGGGCTCGAGCAGCCAAGCGATGGAGACATTTTCATCGGCGAGCGGCGCGTCAATGACCTGGAACCGCGCGCCCGCGACATTGCCATGGTGTTTCAAAACTATGCCCTTTATCCCCATATGAATGTTTACAATAACCTTGCCTACGGCCTGCGCCTGCGAGGTATATCCAAGGAAGATATCGCCCAACGCGTGCAGTGGGCTGCCGATCTGCTTGGAATTGGCGAGTACCTTTATCGTAAGCCCAAAGCGCTCTCCGGAGGTCAACGGCAGCGGGTTGCCATGGGGCGCGCCATCGTGCGCGAACCCCGTATTTTTCTCTTTGACGAACCACTTTCGAATCTCGACGCCAAGCTGCGCGCCTCGCTGCGGGTCGAGATTAAGCTCTTGCATCAGCGCCTCGGCACCACAACGATCTATGTAACCCACGACCAGGTCGAGGCCATGACCCTGGCCCAGCGGGTAGTGATCATGAATGAAGGGCGAATCGAACAGATCGGCCCCAGCATGGAGGTCTATGCGCGGCCGGCCACCATTTTCGTTGCCGGCTTCCTCGGTTCACCGCCAATGAACCTGTTCAGTGCCAGACTCGACACTAGCGGTGAAATGGTGGAATTACCCGGTGTGGAAACGGCACTGCCGCTACCAGCGAGATTGGAAGGGCACGCCGGCCGTGAAATCATTCTCGGCATCCGGCCAGAGGCATTCGTTCCCGATGCGGACGGCCCCTTACGTTTAACCATCAATCTGCAGGAGCCCCTGGGCGCGGAGATCCTGTTGCACGGCAGCCTGGGCAGTCAGGACTGTACCCTGCGCCTGCCTGTCGAGGCCTGTAATGGCGCGGGCTGTGTCGATCGCTTCACTCTCGCACCCCAAACACTCCACCTCTTTGACCCCAAGAACGGCAGGCGCCTACCCGAGGTCTAACCATCAAAGAGTCTTTTTTTGCTTTCCGAATTAAAAAATGAGATTGCCAGAATTCCAGTACATGGATTTTTTGACTGCCTGAAGTAGTGCTTCCATATCTACCGGAAACACATTGCCGATATTGCCGATGCGAAACGTATCCCTATCCGTAACCTTGCCGGGATAAATTACGAAGCCTTGTTTTTTCAAACGGCGGTAAAATTCCTTGAAGTCATACTCATGATGCGTCGGGCTGAGAAACGACGTTATGATGGGAGACCGCCACTTGTCAGCCAGGAGGGGGATGAATCCCAAGTCCGTCATGCCCTGAACCAGGAGTTCATGATTTCCTAAATAGCGTTCATAGCGGGCCGTGATGCCACCTTCTTCGGCGAGTTCTTCCAGGGCTTGGGCAAAAGCCTTGACCACATGGGTCGGTGAGGTAAACCGCCATTTGCCGCTATGGTTTTCCATGGTTTCCCATTGATCGTAAAGATCAAGGCTGAATGAGCCGGCCTTGCCTTTGGTTTGGGCAAGAATTGCCCGGTCGGCAATGACGAACCCGAATCCGGGAACGCCCTGGATGCACTTATTGGCGCTGCTGATGAGAAAATCCGCTCCAATTTCATGCATGTCAATGGGGATGCCGCCGAAGCTGCTCATGGCGTCTACAATATACCGTTTTTCATGGGCACAAACGATATCGCCGATGTCCTGGATTGGATTAAGCATACCCGTTGTCGTCTCGCAGTGCACCACCGCCACGTGGGTAATATCCGCCTCGGAGATCAGAGTGCGTTCGAGACGCTCCAGATCCGGTGGATTCGTTTCACCGCTGTCATGCACCAAAAATGGGATGCCGGCGCGCTCGGCGATCTGGGCAATGCGCCTGCCGTAAGCACCATTGGCCAGGACCAGCAGCCTGCCTGTTCTGGGTACGGCGGTGATAATGGTTGCCTCCACACTGAAGGTGCCGCTGCCCTGCATTAAAACAGATGTGTAGCCGTCTTGATCAGTGGCAAGTTTCGTCAATCTCCCTCGAATGTGCTGAACGATCCGGTTGTAGTCTTCGTCCCAGGTGCACCAGTCTCTCATCATCACCGATTTGACAGTCCTGGAAGTTGTGAGCGGACCCGGAGTGAGCAGGAGATAAGGATTGTCAGGGAATCGATCGGTTTCCATATATAATCTCCTTTTTGTTGTTTTCTTTATACATTGTTATGTTACATGCTATGCAGCACAGTGTTTATTCGAAATATCGATCAGAGTTGAGAGATAATCGCCGCCTCAAGGATATCCAGAGCCCGGGCCATCTCCGCATCGGAAATGGTTAAGGCTGGAGTCAGGGTCAAAACATTGCCGCCGGAGACCTTAAAGCTGAGACCGCTTGCCAGACATGCATACATAATTTTTTCCGCCTCATGACCCGCGGGTTGGCCGTCCTTTACCAATTCGATGCCCAAAAGCAGCCCCCGGCCTCGAATGTCATCCACCAGGGAATGATGTCCCAAATTTTTCTGCAAACGCTCTAACACCGTCTGCCCCAGCTCTTGTGAGCGCATGACCAGCCCATGCGCTTCGATAAAATTAATGGCGGCAAGACCGGCGGCACAGGCAGCTGGATTTTTTTCGTGGGTGTAATGCCCCAGAGCCAATTGTTGGCCGACGTTCAACTCCTCCTTTGCCACGATTGCCGCCAGGGGGAATACACCGCCACCCAGGCCTTTGCCCAGGATGAGGATATCCGGAACGACATCTTCATACTCACAGGCGAACATCCGGCCGGTCCGGCCAAGGCAAACGGCTGTTTCATCAAAAATCAGCAGAGCCTGATGTTTATCGCAGACCCTGCGCACGGCTTGCCAGTATCCTTTTGGTGGTGGATTGACCTGCGTGCAACGGATCGGCTCCGCGATCACCGCAGCGACATCACCCTCCTTTTCCATGACATAGTCGATATAGGCGGCACATTTCAGCCCGCAAGTCTCACAACAGCCTGATGAATCCCAAAGGCAGTGACGGTGATCGGCCGGTGGTACATGCTCCGTACCAGGCAAAAGCGGGCCGATGCCTTTGCGAAAAAGGGCTTCACCGCCCACGGAAATGGCATCCAAGGACGCACCATGAAAGGCGTCCCACATGGAGATGGTTTTAAATCGGCCGGTGGCGATCCGAGCCAGTTTCAGGGCCATGCCCACTGCGCTGGTTCCGCCGGGCGCGAACAGCACACGATTCAGGTTGCCTTGTGCGATCTCGACGAGCTTTTCGGCTAATTGGATGGCCGGTCGATTGGTAAAGCGGCGGGGACAAAACGCCAGTGAGTCAAGCTGCTGCCGGACCGCCTCCAGGACGGCAGGATTTGCATATCCAGCCTGATGAAGGCTGTTGCCGTGGAAATCCAGAAACATTTTTCCGGAAAGATCGGTAACGCCACTTCCTTGGCAGCTGTCTAATACATTAAGACAGGGCGTGGAGAGTGATTGGTGCAGAAACACGGCGGCGTCTCGTTTGAGCCAATGGCGGGTTTTTTCATCCAACCTTTCATTCCATTCTTGCCGTGCCGCAGAGAGGTTGGCATCTCCTTCCGACAGGTCAGTCGGCCTTTTCCCAGATGATGATAGTGTGTTTGGGTCCATGGAGTTCATATGCTCATGAAAGTGGCTGTTCGCCCTGTTCCAGCCGACGGTTGATATCTTCGATGAGTGGCAGACACTCCCAGATGCCCTTGGCTGTATAGTGGGCGCCGGCATCCCGGAAACGGTTTTCGATATCCGTCAGTTTCTCATCTAAGGCAGCCTTTGGCAGGGCTTCAGTCTCTTCCCGGGTTAATCCCAGCTCATTGCCCGATTGGGTCAGGCCGATGGTCCACATACCGGCGTTTAAGCCCTCCTGTATGTCGCTTATGGTATCGCCGATTTTTACAAGCGCCGACATGGGATAGATATCCAAATCCATGGCGTTCAGGTAGCACATCCAGGGATACGGCCGGCCCCGGGAAACGTCAGTTGAGCATCTCATGGCCTCAGGTTCATAGCCCTGCTGTTTCGCTAGCGGAGCCAGCACTGCCATCATAGGCCTGGTGTAGCCGGTGGTGGAGCCTATTTTCATCCCCAAGGCCCGCATTTGGGCTACGGTCTCCAACAGTCCATCGATCAACGCCCCATTGCCATGAATGGCAGACACCATCATGGGCTCGGTTTCCCGGTACAAAGCATCCACATCGCTTTCCTGTGGGGCCTTTTGGTACACTTCTTCCCAGCGCTCGCGTATACTCGACAACTCCAGCATGCAGCGGATATGATCCTTTTTCATCAGGCCCATAAACCGGCGGGCCTCGTCCACCGTGGCGCCCACGCGAAATTTTTTAAATACTTCGATGAAAACCGCCACTGGACCAAAGCATCCATAGTCAACTGCCGTGCCTGCCCAGTCCAGGATGGCGCCTTTAAGCGGGCCGGTATAATGGGACTGCGCGTTTATGATTTCCATTTTGCTATCCTTTTATTTTTCTGCCCTGGTCCCCGATCCCTGACTACCTAACCGGTTGAGAAAAACCAGGGCGACTACGGTTGCGCCTAGGAGCAGTACGCTTACAGCGGCGCCGGAAAAGATGGAGCCTCGGTTTGTGAGTGAATAGATATTCACCGGCGCCGTAACCCAACCGGGGGGATAGACCATAATGGTCGCTCCCAGCTCTCCCATGGAAAATGCAAAGCTGAGGCTGGCGGCTGCGGCAATATAAGGACGTAGCAGCGGCAGGGTAACACGTCGGAAAATGTATAACCGGCTGCCCCCCAGACTTGCAGCGACCTGTTCAAAGTCATCAGGCATCCGGGCGATCCCCGCCCGGATGCAGCTGTACGTATAGGCCGTAATCAAAATGATATGTGCCATCATGACCAACACTGGGGTCCCGTTGAGAATCAAGGGCGGCCGGCTGAAGGTGACCAGCAATGCCAGCCCCACCGTCACTGTCGGAAGGGTGATGGGAATGATGTAGATGCCGTCCATGATCCGCCTGAGCGGCCCCCCCAAGTGTCTTGCCGCCAAGGCGCCCCAGGTTCCCAGCACGATCGAGCCCAGGGTGGCGACCATGGCCGTGATAAGGCTTATAAGCAGTCCCCGACCGTTTACTCCCTGCAGAGCGTCCAGCATGTGATCGATTCCCCACTGACTCACAAACACACCATTCCATTGACGGGCGAAAGCGGCAAAAACCAGCATCAGGAGTGGAAGTCCAAAAAAGATGGCGCTCAAAAGAGCGAAAAGGCTCCACGCCAGCCTTCTTGCCCCTTTAGAATAAAACAGCATGGCTGCGACTCAGGCGCCGGGAGGACGCAAGATATAAACTATATAGGCCGAGCGAAAGAACGATGCTGATAATGGCTATAACGCTGGCCTGCGCGTAATTGAATTCTAGAATGGCCTTGCTGTAGACGAGCATTGGCAAAGTTATGACCCCTTTGGCCCCAAGATAAAAAATGATGCCGAACTCGTTCAGGGTTAGCATCAGGCACAGGCTGCTGCCGGCTAAAAGAGCAGGGAGCGCGGCGGGGAGAATGATCGCTTTCAGAACTTGACGCGGACTTGCGCCGAGACAGAAGGCGACTTCGATTTGCGATGGGTCGATCATGCTGAAGGCGGCCAACAGCGGCCGCATGACAAAGGGAGTATAAAATGTCATCTCTGCCAGAACGACGCCCCAGGTTGTATACAAAAAATTTAACGGAGGCTCCTGGAGGTGGAAGAGGTTCATCAACGAACCATTGACGAGCCCGGCGGAACCATAGATAAAGGTCAGGGAAAGGGCCACGAGAAAAGATGGGTAGGCCAGGAAAACGTCTATGAAACGGCTGATTGCCCCGGCTCCCCGGAAAGGGGCAAAGGCAAGCAACACGGCAAGAATACTTCCCAAAACAAGGCAGCCCAGGGTTGAAAAGATACCAATTTGCAGGGTGTGGTTTAAAGAAGAGAGGAAAATCGACGATCGTAAAACTCGCATGTACGCCCCTCCTCCTCCGTCAAAGGAACGGCGAAGCATTTCGAACATGGGAAAGAAAAAGATCGCCCCCAGCATGATTATAGGCGGAAATGCCCATGTCAGTTTGCGGAATTGGCCGGCATAGCGGCGGCCTAATGGTATCAGTTGCAATATTGATCCTCCTGCGGCAACAGGCAGGGAGCGGTCATGGAGAAATACAACACCGTCTGAGAGCCTTTCTGAGGTGGGATATCCCTGGCACTTGTTTCCAGGAAGACGAATTGCCCTTCCACTTCCATCTGAATCCGATAATGAGATCCCTTCCACTCACTGGAAACCACCAAGCCTTGGAGCCGGTTGGTCTGCTCTGCGGTGTACTCTTCCGGCCTGAGCGTCAGCTGATGCGGCCGAAGACATAACCAGCAGGCGTTCTGATCATCGATGGGAAGGGTCGGTGCATGAACTTTGAGCGTCTGGCTGCCGAGGCGTACCCCGATGGGACCTTTTCGACCGGCCCACCTAGTAACGTGTACCTTGAGGAGATTCGTCTGTCCAAGAAATTCAGCCGCAAACCGGTTTGGCGGCCGATCGTACAACCGTTTGGGCGTATCCAGGGCAAGAAGTCTGCCGTCGCGCAGCAGGCCGACGCGATCGGCCAGTGCCAGCGCCTCCGCCTGGTCATGGGTGACAAAAAGCATGGTGAGATCGGGCAACTTGTGATGAAGGCGAAGGAGCTCAGCCAACATCACCCGACGAAGAGGCGCATCAAGAGCGGAAAGGGGTTCATCCATCAGCAGAACGTCGGGACGGATGGCAAGGGCACGGGCCAGTGCCACGCGCTGCTGCTGTCCACCTGACAGTTCATGTGGGCGGCTTTTTGCGTATTCACCCATTCCGACTAAGTCAAGGTGTTCGGCGACAGTCGACCGGACCTCGGACCGCCTGGCGTGACGCGCCCAAAGACCAAACGCCACGTTTTCTGCAACATTCATGTGCGGGAAAAGTGCGTAGTTCTGCACCACAATCCCGAAACCGCGTTGCTGCGGAGACAAGGTCGATATATCCGTTCCGTCGATGGTGATCCGTCCTCTGTCTATGGGGGTAAATCCCGCCAAAGCCCGCAGAATCGTCGTCTTGCCCGAACCGGAAGGCCCCAGAAGCGCCAATGCCTCTCCGGCATTGAGGGTCAGATTGAGATCGGTCAAGGCGTAGCGTTTACCATATCGGACGGCGACCGACTCGAATCGTATGCGGGGATGACCAGCTTCCTGCAGCTGGGAACAATCGACAGCCTGCTCCGCTGCCGTGCTGTTGGGAGCGGCCGATTCAACCGGCCGCTCCATGACATGCGTGGTCATATTCAGTTTCCGGTAACCTGCTGCCAACGCTCGACATCTGCATTCAGGTTTTTGAGCGTATCGTTCCAATCCGGCGTCCAGATGGTAACCCCCTCCATGAAACTCTGCAGTTTCTTGAAGCCGGCATCGTGGGGGTGAACATCGTCGCGCACAGGGAAGCCAAGTGCTAACGGGGAGACTTGCTCCTGAGCCCATTTACCCAGCAAGAAATCGATCAGTTTGCGTGCTGCTTCAGGGTGAGGCGCATTTTTGACCATCGCCACGTCGTAGGGCAACGCCAGGGTGTAACGTTTGCCGTCGGGCCCTTTGAGAAAAAATATGTCTATGTTGGGATAAGAGCGCATCTGAGCGTAGTTCATCTGCACGTCGCCATTGGCGACCCAGATCTCGCCTTTGTTGACCAGTGCGGCCAATCGCCCTGTAGAAGAAGAGGGGCCGACATTGTTGCTCTGCAACTTTTTCAGATAGTTAAACCCCGCATCTCTGTTACCGAAGACATGAAAAGCCTGGAGCATGACTGCGGTCCCGTCACCAGCCTGGCCAGGAGTTGAATATTGCAGGCGCTGCTTAAAACGGGGTGCCAGCAGATCATCATAAGTCTTTGGGGCACCAGATAAAACGGCCTTGTTGTAAATCATGCATAGGTAATTGTTAACCATCGCATACCAGGTCCCGTTTTCAGCCTTCAAATCGGCTGGAATATGGCTGGATTCTTTTGGTGTATACGGCTCTAGAACTCCCTCAGCTGCGGCTTTTTGCATAAAGGGAGGCAAGGTGACGAGGACATCGGCTTGCGGGCTGTTACGTTCCGCCATGACACGGTTAACCACAACACCGGAGCCTGCTTCAATGTACTGCACTCGGATACCCGTCTTTTTGGTGAATTGACTAAACACCCCGGCGTACCAGTTCGGTTTGCCGTCATGAAGCCCGTCAGCACTGTAGATGGTGACGACTTGCGCGGCAAACGCAGATGATGCAAACAGGAGCAGTATGAATACTGCACTCATACGTAAAACTGATCTCATGATGGTCCTCCGTAATTTTCCTTGATGGTGGATTATTTGCTTTTTACCTCTTGCCCGAAAACATTGTGTTAATATTTTCTTTATTTCCAGACAATTAATCTCCGTATACGATTTTCTAAATGAAGACTAGCATACGGTTCTGGCGTTAGGAGACCATTAAGATTTTGATAAATTTCTGGTTGTATCGGCCTTTCTCACGATAATCTGAATCTCTGACCAGTGGCGACACCTTGAATTTAATTGGCGGTTAAACCGCACTCACCTTCACATAATTCTATCTCGAGAAGAAAGGGGGAAGTGGCCAGACTGATACAACCTGAAATTAATGTCCTATATTTTCATTCGTTAGTGGGTTGAAGAAAAACACTTAAGAGGAGTTTAATGATGTTACTTATATTGATTAAAATAAACGAGATTTCCATTCCTAAGCTAAGTCAGTTAGTCCAATACACCCTTTTACGACGACTACTGTATCCCTGAATTGATGTTATCTTGTCGGAAAACACCTCTTATGGTAGAATGGTAAGAGCCAGGAAATATGGGAATATTTTGTTATTTTAGATTCTGTGTTCGCTCAGTATATTGCGGAATAATAACTGTAGTGAAGTTTCCCGCTTTTTAAAAATGCCTGCCGGAAAAGGCAGCAGGCCAGGCGACAAAGCGATGGACTTTACATTGCAATATCAGTATGATACCTTGTGAAAACTCGTGCCGAGTAAATTGCTGATATTGCTATATAAAATCTGAGAAATTTTTCACCTGAGATTGCTAAAATTTAACAAATACAGTAAGTTAATAGTGAATGCGAGGCCCAATCATGGTATATTGTAGTTTGACGACAACAAACAACCAGAGTAACCTCGCATGCTCATACTACACTCTTTGCTCAGTGAACTTAAAGAAGAATTTGCACAGTCAAGAAAAGGTGAAGAACGGGGGGCATGGTTTCTCCACACCCTGCTGGCGATTATTCTTCCCTTCACCTCATCGAGAACATCCAACCTTCTGCGGGCACTGGCAACCCTGTTTGGTTTTACCGATATCAGCTGGAAACGCTATTACAGGTTTATGGCATCTCCCAAGATTCCCTGGGACAGGCTGTGGTCAAGGTTGTGGAAGATGATCCCTGAACCGGAAACCAACAAGAGGTTGATTGTAGCACTGGATGATTACATCAACCCCAAGGTGGGACAGAAGATCTTTGGCTGTGCTAAGCTGTTTGACCATGCGGCCAAACAGAATCAGTCGCCATACCCTTGGGCGCAAAATATTGTGGCCATTGGCCTTCTCAAAGTAATCAAGGGCCGGTGGGCCTGTCTACCGATGAGTAAGCACTACTATTTTCTTGAAAGAGACATCAAGTGCAACAAGCCGACATACAACGGCAGGCCGGTTGCTTTCCAAAAGAAGCACAATCTGGCTGTTGACATGCTCAGCGATGTTGCGGCCCAGTTCCGGAAATCGAAAATCTTGGTGGTAGCAGATTCCTGGTTTGGCAATAATGGTCTGTGGTTTCAAAGAGCTGAAAAGGGATATCGGCAGTGCCGAAGCCCAGAACAGACATCCAGTGGCGGTAAAAAACCACTTGGATTTTTGCATGATGGCAACGACGCTTACCTGGATTTATGCCTGTCGATTGGAGAAAACTCCCAATCGACAGCATGTGGTCAAGGGCCGCAACCATTATGCCTTTTCCGATGTTCGGAGATTAGTGGCTGAAGCGGCATTGGACGATAATTTTTCAATACTTTGCCCGGTTCCACGCAAACCCATGGTAAATGCTCTTGTGGCCGCACTCATGCGGATGGCGGCATGAGACTTTTTTAGGAAACTTCAGCCCTTAGGTGATGCGTATAAAATTCTATTTCGTAGGTTTACTTCATTCTTTAACCATTTTTCTAACCCTTCATTCCTTCTATTCACAACGAGTCTGTTGGAAAAGTCCCTCAATTTTTTGACTCAATGACTTGTTCTAGTAAAAAAACAACAAAGAGCAAGATTTAATATGCAATAATAACAGTACATTATCAATTAAGCATAATTATCGCAAGCTCAGCTTTCATTTGGGGATATTGATGTAAAATCAATGTATTAACACGAATTAACAAGCAGTTGAGTGGTATTTTGTCGAATTTCACTGGTCCCTTCCGCAAACAACTCAATAAAAATGCCCTTCTCAAAGGCATCATTGACTTTTTCTACAGGCTCAACGTGAAAATCACCGGTTTACCTGTGTATTTTATCTTTTAAATCAATCATTTATCATATTAGTTCCATTAATTGCCTGAATGTCGTTAGAAAGTTATAATTTTATGGGCGTCCCGCCATCCGCGCACATTGCTTTTTTACAGCCAATAATCAAGATCTTCTCCATAGTATCCCCTTTTTCTCTACGATTCGTTTTTCATTGATGATCATCCACAATTCTTTTTTTTCAAATGCTCAAGGTTTTCCATGTCTTCCCCTGATTATGAAAAGAAAAAATTAATTGACAAACAGGGCGTCACTGAGGAAGAAGCAACTTCACTTTTGGTTTTCCCTCTCGCTATAGTCAGCCAGGGCCAGATAAAAAGCGCCTGCGGACAATTCAGCGCAGTGGTGATGGCCGGTCGGCAGGGTTTCGAGAAAGCAGATTATATCAAAAGAACACTTCAGTATGGTTAACTGAATTCCTGACCAATTCCTGGTAAAGTACTTGTAGTCGTGCATTTGCCACGTCCACCCCAACAGCCTTTTCTTCCCGTTCTCTGTCCGTCTGATAGCAGGAGAGACAGCGCTGAAACGTATACTTTTTATCAGCAGCAGTTACGGTAAAATCGGCTGTTAAAAATGTTTGGGAGTTTTCATCAGAATACCTCATTATGAATGAAGGTTTATGTCTCGAATCAATCCATAAACATTAAGATAACGAGAACTTCCTGTACTCTCAGAAAAATGAAAAAGGGGATGCACCGGCTGAGAATTTCACCCGATCACTGCAAGCTTAAAATGGACTGAACTCAGTCAAAGGCCATACTCGTTTTCCATTCCTGCCATACCTTACCCACGAGATCAATACCCGGTTTTAATGTTTTCTTGCCGGGACGCCACCCGGAAGGTGTTGCCTCGGCGCCCTTCGTTTTTCTTACCAATTGGAAGGACTGGATCTGCCGGAGAGTCTCATTGACATTTCTGCCGACAGGAGGAGTGAGGACCTCAAACCCCTGAATGACTCCATCAGGATCGATGATAAACCGACCACGCGCTTCCACGCCTGCGGCTTCATCAAAGACCCCAAAAATTTTGCCGACCTTCCCGCCTGCGTCGGATAGCATGGGAAAGGGAACCCCTCCGTGTACCATTTTGGCCAGTTCATCATCATCCCACATCTTATGAACGAACATGGAATCGATGGACATGGAAAGCACCTCTACGCCCAATTTTTGAAACTCAGGGTATTTTTCAGCGACCGCTGAAATCTCGGTTGCTCACACAAAGGTAAAATCACCTGGATAAAAGCAGAGAAGAACCCATTTACCTAAGGAATCTGAAAGCTTGATATTTATAAACTTGCCTTTTTGATACCCTGGCGCAACAAAATCCGGGGCCTTTTGACCTACCATGACCATAGTTCGTTCCTCCTTCATTGCTTTGGGCGATTCATTTACTTCCGATGGGTCTTCCCCGACTGGTCCTCCGGTCGGCCTTGCACATCCGACATTTGCCTCTTCTGCCATGAATGCCTCCTTTATCTTAGGTGGTGCGACATGGTTGCATTATGCGCATACGCTCACCATATACAATGGCGTTAGCTAAAAACTCTTCGTGCTGTCAAGAGCAAAAGAATTTTAATCTCTTTAACTAAATTTCAAGAGGGCGACATTCTTACAGCCTATGACGGAGACTTTTTGATCAACTATTTCAATTGATTTTTAATAGCTTCGAGTTCGCTTTCGAGCTGACGAATCCTCAGCGCCAGGGCCTCCTCTCGGGCAGGTTGCAGTGGACGGGAAACCTGGGCATCCCCGGCCGCGTCCACACCCCACCAAGTTCGCCGGCATCTCCCCCTACCTATTGTCATACCACGACCGCGGCCGTAACCGGGTGCATTCCATGTCGCATCCGAAGCCCCGCCGACATCCTGCGTCTGAGCAACACATCGCCCCAACCTCCGTCCGGTCATGGGTCCTTCATTCATAGGTCCTCTTTGATTAAAACCCGGCATAATATAACCTCTCTTTATTTATTTATAAAAGGTCTGCGAGGAACCAGAAGCCTCTGGTCTCCACCCTGACCCGTTAATTCTATTCATCGTTCCTATTAGGATCGCCGGCAACTGCCGTCCCCCTTCCCACCACCTTGCCCTCGCCCCCTGCCCTGGCCAACACCTTTACCACGGCCCATTCCTGCCCCTCTGCCCTGCCCCCGTCCTTGACCTTTACCCTGGCCCTGACCTTGGTTTGGACTGGCCCCAGGTTTTGCATTAGAATTGCTCGTAGTGTCCTGTTCCTGAAATGGTTTGTTATTTTCAGCCATATTCCCACCTCCAGTGGATTCTCTTTGCTGTTCCATGCTGTTTATACTGCCATGACGGCGCCTTTGCCTGCCTGATCCGTTGTGTTGCCCATGGGCATGTCCGTGTCCTCGGACCTGATAACATCCCCCTGTCACCTTTAGCTGAAACCCAACAACCAAAGCCTTAGCGATGATGAATCGTGCCGACCTTAAGACGCGCCCGAAAGTCTGCCGCGATATCCCCATTTGTTCTGCGGCCTGGCTTTGATCCAATCCTTCAAAATCAATGAGTCTAACTGCTTCAAATTCCTCAAAGGAAATAACAACTTCGCCCGCCTGTTCGGTTCCGCTTGGGTTGAATCCGTCAATTACCGGAGGGGATTGAATAGTTCTGTAGAGTTTAGGTCTCGGCATAGAGGCTTCTTAGCTTGCACATTATGATCGTTTGACCATAATATATTTCTCCGCCAACGCGATGTCAATAACAATAATGGTCAAATGATCATAATAGTCCTCATTATCTCCAATAATTTGTTTTCCAAGGCTCTGTTGCAAAAAGTTATCAAGAGTGCAAACGGATTCTTTGATCTCTCTAAGCAGCGATGCCAAAATTCTTTTCGTGTTCATCATCGTCCAAATCTTCTATCTCAATTTAATCTGCCGAAAATTCAACCCATTGATTTTTAAACAGCCAAGCGTGTCGGGTGACAGATTCTTCTGACTGCAGTAAGCCGTAAACTTCGCGAACACCTTTACTAAGTTCCTCTTTAATGATAAATTATTTTTAACGGTACCTTAGGCTAATAAAAGGCCACGACCAGTAGCCATTCGATTTGCCAAGTTATCATTCGCCTTCCCCTTATGATCTGTTGGGCACAACCCGGTCTAACCCGGATTTCTCATGAACACTATGTCAATTTGTCTTCACTTCAAACCGGACAAGTCTTTTCGAACAAATTGTTATGTTGTCAAATTTACACAGTGTTCACCAAAGGTCAGTTCAGGATGCGCCATCTTCTTCAGTATTTTGGCAATGAACATAGCTTACTATAGTTCATTACCAAAAACTTCGAACCTGACGCATCCTGAATTGATGAGAAATACGGTCTAAAGACGCTACGACTGTTCTGTCGCCACATCCTTATGGTCACCAATCTATCGGATAAAATTTGCCGCGTAACCTTAAGGCAAACCGAAAGGAGTGTTAGATGAGAACAAAAAACGAAATACCAAAGGACGGTGTGAATAAGAGGTTTTCCATTAATATTGCCATTGTGGGCGGCGGCAGGGACTGCCGTTTTTTCCTCGACCTGATCCATGATAATCCCTCTCCTGTTTTTGACATCAAAACATTGGGGGTGTTCGATAAAAATCCCGATGCAAAGGGGATGCTGCTTGCCAAGCAGATGGGGATATATACCACCGACAATCTCCACGATCTGCTGAATATCGACCAGCTTGATAGTGTCCTAGAACTGACCGGCAAGCAGCATGTGCTCCATGAAATCATCCGTTTAAGACCTAAGGGCGTCGGTGTCTTTGAGTTCAAAGACAACAAGATAGTGCGCAACTTCGTGGAAATGATGAACCAGCGGCTGGAGTCAACCGAACAGAAGCTCAATGTCGAGAAGAAGTTTTCCAACTTATTGATCCGGCAGAGCACGACGTCTACTGTCATTATCAATACGGATTTCACCATTGTCTATGCCAATCACGCCTATCTCAATACGGTGAAAAAGGCTAAGAAGAAGGTCATCGGCGCCCATTGCTATGAAATTTCCCACGGACTAAACACCCCCTGTTCGAGTGCCTTTCCCGGTGTGAAGTGCCCCATGCTTGAAACCCTGAGGACCGGCAAGGATGTCCATGTCATCCATGACCATCCGGGACCGGACGGTCAACAGATGTACTGCGACCTGAGCACCCATCCGATCAAGAATGATGCCGGGGATGTCATACAGGTGATCGAGTTCTGGCGCGATGTTACCACTGAATTTTCGGACCGGTGGAACAAGAAGGCCAAAGAGTTCGAATCCAATATCCAGAAGATGATTCAGGAAGACCGGATGATCTCCCTGGGCAAACTTGCGGCAAGCGCCGCCCATGAAATCAACAACCCTATCCAGGGGCTTTTGACCTTCTGCGGGTATATGTTGGATGTGTTATCCGCCGGTCCCCTGGCAGAGGAGAACCTGGAAAAATTCAAAGACCACCTGCAGCTCATGTCCGTGGAACTGGAGCGGTTGGGAAGTATCGTTTCCGGACTCCTTTCCTTTTCCCGGGAACAGGGAGTTGAACATACCCATGTCGATGTAAACGAGGTTCTGAATGCGGCGCTTTCCCTGACCCGCCATAAGATGGAACTCACAGATATCAGACTTACGACAGAGCTGTATCCGGCCCCGATCATGCTTGAAGGGGATGTCAACCAGCTGCAGCAATGCTTTTTGAACCTGATTTTCAACGCCATCGAATCCATGCCTGATGGGGGGGAGTTGACGGTGACATCCCGGATGGATGGGAAGGCGGAGAGGGCCTGGGTCAGAATCCGGGACATCGGGTATGGCATCCCGGAAAAAGTAAAGGATAACCTGTTCGATCCTTTTTTCACCACAAAAGAAGTGGGCAAAGGCACGGGACTGGGACTGTTCATCGTCTACGGGGTGGTCAAGAATCACAGGGGGACGATAAAGGTCGACAGCCGGGAGGGGGAAGGCACTGCATTCACACTGACCTTTCCCGTGATCCCTTACGATAATCCTTAAGGAGGGAGAGCATGGAACCTAAATTGAGACTCATGATTGTGGACGACGAGCTGATTGTCCGGGAATCTCTTATGTACTGGTTTAGAAAATACGGTCATGAAATAGATACGGCAGCCTCCGGTTTGGAGGCGTTGGAAAAGATAGCGCAAAAGCCTTTTCAACTCTTGTTTGTGGATATTAAAATGCCGGGGATGGATGGCCTTGAACTGCTTGAAAGGGTAAAAAAAGAATACCCGGACACCCTCGTCGTCATCATCACCGCTCACGGTTCCATTGAAAGCGCAGCCAGAGCCATGCGTGCCGGCGCCAGCGACTACCTGCTGAAACCGTTTAAGCCGGAACAGCTCTCCCTGGTGATGGAGAAAATTTTAAGCCAGCAGAAAATCACCTCGGACTATCAGTATGTCAAGGGATGCCTGGAGCAGATCACCCGGTTTGAAAATATCATCGGCAAGTCCCCACCCATGGAAAAATTATACACCTTAATCCTGGAGGTGGCCAAGAGCGATGCCTCGGTGCTGATCACCGGGGAAACCGGTACCGGCAAGGAATTGGTGGCAAAGGCCATCCATGCTAAAAGCCCTAGGGCACAGCTCCCCTTTGTTGCCATCAACTGCGGTGCTCTTCCGGAAGCACTCATGGAAAGTGAATTGTTCGGGCATAGAAAAGGGGCCTTCACCGGGGCGGAACAATCCAGAAAGGGCTTTCTGGAAGTGGTTTCCGGCGGCACCCTCTTTCTGGATGAAATCGGCGATATCGGTGCTAAAATGCAGGTGGATCTGCTTCGGGTCCTGGATGATAAGACAATGTTCAGCGTCGGCAGCAAAACCCCTGTCGAGGTAGATTTCCGTCTGATTTCGGCTACTCGGAAAGACCTTGAAAAAGGTATCCAGGAGGGAGAATTCAGGGAAGACTTCTTTTATCGTATCAATGTAATCAGGGTTCATCTGCCTTCCCTGCGGGAACGAAAGGGTGATATTCCCCTTCTTGTCGATCATTTCATGGCAAAGTACAGCCATGAAACCACGAAGCATGTGGACAGGATACAATCGGATGCCATTTCTCTATTAACCTCTTATGATTGGCCGGGAAACGTCAGGGAACTGAAAAATGTCGTAGAGCGGGCTGTAGTTCTTAGCAAATCCCGGACACTTGCCGTCGAGGATTTTTCGTTTCTTAGACCGGGGCATGCAGCCCTTTCCGCGCCCCGGACATTAAAAGCGGTACAGGAATCTCATATTCTCAAGGTACTCAATGAACAAGACTGGCAGATTACCCGATCGGCAGAAATTCTTGGCATCAACCGCGTGAGCCTCCATAAGTTTATCAAACGGAACAACTTGAAAAAAAGGACATGAAAGAACAGATCGGAGTGGTTCCGTTGGGGGAGGTGCCGTCACTTGCCGTCGAGGTGATCGCAGCAAATATCACGGCGTATTATAAGTTGCCGGCTGATGTCCTGCCCATGCGGTCTATTCCCGAGTCTACCTTTGATGAGGCGCGGCTGAAATATAATGCAGGCCTCCTTATCAATAAGCTTGATGCGTTGGATTTTGACGGATATTCTAAAATTGTGGGTGTCATATCCCGGGATATGTTTATTCCGATTTTCAACTATGTGTACGGCCAGGCAGTTCAAGGCGGCAGCCTGGCTTTGATATCACTCTTCAGGTTGAACAGGAACGCCGACGGATCAACACCATCGACCTCCCTGGTTTTTGAGAGGGCGGCCAAGCTCGCGCTTCACGAACTGGGTCACCTGTTCAACCTGTTCCATTGCAATGAAACCAAATGTATTATGCACTTTTCAGGGGTCATTGAGGATCTGAACAAGATTCCCTTTTACCTGTGCCGGGACTGTGCAAGACGGCTGCCGCGGTGAGATTCCCTCATTTCTTTGCACTTCCTAGAAATGTTTGTGCAAGGACGTCCCATCCGATCTCGGGAAAGCTTGCATATATATCATCCACTGGCTCCCCTCCGGCAGCAGCCAGGTTCTGGTATTCAGGTCCGATCAGGCGCAGGAGTTTCTGGCTCTCCCGATCTATCCATTCAAGGCTGTCTTTTCCGTAAAAAAGCCCCCTGCGATTCAGCTTGGGCATTCTGGGCTCAATGATGCAGAGCCAGCCCTCATTGTAAGGATCCTCATGAACGATTTCCGGATGCTCCTGGACTCTGTTGTTGATTGCCAGCACAGTCCCTGTAACGGGAGAGCGAACTGCAGCTTCTTTATCTGAGCGGGAAAAAGCAAGTCCGGCTTGGTCTTTTTTCAGTTTAGCGCCCAGGTGGGGGAGGGAAATATTTGATGGAGAGCCGAAGAGCTTGACCATAAAGTCGTCAAATCCGATCCTTACCCGACCGCCGTGTTCGAACCGGGCCCATGTATGCCCCTTGTGATAGTAATACTCGTCTGCCAGAAGGTAGCCGGATGCTTTCAAAAAGGCCTGTTTTTCGTCACGGAAATCCATGTCCTCATCATCGAGCATCTGGTCAAAGGCGCAATGATTACATTCATAATTATTGACACAGACCTTGGCTGCGGTAACCCGCCCGGTCAGCGCATGACGACAGGGAATGTTGGTCCATTCAAAGATGCCTTTCACATTCTGTGCCCAACCAGCGCTCTTTCTTTGGGGGTCAGCCTTGAAGGCCTTCTGCATGGCCCTGTCAAACGGGCAGGTCCGGCAGTCGTACACATTGTCGCACAGCCTGGTCTGAAACATGCCGGTCTTCGACCAGATGCATTCGTTTTCAATGACCTGGAACCCATTGACGATGTTTTTCTGTTCCTTGGCGTTCACGATGTTTTTCAATGTATTGAATAGCATTTTGTCCTCCTTTTTACCTGATGGGTAGTTACCCATAGTGTTGCAATCCCGGTGCCGCAGGAGAAAAAATGAGAAAATTAATGAATTATTCTTTTATATCATGATATTATATCTTTTTTTGGTAAAAAAGTGTAAAACGGGCCACGCAAGACCACTGGGCAGGGTGTAGCTTTTCGCTACACTGTAGACGCAGTCTTTGAAAGATTAAAGAGTAGAAGTGCGACGGACAGGCGGGTTTGACAAGTGTTGCTAAAGGCTACTCACCTGTAGTGTTTTTTCGGCCCTGTTGCATCTTGATGGTCATTACCCAGGTGTGAAAATCGGGAAAAACCCCTATCGGATAAATCGGTGATGGTAAATTTCGGAACGTAGATCGATAGTACATGGTGTTCCTTTTTATCGCGAGGAGAGACAAAAGGAAGATTTCCGGGATGGAAGAATTGCACCGTGGGCAGGGGGGATGAAGTGTAAAGTGGTGGTTCTGGTCTCTTTAGATTCCGTGCACTCATAATGACCCACGATACGGTAGTTTTTCCGCAAGGGGATGGCATCTACAACGCCGGTTACATTTTTCCTAAAGTGCAAGGGATAGAAAAAAAAGCCTTTGTAGGCAAAGGCAATACGATCACAATAAAAGTCGTTGCATCACAATAAATAAGAACATAAAAATAATATCATGATTTCTCTAAATCAGGCACACCGGCATATCAGCATGCTCCATTCACTGCAACCAGTTGTGGTGCTTCTTGACCAAGCCCTTGGCTTGGTCTGTGCTGAGGATGTTGGTGCCGTAGTGAACTGCCCAACTGTTGATTCCTCGCTAAAGGACGGTTTTGCAATTATTTCAACAGACATTGCCGATGCGTCGCCAAGTAATCCCGTGACGCTCACGGTTGTCGGAGCCGTGACTGCTGGTGAAAATACAGATAAATTTAGAGTCATATCGGGAACAGCAGTTCGAATCATGACCGGTGCTCCTATACCACAGGGGGCAACATCCGTGCTGGCTTCTGAATTTGCGCAGGTGGATGGTAATTTTGTGACAATAACCGCCGATGCCCGGGCCGGAAGAAATATCCTGCGAAGAGGGAGTGATATAATCCAGGGCCAAGTGGTCCAGACCAGGGGAAATTTACTTGGTCCGGCTCATCTTGGTCTGATGGCCGCAGCCGGGTTGAATAAAGTGCTCTGCTATCCGTTACCGAAAGTTGCCGTTGTGGCAACCGGGAGTGAATTGGTATGGCCCGGTGAACCCGTCACTCCAGGGAAGATAGCCGCCAGTAATATGGTGCTGGCGGCAGCTGAACTGCAGGCTTTGGGAGTGAAAGCATCTACTGTGCTTTTGCGTGACAATCTTGATCAACTGCAAAAAAAGTTTAGAAGTCTTGTCCGGCAGGTTGACGTTCTGATAACCTGTGGCGGTGTGCTGGATGGAGATAAAGACCTGACCATGCGAGCCATGGAGCAGATCGGTATGGAGAAAATCTTCCATCGTGTCCGCATAGGACCGGGCAAAGGCGCCTGTATGGGCCGAATTGGTAATACGGTTGTGTTTAACCTGCCGGGTGGGCCACCATCCAACCATGTGGCACTGCTCCTGCTGGCCATGCCAGGAATTCGTCGATTGATGGGCTTTAAGAATTTCCTGCCCCAAAAAAGGAAAGTCTTTAGCGCAGAAGAACTTACCGGGCAGGAAGATTGGACTCAATTGGTGTACAGCAGTGCCAAATATGACAACGGCCGTCTTTTCGCCGTTCCTTTGCGCAGCATGGGAAGACTTGAAGCTATGGCCACGGCAAATGCTCTGGTTGAGATATCTGAGGGGTGCGCAAGGATTAAGGAGGGCGCCTTGGCCGAGGCGTGGTTTTTCAATGAAAGGAGCACGCTGTGAAGCGGAACAATAAACCATACAAGTCTGAATTGTGGTTCATCCGACTAAAGCGTACTTTGTTTCATGAAGGGCTTAGATTTTCAACTTGAAGAAGATATCATCATGCTCAATCGCGCTATTAAGTTTCTGCACGTCGTTATTTAAGATTTAAGCTACCAGCAACTCTCAATGAGCCCTTTTGTAAAAGCGGCAATTCAATTCTTTGTTCTGGGTATGGCTTATCTATCCATTTGTCTCCTGGCTTGAATGCTGCAATAGTTAAGCGCACACTCGGTTGCGTCCAAGTGACTTCGCTTCATAAAGCTTTTTGTCAGCACGAGCAAAAAGAGCGTCAAGGGTTTCACCAACCACATGACATGCCACTCCACCGCTCAGTGTAACAGCAATTCGTTCGGACTTACTTTGGAATTCACATTCTGAGACCTTACGTTTAATTCTCTCAGCGATTGTAAATGTCTCGGTCTCTGTACCACCGTGAATAAACACGGCCAGTTCTTCCCCTCCGAAGCGGACAGCCAAATCATCCGGGCGAATCGAACTGCGAATTGTCTGACCCACCTGTTTGAGGACCTTATCACCAAAGAGATGTCCATGAGCATCGTTGATTGCCTTAAAGCGATCGAGATCGAATACTATCAAACCAATACTGTTATTTGGATTGCGCTCATGATCTCGGAGGGCAGCGTCGCACCAATCGCGCATATAAAGTCGAGTGTGCATACCAGTTAGCGGGTCACGAATTGCTGCGTCCAGAAGTTTCTCCCGATAGGTCCAGCGCAGGAATATTCCGACAGAAATGAGCAAAACAACGACTGCCAGTAAAAAATAAATGACGGTGAAGGTTGCTACGCTCTGCCAATAACGTGCGGCTGGAACTTCGAGGAAGAGATGCAGTCCGATGTCAGGGAAATCATATGCCTTCTGCACGAAAGAGCTATCCCGGATATCTTTGAATTTTACGAAATACAAACCATCGACGTCTGACTTCCGTGCCGACATAATGATAGGTGTGATCTTTGCTCCATATTGACGACTTTTCTCTATCGACCTGCGCACGTCTCCAGACATTGGTAAAATTGTCTTGAACCTCAATTCACGGAATGGCGATATGAAAATCACACCTCTCTCGTCGGCAATGAACATTATATCCTGGTCTCGAAGCCATAGTTTTTCAGCTCGCCTTTGCAATCTCTCGAAATTGACCTTCACCACTACCGCGCCTATGACTTTACCGTTGATTTTTACCGGGCAACTCAGGTATTGGCCAACCTTCTGACTTGTCACCCCTTTGGCAATATAATGCCCGATATTATCCGTCATTGCCTGCCTAAAATAAGGACGGAATCTATAGTTGTGGCCGACGAACGAATCACCAGCCTGCCAATTGCTTGATGCTATGGTATTGCCGGTGGTATCCATTACGTAGATAACATCGATTTGCGTTTTGTGAGCTGTCTCTTCAAGAATTTTATTTCCGGTGTCGACTATTGCGGCATTCGGTTGCAATAACAGCCTATGCATGCTCTCTGAAGTTGCCAGTACTTCGGGAACCAAAAGAGGCTTTTCAATTAATAAATCGATAAAATGCTTATGATCTTCTCCACGACGATCAAGGTTGGCATTCATCCCCTCAAGTGTCCTGCAACTGCCTTCATAAAAAGCCCATATTCCACCGGCAAGAAGAAAAAAAATGAATAGCGTGAATGAAATGCGCGGGTAAGCTCTGACTGTGGCTAAAAAACGATTACGTTGGTACACTTGCGGCATCCGTCTATTTTTATTCGGGAGGTAAGAGCCCAATTATTTGGTCACCGTTTTCCATAAGGAATTGATTTATAAATGTTCCTTCCATTTAATCATGAGATATTCGCCCTGCCAAGACCAAGTCATCTAAAAGCTCATCGAGTTAACCATATTCTGAATCTGACGGCCTGACAACTTATAATTGTTAATGGAAAAAGTGACAGGCAATATCTTCCAACTTAACCTAATAATTTGATGACGGAAGGGATATGTTTTCAGGCAATCCCAGGTATTGATTATCATGGAAACCTCTTTGAACTGAATATTTTATCGGTACCTACATCTTAGATTATTTGAAAATCTCACTCTATATTTAGTAACATAAAAACAGAAGTCTCCATCTTTAAAGGTATTTTGTTCATCACTATCACCTCTATTCTTTTGTTTTTTCTAATTGTCCGACAAAGCAACACGATTAGACAATCGACAAATGTTCTACGGGAAAGCGAGGAAAGGCTACGACTTCTCGTCAAGAATTCATCAGATAGCCTGGTCATCATCAACGCTGATGGAAGCCAAAGATATGTCAGCCCTGCAGCGGAGAGAATTACGGGATTCCCCATCGCAGAATTGGAGGGGAGAACACTCGACACCCTCATTCACCCCGACGATATAAAGAACATCAGCACCGCATGGAATGAAGCAGTCACGCATCCTGAAAAAACGGTTACCGTCCAGTGTCGACATATCCACAAAAAAAAGGATGGGTCTTTACAGAGGCGATCGCTCAGAGCTTCCTGGATGAACCTGTGATTAACGGAATCATAGCCAGCGTGAGAGACATTACCGAGCATAAGGTTCTGGAAAAATCTCTAGCTGAGAGCGAGGAACGCTACCGGCGGCTTATAGAGCTCTCTCCCGATTCGGTATTCATCCATACTAAGGGAGAGTTTGTCTTTCTGAATGCCTCTGCAGCGAGGCTTCTGGGAGCGCAAAAACCGGAGGATCTTTACCAAAGAAAAGCATTGGATTTCGTGCATCCGGAACAGAAGGATATGGTTGGCAACCGTATCAAGAACGCGCAGTCCGGAGGATATAATATAGCCCACGGATTGAGATGGTATTGGTCCGTCTTGACGGATCGACGGTTCCGGTTGAGATGGAATCTGTTCAATTCATTCACAAGGGGATTGCCTCGGTCCTTTCAATCGCTCGTGATATCAGCGAAAGAAAAAAAATGCAGGATGAAATGGTTAAGGCCCAGAAACTGGAATCCCTCGGTGTCCTGGCAGGTGGTATTGCCCACGATTTCAACAACATCCTTACGGGAATTCTGGGAAACGTATCGCTTGCCCGTTTGCGACTCGACCCTTCAAACAAAATCAATGAGTGTCTCATGAGTTGTGAAAAAGCTGCGGTTAGGGCGAGTGAATTAACTCGGCAGCTTCTTACCTTCGCTCGTGGAGGAGAGCCGATCAAGAAACAAATAGATCCCGGTCCCTTGATTCAGGAAAGCGCTGCTTTCATAATCCATGGTTCCAACGTAATCTATGAAATCGCACTGCCTGACGATCTTTGGCACATCGAGGCGGACGCAGGGCAGATTTCCCAGGTGCTCCATAACATCCTTATCAATGCGATGCAAGCTTTGCCCAACG
>JBJKRL010000150.1:0-84081 GCA_046704745.1 Desulfocapsaceae bacterium | reverse complement strand
CATCCTCGATATCCTCACCTTCTTCTTCTTTTACGAGAACATCGGGGAAAGATGCGAGTAGAGCGGGAGTTATACATTCTTCAAGCCCCAGTTTTTTGGCCATCTTCACCAATGCCTCTTTATAGGCACCGGCCATTTCCATATTTACCTTCACCGTAGTAAGATCGGAAAAATCGCCAATAACGTTCACCGCGAAATCAACTCTGCCACGCTGTAAGGTAGAACAAATTATTGCCCTGATCCTCTCCTCAAGCGGGGCACAACCTTTCGGCATCTTGATCTTCAGATCCAGAAAACGATTATTGACGCAACGAAGTTCCGCTGTCCAGATTCTACTTTTTGCCTGGGCTTCACCGCGGCCGAATCCCGTCATGCTTTTTATGGGCATCTCATCTCCCAACACCCCACAAAGGGGGCTATAAGTACCTTTACGAAATTGATTCTAATAAACAAGAAATGAATTTCTGAGGTACAAAATAGAAAAACGATGCGGAAGGCAACCACACCCCCCCCCGCATCGTTTTTATCTTTGCAGCATAAAAACATCCGTTGCCGAAACAACCAATATCCCTATTTTTTCATAGTCTGATTCAATGCTTTGATTACATCGTCAGTAATATCAATTGAATCGGAGTTATACGGGACGGCACCGCTGGTTAAATCTAAAATGGCGGTATACCCATGGGCCTTGCCGTATTTATCCAGTGCTTCACGGACCTGCTCGACAACCGGTTTCAGCTCGGCTTCTTTCAAATGGGCTATTTCCGCACGGGCATCGTCTTGCTTTGTTTGGAAATCACGTCGTTTCTTGTTGAACTCCAAGACCTTTTCGTCTTTTTTATCCGAACTCCAGACCGAACTTTTTTTCTGAATTTCATCCTTGAGATTAACCAGGTCTCGCTGCTCCGTTTGGAATTTCTCCTGAAATCCTTTTATTTTTGCATCGAGCTTGGCCTTTATTTTGGCGCCAGCATTGCACGTCCAGAGAACCTTCTGGCCATCAATGACACCGATTTTGATCTCAGCCGCGCGGGCATACGTCGCTCCATAAAGAAAAGAACCAATGCAAAAACAAATAATACTCAACAGAGCTATTTTCTTTCCAACCATCATATTCTCCTGATTATTTGACATTTCAAAGATACCTGTTCAGTTATAGGAGAAGGGGTTATTTGACGATGACGAAATCATCCCTTCTATTCTGTGCGTAGGCGGCTTCATCATTGCCCTGCACGAGGATTCGTTCTTCACCATAGCTGATAGTGGAAAGATTTGCAGCAGGTACACCCAGATTAACCAAATATTTCTTAGCACTTAAAGCTCTACGCTCCCCAAGGGCCATGTTATACTCATTGGTTCCCCGAGGATCGCAGTTCCCTTCGATACGGATGGCAGATTTAGCATTCTTTTTCATGAAAGCAGCATCCGATTCAATACGGGAAACCTGATCCTTCCGAATGTTTGATTTGTCAAAATCAAAATAGACGGGAACCATTCCGGCAGAAGTTCTGCCTTCCATAACACCAATGGGTTTGGATACCAGTGGCTCCTCAGGTCCCATTGCCGCCTTGTTGCTCTTCATTCCATTGTCCTCGCTCTTGCTGGCACAACCGGAAAATGCAAGAAGTGAAAGCCCTAACAAAGCCACCAAAAACACATGTTTTTTGACAACCATTTTAAAAACCTCCTATTCTTCTAATAGTCTGTACAATTAATAAGCCGGGAAACATTATCTTCCCGATACGCTTCCACCGTAAGAACCTATTCCTTTCTCTCAGGTGACACTATATAATCAAAAAAACTAAAAAAAAAAAGGGGAATTATTAAATACCCAAGTAAATCTTTGGAGCTGTAACAGCACTTTAAAAAAATGATGTGTACATCTCACAAGAAATTGACATATTATATAGCACCTTAGCCGACAATGATTACAGTCGCACCATAAGCAGTTTAACTGAATATCTAATTACTAACATGCAACATAGTATCATGCCAAACAACCAAACAACAAGCGATTCTACTCTAAACTATCTGCTTTCCGGCAACGACTTCGGAAACTATTTCGGAATCGGCCCAGACGTTCTAAATAACGTCTGGGGGAATCTCACTGAAAAAAACGGAAGTTCAGTAATTTACATATCAATGGAAATCGGCGCTGATCCCGATGTTTACAACCCTTTGAAGGAGAAATTACGTGAGCTGGCAATAACTGAATCCTCGGATAGTCGGATTCAACCTTTATTAGAAAAAATCTTTCACGGACCGGAAAAGATTCCAAATTACAGCGGTGGTCTGGGCATCCTGGCCGGAGATACCTTGAAAAGCTTTGCTGATTGTCATATCCCGGTCCTAGCAATCAGCCTGCTCTATCGACACGGCTACTTTTCCCAGATTGTAGATTCCCGGCTGGGGCAAATATCTCAACGGGTGGATTGGCGACCCGAGGATACTGCCGGTCTCTACCTTCTCCGCGATCCTCAGAATCCTGGGCAGCCTCTGCATATAGAAATTCCGTTTTTGAACGAATACGATCAGGAAATTATTGCTGTCGCTCAGGTATGGATGAAAATTGAAACCAGCGAAACCCTTGATTTCTTTGTCCCCGAACTCTTGCTCGACTATTACCTGCCGGAAAACCCTGTCCTGATTAAGAATGCAGCTACACAACTCTATAATGCCGAATCTTCAATGGTCAAGGCTCTGCAAAGACGAATGCTCGGAACCTGTGTTATTCCACTTCTTCATACTCTTGGTGTAACCGCTACAACCTTCCATTTGAATGAACAGCACGGGGTTGTGGTGGCCATGCAGCTCATTGCCGAAGAGCTCTACAAAAACCTTAAATCCACCGATCTCACCCAGGCCAGCAAAAAACAAATCCTTGCCGCAGCCGAGACGGTGGCAAAACATATCGTCTACACCATCCATACGCCGGTCAAAGCGGGCCACGATCGTTTCGACAAGTCGCTCTATGCCGGAATCAGCCATAAATCATGTCAGAGAATCCTGGACGTTCTGGCAAAAGACGATGAAAATCCGGACACATACAACTTTACCAATTTTGCCATGCGGGTGAACCGTGCAGCCAACAGCGTCAGCCGGCTCCATCGGGATGTAACCCGGAAACAATTTCCCCAATGCGCGGATAAAATTACCGCTATCACCAACGGGGTGCACCACCTTACCTGGATCAGCAACGCCAGAGCCCATGTCTTCGACAGTTTTCCCCAACTTGCTGGATGGCGGAACAATCCCGGAATTTTTAAAAATATCTGCCAGCTAAAGGACAACAGCGAATTTCGCTCTTCCCTTCTATCGGCCTGGCAACAGGATACGGCAATCCTGTTTGATTATGTCAACAACATGCTCCAAGAACACAGGACCCGCATGCTTGAGACCTGGATAGATCCACCAAATTATTTTTCTTCTCTTATCGACAATGCAACAAAACTCAATCCGAAAATTTTCACCATTGGCTTTGCTAGACGGTTTTCCACTTACAAACGGGCCGATCTCATCTTCCATGACCTGGACAAGCTCTCCGAGATTATTGTCTCAAATAGCTGGCCGATCAATTTTTTCTTTGCTGGCAAAGCCCATCCATCAGATGAACCGGGGAAGACGGTCATTAAGCAGATACTCAGCTACCAGGAAGAACTGTATAAGAAAAGCAACGGGTTAGCTAATCTTATCTTTATCCCCAACTACGATATGGCCCTGGCCAAACTGCTGGTGTCCGGCGTTCATGCCTGGCTCAACAATCCCAAACGACCGCTCGAGGCGTCCGGAACAAGCGGGATGAAAGCGGCAATGAACGGAGTGCCGAACATCTCCATCATGGACGGCTGGTGGGTTGAAGGATTCCACAATGGAGAAACCGGTTGGAAGTTCGGTCATGAAGAACCGGTGGACAGTGCAAGTCTCAGCGAATCATGGGAAGAGTTGTTATATCGCGAGGATTCGCTTTCTTTTTATGAACTCTTGCCATCCGTGCTCGAAGATTTTTATAGCGACACGAATTTTTCTGCCTTCCTCGATAAGGGAATTTTTAATCTCTGTAAGAATATCCCTATTTTCAACACGCATCGGATGGCAGCCGAATATCTGAATGTCTACAACTTGCAGGTCCCTGAAGTGGTTAAAAGGAAAATGCAGTCTTTTGCTGAACTTTACAGTAGTGATTCTTGATATTTCAGTATAAGATACCGACAAACTGTATGACAGGTATGATTGTCATCACACAAAAGACTACAACCCATATTGCAACACACCGACAAATGGGATTAAATGGAGAGTTTCATGGCCAAAATACATATAAGCCCAAACCGTGCCACCGACAAAACCATCCGTGCGATTGATCGCAAGCGGGAACAGGAAAGGAAAAAGATGTTTATCCAAGCCCGGGATAACGCAGAAACCTTGGCGATCAAACTAGTGCAACGCCTCATTGACAGAGAAATCATCGAGACCACTTCGGTGACCAATATCCAGGATACCTTTGAAAATCAATTGAGAAGGATGGGGTCATTAGAGGAATTCGAGTTGCAGATGAAGCTGGCCCCGGTCCGGACTCTGGTTCCAGATCCCAATATCATCAGCCTCTACCTGACGCAATTCATCGTTGAAGATCTGATCAATCACATGGATATTCAGGATATCTTCGGTGAAGATCTGGAGATCTACCGTGCAGTTGATTCCATTATGAAAGTGCTTAGGCCGTAAGTTTGCATCCCGAGACGCTCCCCTCTCTTGTAATAGCCGACGGAAAAGGAAATATAACCGACATTCCGGATCTGACCATGGCCGGCATGAGCAATGCAAGGTTCGTCTCCCCCGATCTCAGGGATCTGATCCCTCTTCCCGAAGGGAGCGAACTTTTTGTTCTGCCCGGCAGATTGCCCGTAGGCCTTGATCCGACCACCCATGAACCCTTGCTGGTCCGAGAACACCCGTTTGTAAAAGGCGAAACAGTCCAGGCTGTTGCCGCCTTTATGGCTCCAGCCCATACCGCTATCTTCTCCTGCGCCTTTCAAACCGCGGAGACAGATACTGAGGTGCTTCCTCTCTTTGCTTATACCGCAGTCGGTTGGTACAATGGACGATTCTGGGTTGCTGCCTTCCGCTCCGATTCCGACAAAAGGCAGGACGCTGCGCAGTTCAGTCAGAGGACCATAACCCAAAAAACCAGGAAGAAGCTTGCCCGTTTCAAGAAAAACCGTCTCATTCAACATCTGGGAAAATGCTGCTTGAGTTATGTCTGCCCTGCCGCACGTAATTTTTTCCTTGATCGTTGGGAGGCTCCTTTGCCCACTTCTCCCGTCTGTAATGCTCGATGTGTAGGATGCATATCCCTGCAGGCTTCCGGCTGCTGCCGCTCAACCCAGGATCGGATAGGCTTTGTGCCCACTCCTTCTGAAATAGAAGAAACAGCAGTTCCTCATTTGACCCAGGCCAAAAGGGCCATCGTAAGCTTCGGCCAGGGCTGCGAAGGAGAGCCTCTGCTCCAGGCCAAGACTCTGGAAAAAGCCATTTTAAGAATTCGCCGGCAGACCGAGTGCGGTACCATCAACCTGAACTCCAACTCCAGCCTGCCCGATGCCGTTGCCAGGCTTGCCTCAGCAGGACTCGACAGTCTCCGAGTAAGCCTCAATTCCGCCCAATCCCATTATTACGACCGCTATTACCGGCCTGTCAATTACTGTTTCGACGATGTTTTGCAGTCTATTAACATAATGAAATCGAAGGGAAAGTTCGTCTCGCTCAACTACTTCATCCTCCCTGGTCTGACCGATTCGGAAAATGAGCACAAAGCCCTTTGCGATCTCCTTTCAACCTGCAAACCCGATATGATCCAATTACGCAACTTGAACATGGATCCCGAATGGTATCTCTCAACCCTCGGTCATCCGCAAAACGAAAAGTGCCTCGGTATTCGGAACTGGTTGCAAGACCTGAAAAAAAACTTTCCAAGACTTCGCTTCGGTTACTACAATCCTTTTCTCAATACCGATGAGTAGCCTTCGGGGTTACCTGTTTCATGGCCTTTAACAGGTCGATGCTTTAAAAATTCGACCGATTACTGTTTTTTATTTGGATCAATGCAATTTCCCGTTGTTTTTTTTGTAAAATCGGATATCTTTAAGGAATAATAATTGTTATTATCCTTTTTTCGTCTCTACATGAGGACCAGACTATGGATCAGTTACCGAACATGAGGTTGACCACACAACGCCAGATCATACTCGAAGAATTGGCAAAAGTGACCTCACACCCCACCGCAAATGAAATCTATGATATGGTTCGACGGCGCCTGCCCCGTATCGGGCTTGGAACCGTTTATAGGAACCTTGAGTTGATGGCCGAAAGCGGTCTGATCCTTAAACTGGAAGTGGGTGGGACACAAAAACGTTTTGATGCAACGGTAAATCCGCATTACCATATACGTTGTATTGAATGCGGAAAGGTCGATGACATCGAAATCCCGCTGCAACAACATATTAATGATGTTGCCTCCGATGCATGTGACTACCATATCCTTGGGCATCACATCGAATTCTCGGGAATCTGCGATGATTGTTCCAGGAAACGGAAAGGACATTGATTACCCGGAAGAAAATCCGGTTTAAGTAAAAATGCAATTACTTACGAGGGTTGTAATGCGATAATTTCTCTTACTCCCATCGTATAAGTACTCACAGGCGCCTTAGATTCGGAGTCTCCGCTCTCACTTCGCTTACCTGGGCAAGTGCGGTTTGCCGCTATAGCCCATCCATGCGGAAGAGTGCGCTCGTCCGAAGACGGGAAGTCGTGAGTACTTACGAAAAAATCACTTTACAAAACCGTCTCTTACCAACTCTAAGAAGGACCTCTCCGACGGGATCGACGACCGTGTTCTCGTCACTTATCTTGTCGCCGTTTAGGCTTACGGCGTTCTGTTTGATCATCCGGCGGCCATCGGAAGTTGATTTCACAAGGGAAATATCCACCAGAAGCTGCGGCAGCCAGACGGCGTCGGAGGCTGTTATCTGTGCTACGGGAATGTCATCTGGCAGACCTTTCTTCTGAAAGACCTGCTCAAAATTTTCTTCGGCTGCTGCGGCTTCTTCAACACTATGAAAACGGGCGGTCAACTCCCTTGCCAGTTGTTTTTTCACCTCTTTTGGGTGGATATCGCCGCTTGTCATTTTCTCTTTCAGAGAACTGACTTCAGTACTTGTCAGATCGCTTAACAGCTCATAATAACGGAACATCAAATCGTCGGAAATCGACAGGACCTTTCCATAGATATCATCGGCCGATTCTGTGATACCAATATAGTTCCCCAGCGATTTGCTCATCTTGTTGACACCGTCAAGACCTTCCAATAGCGGTGTTGTCAGTACTATTTGCGGTTCCTGCCCTTTTGAACGCTGAAGATCCCGTCCCATGAGGAGATTAAAAAGCTGATCGGTGCCTCCCAACTCGACATCAGCCTGCAGTGCCACGGAATCATAGCCTTGAAGAAGAGGATAGAAAAACTCATGAATGGAAATCGGTTTGCTGCCTTCGAAGCGTTGTTTAAAATCCTCTCTCTCCAGCATCCTGGCAACTGTCAGCTGAGAGGCAAGTTTTATCATGTCAAAGGAATCCAGCTTGCCGAGCCAGTCACTGTTGAATACGACTTTGGTTTTTTGCGGATCAAGGATTTTGAAGACCTGCTCTTTATAGGTCTGGGCATTGCGTTGGACATCTTCACGAGTCAAGGCCTTTCTCGTTTCGGATTTTCCGGTCGGATCACCGATCATTCCTGTAAAATCGCCGATCAAAAAATAAATCTGGTGGCCAAGCTCCTGAAAATGCTTCATCTTCTGCAACAAAACAGTATGACCGAGGTGGAGATCGGGCGCCGTGGGATCAAACCCCACTTTCACCTTCAACGGGACGCCTGTTTCCACTGATTTTTGCAGCTTTTTGATCAATTCCTCGCGGGAGATACAATCCGCCACACCTCTCTCTATCAATGCGATTTGTTCTTCTACTGAAATCATAAGTGACTTGCTCTGTTTCAACTATTTGGCATACTCAATTGCACGAGTCTCACGGATAACGGTAACCCGTATTTGTCCGGGATATGTCAGTTGTTTCTCAATGGCCTTTGCTATATCTTGACTTAAAAGGACGGCCTCGCTGTCCTTAATCTTCTTGGAATCGACAATGATACGCAGATCGCGGCCGGCCTGAATAGCATAGGATTTTTCCACACCTTTAAAGGAGGAAGCTATTTTCTCCAGGTCTTCCAGTCTCTTCACATAGCTCTGCAGCATCTCTTTTCTTGCACCCGGCCGAGCACCGGATAGCGCATCCGCAGATTGAACGAGAATATCAAGAACACTTTGTGGCGGGAGATCCTCATGGTGGGATCCGATAGCATACACAACCTCGGAAGGCTCACCGTATTTCTTGGCCAGATCCCGTCCTATAATGGCATGGGAACCTTCAACCTCATGATCGACGGCCTTGCCTATATCATGGAGGAGTCCCGCCCGCTTAGCCATTTTGATGTCTATTCCCAATTCGGCAGCCATGATCCCGCAAAGAAAGGCCACCTCCAATGAATGCTGCAGGACATTTTGCCCGTAACTGGTCCTGTATTTCAATCTGCCGAGGATGTTGATCAATTCCACATGAACGCCATGAGCTCCGACATCAAATGTCGCCTGTTCCCCGGCCTCTCTGATGGTAATTTCCAATTCTTTTGTGACCTTATCAACGACTTCTTCTATGCGTCCGGGATGAATTCTGCCATCGCCTATGAGTTGAAGAAGGGCCAGCCGTGCGACCTCCCTTCTTACCGGATTGAAACCTGAAAGAATAACTGCCTCCGGGGTGTCGTCTATGATGATATCTATGCCCGTTGCCGCTTCAATGGCTCTGATATTTCTTCCCTCACGGCCGATTATCCTCCCCTTCATCTCATCATTGGGGAGCGGGACCATGGAAACAGTTTTATCCGCAACATAATCACCGGCATAGCGCGATATGGCCAGAGCAAGGATATTCTTGCCTTTTCTGTCAGCCTCCATTTTCATCTCATTCTCGATTTTGGCCAACCGTTTCGCCGCATCCATTCGCGCTTCGCTCTCAAGGGAATCCATCAGCATTTTTTTGGCTTCTTCCTGGCTTATGCCGGCAATCTTTGCCATTTCAAAGCGCTGTTTACTCACCAACTGATCAACTTCCATGAGACGCTCTTGAATGGCTGTTTCCTGCAGCTCGAAATTCTTTTCCAACTTAATGAGATCATTACGCTTCCTGTCGTAATTCTCCCATTCTCTTTTCAGTTGATCTCTCTTTTTATTCAGTTGCCGAGCTTCATCTTTGATCTCATCTCGATCTTCTTTGAGTTCTTTTTCGGCCTCCTGTTTAATTCGATAGGCTTCTTCTTTGCACTGAAGTAGAGACTCTTTTTTGAGTTGCTCTGCTTCAATTATGGCATTTTCAATAATGAGTTTTCCCTGGGTGGCGATATTCTTCTGATGATTTTCAATGAAATGCTTTCTGAGGAAAAAACCGAAAATGGTACCGACCAAGAGAGAAAACGGTGCCAAAAGGATAAGTAAATGAAGGTGATCCATACGACTCACATCCTATCAGTAACGATCGAGTGACAGGAATGGGGAGAGAGCGGCAGATGCTTTTAACCGCAGCTTGAGAACAAAGAGGCAGGAAAGCTGGTATTTACAGAGTATCCGGATCAGGCTTCCATCCAATCACCCCCCGTGAAAAGGCCGGCTGTGATCATCCAGAATAGTAACTCAATAAATACCTTCTAGTGAGGTCCCACTTAAACGAGTTTAGAGACCTCAAAGACCCCGTCGAGAACTGAGGCAGAGGGTTCAATCCTCAGATGCCCACGCCCTGGATCATGTATGGAATAACATAACACCTTATAGCACAACAGGATCTCTCTTTTTTGCTTTTGATCGGGATAATAAATTTTATCAATTCATTATCCCGAAACCAATCTCATCAATTTGCCAGTCTTTAATGTTATCTTCAAAATACGAGCGAGAAGTTTATTCATTAATACCTGCAAATTCCACATGGCAACTTTTAAAAATTGCCCTTTCGTCCAATCTTTTCATTGCGTAAGAAAATCTTATCCTCAGAGGTCGGCACCCTTCAGGCAAAGCCTCCGATTCCGATATCAGATTATGCTTTTAGTAAGACCTTTTCACGCTCTTTGCTTGTGAACGAAAAATCTCATTTTTCAAATAGCCACATGCTAAAATCCGAATCGCCACCTTTATGCCTTTAATGCCCCACAAAGGGGTCTACGTACCTTTACGAAATTCATTTTTTAATAAAAATAAATTTCAAAGATACTCATTTGATCCGGATCTCAAAACAGATAGTATTAAAAGCGGATTTTGCTTCCCTACTTTACCACTTGGTTCAGACAGCACCCCATCTGTAATCAATCTAATTTTAATGTAATGCCGGGCATCCCAGCAAGACTGTCCTCCGAAGTAATATGTCTTAAGGATGCACCGAATATAATAAAACACAGTGATTTTATTTATCACTGTGTGAACTGGAATTCCCCACCCTGCCGTGTCAACAGGTACATTAAACCTATGAGAATAGGTGGGCGACCTCATGCCGGCATCAGGGAATTCGCTTGCGAATTCCCATCCGGGGGCAGCGAAGGCACCCTTTTAATGAGAGTTGGCTCAATAACACTGATGATCACCAACAGCGCAGGGAAATATTTTACCACCAATCCTTTTAAGCGTGTATCTTTATTTCGCCTAAAAGGATTATCCGCGAAGGATACGCATATCTAATTAAGCAGAAGCGCTCTCTTCCGCATCATCTTCAGTTCATGATATCCCTTGTTTTAACTATAGCAGACTTTCGAAAAAACAGAAACAATTTATATACTGTCACTCTGCCGGGATATGTTTGCCGGAGCCCAAAATTTAAGATGACTCTGTGGCATTTAAAGTTTCTGCCTTCCTACTTTTCCCTCAGAAGGACGGATTCCAGTTTTTTATTCATCTTCACTATCTTTTTGTCCGTCTCCGTCTTGTATTTTTCAAAATCCTGGCTGAGTTTCATAAATTTTGAGGCGATATTCAAACACGCCATCACAGCTATTTTTCCAGTGGGCAGGGTTCCGGGCATTCCGGATCCCTTATCCTCAACCATGGTTTTAACGAGGTCCAGGATTCTTTCCATCTCCTCTTCGGACGCACCTGTATAAAAACTATATTCTTGTCCTAAGAGGGTAAACCGAACCAATCGTTCCTGATCAGACATCCGGTTTTAACTCAGGGGCCGTGGCGCTATCATGCGGTGCAACGGAAAAGAGATTCCGTTGCATTCTGGAATCCTGCATTGCCGTTTGTTGATTGCCTTCCTTTTCCTCACCCAGAGAGGACTCCCAGGCTTCAATCTGTTGAATCAATCCTTTGACTCTGCTTCCGACATCGCTTCGCTCTGTCCTGACTGCAGAAAGTTCTTCTTCAAGGTCAGCTATTCTCTGTTCCTTTTCTTGCAGATCCTGCAGAAGCCTGTTCTTTTCTTCCCTCAACCCATTATATTCAGTTAAAATTTTAGCAACAAAACCTTCAAGGCGTTCCAATTCGTTCTCTTGCGCCATATGCTGTCACTCCTTATGTAGTTTTCCGGCTGAGCCGGAAGTATTGATATCAGTTACTTTCAAACTATACCATGCGCTTTTTTCTCCGCAACCAAAACCGGTTTAAAAGCCCGGAAGACGGAAAAGTCAACGAACTTCTTTACAGAACCTGCGGCCAGTTAGCTTTCTTGAAACCAACAACTGTTTTGCTTACATTCTCGAATAGGTCCAACCGGTGGGTCGGCCGTCTTTATACGGCATGTGACCGAAAAAAAGCCTCGGATCATCATCAAATACCATCGGGAGAAAATACCTGTCACCTTCCCACATGTTAAGAGATGAGAGTTCGCCAAGTTCCCGCCATTCAAGATCCCCTTCCTCATTAGATGTTTTCGGTTCCCCTTTAAAGCTCTGTATCAAGAAGATAAATCCAAACCAGTCTTCATTATTCTTGCCAAATCCCTGCCAATTGATTGTCCCTCGCAACACAGTTTCGCGGCACTCTATTCCTGCCTCTTCAAATATCTCCCTCCTCAGACATTGAAAAATATCTTCTCCTGGTTTCAATTTCCCTCCAAGCCCGTTATATTTACCGTAATGCTGATCGCTCGCACGTCGGTTCCGGTGAACAAGCAGTGTTTTCCCGCCATCCGGGGATAAAATAAAACCCAGGGTGGCGATTATTGGAGTGTACATCCCTTTCTCCTTGTGATTAAATGGAATAAGTTCATTCTTATAAGTTGCCTTGAACCGTTCGGTTTTCGGTAAAAAAAATCAGGCAAAGGAAAATCTTTAAAGACAACCTGTTGAGTTTCCGATAATAAAATTTATTGTATAACAATACCATTAGACGAAATGGCAATTTCTCAAAAAACAATTGCGAATTGCTCAACAAGCTATTGCCGTCACTCCCTTTATGCTCCAGATGGAATTTTGCTCTATGTTCTTTTTTTGCACTTATAACCTGCCAAAGACCTCCATACCCAAGCAAAATCCACACCGCTTGGTGGCAAGAAAGCCTCAAACTGATTCCAAAGAACTTTTTTACAGTAGAACGATCTCGAAAATCTTTACGACATGCTTTCTGCTCGTACTCTTTATCCTCATGTCGGGGCCGATTGCCTTGTATGCTGACACCGGAGACAAAAAATTTCCCGAGTATCCCAGCATCAGAAACAATATCAAGTTTTGGGAAAAAATCTATTCATTCTATTCAGTCAATTCTGCGGTTATCCATGACAAAAATGACGTTACAAAAATCTATACTGTGATCACCCTCATGGATAAAGATCTTCCTCATGCACGCGATATTAATGAAAAACGCATTAAGCAAGTTGAAGAAAAATACGCAAGGATTCTCCTTCGGCTTGCCGGTGGCTCAAATCCGGCCACCAAAGACGAGTTCCAGGTTGCGGCCATGTTCAAGGGCCCTGGGGCCGCCCATGACATGAGAATTGCAGCGGAAAATATTCGTTCCCAAAACGGTTTGAAGGAGCGGTTTTATGAGGGCGTCATTCGGTCTGTGGCCTATTTTAAAAAATTACAACACATACTCGAGTCTTATGGAGTCCCGGGTGAGTTGGCCTATCTTCCGCATGTTGAATCTTCCTTCAACCCGCGAGCCTACAGCAAATCCGGAGCCGCCGGAATCTGGCAGTTTACTCGATCGACTGGAAAACAGTATATGACCATAAACCACCACGTTGACCAGCGACGCGACCCTTTCATTTCAACTAGGGCGGCAGCCAAGGTTTTGAAAAAGAACTACGAAGCCTTGGGGTCATGGCCGCTTGCCATAACTGCCTACAACTACGGTTTCTCAGGAATGATGCGTGCCACGAAATCCCATGGCGATTATATCGATATTTTTAAACATTACCATGAAGGCTACTTTAAATTCGCCTCAAGAAATTTCTATTCTGAATTCCTGGCAGCCAGAAAGGTCGCCAAAAACCTGGTCGGAACACATTTGGCCTCAACAGCCGCGGCCAAACCATCTACAGGAAAAACCCCCGTCAGACTCATTAAACAGGTGCAATCAAAAGTTATCATTACTCAGCAGTTGCGGCCCACAAAACCCAAGAGAATCGTATCACGGCACCATTTCTATACCGTCAAAAAAGGTGACACGGCAAGTTCAATTGCAGCCGCCCATAATGTCTCCGTGCACAGACTTTGCAAAGAAAACAACCTCGGTCCGAAAGCCGTTATTCGTATTGGGCAAAATCTGAAGATCCCGCTTTATCGGTCCAACAATGGTGAAAAGACAAGCCTGCAAACATCTGCAGACTCTGGGAGACGATCCGCTGACACTAAGAAGAGAATGCTGCTTCACAGCCTTTGCCGGAACATACCGGCTCCATCGAACAAGGGACCCGACAATTTCGCTCTCTGCCGGATCGACATAACGTAGCCATAACCTGGAGGTATTTTTCAGCTCTTTCTTTGAATGAGTCAACAGGCTCCATTATTCCTCAATCCACATGACGACAGCCGACGATTTTATAAAAAAATATTCCTCCATAAAGACCTTGCCATATGTTGTTACCAGACTCTCAAAACTGGTCAATGATGACAACGCCACCATGAAGGATTTCGAAGAGATCATCAAAATGGATCCAACCCTGGTTGTCCGGCTCCTTCGCATGGTGAACAGTCCCTTGTTCGGTTTCCGGCAACATGTTGATTCCATCAGCCGGGCCGTTGCCTTCATCGGCATGAAAAATCTACAGAACATGGCAATAACGGATGCCATGAAAAATATCTTTCGGGATACAAGGCGTTCCGATGTTTTTTCAAGGAAACGTCTCTGGCTCCATTGCGTTGCTGTCAGTATCTGCAGCAAAATGGTAGCCGAAAGGATTTTCGGAATCAATGGCGACGACTCCTATCTTTCTGGTATTCTTCATGATTTTGGGCTTATTGTCGAAGAGCAGGTTGCAGAAAAAAATTTCCATAAAGCTTGCGAGGCATCCTTAAAAAACGGGTCTCTGCCCGAAAATGAACGGCAGCATCTCGACACAGACCACTGTGAAATAGGATATCTCATGACCCGATCCTGGGAAGTACCTGTCAGCATTCAGCATGCCATACGCGACCATCATACGATGATCGACGACATATCCCCATCGAGTCTGACCGGAATTCTTCAGATCTCCGAATATATAAGTGGACAATTCGACTATACACCAATACCTCATTCAACTCCCAAACTTGCAGAGTCACTCATCTCCCATCTCCAGAATAATGCCGACGAATATAAAGTTCTTGTTGACGATTTTCCAGAGGAGATGCAAAAGGCAAAGGAAGTCTATGATTCGTAAAAGGGAGTGCCATGCCTGAAAAATTCTCGATCTTTCATCCGCCTCATGAAGTTGCAGACCAGGTAAAAGAGCTTTTGGCTTTTTTGAGCACGACAGTCACCGACGCACGATTCTTCTGTCGCGATTCCGACGGAAGGTTTCTATCTCTTCAACAAGATACCGAGATTGCAAGAGAAGAGCAGAATAAACCCTCTTGCTATGCCACTGCACAGATCGTTTCCCGTCCGGCAGACAGGGAGATCGTAGCGAACTGCCGCTCCGTTACGCTTCCGTCTCTTGAGGCAACACTCCTCTATCAAGCCGGCGATAGCCGCCCAACAGGTGATTACCTTCAAGCACAGGTTGAGCTTGCCGTCTCCCTCTTTTTCACCACAAAAGAAAGAGAGGTGTTGCAAAAAAAGATTGCGATCCAAAAAAAACAGTTTGAACGTAAGTTCCAGGTGTTAGACACAAAATACCAGGAGGTAATGGCGGAAACCCAAAAGAGTTATCGCATCATTCAGGAACAACAGGAAAAGTATTCACAAAATCTCCAGTCGGAGATAGAAGCTCAGACCCGCGAGCTACGCGCTGCTAAAATTGCAGCCGAGGCGGCCAATGTGGCCAAAGGTCAATTTCTAGCCTCCATGAGTCACGAGATCCGCACACCCATGAACGGAATCATCGGCTTCTCCGAGATCCTTTTAAACTCGGATCTCGATGATGAGCAGAAAGAAAATGCACTGACGATAAAACGCAGCGCTGAAGCTCTTCTTGATCTGATAAACGATATCCTCGATTTTTCCAAGGTTGAAGCAGGCCAGATGACGTTGGAATGGATCGATTTTGATCCTGAGATAACCGCCCATGACGTCTGTGATCTCATCAGGCCGAGAGTGGCCGGAAAAGCCATCGAGGTCCTTTGCAGAATAGACGACAATCTCCCGGCCAATGTGGTCGGCGATCCTGGACGTTTTCGTCAAGTCCTGGTCAATCTGCTTGGGAATTCGGCTAAATTCACTGAAAAAGGCGAATTGGAACTTTCCATTGATGTTGAGGAAGAAACAAAAGACGAAATCTTACTCCATTGCAGGATACGAGACACCGGAATAGGGATACCTGAGGAGAAATTTGAGTCGATATTCGAGGCTTTTAAACAGGCGGACGGTTCAACAACCAGAAAATACGGAGGCACCGGACTCGGGCTTTCCATAAGTAAAAAACTCGTCACCCTGATGGGCGGGGAAATCTGGGTGGAAAGCACATTTGGTAAAGAAACCATCTTTCATTTTACTACCGTCATGAAAAAATCCTCGCGTATAACGAAAACCATACAGAGTATTGAGGATTTTCACGGTGTCAGGGTTCTGGTTGCCGATGACAACAAAACCAATATTGAGATTCTGCGTAGCATTCTGGAACGATCAGGTTTTCTTGTGGATGCAACACTTGATGCAGACAATGTCCTTGATATGCTCAAAACCGCCGAACAAATGGGGAGGCCTTTTTCAGTTGCCCTTCTCGATTTGCAAATGCCGGCCATATCGGGGTTTGAACTGGCCGCAATGATCCGCAAATCTGGGCTCAAAAGCCGTTCCATCCCGCTTCTCGCCTATACCTCTTCCACTGAAAAAATAGCTACCCAGTGCCGAGAAGCAGGATTCAATGCCTTTCTGACCAAGCCGGCAAGAAGACAAATCCTCTTAAAGGCGCTTGCTAAAATTCTCGGCAAAAAGGATGGCGCTCAAGCCGATAAACAAACGATTATCACCCAATACTCGATCCGCGAGGAGATGAAACAATCCATACGCATCCTTGTTGCTGAGGACAACCCGGTAAATCAGAGACTTGCAACAATTTTGCTCTCTAAAGCAGGATATACGGTTGAGATTGTCGACAACGGTCGCAAGACAGTGGATACCTACACCAAATCACCTGATGCCTTCGATTTGATTTTAATGGACATACAGATGCCAGAGATGGATGGTATGGAGGCAACATCCAGGATACGCGGGATGGGTTTTACCTCAGTCCCAATCATTGCTATGACCGCGAACGCGATGGCAGAAGACAGGGAAAGATGTCTTAAGGTGGGAATGGATGACTATATCAGCAAGCCGATAAAGAGGGAAACCATATTCAAAATCCTGCAAAAAAACCTGTATCCCAAGCAGTGAAAAAATTAAACAGAATCCTCGCCGTCCGTCTCCGGAGGGGAAGGTTCTTGTGCCGTTTTCCCTCCAGATATATAAATTGTAAAGGTTGCGCCCTGCCCTTCCCGACTCTGAACTGCCACATCCCCTCCATGGGCATGGGCTATATGCTTGACGATGGCAAGCCCCAAACCAGTACCCCCGAGTTTGCGGCTCCTTGCTTTGTCGCTTCGATAAAACCTCTCAAAAAGGCGGGGCAGGTGCTCTCTCCCGATCCCGATCCCGGTATCCATCACACGGATAGCGACTTGATGAGGATTTTTTTCCGATACTTCCGCAGTTACCGTAACCGTTGTCCCTTTCCCACTATAGGTTATGGCGTTGACCAGAAGATTGACCACCGCCTGTTCAAGCAGGGTCTCATTCATGCGCCCCCATATCTCATCCGTACACTGTAGATTGATTTTGATATCCTGCTGGTCGGCCTTGATCTGACAGGTCTGAACGGCAGATTCCAGAACAGGACGCAAAACGCCTTCAGTGAGCATAATCTCCCCTTTTTCAGCCCCCTGCTCGATCCGAGACAGTGCCAAGAGATCGTCGATGATTGCATTGAGCCTCTCCGATTGCCTGAGGACAATTTCCAGGAATTTTATACCGTTTTCACGATCTTCAAGCTTTTCGTCGAGCAAGGTTTCGACATACCCTCGAATCGAGGTAATGGGGGTCCGGAGTTCGTGGGAGACATTAGCCACAAAATCGCGCCGGACGCCTTCCAGGCGTCTAAGATTCGTTACATCGTTCATGACGATCAGGACATCACCGCTCTCGTTTTTGTCATCATGCAATGAAACGAGATTGGTCTGCAAATATTTCTCGCCGGTTCCGCCCTGCAGAACGATCTCCCCTTCCTGAGATTCCCCGGTCTCTAAAATGGCCGCAAGCTGTTTCTGTAAGGAAACATTGCGCACAATCTCCTGGATCAGCCGCCCCTTTGCCCTTTCCCTCTCAACCCCGAAAAGACGTGCAGCTGCCTTATTCAAATTGAGTACCCGCTCATTGGAATCAACAGCCATCACCGATTCGACCATACAGGAAAAGACTGTTTCCAGTTCATTTCTCTGGCTGACGATGGTATCAAACCTCTCATGCAGCTGTTCGGTCATTTTATCCATTGCCATTGCCAATGTCGCCACTTCAAGAGATGCCGATTTCCCTAACAAAGATGTCATCCGCAGGTCGAAATTTCCTTCCGACAGCCTCTGAGCACCCCGCTTGATTATTTCCAAGGGCCGGCTGATATTGCGGGAAACCAGAAGGGCCACAGCTGCACCAATCACAATGAGCACCACGACGCCCAATCCGATCCGCAAACGAATGGCCGACAGGGTGCTGTCGATAGTCTTTACCGGGACGGACATCCTGAGAACGCCAATAATGTCTTTCTTTCCTGGATTGTCCTTCTCCTTCAACTCATTATAGAGAGGAATGGCCACATAAAACATGCGCTTGCGCAAGGTCCTGCTAAACCGCAAAGATTTACCGGTTCCGGCCAGCATTGCTTCAATAATTTCCGGCCGGTTCCGATGATTTTCCATTGTCTCTGCATCCTCATCCGAATCGGCCAGAACCTTACCATCAGGCCGGATCACGGTAATCCTGGTTGCCGACTCCTTACCCGAGATGGTACAAAATTTTCGTAATCCGGAAATATCTTCCCGCTGCACAAAGTCGCTTACACTCAACTTGACCAGGCTGGCCCTGGCAGCCAGGTCGCCGTCGAGTTCATGGAGGTAGAAATCCTTTAAGGCCAAAGAGCCATACCACGCTCCTCCGCCCAAGGTGATCAGAATAATGAGAAGGATGGCCGGGAATATCTGCCAGATGAGTTTTTTCTGTCGTATCATTAAAATCCTATTCGTCTGCTTTCACATCAGATTTAAATCTGTACCCGATTCCCCGCACAGTTTCAATCATCCGTCCTGATTTGCCCATTTTTTTACGCAGGCCGAAGACTTGGACATCAATGGCCCTGGGGGTCACGAGGAAATCGTATCCCCGGATCGAGTCGATGATTTGCTGCCTTGTAAAGACCCATCCGGGCTTTTTGGCCAACAGGGTAAGAATTCCAAACTCCGTCATGGTGAGCTGCAGAAGTTTACCTGCCAGATGTATTTCATGTCGTCCCTGGTCGATTTGCAGATCATCGATAACAATCCGCTCCTTGTCGCTTTGCTCCGTGTTTTTTTTCTGTTCTTTAATGCGGCGCAGGACGGATTTAATCCTGGCAACCAGGACTTTCGGGCTAAACGGTTTGGTGACATAGTCATCTGCCCCGTATTCAAGCCCGGCAACAATATCTTCCTCTTCCCCTTTTGCCGTAAGCATAATAATGGGAACATCTTTGCCTAGTTGTTCTTTTCCCTTCTTTATTGCCGAGCAGACTTCCAAGCCGCTCATTCCCGGCAACATCAAGTCCAGGAGAATACAGTCAATATTCTCCCGGCCCAGGCATTCCAGCGCTTCCTCTCCCGAATCGGCGCAACTCACATTGTATCCGGCCCGGATCAGATTATAGCTTACCAGTTGCTGAATATCGGATTCGTCCTCGACGATAAGAATATGTGTTTTCATCATCGTTCATTTCTCGTAATATAGGGTTTAGTTCTTATTATCTATATAAAAGCTTTCGGGAAAAGCAGTCCCGCGGCCATATTGAAAGAAGGAGTTCTCGGATTTCGTTGTCCCCTCACCGGGCATAAGATGTAGATCAGTCCAGTCAGCCACGCTGGTTTATTACAAAAGTGCAGTATTTTATATTCAGGCGCAAGCCCTTTTCGGCTGCTAACATGATTCTAACAGAGTCTTAACCCTTGGCAAACATTCTCCACCTACTGTTCCAAGATCCGGACAAAGCTCCTCTGCCTTTTCGGTAGGGAAACATTCCGATCATAAGAACAACTTACAAAGAAGGATACTAACCGTGCAACCCCATTTCACGTTCCACATGGAACTCCAGAAACTCAACAAAAAACTGCTTCTTCTAAGTTCTATGGTTGAAGACCGCGTTCGCAAAGCAGTTAAGGTGATCGACAACAATGACGAGGAAACGATCCAATCGATCATCCTTTCCGATTATGAAATCGACGAGATGGAAATCGAGATAGAAGAGGACTGCCTGAAGATTCTCGCCCTGCACCAACCAGTGGCAAGCGATTTGAGATTTTTAATTGCCGTTATAAAGATAAATAACGAAATGGAACGGATAGCAGACACAGCGGTCAGTATCGCCATTCGTGTCCAGACCATCGGCGACAGCAGCATCATCGCCCAATGCTTCGATTACAGTACCATGTCGGAAAAAGTCATCCAGATGTTGAAAATGAGCCTCGATGCCCTGGTCAACCGCGATGCGGAGCAGGCCAGGCAGATCTTCCATATCGACGACGAGGTCGATACCCTGCGCAACCAGGCCTATGACGCGGTTAGAGAGATGATCAAGAAGGATCCGCAACACCCCGGCCGCCAGATCAATACCTATCTGCTGGCCAGGCACTTGGAACGCATTGCCGATCGTGCCACCAACATCGCCGAGGAGGTTATCTACCTGGTGGATGGCGCCATCGTCCGCTGCCCGTAGAACGGCCCCATTCCTCCCGCAGGACGGTCTCCATCCCGGGAAAAACCTTATCCCGGGATGGAGAGTAATCCCTATGCTGCAACCCATCTCAGCAAATACGACCTGCAACGACCTCAATTATTTTATTATCAGGTTCTTCGGCGGTTGAGGAATGTCCCTGGTGTAGGCCTTGATACCCTGGTTGCCAAAGACTTTGTCCTGTTGACCTGTGGCGGTATTTTTTCCAGGTACCGCAGTCAGGTCAAACCAATTTTGGCTGTCCCGGCTGATATAGCTCTCTTCTGAAGATGTAGTGGGGAATACGTCGTTCATCTGCCGTTCCACCGGAAGATAGGCAGCGTTTTGCGACGTTCCAACCTGGTGTCCGTTGACCACTACGGAAAAACGCTCATGAGCCTTAAGCCGAACAGGATGGGGAAGTGCCACCGTTTTGTATCCGCTATAAAATACGGTTAGGAAAATCCTTCCTTGGTGATTTCTTCTTCATATTTAGCATAATTGAAAACCATCACAGATGCGAGGCTGATGTTATATCATAAAAAGAAGTAAAGGCTATTGTAGAGGCTGGACAATACCGTATTATATAATTAATTGAATTCAAACAATTTTAATTGAAAGATCCAATAATACATAATTTTATTTTATATTATTTTACAATTGACAAAAGCCTCGGCGCGCTGTACAAATAACACATATTTAAGAATCGTAATCTTTCACATCCTAAAAAGGAGTGAAATATACATTGCGATCCTTGATTAAGCACCCGTTTTAAACTGCCAAAAACCTCCCACCAGGGCTGCTCGATGGGTGTCGAGCAGCCCGCATTTTTCAAATTGCATCAACTTGCAAACACAACAGTCCCTGACTTCCTATACGCCTTGAGGTGCGCATATAACGGGATCTCATCACAACTCTTTTTTGTTTTACTCCCAACTCGGAAAACTTTGCCTAAATGATCGTGCTAAAGCAATCAGCCATACCCGTTGCAACGAGTATGGCTGATTGTTGATATACAAGATAAGTTTGAATTACCAGGTGTTACGACATAAATAGCATGTCAGGATCAGGCTGACCTGCCTTGTATCCCCCATGAAGGTACAACCAATTGTGAAAGCTTGTAACGAAGGTATGGGAACCTCCTTGCTTCCATGGAACTTTCACCTAATCGATCCTTGTCCGTCTTTACCGGATCAAAAAGTATAACCGATTTCAGCAGCAAAACAAACCCGGTCGTTTTTGAGATTTCCGTCGCTGTCGGTAAAACCGTCATCAGCGCGGACATAGGCGAAATCGGCGCGCACATAGGCGTTGGAAGAAAAATGATATGTGGGACTTAGGGTAACGGCATAGATCTTGTGTGTATTTTCATTATCGAGATAAAATGCACTCTTACCTTGATCGATATATTCGATTCGGAGAGGGAGGGAAAAATCCCCGAAATGAGGAATGACATAGAAAGCACCGCCGAGGGCAGAATCATCCCTATGAAGGTCCGCAAGGCTTCCTTCCCAACGCCAGTAATCCAGGTTGAATCCGAAATTGACAGATCCTATGGCCCGTTCAATGACTGCACCGGTTAGATTTCTTTGGTTATCAATATGGTAAAGATAGATGCTTAGGGAGGTGTCCATGACCGTCCCGGAAACTCCAAGTTCCCAGGACTCGTCCGGGGAGTGCCCGTCATCTGCGTATTCGTCGTCGGCAAGCCTGTCCTTATAATATCCCCCCTTAACCTCTATCTCTTTATACTCATATCCTATTTGCGCCCCGTAGGCATTATAAGGCTGCTGAGAGGCAACGGCACCGAGAAAGGCATTTTTATTATTGTACGTATAAGAACTCTCATAGCCGGCATTGGGTTGCAACAGGCCAACGGCTATAGTAAGGCCCTCTATAGGATGTAAGTCGACGGAGGCATATTCTATATCAATTGAATTTGTGGTCCCCGGCGAATCCAGAATCGTTGGGGTAGACGTCTCACCAATAGCAGCAGTAAAACCTACGAGATTGTTTTGGTCTTTGGATGAGACCTCCAACAACAAATTTGACACCATCCACTCGTTGTCGGAATTTCCTTCACCGGGATGAGAGGTATAAAAAGTTCCGGCGGAAATGCCTCCTGAGAAGTTGAGACCAGACAACAATGATTGCATGGAGTTGTTTCCGGTTTTAGGCGAATCGGCTCCCCAAACGACCGTCGGCAGCAGGAGTGCCGTACAAAAGGCGAATTTACACAATACGCTTTTATTCATCATCGTTATCTCTCCCCAGAATTTTGTTGGTTGGTAAATAAACAGCACAATCAATAATACTTTTTTTAATTATGTAACATTTATACAGCAAATGCAACTCTTTTTATGGATATATTTGAGACATTTCAAGCAGAAGCAATTAGAAAAGCCTCAATCAATGTCTCCTGGTAATCGTTTTTTAAACCAATTCAAAAGAGGATCCCTAAAGATCCCCTTTTGATTATTTTAAAGTGATTCCATTATCGGCAGCGGTCTGGGCCAGATGATCGGCAAAGACATCGGCAAAGCCGTTTTCTTCTCCCATTCCCCGCATAACAGGGAACACCACAAATCCGTTTTTTGTCAAAATGGATTTCATGCTGTCAGGTCCATCGCCCGCCATATCGTTATGGGCGTGGTCACCAGCAACATCCATAAAGGGCTTGAGCAGGACCTTTTCGACCTTGTCCTTTTTCATCTGATCCATGACGGTCTCAAGATTTGGAAAGCCTTCCACTGTTGCGATATAGGTTTTGGTCTCGGGATAGAGTGATTGCATCATATTGACAAGCTCGAGATAGGCGCCGCTGGACGGAAAGTATTCATTGCCATGTCCCATATACAAAAGGGCGGCTCCTTTTTCCCGGGCTTGTTGCACATCACCGGCCAGGGCCTTGGCCACCTCTTTGATATCATCGACGTAAGGATGTTGAGGGCCCATGGTTCCCAAGGCAGGGCGGCCGAGGATAAGTCTTTTAAACGGCTGGTTTTTCTCCTTGATGGTATGAATCGAGTTGAGTCCTTGTATATAGGAGGCCAGATCAAGATATTCCTCGCCCAGGGTAATCAGCGTTGGCTGAACCAAAATAGTTGAATACCCTTCATCCTGCAGATCTGCAATGGTCGCCAAGGGGCCCTTGGCAAAGTAAATGTCATGAAGAACTGAGGGGTTTGCCCTTTTGAAGGCCTCATCATGCTGCCGTTTATGCCAGATTTTGCGAATCATGTTCGATGTAAAAGCAATGCGGATTTCCGTATTTGGAAATTTTTTATGCACCTGGTCCCGGATATGTAAAATTCCCGGCAGCGCACCTGGCACAGCGGTGCCGAATGTAGCCAGTACGATAACATTGCCCGGGTGTTTGGATTTTTCATGGGCAAACACCGGTGAGACAGCAAACCAAAAGCAGAAAAGAGATAAAAGTGCGGATCCGACAACTTTGTTCATAGGTATACTCCTTTCGGGTCCGGTCAAAAAAAAATCCCGGACCAATATAAAAAATTGATCCGGGATTTCCCAAGCTATCCAAAATCCTTATCACGGCATCCGTCCTCGATGGCATGATATCTTCCCCCCAGGCAGGTCTTCTGACTTCCGGATCAACCCTCACTTCGCGCCTTCCCATCCAATCGACAGTGGCATTGTGCGAAGCTCGTCACCGGTTACAGCGGCGGGCCCGTCTTCGACTCTCACGAAGTTCCCTTTTTAACTTAAAGATGCCATTAGCATCTTCTCGTACCTGAGGTGCTCTTATGGGCATTTATCATTTCACAATCATCTTGTCAACAATGCCCTTCCGGTATTTTCACCCCTGCTTACGGGATCCAGTTGTTATCAAGAGAGTGAACAACCAAACGACTATCCCAACCAAAAGAACGCCCACCACAGCAGAGAGGATATACCCGGCGTTTGCATTTCCCAGAGACGACAGATCATAATCGGCCATGGGCGCTCCCCAGAGTCCAGACAGTTTAGCCAGACCGGCCGGAATTGACGTCAGTCCCAGCTTGGTTAACTCCTCAATCCCCCACTCCCCCCAGGCTGTTCCCGGGGCCAAAAGGCCAAGAGGCGAGGCAACAACCAACACAGCCAATCCGACCCATAACAACCTGAGTTTTCCCATGGTTACCTCTACACCGGAAAGACCGGACTTCCCGGCAGCCTCAAGAACCCGGACATTAAATCTCTGCAGATAAAAAACGATCAAGGCAGTTACCCCTCCTTCAATAACAGAGGCAACGAGCATATGGGGAATCAACATTGCCGGAAGGGCCACGGATAATGGATAAGGGGCATAGAGAGGCATTCCGTCGGCGGCGTGAAACAAAAGCGGTTGGATACCGAACTCAATGGCTGCAAAAAAAGCACCGGCGGTGAGCCCCAACCACCCTCCAAGGGCAGCGCCGATGGGCCGGCGCAAAGAGGTGGTTTCCGTGCCTTTTGAAAAAGTTCGATAGACACCCGAGGCCACATAGGATCCCACCACCGCCATATTAAAACAGTTGGCACCGATGGCGAGGATGCCCCCATCCCCAAAGAAAAGAGCCTGAACGATCAAGGCTATTGAGATGGCGATAACGGCAATTTCGGGTCCCAGGACGATGGCCGCAAGAGCAGCACCTACTGCATGGCCTGTGGTCCCACCAGGGAGCGGGATATTGAACATCATAATTACGAAGGAAAAGGCCGCCATCAATGCAATCAACGGGACGCTTCGGGCGTTCATCGTCTTGCGGATTTTTCTGATGCCTATCACCCAGAACGGAAAGACCAAGAGGAGCATTACAAAACTGGTGGACGGACTGAGATATCCATCGGGAATATGCATGGCTGAAGTAAACAGCCAAACAAAGAGAGACAAATAATATATGCCTAAAATTTTGATATTTATTTTTTCAATTGGAGTAACCATGCCCTTCTCCCCCATAGAGATGTTGTATCCGGAATCGTAAGAATCCGGGCTGATTTCGGTAGCACCAATCCAAGAAACGTGTTCAGGCTACCTTGCTCCAGAAATTTTGTCAACTATAAATTATTATGTTTTTATAATTTGTGTTACCGTGATCCGGATTCAACCGCGCAACCTATCACAGAACGATGTAAGTCAGACATTATTACCGAATGTTTCGTTTTAAAAGGTGGTGGCACTCCTCCATCAGGCGCGGTCAGATATGCTTTCTTTTCATTCTTCTTTTGACCTCCGGTTCCTGGATTCTTGCGGGTAAAGCTGAAAGATCACTCATCTTTTCCGCATCGCCCCAACGATCTTCGTCACGTTGTTTCTAAACATATCAAGATAGGTTGATGCCGGACCGTCGGGTGTTGAAAGGGCATCCGAATAGAGTTCCCCACCGATTTTCACTCCCGCCTCCCTTGCTATCTGCTCGACCAGACGCGGATCAGTAATATTCTCTACAAATACTGCCGTTATGCCGTTATCTCTAATCTGCTGGATAAGGTTTTTTACCTCGCCTGCCGATGGTTCGCTTTCGGTGTTCATGCCCATGGGCGAGAAAATTTCGATTCCGTAGGCAGCTCCGAGATAGCCGAATGCATCGTGAGAAGTAATCATTCGCCTATTTTTATCCGGAATCTCGCTGAATTCTTTCTTAACCCAGGTATTTAATCGGGCAAGCTTGGCTGCATAGGCTGCAGCCTGAAAGAGATATTCGGCAGTGCCCGCCGGATCCACGGCAATCAGCGCCTTTTTAATATTTTCAACATAGATCAACCCGTTGTCGAGATCCTGCCATGCATGAGGATCGATGATGATCCGGCCACCCCCACCCTCATCCTTCATTTTCCGGGGTTTGACGCCGGTACTGGCAATGGCTACCCTCCCCTTATAGCCTGAAGCCATAATCAGACGATCCATCCAACCTTCCAATCCAAGTCCGTTGACGACCACCAGAGCCGCCCCTGAAATAGATCGGGCTGCTGCCGGAGTCGGCGAATAGGCATGGACATCCCCATTTGGCCCCACAAGAGAAATCACCGATACTCGATCACCACCGATATTTTTAACCATATCACCAAGTATACCGAAACTTGTAACGACCTTGATAGTTCCCTGTGCCCTGGCCAAACCATTCATCGAAAGAAGAATGCACAACAAAATAAAGCCATTTCTGATCTTCCACATACTGTTCTCCTTGAACTGAGTTATCTTGAGTCTAGTATATTAAAAATATAAATGATAAATATTATCGTTTACATTTTCTAACATATGGCATTACACCTTCAACAGAATAAGATCTCCACAAAAATACAAAGCAGCTTATTAGTAATGATATTATCATAAATCCTATTTAAATAGGAACAAGATTTACAATAAATAACAGTATTGATAATTTTAGAAATAGAGATAATGCAAAACAGTTTCGCCTTATTTCCCGGAACCGTTGTTGAGACGCTTTATCATAAATGGCCTAGAGCGTCCAGCTATGGCCCTTCCGGATTATGCCTACTTCTGTATAGCTGAGAGCAACAATACAGCCGAAGTCATTGCATTCAGGGTTAATGATATCTGCTGGAAGAACGGGCTGTCCTGTTCAAGAAAAAACAGATAGACGTTGACATGACAGGAGAAAGCATTTAACCATTGGTCGCCGACAGCTTTTAAACACCAAACGGCTCCTCCGATATTGCGGACGGCAAATTTTTAATCAGCAAGGTAGAATGTGATAGAAGTCAGTAACTTGAGCAAAAAATTCGGCACCCACGAAGCTTTAGCAGGGGTCTCCTTTACCGTTGGCTCGGGAACCATCTACGGCTATCTCGGCCCCAACGGTGCCGGCAAAACCACCACCATCCGTATCCTGACAGGGCTAACCCGGCGCGGAAGCGGCACAGTGCAGTTAAACGGCTTCGATATCGAACGCGATGCGATCAAATGCAAGGCCCAGTTCGGGCTGGTGCCACAGCACACCAACCTGGATGCAGAACTGACGGTTGAGGAAAACCTTCTAATCCACGGCCTTCTTCATCATATGGCCAAGGCAGACATAGTACGGCGTACAACGGAAATCCTTGAGTATATCGACATGGAGGATCGACGCAAGGTCCTGGCCAAGACACTATCCGGCGGAATGAAGCGGCGGCTTCTCATCGGCAGAGCCCTGATGCATACCCCCAGCATACTCTTTATGGACGAGCCCACTGTCGGACTCGACCCGGCCATCCGCAGGAGGATCTGGGGTTTTATCAAAAAAATCCAGAAAGACGGGACAACCATCTTCCTCACCACCCATTATATCGAAGAGGCTGAATTTTTGGCCGATCGTGTCGCCTTCCTCGACAAAGGCAAGATCGTAGCCGAGGACAGCCCGGCCAAACTGATGGCGGCCATCGGCAAATGGGCCGTTGATTTTCTCAAAGAGAACCACCTGCAGACCATCTATTTCAACTCCCGGGATGAGGCTCGCGATTATGTCCTCAGCCAGACAAACGGCTGCACGGTTCGAAGGGTCAACCTGGAAGACGCCTTTATTTCCATGACCGGGAGGAAAATATCATGATACAAGGTTGGAGTGCCGTCTACCTTCGTGAGATCATAATCTTAAGGCGGCGTATTGCTAAGCTGATCCCGGCCTGGTCCGTCTCCCCCCTTCTCTACCTCATCGCCTTCGGTTATGCCGTGGGCCAAAATAAGACTGTTGACGGCCATCCGTACCTGCAATTCCTCCTTCCCGGCCTTGCCGCCATGGCCAGCATGACCCAGGCCTTTGCCATCGCCCAGGAGATCAACATCGCCAGGTTTTACTGGCATATCTTCGATGAATTCCAGGCGGCGCCCATCGGCAATCCCGCCTATGTCCTGGGCGAAGTGCTGGCCGGAATGAGCAGGGCATTCATGGCCGGCTGCGTGATCCTGTTCCTCGGCGCCCTCTTCGGCATTGTCCTATCCTATAACCTGCGTTTCTGGGCTGCTTTTTTCCTTAACAGTTTCACCTTCGCCTCCCTTGCAGTCGGCCTTGCCATGCACGTCAAATCCCATGCCGATCAGGCGCTATTAAACAATTTCATTATCACCCCCATGGCCTTTTTGGGCGGCACATTTTTTCCGCTTTCAAGTCTCCCGGTCTGGGGTCAGCGGGTGCTGGAGATCCTGCCGCTCTCCCATGCCTCCAGGGCTATCCGGGCTGCCGCTTTTGCCGAACCGACCCATTCCTCCGACTATACCCTGCTTGCCGTTGTCGGCTGTGTCTGCTTTCTGTTTGCCATTATTTCTGTAAATCAGGCAAAATCATAAACCGCTCACAATCCGTCTCGCTGTCTATAGGCAGACACTTCAAAACATAAATTTGACCTCACACCTTTCTCCGGTATAAAATTTAAGAGATGTAGGCCAATCTCAAATTCAGCACAATACAGAGGGGGGATTTCGACAATGACAAAGGGAAAACACAGTCATAAACACCACCACGCCCACGAGCATGAACACAAGCATGAGCATGCTCATAAACATGGCGACCAGGAGCACAGTCACCCGCATCCTCACCGGCACAACCATGAACATTCGTTTGAACACAGCCATGAACATACTCATGCCGGTGAACAATCGGAACATGGGCACCACCATGACCCTGACAAGAAAAAAATCCACGAGCATGACCATCCTGACCACGATCAGGAAGTCCATGATCACAGTCATTGAGTCGAGATAAAACGCAGCGGGTAACTATCGTTTTCTCTCAAGCTGGAGCATTCCGGCATGGATGTCTTTCATAGATTCGGGCCATACCGCTCAAAGGATGGACAAACCGTCTTCCGGCTCTGGGCACCCTCAGCCGGCACGGTTGATCTGTTCGTTGAAGTAGACGGGGTCACACGGCATTTCGGTATGGACCAAGAAACTGATGGTTGGTTTTCAGTCGGGGTAAAACTTGTCGAGGTCAACAGTTGCCTTTACTGGTTTCGCATAGACGGCAATCTCATGGTGCCCGATCCGGCATCGCGCTACCAGCCCCGCGATGTACACGGTCCCAGCCTGCTTGTTCCTGAATCCGGCGGAAAGTGCACGTTCAAAAGTAACTGGCAGGGCCGTCCCTGGTGCGAAACCGTCATCTATGAGCTGCATATAGGCACCTTTACCCCCCAGGGGACCCTTGCTGCAGCAACGGCAAAACTTGATTACCTGAAAGGTCTCGGCATCACCGCCGTTGAACTCATGCCGCTTGCCGATTTCCCGGGCCTTCGCAACTGGGGCTACGACGGAGTACTTCCCTTTGCTTTGGACAGCAGCTATGGCACCATCGACGACCTGCATCATTTTATCGAGAAAGCCCATTCCTGCAATCTCATGGTCTTTCTCGATGTGGTCTATAACCACTTCGGCCCGGAGGGCAACTACCTCTTTGTTTACGCCAAGCCCTTTTTTACCGGCCACCACCAAACCCCTTGGGGCGATGCCATTGATTTTGCAGGAGACGACTCCGGGACAATTAGAAACTTCTTTATAGAAAACGCCCTGTTCTGGCTTACGAAATTCAACTTTGACGGTCTGCGGCTGGATGCCGTTCATGCCATTTTTGACAAAAGCAAACCCCATTTCCTGCAGGAACTGGCCCAGGCGGTTCTTGACGGCCCGGGTAACAGTCGGCATATCCATTTGATTTTGGAAAACGACAACAACAGCGCCCATTATCTGCGCTGGGAGACGGCTGAGGGTAAGAAATGCTACAAAGCCCAAATAAATGATGATATCCATCATGCCTATCATGTGCTGTTAACCGGGGAGACAGACAGCTATTACTCCGACTTCTCCGACCGGGCAATTGAGCATTTGGGCCGGTGTCTGACCGAAGGGTTTGCCTGGCAGGGCGAAAGATCTCCCTTTCGGGCAAACAAACCGAGGGGCGAAACCAGCAACGATCTTACGCCCTGGCAGTTTGTCTCCTTTATCCAGAATCACGACCAGATTGGCAATCGGGCCATGGGAGAGCGGATCTCACATCTTACCCGTCCTGAGGCACTTCGGGCGGCCACCACCGCCCTGCTGCTTGCCCCGGCAGTTCCAATGCTGTTTATGGGGCAGGAATGGGCAGCCACAAGCCCTTTTCTCTTTTTCTGCCATTTCGAGCCGGATCTGGCTTTACAGGTGACAAAAGGACGCCGCCGGGAATTTGCCGCATTCAGCTCTTTTGCCAGCCCCACACAAAGGTCCAAGATTCCTGATCCAAACAGGGAAGAGACTTTCTTCCGTTCCATATTGAAATGGCAGGAGATTGAGGAGGAAGAACACCAGAAATGGCTGCTCTTTCATAAAGAACTCCTTCACTTGCGCCAGCAGAAGATTGTACCTCTCATGGAAATCTTGGATGTAAAAGCCTCCTTTTACCGGAAATTGAATCCGTTCAGCCTCCAGGCCACCTGGCATCTCAGGGACGGGAGAAGATTGGTATTGCTGCTCAATCTTGGCCAGGAGCCTGTTCTCGGTATAGAGTTTCCACAGGGGGAATGCCTCTGGATTACTGGTCAAAATATGACAACAGGAAACATCCTTCCTGCTTTTTTTTGTGGTTGGTACCTCTGCGGCAAGGATAGCTAGTACCTATGGAAAAACCAAACCAACTCGATCTCTTGGCTCTGGAAGCCGGAATTCAACCGGGTTTTCATGACTCAAAAGGAATTTACCACCAGGTTTCAACCGAGACCAAAACAGCTCTTTTACAGGCCATGGGCCTTCTCTCTTCAGGCACCGATCCCGGCTCCATTCTGGCAGATCTGCAGGAGCAGAATCTTCAAGGTCTCTTGCCTGGCGTCCTGGTTCGATGGGCCGAAGATCTTCCATACAGCATACCGTTGATGCTGTATCAGGAGGAAATTAATGGCGAGATCCTGTATTATCTGGCGGCCGATCAAGGGGAAAGCCTCTCCGGACATATGGCAACCGAAGAACTGCAGAAAAACGAACCGCAGAAAAAAGGCCGCGATCTGCCACAGCCCTTCACCTTTGAACTAAGAGAAAAGCTTCCTCCCGGGTATCATCGCTTGACCGTCCACACGGCCAAGCGGGAAGCGTCTCTTCAACTTATCATTTACCCTTCCTCCTGTTATCTTCCAGAGCGATTGCAAAAAAAACAACGCCTCTGGGGTGTTTCAATACAGCTCTCCTCGTTCTGCTCCGGGCATAATTGGGGGATAGGTGATTTCAGCGATCTTGAACACTTCATCGATCTCTGTGCCGATGTCGGCATAGATATCATAGGCCTCACTCCCCTGCACATGCTCCACAGCAACTGTTTCCCTCCCTCCTGTTCCGCCATCCCTTCCAGCAGATATATGCCCGATCCTCTTCTAATCGATCTCACTCGCATTTCCGACTACAGTGCCGAGCGCTTCCATGACTCCGAATTTACCGCCCGGCTGTTGGCTGCCAGACAATCAGTAGAGACCGACTGCCAGACGGTGGCAAAACTGAAATATCAAGGATTTCGTGTTCTTTATAGAGATTTCAAAAAATACCAACTGAAATCCGGTTCCGAACGGGCGAGTGCATTCAGAATGTTCAGGGCGGCCGGTGGAAAGAGGCTCTTTCGTCACGCCGTTTTTCTAGCCCTGCTGGAGTATTTTGCAGATACAGAATTCGACAGAGGTGGATGGCGGGAATGGCCTCGAGAATATCACCATCCCGACTCGGAAATGGTTCTACGTTTCGCCAGGAAAAATAGGGAAAAGGTGAGCTTCTACAGCTATATTTTTTGGCAGGCGGAACTCCAGCTGTCTCTCTGCGGCAACCATTCTCTGGCCAGGCATCTGGGTATCGGACTCTGTCCTGAGATAGCCCTGGGAGCCGATCCGGGCGGTGCTGAGACCTGGATACAAGAGCCTCTGTACAGCCTGGGCGCAAGCATCGGCACACCTCCGGATGAAGAACACCCGCAAGGCATTGACTGGAAGCTGGCTCCGCCGATACCTCTACGGCTCATACAATCAGTCTACGAACCGTTTATTTCCCTGTTACGTTCTAACATGAAGTACGCCGGGGCGGTACAGATCGACCACGCGCAACAGATGATGCGCCTTTTTTGGATTCCTGCAGGAGCGGACTCCCGGGACGGCGCCTATGTCCAGTACCCGTTGCAGGATTTATTAGGAATAGTAGCTCTGGAAAGCCGGCGAAACAAATGTATGGTCATGACTAGAGAACGAACGGCGGGCACCCAAAATTTCCATCAGATGCTCCGGGAAAAAAATATCTTCCCCGGCAAGTGTTTCCTTTCGCCTCAAACCGACAGACAGCAATCACCGCCGGATTTCCCGGAACAAACGACCGCGATGGTTTCGTCCCTCGGGATGACGACGTTGACCGGCTATTGGAATGGACAAGATCTGGAAAGACGGCGCCAGGAACTCACGTCCATCTCTACCGAGGCCTACATCCATGCTCAAGGAAGGCGGCAGGAGGCGAAAAATCAAGCACTGGCAGTTATCGAAGAAGAAGGTCTTCTCCCGCAAGGAGTCAATGTAACAACGGATGCAATCCCTGAGATGACCGATGCCCTCAACAGGGCCATCCATCGCTATCTGGCACGCACCCCGGCACTTCTTTTTATGGCTCGGCTGGAGGATATCTTCCGTCTGCAGGAAGGCCGGGCTCTTTTTCCCACTGGAGAAGATGGTGGCGTTCCTAAGCTTAAATATTTACCAGCTCTCGAAGAGATGCCATCATCTTCCACGCTTGCCGATTTTGCCGCTGCCATCACAAATGAGCGGGCCCGAAGTCCCATTGCCCATGAATCCAAGGGATATCAACCCCTGCAGCCGACAATCCCCCGGGCGACCTACAGACTCCAGCTCAACCGGAACTTCACATTTGCGCAAGCTGCGGAGATCGTTCCCTATCTCGCCGAGTTAGGCATCAGTCATTGTTACACATCACCCTGTTTTGCCGCCCGATCCGGCAGCACCCACGGGTATGACGTGGTCGACCCCAATGCCTTCAATGAGGAAATCGGCGGGATGGACGATTTCAAACGATTCAATCAGATTTTAAAAGACCATACCATTGGCCAGATAATGGACATCGTTCCCAACCACATGGGTGTCATGGGCAGCGACAACGTCTGGTGGCTCGATGTCTTGGAAAACGGTCCCTCGTCCTCCTATGCCGAGTTTTTCGACATTGACTGGGAACCGGTAAAAGGGGAGCTGCGGCAAAAGCTGTTGATACCGGTGCTGGGCGAACCCTACGGAAAGGCACTGGAACAAGGCAGCCTGAAACTGGCAGCCGATACCGCCTGTGGCTCTTTTTCCATTTTATACTATACCCACCGCTTTCCCCTCGACCCCCGGACCTACCCGACCGTTCTCAACCGGCGTCTTGATCTTCTGGAAATTCGCATGGGTCCGGACAACCCGTTTTTTATAGAACTCCTGAGCCTTATCACTGCTTTTGGCCAGTTGGCACCTGCTGCCGAGCCGGATGCGAAAAAAGTCCGTATCCGCCGTAGAGACAAGGAGATTCTTAAAGACCGCCTGGCTGTGTTGGCCGATAAATGCCCGGATATCAAGCATTATCTCCTTGAGACCGAAGACGAATACAACAACCGGACCGCTGAAGCCTCCAATCTGTCGGCCTTTCATGCCCTACTTGAAGAGCAGACGTACCGGCTCGCCAACTGGCGGGTTGCAGCCGATGAAATCAATTATCGCCGTTTCTTCGACATCAATGATCTGGCGGCACTTTGCGTGGAGAAGGAGGAGGTCTTCACCGCCACTCACCGGCTGATATTCGATCTCATCAGGCAAGGCAGGATAGAAGGGCTGCGTATTGATCATCCGGACGGTCTTTTTGCCCCAGCCCAATACTACCATAGACTCTGCAACCAACTACAGCCGACTCCAACGGAAAAACAGGAAATTCCCGTCTATCTCATAGCGGAAAAAATTCTGGCCCATTACGAGCACCTGCCGCCGGAGTGGCCGGTGTACGGCACCACGGGATATGATTTTGCAAGTCTGGCCAATAATCTCTTTATCGATAAGAAATCGGAAAAACGAATGAGCCGCATCTACCGACGGTTCACAGGAGTAACCGACGACTTCGATACCATACTCTACCAATGTAAAAAGCAGATCATGCGCCTGGTTCTTGCAAGTGAACTCAATGTCCTGGCCAACCGTCTCGACAAGCTCTCGGAACGCAACTGGCAGACCCGCGATTTCACCCTCAACAATCTAAGAGAGGCTTTATCCGAGGTTGCCGCCTGTTTCCCGGTTTACCGAACGTACATCACGGAAAACGATATCTCTTCCCAGGATCGCAATGCCATAGATCGAGCGATCTCCCGGGCGAAAAAGAACAGCCCCATTTCCGATCATACCATTTTCGATTTTCTCCGATCTATCCTCCTTCCCGAGCAAGAAAGTGGCATGAGCCACGAATTTCGGTTGGCAGCGGTTGATTTTGCCATGCGATTCCAGCAGTTCACCGCTCCGGTTATGGCCAAGGCAATGGAGGATACTGCCTTTTATGTCTACAATCGCCTGGTTTCACTCAATGAAGTTGGCTCAGATCCACGGCGCTATGGAGCCAGCATCGCCGCCTTCCACCGTCTTTGCCGGGAACGGGCGGAGAGATGGCCGCACAGCATGCTCACCACTTCGACCCATGACAGTAAACGGAGTGAAGACGCCCGATGTCGCCTCAATGTTCTGTCGGAGGTCCCGGACGAATGGAACAGGCGTCTGCTGTATTGGAGCCGTCTCAATCGTGGTCATGTCAAGGTTCTTAGCGGTAAGAAGGCACCAAGCGCCAATGACGAATATCTCCTCTACCAGACCCTTCTGGCAATCTGGCCCAGCCTTGGAGGCCAGGCACAAGACCCTGCTCCTCTCCGGGAGAGACTTCTGGCCTACATGGAAAAAGCCTGCCGGGAAGCGAAAACCCACAGTTCCTGGGCCGAACCCAATCCCTCCTATGAAGAAGCCTTATCTTCCTTCATAGATGCCCTGTTAACAGACGGCACCCCGTTCCTCTCCGATTTCATAGAATTTCATCACATTATTGCATGTCTCGGCCTCTATAACAGTCTCTCGCAAAGCCTTCTGAAACTGACGGCTCCGGGCATTCCTGATATCTATCAGGGGTGCGAACTCTGGAATTTTTGTCTGGTCGATCCGGACAACAGGCAACCTGTCGATTATACGGTCCGCAAAGACATGCTCGCCGAACTCAAAGGACGCGTCAGCCACACCGACGCCCGCGATCTGGCAGGCCAATTGCTTGCCACCATGGAAGACGGTCGCCTTAAGCTTTTTCTCACCTGGCGTCTGCTTTCGTTTCGCAGTCAGCACGAAGATCTTTTCCGGCTAGGTGGGTATATTCCCCTGTTATCCATAGGACCAAGAGCCGAAAATCTCTGCGGCTTTGCCCGCCGGTTCGGCAAAAAGACTGTAGTCTCAGTCTGTTCCAGGTTTTTTTCTTCCCTGACCGATCAAGGACGAACACCTCCCTGTGGCGCTGTCTGGGCGGATACCTATCTGGAAACGCCGGCCGAGCACACCGGCAGCTGGCATGATATCCTGACGGGGAAATCCAGCCAGTCCAAGACTATCTCCGGCAAAGCAGTATTGTCGATGGAAGAAGTTTTTTCAATTCTCCCCATTGCTTTTCTTGAATTTGTGGAAAAAGATTAAGTCCGGCTCCTTTACTCCCTCCAGCTTGATCTTATAAAATAAAAGAGGCTTCATACAAAAGTGCAGGGCCTGCTGACAATAAAAGCCGCTAACCCGGATTTCTCATGGACACAGTGTCAATTGTCTCCACGGCAGGAAGAGCAAGACATTTTACAGAAACAGGAACGTTATCAAATTTCCACAGTGTTCACCAAAGGTGCCCTGAAAGAAATGCCCTTGGGTACAGCCCAGGCAGCGCCATCTTCTTCAGTGTTTTGGCAATGAACATAGTTTATTATAGTCCATTGCCAAAAACTTCGAACCTGACGCTGCGTGGGCTGATGAGAAATCCGGGTTAAGCTTCATACCAGGAGTTCCCAATGACATCTGCAAATCCCCACAACTCCTCTTGTCAACCTTTTCATCTGCGCGATTGCGCCCTCGTCGCTCAGTCGACCGGGTATAAGGCACAGACTCTTGCGGAATTTCATGACAATCTGCTGCGCGTGGATACGGCAAGCATCTACCATCATTTCTGGGGCAGGTTGCTCGCTCCCCGATTCAGCGAACCTGAGTACAATAACGATTTTGCCTCCTGGATTTACCGCGCCCTGCACGAGAAGGCCTTGGCGGAAAAATTGAGCATGATCACCCCGGCAGCGTTTACCGCCATTGAGGAGATCCGGGAAGAAGTTGCGGACTGCATTGCCGAACATCTGGATATCTCGGAATACATGCCGTGGGCCAAAGCAGACCAGAAATTTTATTTCCTAAAGTCGCAGATCGTGGTCTTTGACACCAACCGGTACCTGCACCAGCCGTCAGACCTGCTGGCCGCCATTCCGAGTATGCCTCTGGGGTCCGTCTTTTACCATTTTATCGATGCCAGACGCCGAACGGAGGGGAACTGTGACGATTTCAGCGCCTGGTTGGCTGGGTGGCATGAGGAGTATGCTGATCTTCGCAACCAGTTGGCGGCCATCGATCCCTTCTTCTCTTCTCTTAATGAGGTGCGCTGGCGAGTGGAGCAATTGATGAGAAACAGGCTGGAAGGAGGTGAAAAATGAGCGAGCTGCTTGAACTCTATGCCCAGGCGGCCGGATATGAAGTCGTCGATCATCTCCGGCAACTTGCCGCTCCTTTGAACGGGATGAAAGTTGTCCATGTGAATTCCACTCGTGAGGGTGGAGGTGTTGCCGAGATTCTTGTCAAAATGATCCCTCTTATGCAGGCCTTGGGGCTTGACACACATTGGGAGGTTATCGAAGGAACACCCCCGTTCTACGATTGCACCAAAGCCTTTCACAACGGCCTCCAGGGCAACACCGTGGCCTTTTCCGCCTCCATGATTGCAGCCTATGAGGAGGTTAATAGACAAAATTGCGATCGTCTGCGGCCTTTGCTCGAGGAGGCGGATTTTGTCTTTATTCATGATCCTCAACCGGCATTTTTTCTGGGCCTTTGCCCGAATCGCAAGGGAAAATGGATATGGCGTTGTCATATCGATTGCAGCAGACCTTACAGACCGGTGTGGAAGTACTTGAAAAAACATGTTGCCGCCTATGATGCCAGCATCTTCTCCCTGCCGGATTTCGCCCAACCACTCCCTCATCCCCAATACCTGATTGCTCCTTCAATCGATCCGTTGAGCGATAAGAACAGAGAGCTGGAGGAGGAAGAGATTCAAACCACCCTGGCAGGATTTACTATCGATGCTTCTCTTCCGCTGGTCCTGCAGGTCTCACGCTTCGACAGGTTCAAAGACCCAATCGGCGTCATCCATGCCTATAAAGACGCAAGCAAATCCACACCCATGCAGCTGATCCTGGCCGGAGGCGGGGCCACCGACGACCCGGAAGGTGAAATTGTTTTAAATGAGGTCAAAAAGGCGGCAGGAGACGACCCGAACATTCGGATCCTGCTGCTGCCTCCCGACGCCCACAGGCAGATAAACGCCTTGCAGCGAGCCGCCGACATCGTCTTGCAAAAATCCATAAAAGAAGGCTTCGGACTGACGGTATCAGAAGCAATGTGGAAAGGCAAACCGGTAATAGGCGGCGATACGGGAGGCATCAGGCTACAGGTCATTAACCACTATACCGGGTTCCTGGTGCAGAGTCCCGAAGGTGCCGCTCTGCGCATCAGATATCTACTGCATAACAGGGAGAAAAGTATGGAGATGGGACAAAGGGCCAGACGTTTCGTGCATGGAAACTTTTTACTCACCAGACACCTAAGAGAGTATCTGGCTCTCATGATCGGCATTCATCACGGTCTAAAAGAACGAATCGACGTTGCCGGCATGCCCGATCTCAAGTCTAAATAAAAAGACGCCAAATTTCCCTGAAGTTCTAGATTTTTAATTGGAGAATTTGCAATTCCAACAAAACTTATGCTTAAATACATACGTTGCACGCAATTTTAAAAATTAACTTCTAGATCAGCAAATTTCACATGGAAATAAACAATCAGGATATCTTAATTGTCGACGATGACGAGCAGATCCGAAACCTCATCGCAGCCTTTGTCAAAAAAGAAGGGTACCAGTTCCACCTGGCCGAGAGTGCAGCGGCAGCGCTTTCCATACTCTCCGCCAAGCCAGTTCAATTGATGATCAGTGACATCGATATGGAAGGGATGAGCGGAGTGGAACTGCTCAAGATAGCTCTGGAACGTTACCCTGATCTTGCGGTTATCATGGTTACAGGAATAGATGACCGGGAAACGGCCATCGAAACCTTACAGATGGGAGCTTATGGCTACATCACCAAACCTTTTCATTACAACGAGCTGGTCATCAATATCACCAATGCATTGCGAAGACGCCACCTTGAAATAGAGAATCGCAAGCATCGAGAAAAACTTGAAATGCTGGTTGAAGAACGCACCAGAGAGCTTTTCAAATCCCGTGAAGAATCCATTCAGATTCTCTCCAAAGCAGCAGAGTTCCGCGATGATGAAACCGCCAAACACACCCTCAGAATGGGACATTATTGCTGGCAATTGGCAACACTTCGTGATCTCGAAGAAGCCTTTTGCAAAAAGCTAAGAGATGCCTCCCCACTCCATGACGTAGGAAAGATCGGCATTTCCGATTTCATCTTGCTTAAACCCGGAAAACTGACGGCCGAAGAATTTGAAATCATGAAGACCCACTGTGAAATCGGCTACAGGATCCTTTCGGAATCAACATCGGATATTCTCCAGCTTGGAGCGGAAATAGCCTTGACCCACCATGAAAAAATCGATGGAAGCGGCTATCCTCGCGGATTAGCATCGGATTCAATACCGATCTCCGGCCGTCTTGCCGCAGTCTGTGATGTCTTTGATGCCCTGACAAGCAACCGCGTCTATAAAGATGCCATTCCACCGGATGAGGCCCTGGAAATCATGCGCCAAGGCCGGGGAAAACATTTTGATGCCCTGATCTTCGATGATTTCGCAAATAATTTCGATCTGTTTGTCGACATACGCTCCCGTTTCGCCGACTAGCCTGGGTATTTCATAGAAAATCGTTGCCTACTCGTCTCATCCCTGCAAGGCCTTAAGGCTCCGCCTGCAGATAAAGACGGCTATGCATACAGAGACAACGACGGCGCCTGCAGCCCAGAGGCCTAAGAAGAGCGCCGGCTCCCACAAAATGACCGAAGTTCGAATCCAGCCCCGAATAAGACGATAAATCGGGAAAATCCCGACTGCGATGATGGCCAGTTGATAGAGGACTGCACAAAAGAGGAAGAGGATGGAGCCGGGTCCCATGGCTGCCGCCCTGTTTTCCGATTTAAAATCGACAAAATAGGATCCGAAACCAAGTGCCATGGCAACGGTTGTCCAGGTGAGCAGGAGAGAGAGGAAGAGGGAAATCCAGACCATCGGCCCATGTATCTCCAACATATGATTGGAAACGATTACCAACAGAAGAGTCAGTATGGTAAATGGAGGAAGGTAAAAGAGGTACTTATAGAGCAAGAAACGAGCAAGCGGCAGGGGGGCGCTGCCGATGAGATAAAAGGCGCCGCGTTCACTGCCAAGTGACGGATAGACGAAACGGGCTGCAAGAGATGCCGCCATAAAGCCTACAAGTCCTATATTGGCAAAGGCTATGAGATTGGCCAGGTAAACGGTTGGCATCGGCGCCCGGTCAAGAGGCAAGACTTTGAAGTTATACAAGTAGACGACAATCAGCGCTCCGATCATAAAAAGCTGCGACCATTCGCTCGAATCACGCAGAAAATATTTCATCTCCTTTCTGAAAACCCATGCCCAACTTGCCGAGAATCTGCGGGTCGGCTTAAAATGCATGTGGCCGCCGAAGGATTCCTGGGATTTGGTAAAGCCGGCAAAAAACCAGCGGTTCATAGCCATTTCACCGGCAAAGTAAAGGATGAGGGGTGTTGTAACAAGTAACCCGACCAGGAGCCAGTCAATCTCTCCATCCAACAGATAAGTTGAGAGCAGATTTGCCGACCAGCCGGCAGGAAGCCAGGAACTGACAGGGACTGATATGGCCGAGAAATACTCTATAAATTCTCCATACTTGTCCGGATTGACCAGGTCCTCTGGTCGCATGAGGCGAAATATAAGGTAGAGCAGAATGCCGAACAGGAGCGAGAGATAAAGGATGATATCCTTGGTTCGTCTGGCAGGGAAGAAATAGACCAAAATTACGGTTAAAAGCATGGCAAAAGCCGAAGCGACAAAAGCCATGGTCGGAACCGCCAGCAAAAGAAGCGGCCAGAAAAAAAGACCTGCGTGAAAGACCTTGGCATAGGCCCCGAAGATCGGCAGGGAAAATATCAACACCATCCAGGAAGTGCTGATCGTGGTCGTAATAAAGCGCATCAGATAGAGTTCATTACAGCCAAGCGGTGCTGCCAGAATAATCTCGTTGTCGCTTGAAAGGTAGAGCGTTGAGACCGCCGTAACCATAGAGGAAAAAATCAGCATGGCAAAGATGGTAATCCAGGCCATCTGGAAGATCTTCAGACTTAAGATCACACCCAGTTCATTCTGACTGTGGAAATAGGTAAGGACCCGCAGGGTGACGTAATAGGTAATTCCACAGACCAAGACACCGAGGCTGAAGATAAGAAGCGGACGCAAACCGATTTTTCTACCGGGAAAAAATCGATTGATGTTACTGAGAAACCAAGGTTTAAAAAGCCGTATCATCGTTTCCTCCGAACCGAATCATGCGAGTCTGAAAGGGATTCGCCTTTTAAGGCCTTGATGACGCTTTGCAGTTCATAAACACCCGTTAACTCCAGGAAGACATCCTCAAGGTTTTCCCGCCCGGATGCCGCCTGCCTGCGCAACTCGGTCATGGTGCCCGAGGTGGTGAGTCGGCCTCCGACAAGGATGCCGATGTGATCACAGAGTTCTTCGGCAATCTCCATGGAATGGGTTGAAAGAAAGATGGTGGTGCCCCCCTCGGCAAGGGTTTTGAAAAGCTCTTTTACAATTCGAGCGCTTTTCGGATCAAGTCCGACCATGGGCTCGTCAACCACGATCAGGGGCTGATCGAGCATAAAGATAGAGGCCATTATTAATTTTTGCCGCATGCCGTGGGAATAACCTTCGATCAGGTGATGCCGCCATGACCCGAGATCAAAGAGGTCAAGGTATCTTGCGGCCTTGGCAAGAACATGTTCGACATCAGAGACAACATAGAGGCTGGCGATAAAGCGCAGGTATTCGTCCCCTGTCAGTTTTTCATAGAGAAAGGGACGGTCGGGGATGTACCCTGTAGCCCGTTTGCTCTCAAGCGGAGAATGGATGAGATCAAAGCCGTTGATGAAGACCCGGCCGCTGGTGGGCAAAAGCAGTCCTGCCAACATCTTGATGGTCGTGGTCTTCCCGGCACCGTTGGGCCCGAGGAAGCCATAGATTTCCCCGGCGGAAACGGTGAGCGAAACGTCATCCACCGCAATGAAGTTCCCAAATTTTTTTGTTAAATTTTCGATTTGCAGAACATTTGTACTCATTGATTTCTCCCTATCCCCTATCTCCTGCTCCTTGTCGCCTATCCGGATTTCTCATGAATGTACATTCTCGTGGAGCGAGCTCAACAAACCGATTTTCGGATAAATATTGTGTCTATGGCAGCGGCTCTATGGACAACCGGCCAAGAAGTGCCCCGATGCGCATTTGCTCTTTGATCCCTCCCTCGACAAATTTGATATGTCCAAGATCCGCCGGCAGCTGGTCGGTTGTTGCATCGACACTGAGCCATTTCGCGGCGATCCGGACTTCGTTCCAGGCGTGATAATAAAAAGCACCCTTAAAGAAAAGAACGCCCGCCACCATCCGGGTGGGGATCCCGGCAGCCCGGGCAATTGCGGTAAAAAGAACGCTATGCTCGTTGCAGTCGCCCTTACCGGTTTTCAGGACAGTAAGCGCATCGGGAATTCCAAGGATCGGCCTCTTTTCCAGATGACTGTACACATAATCGGCAATCTCCTTAACCTTGGCCAGCCCGTCGTTCTTGCCGGCGCAAAGCTTTTCGGCGAGTTTTTTAATCGCAGGCGCTGTCGACTGTACCGAAGCGGTGGGAGCCAGATAGGCAGTATCCGCCGGCCCCGGAACATCATCTCTTAACCTATAATCGGCCAGGGATTCAAGGGTGATGGATAACAGACCGTCCCTATATCTCTGTCGGCCTGAGTTGAGTTGAAATGAGGCAGTATCGGGGAAACTCAAGCGATACCGCATCTGTTTTCGTCCTGTGAGCTTCGGCATCTTCCCCACCAGTTTGGCAGAGACCGAGGAGAGCAACTCCGGGCCTTGACCGATGCCGGAGATGGCCTTGAATTTCGGTTCTTTGATAAAAACAAAACCCGCCGGCGACTCCTCTTTGACGACTTCGCCATTGTCATCCAGCCAGGAGTTCACCTTGGCTCCGGCAAACGTCTCGATAAAGTGGTGGAGGTTATAAATCCGGCCGTGGATATAGACATGTTCTTTACCATGGTATTCGATAATGGTACTCTGCCCGGTTAAGGTGACGGGGTCAAACCAGGGAATTTTAAATTTCTCACCTTTTTCCAGCCCCTGTTTTAACAGATAAGCCCGTCGAGATGTAGAAAGCAAAGGAGGGGCGTTCATGGCTATGGTGTTGTGGATTGTTGCACTGCCGGTGGAGAGAGTGAAGGCCACGTTTTTCCCTGATGCCCGGCCCACGGCATGCATCCGGTAAAAGGGGGAGTGAAAGGAAAATGTAAAACTCTTAAGCCTGCCGGTTTTGTCCAGCAGGGCCTTGAGATGCAGCTCAACAGGATTGTTTTGTCCCGCAACATTGAGCGTCATGTTCGCCCTTTGGTCGATGCTGACCGTTTTATCCTCCTGCGGACGGTAGATATCGGCGACATAGCCGATTTTTTGTCCCCGAAAATATATCCCCTGATAGTCTTCCCTTTCCGCTTGCTCGATGGCAGCCGTTTCCTTGAGGTTTATCGTGCTGATAAAGACGTCTCTTTTCAGCAAGAGACCTATCAGTACAAGCCAGACAAGGAAAACAGCCACCTTGACAAGTGTGGCGGGATGTCTGATAAACGGTGTTCCCATACCGCTATTATAATCTGTGTCCGTCCGGAAAGAAGAGACTTTCTTTCCTAAGGCTGTTTTGAAAAATTAGATTCTTCACTCAAGATCAAGGTGTGTGGGAAAATTTTATCGGAGGTATATATGGAATACCTTCGGACCTCCGCGATGTGCCTGCAAACGGCGCCCTCCGCCTCCCGTTGCATAAAAAACAAGCTTGAGCTGGATAAACTATTTTTTTTATTGACTCTGTATTAATATTTGTTATAGGTAAATATTAACTTAAATAAAACATTAACTCCTTGCCCGGAGATTGTATGAATATTGGATCACTCATCAGAAGACACCGGAAAGAAAAAAAAATGACGCTTAAGGCCGTGGCTGAAAAGGCATCCATTTCCGAAGGCTTCCTCAGCCAGGTGGAAAACGATGTCAACTCCCCTTCTGTCGACACCCTCATGCGAATCTGTAAGGCCATCGACGTCGATGCCGGCGACCTCATCACCCAAGCCAACAAGCAGGAACGAATCGTTCTGATTAAAAAATCGGATTGGGACGATATCGAGCTTTCCCACACCGGTTTTGTCACGCGGAGATTTTTTTCCCCGGAATACCGAACGGTTATAGATTCTGCAGTCCTGGTTCTCAAACCGGGCAAATCAATCCCCGCCAGAAAAAATCAGAAAAACGGCCAGGAGGTCCTTTGTGTGTTACAGGGATCAATAGAACTTGTCCATAATGGGGAAACCTTCGTTATATACGAAGGCGACTCGGTTCATTTTCTAACCAATCCGGAAAACCAAAAAATAACAAATACCGGAAAAACAACAAGTTATGTTCTTTGGGTAGGAACACTTTAACACATCTTGGCAAACTGTTAACCACAACCAAAAGGAGACCGAGATATGATCACCTTCAGCAAGCAACAGCTGAAAATTCCCAAGCTGCAGCGACCCGTCTATCTTGTTACAGCAGGACAGTCCAAATTCGACCGTGCCTTCCCGGACAAACGAACCGAGGAACTCTGCCTAGATGCCTTTACCATGGCAGCCGATCTGTTGAATATATCTCCTGCGGAATTGAAGAAATATATCCACAGCTGCTACTATGGCCACTTTGCCGATCACTTCGGCGACCAGCTTTTGGGAGAGTCCGTGATCCATGACCGACTGGGTCTTGACCCTTTGGGTAATGTCGGCGTCAAGACCGGCGGTGCAACCGGTGGGTCAACCCTCTGGCAGGCCGCAAAGGCGGTGGCGTCAGGGTATTCGGACTGCGTGCTCGCCATGGGTTGGGAGAGGATGGATGAGGTTCCCACCGATGAAGGGAACTTCCTGATTTCCTGTGCAGCGGATAAAGACTGGGAGTCTCCGCTCGGCCATATCTACACCGGCTACTATGCGGTCATGGCGCAACGTTACTGGCAGATATTCGGTAAGGCTGAGGATTCCTTCAGGAAAACTCTGGCTGAGATTTCCGTAAAGCATCACGGCTACGCTCGTTTCAATCCCTTTGCCCAAGCACCGATGAAGATCACCGTGGAAGATGTACTGAAATCACCGGTGGTGGCTTATCCGCTCAGGGCCCTCGACTGTTGTCTCATGAGTGTCGGCGCTGCCTGTGCCATCATTTGCGACGAAAAAACGGCTGTAAAGTTGACTCAAAATTCCAAGAACAAACCGCTTCGGATGTGGGTGTCCGCCGGCTCCCATACCCTTCGTCCCGCTGATCGCCGGCATATGGAAATTCCGCTTTTGCCCCATGAAACTGCAGACCAGTACAAAGATCTGGAAGAAAAGTTCCCGGGAGGAGGACGGTATCCGGGATTTACGGGTTTCCTTGCCGCCAGAATGGCCGCCTATTATGGCTACGGCATGGCCGGGGTTACCAACCCGATGGAGGATCTGGACGTGATTGAGCTCCACGACGCCTTTACCATCAGTGATGTTCAGACCTACGAGGATGTCGGCCTCAGGCCCTACGGCTACGGACGCGAGTATGTCGAGTCAGGAGATTGTTACCATACCAATCCCCATACAGGTAAGCCCGGCAAACTGCCGTCGAATCTCTCCGGTGGCCTGATCGGCTGCATGCATGCGGTGGGGGCCACCGGCATCATGCAGACCTTTGAGATTGCCAGCCATATTTGGAACCGGTGGGCCGAAATCCACGGCGATGACAAACGTTGGAAAGAGTTCAACCGCGTGAAACCGGCCGACTGGACAAACCTGCAAGTGGCAGGTGCGAAAAGAGGAATGGCCATCAGTCACGCCGGCGTCGGGTCCCATGTTACGGCCACGATCTTGTCCGACCCCGATCATCTGTTGAAGAAAGACTGACCCGGCAGAGTTGGATAAGAATCTTTTGCCAATCTGTTTTTGAAAAAAAAAACAAAACAGATTGGAAGGTACTAACACCCTAGCAAAGGGGTATAAGTACATTCACGAAATTTATTTTTAAAGACAAGAAATGAATTTCTGATGTACTAATAAAGGAGAGCCATCATGAGCATGTACGGACAAGTGTATGTCAAGAACAATCACTATAGATTAAAAGGCGTATTTCACCATCTGACCCCGAATACTCCGATCCGCGATGCCGACAACGGCTGGAAACTTCTGGGGGTGACCAATCCGAGGGATATGACCTATATCCACTCATACGGGGGTGAAGCCGTATTTTTCGAATCCCTGAGCCAGGGAAAACTGTTGGCCACCCGTTGCGACAATCCACACTGCGAGTTCGTCGGAACGACCCACGTCCCGTTTCGCATTCACTGCCCGGATTGTCTGGGGAAAAATACCGTCATCGACCTGACTGAAATCGCGCAAAAAACGGCCCGGGTTCATACTTTCATGGTCTGTGAACGTTCCGGGGCTTTCAATATACTCGATAAACCGATAAAATTTATCAACATCGAATTTGAGGGAGTGGCAACCATACTGATGAGCTACCTGTCAGTGGGTGAGCCGCAAATCGGCATGGAGGTGGTCCCGATCTTCAAGACCACCGGCCCGACCTATACGATTTTGGATTTGTCATGGGTACCCAAGGGGACGGCAGAAGAATTACTTCCCGAGGGATTCTGCTTCTAGCTGGGAAAAAATCCGATTACCCCTGAAACTAAGCTTCTCGGAATGGAAGGGAGTGAGCTGTTTGTTTCTCAAGTCTCTGCAGCCTGGATGGCTGCAGAGAAGCCCCCACGGATGGGTTTATGGCGTCCCGCGAAATGAACAGCTCACTTCTATTATAACTAATCGTATTTTATTGACATTTAAATAAAAAAGGTCTTTAACGTCATGAGAGTCCAAGGACCTCCTTAACAATATCAGAATGTCGTACAGGAACAAGGAGAGAGGATGAGAACTACCACAACTTTCCGGCAGGTTTGAGGCAAGGGCGAGATTTTTCAAGGCCGCTGTCGGAATTTTTGCCATAACACTATCTGATAACGAACCTTCACCTTAAAAAGAATGGGGGAACAGATGAAAAAACCTGACTTCACAGTGGGAGAGACAACCATCGGCGGGCTTGTGGATATTCTGGCTGACAACTTCGGAGACAACATCGGCCTCGAATACCACTCCTTGGGCATCAGGCAAAACTTCAGGGAACTGCGAACGACCTTTGACAGCGTTGCCAAAGGTCTCATGGCCCTAGGTATTGCCAGGGGCGACAAGGTGGCCATATGGGCCAATAATCTACCCGAATGGGTGTACACCCAATTCGGCAGCGCCCGGATGGGAGCCGTACTGGTGACGGTAAACACAAACTACCGGGCCAAAGAACTTGAATACCTTCTGCAACAATCAGATGCCACAACCTTGATTCTCACCGGAGGAGTGAGGGAGCCCGATGAATACCTCAAGGTTGTGGACAAGGTCTGCCCGGCGATCAAGAACAGTGAACCCGGAAAACTTACCTGCGACAACTTACCGTTTTTAAAAAATATCATTTATCTCGGCAAGGAAAAGATGCCGGGAATGTATACCTGGGATGAAATGATGAAAAAGGGAGAGAGCATCTCGGATGATGAATTACAGACCCGCCTAGACTCCCTTGCCCCGGATGACGTAATTAATATGCAGTACACATCCGGTACCACAGGGTTTCCCAAAGGAGTTATGCTCTCCCACACCAACTTGATCGGCAACGCCTCGAGCATGGCTGAATGTATGAAGCTGACCCCGGATGATGCCATGTGCATTCCAGTGCCCTTCTTCCATTGTTTCGGCTGCGTAATCGGCACACTCTGCTGCATGGTCTCCGGCACCACCATGGCCCCTGTGGTCTCCTTCACGCCCCAAAATGTACTCAAGACCGTGCAGGCATCCAAATGCAATGCCCTGCTCGGGGTGCCGACCATGTTTATCGCCGAATTCGAGGAAATGGACAAGAACCCGTACGACACTTCGAGCCTGCGCACCGGGGTCATGGCCGGGTCGACCTGCCCGGTGGAGGTCATGAAACGGGTCATCAAGGATATGGGCGCCGATGAGATGACCATCGTCTACGGCCAGACCGAAAGCTCTCCCGGCATAACCCAGACCCGAGACCGCGACTCACTGGAACTGAAGACGACCACTGTTGGCCGTGCCTTGCCCAATGTCGAAGTGAAAATCGTCGATCCGGTGACCGGAGAAGAGATGCCGTTAGGCGAGCAGGGAGAGCTCTGCACCCGTGGGTACCACGTCATGAAAGGGTACTACAAGATGCCCGAGGCCACGGCCAAGGCCATTGACAAGGACAACTGGCTGCATACAGGCGACCTTGCCGTGATGGATGAAAACGGCTACTGCAAGATAACCGGCCGCATAAAGGATATGATTATCCGCGGCGGAGAAAACATCTATCCGCGGGAGATTGAGGAATTTCTCTACACCCATCCCAAGATCAAGGATGTTCAGGTGGTAGGTGTTCCCAGTGAAAAATACGGGGAAGAGGTTGCCGCTTTTATTCAGATAAAACCCGGACAGAAGGCAGATGATGCCGACATCATGGACTTCTGCAAAGACCAGATATCATTTCATAAGATACCGAAATATATATTTTTTGTTGAAGCCTATCCAACAACCGCCAGCGGTAAGATTCAGAAATACAAGCTGCGGGAGATGGCAAACAAAGAGTTGGAAAAATAACCCACCATGTCCAGCAAAGAGGTAAAACCGGAGAGAAAGCCATGGCACAAGCCTTATGGAAACCATCGGAGACGAGGATAAAGAACTCCAATATGTTCAGGTTCATGCAGCAGGTGAACCACCATCAGGCAACAGACTTTGCCGATTATGACGCTCTGTATGCATGGTCCGTGGAAAACATCACGGAATTCTGGGCTGAAATGTGGCAGTTTGCCGATATCAAGGCATCAAAAAAATGGGACACAGTCATAGATGATCCTTCTAAGATGCCTGGCGCACACTGGTTTGCCGGCAGTCGCCTGAACTTTGCCGAAAACCTGCTGCGCTACCGGGACAACCACACAGCTCTGATATTCCGTGGTGAAAATTCCATACGCCGGGTCATGAGCTACAAGGAGCTGTATGCTGCCACAGCTGCAGTGGCTGCAGCCCTGAAAGATGCAGGAATACAGCCAGGAGACCGCGTCGTGGGATTCGTGCCCAACATGCCCGAATCCATCATCGCCATGCTGGCCGCCGCCAGCCTCGGCGCGGTCTGGTCGTCGTGTTCGCCTGATTTCGGCATCAAAGGAGTACTTGATCGTTTCGGTCAGACCAGACCCCGCATTTTGTTCACTGCCGACGGTTATTTTTTCAAAGGCAAACGATTGGACAGCCTGGGAAAAATCGCCGGCATCATCAAAGAACTGCCGTCCATCGAAAAGATCGTGGTTATTCCCTACACCAGGGAGGATGCCGATCTGAGAGAGATTCCCAAGGCCGTGCATTACCGTGATTTCGTAAAGGACACAGTCCGCGAGATCGACTTTGCCCAACTTCCCTTCGAGCACCCGCTGTACATCATGTACTCCTCCGGCACCACAGGCCTGCCCAAATGCATGGTCCAGTGTGCCGGCGGCGTTTTGATTCACCAACTCAAGGAACTGACCCTGCATACCGACCTGAGACGGGAGGATACCATCTTCTACTTCACCACCTGCGGGTGGATGATGTGGAACTGGCTGACCGCCTCGCTTGCCGTCGGGGCAACCCTGCTCCTTTATGACGGCAACCCCTTTCATCCAGGGCCTGATGCCTTATGGCGCATAGCCCAAGACGAGAAGATCACCGTCTTCGGCACCAGCGCCGGCTACATAGCCGCCCTGAAAAATGCCGGGGTAAAACCTCGCAGGCAATTTGATCTCAGCTCCTTAAAGGCCCTGCTCTCCACCGGCTCTCCGCTTTCCAAAGAAGATTTCCATTTCATCTATGACGAGATCAAACAGGACATGCAGCTGGCCTCCATCTCCGGCGGTTCAGACCTCAACGGTTGTTTTGCCCTGGGCAATCCCATGGGGCCGGTCTACGAAGGCGAACTGCAGTGCCGGGGGCTGGGCATGAAGGTCTTGGCCTATGACGAGGAGGGAAGGTCTGTGGTGGGACAACAGGGCGAACTTGTCTGCGCTGCCCCTTTTCCTTCCATGCCCATCTCCTTCTGGGATGATCAGGATGGCGCCAAATATCACTCCGCCTATTTCGATAGGTTTCCAGGCGTCTGGACCCATGGCGACTTCATCGAGGTGACCGAACGCGGCGGGCTCATCATGTATGGGAGATCCGATGCCACCTTGAATCCGGGAGGCGTCAGGATAGGAACAGCGGAAATTTACCGGGTCATCGAGCAGATCGACGAGATCGAGGACAGCGTCGTCGTCGGCCAAAACTGGCAAAACGACGTCCGGGTCGTTCTCTTTGTCAAGATGTGTGCGGGTTGCACCCTGGACGACAGCTTACAAGATAAGATACGCAGGAGCATCCGCGCGAATGCCTCGCCTCGGCATGTCCCGGCCAAGATAGTGGCTGTTGCCGACATCCCCTATACCCTGAACATGAAGAAAGTCGAACTTGCCGTACACAAAGTACTTCATGGCCAGGAAGTCAAGAACAAGGATGCACTGAAGAACCCGGAGGCACTTGACTACTTTGCCGACATTGATGAGCTGAAGCGTTGATTTTCCTATGAGGCCCTACGCTTACGGGAAGACAGCTTTTTCTGGTTCATCAGGATAAAACGTTCATTGGAAAAGATGGAAAGAACAATCCTGCGATAAACTTCGCCACCCGCGTTTTAGCACCTAACAGTCTGTTTTCTTGTTTTTTTACGAGAAACAGACTGTCTAAAGGTTCTTTTCCAGCTCAGCTGGGTTGGATAGTAGATAGGTACATTTCTATAGATGAACCGCTTTATATTTTTATTAAAGAGAGGGCATAATGACATACCAACAACTGAATTTCGGACTGGGAGAGACTGCAGACCTGCTGCGTGAATCGGTGCATGACTTTGTGGCCAACGAGATAGCACCGTTAGCAGCCGATATTGACCGCAACGACCAATTTCCACCGGAGCTGTGGCGGAAGATGGGGGATATGGGTCTTCTGGGTGTCACAGTGCCCGAGCAGTACGGCGGAGCCGGCATGGGATATCTCGAACATGTCATCGCCATGGAGGAAATCAGCCGCGGGTCGGCATCGGTTGGGCTGGCCTACGGCGCCCATTCCAATCTCTGTGTCAACCAGATCAAACTCAATGCCACGGAAGAGCAAAAAAAACGCTACCTGCCCAAGCTGGTGTCCGGGGAATATATAGGCGCCCTGGCCATGAGCGAGGCCGGGTCAGGTTCCGATGTGGTCAGCATGCGGCTGGCTGCAAAAAAAGAAGGCGATTTTTATATCTTAAACGGGACCAAGATGTGGATCACCAACGGCCCTTATGCCGACGTTCTGGTGGTCTATGCCAAAACCTCCCCGGAGAAACACCACAAAGGCATAACAGCCTTCCTGGTGGAAAAAGGTATGGCCGGTTTTTCCACCAGCCCCAAGCTGGACAAGCTCGGCATGCGCGGCTCTCCTACCTGCGAGCTGGTCTTTGAGAACTGCGCCGTCCCTGCGGCCAACATCCTGGGTAGACTGGATCACGGAGTGGCCGTGTTGATGAGTGGTCTGAACTTTGAAAGGCTGGTTCTGGCCGGCGGCCCTTTGGGGATCATGAGCGCCTGCATGGATGTGGTCCTGCCCTATGTCCATGAGAGACACCAATTCGGACGCCCCATAGGCGATTTCCAGTTGATGCAGGGAAAACTGGCCGACATGTATGCAACCTGGAATGCCTGCCGCTCCTACACCTACACCGTGGCCAAGGCCGCCGAAGCCGGCGCCAACATTAGAAAGGATGCGGCCGCCGTCATCCTCTATGCAGCGGAACGGGCAACCTGGATGGCCCTCGAGGCAATTCAATGCCTGGGAGGTAATGGCTATATCAACGAGTTCCCCACCGGACGTCTATTGCGAGATGCCAAACTCTATGAGATCGGTGCCGGCACCAGCGAGATCCGCCGGATGCTCATAGGACGCGAACTGTTTAAAGATACGGGGGATTGATTTGGGTTTCGGGACTGTATGGAGCGGATCGGCTGACACGAAATAAACATACGACATGAATAACCGTGTGCTGCCAGTCGTCTTGGAACGATATTCGACAGATGATGATCTTCAATAAATTACCCAACCACTGACTTCAAGCCGGTGGTTGGGTAATTGTCGCTGTTCTCAAGAATCAATACCTTGACAAATGTCATTCTCATGTTGATATACGAGGTTTGTTCCGCCAACCTCCCGGCCAGATGACGGTACAAAAGTTAAGATATTTCCTTATGCTCCAAAAGGATGACGAGCTAAGTGAACGACTGCCCATTCCTTATAGCGGATTCTCGGCGATGCTCATTGTCTAATAGAGAGCAAACTCAGTCAAGGAGAAGTGGTCAGCGTCCCTCGATTGTCATCCCACTCAGCTTCCACCCGGTTTCGTCCACTGTTTTTTGCCCGGTATAGACACTCATCGGCAACCTTATACAACTCCTGGGGTGTTCTGCCGTCTCCGCCGACTGCTCCACAGACTCCAATGGAAACAGTGCAGGTAAACTGCTCGCCGCCATCGCTGTGGAAACAGTGACTGCCAATCGTCATCCGCATCCGCTCGGCCGCCTGTGCGGCGGAGCGGATGGATGAAGCAATCAGCATTACTGCAAATTCCTCACCACCTACCCTGGCACAGACATCGGTCTCCCGCAGACAATTGCGCATCAGGTCGGCAATGGAGGTAAGGACGGCGTCGCCAGTGCTATGGCCATGGGTGTCATTGATTTTCTTGAAGTGGTCCACATCCACCAGCAGCATTGCCAGGTTCCCTTTGGACCGTTCCAACCGCTTTAGTTCATTTTCCAGACTTTCGAAGAAATACCTTCTATTGCGCAGGCAGGTTAGAGGGTCAATGGTCGCCAGCCTGGAAAGTTCCTCTCGCACCGAATTTTCCGCCGCAACCCGTTCAGTAATATCCCGGAGAATGCCGATTGAGCCTATCATCTTGTGATTATTGTCAAACCATGGCAGCGAGATATCGGAGATCCAGATCTCGCGGCCATCTTTTGCCGGCAACAGGTAATCAGCCTGCCATTTTAATACCTCACCGTTTTTCCGCCGTTGTTCATAGTCATCATACGAAACTACTTTTTTCATACCCTCGCTTATGATGCGGGTTTCAACAATTAAGGAGCGAAAGCCTATCTGCCGAATCTCCTCCCGGGTATAGCCAAGTAAATTATACACGGAGGGGCTGATATAGTCATACTCCATAGACTCATACTTCAGCCGATATATGGTATCGGTAAAGTGGGAAGTGAGGAGTTCGATCTCTCGTTGCAGCTCCTCAACCCTTTCCTTTTCTGGTGGTGACACATGCTTACAGAATACGGCGCATAGACGCTGCCAGATGATTTTTGGGCTGTTTTTCTCCATATTCGCAATGAGGTCCGTTGCCGTACAATGAGGTTTTGCAGTTCATCTCTTACAGAACGCAATATCCCGGCAACTCTTCTAACCACGCATTTTGGTGGAATAAGTGTTTCTTATTTTATCCGAACAGCCAAAGCTTTCGCAAATCATTATTTCTTTCAGGCATGTCAGTGTACCAAAGCCCGGAAGGTATCTCAGGGAAAAATGCCTGGCGGCTGATGGTATTTGATTTATGGGAATGGATGATGAAGAGGGTCCACGGCCATTTGCATGAGACAGGGGAATAGAAGCACTGTTTCGGTTTTTGCTCTACCATTTGAGCCTTGTCTTGCGAGTGGGCCAATTGAAAAACCTGCTATCTTTTAAACGACCTTACGGTCTTTAAATGGAATAGAGAAATGGTAAAAAGAAGGAATCTCTCGGTTCTCAACTGCTAAGTGTCGTCAAGCGCTTGATTTGACATTGCATTTAGCAGCCTCAAAAACTATCAGGCCACGCCGTATTACTACTTTTCCTGATTATGCTTGGGTTCGTCAGAGTCCATGGATATCAGCTGGGAAGACTTCTAAATCATAATCAAATTCTCGGAGCAAATCCTGCCAGAGTTCTTTTTGCTTTTCTTCGTTCATGTTTTGATATTCTACAGCAAATCCGCCTTCGTCAGTTCTGACAACATTTGCCTTGGTACTGAATGTCCTTTGGGCAGTTTCGGGGGCATTAAATGAAATAACAATATGAATCATAGAACCAACTGCAGGAGGAAATGCAGGTGTGGCGATTTTGCATCCAACCGTGGATACGTCAAGGACATGCCCCTCTCCCCGAGCGATATCGGCGGAATATTCCACTTTAAGTTTGCCGGCAAAATGCAGCCGGAGCCTATTCCTCTTATCTGTTTTATCAAGCAGTTCTTCCGCTTCTTCAAGGGTAGAGGCATACATAGGAATGTATTCTGCAAACCTCGCTGCAAAATTCAGGAATTGTCTGAGCACCACACTATCTTTATTTATTATTCGAACAACATCCTTTACTCCGTTTCTGACGAGATAGTTCGAAATTTTCTTGTAGGTGGCAACCGCGCTGAGATGACAAAGGTCACATTCGGTAAGATCGTTTATCACACTGAAGCCCGGCAGCATATCAGCAACAGCGAACCGGACGTCGGTATAGACTTTGTCGAGTTCTTTTTTTGAAACACTGCCCGCAAACTTCAAGAAAAGACGATTTTTTTTTGTATCAACCTTTACAATCATGACATTCCTCGTTTTCAATTCAGAATAAAATCAGAAATATTGTTCAATAAAATATGGCATAGGAATTGAGCCATATCAAGAAGTTTGCCAAAACAGCGTTCTAATTTTCTTTAAAAAAACAATCATCTCCTCTTTTAACAAACAGATACTTGTCATGGAAATTCCCGGTCTGTAACCAGCTCACCTTGATTACTGTTGTTCCTGATTTTCATCAAATTGCCTGACAATATTTGACCGCCTAAAAAGAGACCTTGGCAGTACATATCTTACCATCAGATATTTGTCATCAACAGTAATTTTATCATCCAAAAGAGTCAAAAGACGATTTGCCCCATGTTTTTGAACTGTCATGAGGTTCAATCAAAGAACCGGTCCAAGCATCGCAAGTGTATTATTCCAAAGCCGGGTGGTTAAAGGCCACGACTCCACAATCTTAAGAGTCACCCGATTCGATCTGGAGATGTACTCCTGCTGCCGCGCTCGAACATCTGCAGTCAGATCCGGATTGTAAAACAGAATATTGTTTTCGTAATTCAGCTCAAAACTGCGCCGGTCGATGTTCGCAGACCCGATCAGCGTAATCTCACCGTCCAGCGTTAGTGATTTTGTATGCAGCAATCCACCGACATATTCAAAGATTTCAACGCCTGCCTCCAGCAGATCTCTGTAATAACTGCGGCTGGCGCCGGCAACAATCCACGAGTCGTTTTTTGCCGGAAAGATGATGGTTGTTTTGACACCGCGCCAGGCGGCTGCACAAAGCGCATGTTGTATGGAATCATCCGGCACATAGTAAGGTGTGGAAATAATAAGTTCGTCGCGGGCAGCATAAAACAGCGACTCGAACATCTCCGCCATGGCCGAGTAACGCACAGTGGGCCCGGTGCCGACGACCTGGGCTGGAAACCCGTTTTGAGGCGCGTTGATCGGCAGATCGAGCAGCGAATTGATATTTTCATCTGTGTAACTCATCCAGTCACCGGCAAACAGATACTGATTCTGTCGGACGATGGGTCCTTCAAATCGAATCACGACATCCACCCAAGGTGCGAATTTTGACTTGATCAGGAACTCTTGATCGGCGCAGTTCTGGCTGCCGCAATATGTGATCCGCCCGTCGATCACAAGAATCTTACGATGATTACGCAAATCAATTCGCCCCAGCAGAGCACGCAGCAACGGATTTTTAACTGGTAATGCACGTGCAACATAAATGCCGGCATCCTGCATCTCTTTCCAGTACTGAGAGTGAATCATCGTTCGTGAGCCGAGATCGTCGACCATGGCCCGGCATTTGACGCCCCTGGAGGCAGCACGCAACAAGGCTTCTACCATCTTCGTGCCGTTGTTGTCCGAAAGCCAGATGTAGAAGAGCAAATGCACATGGTTCGACGCAGCATCTATGTCTGCAACCATTGAGTCTATGGTTGCATTGTAATCGGCCATCAAACTTGCCGAGTTGCCTCCAATCACGTCAAACCCATTTATCGATTTGCCAATGCGAAACAAATGCTGATAGCGTTCGGGCACATGGGCCCGGGCATTCTCTTCGTCACCCGGGCTGACGATCGGTTTGGGTGGCATTCCCCGGATAACTTTTTTCATGCGTGCAGCACGGCGATGGCCGATACTGGTCTCGCCCAGCAGAAGATAGGCCAGGATCCCAATGACTGGTATGGCGCCAATCACCGCCACCCACGCAATCCGCGACGCCGGGTCGCGATGAGGGCGCGTAATTACGCGAACGATCAAGGATAATACGATCACCAGGTGGACGAGGATGCCAATCAAAGTTTTGTTCATTGTTATTCATGCAATTATTTGTAACTTCAAATAATTAGGACCGGAAAAATGGGACAGATCACTATTTTGCCTTTTGCTAATCCCATAATTCTATTTCATGATTTTCCGGTAACTTGGACGCACCTATTCATATCTCCAATAAGTATCTTTTTCACCAGCGTTTCCCACACCCCCCTAGTTAGGCGTTTTGATAAATGTATTTCTTGTACATCGAGCCTTTTGCAGGATGAGGATTTTCGGTAAAAGTCAAGGCATGCAAAAAATTTTACCGCAGGTATATAAATGATATCGGAGTCAGAGTTTATGCCCGGAGGGTGCTTACCTCCGAGGATAAAATTTAGAGCATAACGCGGAGTTCGGGCCGGTAAGCGAGCCGGCGAGACTCCGAGAAGACCTTTTTGCAAGTAGCTCCATCATTAATTGTATTTCTTCACCCAAGCATTGGTTATCTCGCCAAATACTATTTCGCGATATTCGTTTACATCCTTATATGCTTCATCTATATAGTTTTTGGATTCTTGTGAGTAAAAATCATCGGGATTAGGTGTGGTAATCGCTGTCAATTTACATTCGATAATAAGTTTGGCTTCTTTAAATGATATATTTCCAGCAGGAGTTTGAACTTTTGTCAATTTTACTTCTTTCATTTTATCACTATCTCTTCCTGACTTGCTTCCTAAAAAGAGCATTTTTTCTTTATATGCATCCGGGAAATACGATAACGTATAAACCTGTTCTATTTTTATTATTTCAAGTGTATACCTGTCTTTCCGAAAAAGACACCACGTGGTGGGTTTTTTGAAAAGCATTCCAAAACCACCCCCGCTGCCCACCATGGAATTATAATGATTATTTTTACCCGCAGTAGCAGCGTAAAAATCTTTTCCTACCAGCGTAAGCACATTGAAACTTGAACATATCTCTTTCGGTGTAATCTGCTTAAATAGCTGATCGAAACTCATTTCTTTGACATTCCTTTGATTATTTTTATCCATTTCCATTACTTTGAATTTGTGCCTACTATGAGTCGAACAAGTTATTCAGCTGATCTGTATATCTCCCCGACATTTGCAGGAGAAGTTGCTCGATTACAGTGCCGGCAAGCAAAGCTCTTTTGCTTGCTTACCCGGAGGTTGCGTTTAACATACCAATATCTCGCAGATATTTCTCGAAGAATTTGTTATGAACCACTTTTCGGCTTTTCTCTATATCATCCTCGTCGCCCCCCGTTTCAATGCTCAATTTGGTAACCGTTATTTGGCTGAGGTATCTCAAAAAGAGGTGCTGAAATTTCTCCTTTCTCCGACCGGGAACAATAAGCAGGCCGGAAAATCCGACACCGTATCTCTGACATAGGAAGGTCGTTTGCGGCATTTATTGAAGGTCTCTGGCCTCCATCGATCGCTGGAAGTCCTGGCTGAGTTTCAGTGGCAATCAGAAAATTATTTCATGATGAATGCCGGATGATGTTGACAAGCAGTAGAGGAAGCGTTACAGATTAGCTAACTAAATATTAGATAGCTAACCTATATACCGCTTTGCAGGAGTGCCTCTTTATCGTGGTTAAATATCCTCTTGTTCGCCCAAATTAATCATTGTGGAAAGAGATCATTTGAAGGCAGACACCCAAAAGGAAGGAAATATGGTTGAGTCAAGTAAGGGGCAGGAAATCTCCCTTGGTCAGCTCTTGGGGAAGGTCTGCCGGCTGGTCGGCCATCGCCGACGAACGAAGATGGAACGCATCGGTCTCCATCACGCCCAGGCCATGATCCTTTTCAGGCTCTGGCACCAAGACGGCATTTCCCAGCGTTCGCTGGCCCAGGCCCTGCACATTACCCCGCCCACGGCAACCAACACCTTGCAACGAATGGAACGCGACGGCTGGATCACACGTACGCGAGACGAATCCGATCAGCGGGTCATCCGGGTGTATCTCACCGAAAAATCGCAAATGCTGCGCAAAGAAGCGCAGTCATCTTTTCGCGAGTTCGATCAGGAGATGACGTCCATGTTGAGCGAAACCGAGACCGCTACCCTCAGGCAATCGCTCCTCAAGGTCCACCGATATCTGATTTCTCAGGAGCCTGAAGACACGGACATGGCATGTGGAGTGCCCTCGGTCCTCTCGGAGGACAGGGAGAAAGCCCGGTGAAATCGCTCCTGCGCCTGTATGCCTTTTTGCGGCCGTACCGTACACAGGCCGTTGTCGCCTTGCTCCTGCTCTTTGGTATGGTTGCAGCCGACCTTCTCATTCCTCATCTGACCCAGAGAATCATCGATCAGGGCATCGTCCCCAAAGACCTCCATGTGGTCATTGTCACCTCCCTGCTCATGGTGGGCGCCGCAGGTCTTTCCATGGCCTTTGCCGTGGCAAACAACTCCCTCTCGGTCTACGCCGCCATGGGTTTCGGCGCCGATATTCGCAGTGCGCTGATCCGCAAGGTGCAGTCCTTTTCCTTTGGCAACCTGGACAAACTCCAGACCGGAAACCTCATCGTCCGCTCAACAAGCGATGTCAACACAGTGGTAATGATCGTGATGCTCTCCCTGCGTATCCTGACCCGGGCCCCGATCTGGACCTTGGGCGCCATCATCCTGCTCATCATGACCAGCCCCCGCCTTGCTTTGATCATGGCGGCTTTCGTGCCCCTGATCGCTCTTTTAGTCTGGCTTTTTGCCCGCAAAGTTCAGCCGATGTTCCTTCGGGTCCAGCAACGGCTGGATCGGTTGAATATCGTTCTTCAGGAGAATCTGGCCGGCATGCGCGTGGTCAAGGCCTTTGTGCGGACCTCCCACGAGGAAGCTCGTTTCGACGAAGCCAATGAGGCACTGATGGGACGAACAGTCCAGGTCGCACGTCTCCTTGCCGTCTTCACCCCGGTTATGCTGCTGATCTTGAACCTTGCGATCATCTGTGCGGTGTGGATGGGCGGTCGAATTGCCATGGCCGGCACCGTCACGGTAGGCCAGGTCGTGGCCTCGATCAACTATCTCTCGTTTGCCCTCTTCCCCATCCTCTTGCTTGCCGGCATGCTCGGCCCCGTCTCAGCGGCGGACGCATCGGCGAGCCGGATTCTTGAGATCCTTGACGCAAAACCCCAGACCCGGCAGTCTGAATCTGCGGCCGTGCTTTCCAATCCCCGGGGCCGGATTGTTTTTGAGAACGTTTGGTTCAGCTATTCCGGTAATGGACAAGCGCCGGTGCTTTCGGATGTCTCTTTCGTCGCCGAACCGGGGGAAACGGTTGCAGTGGTGGGCGCCACCGGCGCCGGCAAATCGACTCTTATTCACCTGATCCCCCGGTTTTACGATGTCACGGCCGGCCGGATCACCTTTGACGGCACGGATATCAGGGATCTGGATCTGTCTTCTTTAAGAGGCACCATTGGCATAGCCCTCCAGGAGTCGGTTCTTTTCAGCGACACCGTGCGCGACAATATCCGCTACGGCAATAGATCCGCCGGCGAAGAGGAAGTCAGGTCGGCGGCACGGGCGGCCCAGGCCCATGCTTTCATTACAGAGCTTCCCCAAGGGTACGATACGGTGATCGGTCAACGGGGGGTGACACTCTCCGGCGGGCAGCGCCAACGGATCGCCATCGCCCGGACGCTCTTGATCAAGCCCAAGGTCCTGATTCTCGACGATTCCACCAGCGCCCTGGACATCGAAACCGAGGTCAGGCTGCAGGACGCACTCGATCAACTGATCGCCGACTCGAAGAATTCCACGACCCGTATCATCGTGGCCCAGCGCATCAGTACGGTGCTCTTGGCCGACAAGATAATCGTCCTTGACCAGGGTCGCATCAGCGCCATGGGCACCCATCGCCAACTCATTGAGGAAAGTTCAGTCTATCAAGATATTTACAACTCGCAGCTCGGTGATCCGGCTGGGAAAAAGGCAGGGCTTCATGACTGAGGCACAAAAACAGGCACCGGAGCACACATCCGGACTCGCAAGCCCGGGCGGCAGACTGGGCAGCCGGGGGCCGTCAACGGAAAGGGCAAAGGATGTCAGGGGAACTCTCGGGCGTCTCATGCACTACCTCTCCCCCTACCGAAGTGCACTCGTGGGAGTTTTCCTCGTCGCCAGTCTCGGCACTGCCTTGGCCATTGCCGGGCCCTGGCTCATGGGTATGGCCATCGACCAAATCGGCGGAAAACGCATTTCGGCCCTGTTTTGGCTCGTCCTCCTCATGCTGGGGGCCTATGTACTGTCTTCCGCCGCCCAGCTGATCCAGGGCGTTTTGCTTGCCGGTGTCGCCCAGAAGGCCATGCGCACACTGCGGGCCGATCTCTTCAACCACATCCAGACCCTGTCCCTCAGTTTCTTCGACTCCCGGAAACAAGGGGATCTGATGAGCCGGCTGACCAACGACATGGATGCCATCAGCCAGGTGCTGACCTACAACGCGGCCCAGCTTTTCACCGGCATCCTGACCTTGGCAGGTATTCTGGTGGTCATTTTTATCCTCAGCCCCTGGCTGGCCCTGGGATCGATGCTGGCCATGCCGTTAATGCTCGGCCTGGTGGGTGCCGTCGGCCGCAGGACCCGGGCGGTTTTCCGCGATTATCAGAAAGAGTTGGGGGCGCTGAACGCCGTGCTCGAAGAGACCTACAGCGGGCAGCGGGTCGTGCTCGCCTTTGGCCAGGAACATAGAGTCCTCAACCAGTTTGATCAGGCAAACGAGGCGGTGCGTACCACCGGTCTACGGGCCATGACCCTTGCCCTGCTGGTTATGCCCATGATGGGGATTCTGGCGAATCTCAACGTCGCCATCGTCTGCGGGCTGGGAGGCTGGCTGGCGATCAAGGGACTTGTGAGCATTGGGACCATCGCCGCCTTCATCACCTACTCCCGGCGCTTTGCCGAGCCCCTTCGTCAGCTGGGGAACCTCTACAACCAGATCCAGGGTTCGCTCGCCGGAGCGGAGAGGATCTTCGAAATCCTGGACACGACGGCCGACTGTACCGAATTCACCCAGGCGACCCAACTCCCCCGGGTGAAAGGCGATGTGATCCTCGATCACGTCACCTTCTCCTATGTTCAAGGCGTCCCCGTACTCCAAGACGTTTCAATCCATGCCCGGCCCGGAGAACGAATAGCCCTTATCGGGCATACCGGAGCAGGAAAAACAACCCTTGTCAACCTCCTCTCCCGCTTCTACGACCCGGAAGCCGGTACCATCTTACTCGATGGCACGGACATCCGCACCGTATCCCCGGAGAGCCTGAGACGGCAGCTCGGAGTCGTCCTCCAGCAGTCCTTTCTCTTCAGTGAATCGGTGTTGGAAAATATCCGCTACGGCCGGCTCGATGCCGACGATGAAGAGGTCGTGGCCGCGGCAAAGCTCGCCCATGCTGACGGGTTTATCCGCCGGCTCCCCAAGGGCTACGCCACAATCGTTGCCGAGCGGGGGGCAAACTTCTCCGAAGGCCAGCGCCAGCTTATTACCATTGCCAGGGCAATCCTCGCCGATCCTGCCATCCTCATCCTGGACGAGGCAACCAGTTCCGTGGATACCCGCACCGAACTGGGCATTCAAAAAGCCCTGCATGAACTGATGAAAGGCAGGACCAGCTTCATCATCGCCCATCGCCTCTCGACCATCATCAATGCCGACAGGTTGATCGTAATGGACAAAGGCCAGGTAGTAGAAAGCGGCACCCATAAAGAACTCCTCGCCCTGGGCGGCGCCTACCAGCGCCTCTACGCCAGTCAGTTCCGGGGGGGCTTTTTGGGAAATCGCAACTAACCCGCATTTCTCATGAACGTCCATTCTCACGGCACCGCGAGCTCGACAAATGATGAAAATTGAGATGAACGCAATGCTTAAGAGCTGAGGGGTATATCTTACCCTATTCTTTAGCGCATAGAACCTCGCAACAAGAAGTTCACTGGTGTTCTGCCGGGGATTCAAAAGCGATGATATCCGGCAGTGCAGAGCAATTTTTCTTTCATTTGTTGCGTAGGGTGGACGATGGGATGTGCTCAATCCCTTTCCTTCCAGCCTCCTCCCAAGGCTTTATACAAGCTCACCATGTTGAGCATACTTGTAAGACGGGTGCTGATCAATGACTGTTGAGCGCTGTAAAGTGAGCGCTGGGCATCCAGAACATTTAGATAACTGTCAACACCCTTATCATAGCGTGCTTGGGAAAGAACATATCTCCTATCAGTGGCGGCGACAAGTGCCTGCTGGGCTTTTAGTTGCTCACCAATGGTGCCGTTCTGGGCAAGGGCATCGGCCACCTCCCTGAAGGCGGTTTGTATGGCCTTTTCATATTGGGCCACGGCAATACGCTTGTCCGTTTCAGCCACATCGAGTTGTGCCAGGCGAGCACCTGTATCAAAAATCGGCAGAAAGATCTGCGATGAAAAGGTCGAAAAGCCGGTTCCGGATTTGAAGAGATTCGACAACTGGTCGCTCCTGGTGCCGATGGAGGTTGACAACGTAATGCGCGGGAAGAAATTAGCCCGTGCGGCGCCGATGTTGGCATTGTAGGCCTTTAAAAGGTCCTCTGCTTGAAGGACATCGGGACGTTTGAGCAGAACCTCGGAGGGCAGGCCCGGAGCGATGTTTTTAACTGCAGTCAGGTGGTCCGTCAGATTCTGAGGGAGGAGTTCGCTCCCGACCCTGGTGCCCGCCAGGAGATCGAGGTTGTTTTCGTCCTGGGCGGTCAAGGTGGTAAACCGGGCTGCATCGATTCTTGCCGCTTCCACCTGAGTCTGTGCCTGCTTCAGATCAAGCTCCGATGCGACTCCTGCACTGTAACGCCGCTTGATCAACTGCAGGCTGGTCTCCTGGGCATGAAGGGTGTTCTGGGAAAGCTGCAATCGTTCCCGATCCGCCGCCAGGTCAAGAAAGGCTGCAGCCACGTTGGCAATGAGGCTGATTTTTGCGGTTCGCTGAGCTTCTTCGGTGGCCAGATATTGCGCCAAGGCCTGATCCTTCAGGCTCCGCACCCGCCCGAAGAGGTCGAGTTCGTAGGAACTGAGTCCAACTCCCACAGAATATCGCTGATTTGCCTGGGCCTGATTATTGTCAGAAGCTGTCACGTCAATCTCAGGGAGGAGGGCTGCCCTCTGAATCCTGTACTGGGCCTGCACTTTCTCAACATTGAGGACGGCTATCCGTAGGTCCCTGTTGTTTTTCAGAGCCAGAACAATTACTTTACGAAGTCCATCGTCGCAATAGAATTCATGCCATGCGGTTTCCTGTATCGGTTGCCTCCCCTGTTCGGTAAACTTAGATAAATATGACGGCCCGTTGGGCCATTTGTCCGGAACAGGGGACTCCGGCCGGCTGTAGGTTGGAGCCATGGTGCATCCGGCAAGGACTAGGTTGAGCAAGAGGCAGGGGATGATCCGTTTTATAGCTTTCATTTCAGCGTGCCTCCGGGAGATTTTCAGGTACCTGGTGCTGTGCATCCGACATCTTGGTTTTCCTGCTGAACATCCGTGAAATCAGGACGAAGAAGAATGGGATAAAGAGCAAGTCAATAAAGGTGGCCGAGAGCAAGCCGCCGGTGACGGCCGTACCTATGGCGTTCTGGGCCCCGGCCCCTGCCCCCTTGGTCAGTGCAAGCGGCAGGGTCCCAAAGAAAAAGGCCAAAGAGGTCATGATGACCGGCCGGAGTCTGATCTTTACTGCCGTAAGCGTCGCCTCCACCAGTTCGTGGCCTTGTCGAAGCTGTGCCTTGATAAACTGGATGATCAGGATGGCATTCTTGGTTGACAGTCCCACGGTGGTCAGCAATCCGATCTGAAGATAGACGTCGTTGGGAAGTCCCCTGAGGGTTACTGCCGTTACCGCGCCTACCAGGCCCAGCGGCAGCATCAGCAGGTTGACGAAAGGAATGGTCCAGCTTTCATAGAGGGCAGCAACGCTCAGGAATACCACCAGAAGTGAAATGGCGTACAAAGCGGGGGCCTGAGCCCCGGCGTTTTTCTCTTCATAGGACAGGCCGGTCCATTCATAGCCGATACCGGTGGGCAGTTTGGCTGCCATCTTCTCCATCTCGGTCATTGCCTGGCCGGTGCTCACCCCCGGCGCCGCCTGTCCCAGAATCTCCATGGATGGGATGCCGTTAAAGCGCTCCAGACGGGGAGAACCATACTGCCAACCGGCAGTGGTGAAGGCGGAAACCGGGACCATACCGCCGTTTTTATTTCGGACATACCATCTGCCCAGGTCCTCCGGCAGCATTCTATATTGGGGTTCCGCTTGGATATATACCTTTTTAATTCGTCCATCCTGAATAAAATCATCTACATACGTCCCCCCCCAGGCTGTGGTCAGTACACTGTTGATATCTGCAGGCGACACACCCTGGGCTTCGGCACGCACATCATCGATATGCAGCCTGAACTGGGGAGAATCGTTCTGTCCGTTGGGACGTACCGCCGTTAACATCGGGTCTTTCATCGCCATGCCCAGAAGCTGGTTGCGGGCTTCCATCAATTTTTCGTGCCCCAGACCGGCCCGGTCCTGCAACTCAAAGTCGAAACCGTTAGCCACCCCCAGCTCAAGGACCGCCGGCGGTGCGAAGGCAAAGACCATCCCGTCGCGAATCTTCGATAATGCCATCATGGCCCGGCGGGCGATTGCCGGCGCCTTCAGGTCCGGGCTCCTGCGTTCACTCCAGTTCTTCAGCTTGACAAAGGCGATCCCCATGTTCTGACCGCGGCCGGCGAAGCTGAAGCCCGTCACGGTGATGATTCCTTCCACCGTCCGGGTTTCCTTGTGCAGGAAGTAGTCTTCCATCTGCTTGACCACATGGAGGGTCCTCTCCTGGGTGGCGCCTGCCGGCAGCTGGGCCTGGCAGATGAGAAAGCCCTGGTCTTCGTCGGGCAGAAAGGACGTAGGCAAACGGTGAAAGAAATAAACCATGGCGGAAACAATACAGCAGTAGATCACCAGATAGCGTACCGGCCTGCTGAAGGACCGACCGACCAATCCCTCGTACGTTCCCCGGCCAAACTCAAAGCACCTGTTGAACACGAGGAAAAAACGATAAAATAGAGCGCCCTCTCCCGGCGTGTGCCCCTTCGCCACCGGTTTCAGCAGGGTGGCGCACAGGGCAGGGGTCAGGATCATGGCCACCATTACCGAAAGGATCATAGCGGAGATGATGGTAATGGAAAACTGCCGGTAGATGACGCCCGTTGAACCGCCGAAAAAGGCCATGGGCAGGAAAACCGCGGTCAGCACCGTGGCGATGCCCCACAGGGCGCTGGTGATCTGCCCCATGGACTTAATGGTGGCATCCCGGGGGGAAAGACCCTCTTCCGACATGATTCGTTCCACGTTTTCCACTACCACGATGGCATCATCTACTAAAAGACCGATGACAATGACCAAGGCGAACATGGTCAGGGTATTGATGGAAAAGCCTGCTGCCGCCAAAACCCCCATAGTGCCGAGCAAAACGATGGGAACGGCGATTGTGGGGATCAGTGTGGCCCTGATATTCTGCAGGAAGAGGAACATGACAATAAAGACCAGGCACACCGCCTCGGCAAGGGTCTGGACCACCTCCTCGATGGAGATTTTGATGAAAGGCGTTGTATCATAGGGATAGACCACCTTCATGCCGGGGGGGAAGTATTTCGCCATTTCCGCAAGTTTCGCCTTGACCCGGTTTCCCGTCTCCAGGGCGTTGGCGCCTGAGGCCAGCCTGATAGCCATACCGCCCAGGGGCTTGCCATTGTAAAACGACTGGATCTCATAATTCTCCGTACCGATTTTGCTCTCGGCCACATCCTTAAGCCTGACTACGGAGCCGTCTTCGTTGGTTCGCAGTATGATATTGTCGAATTGTTTGGGAGTCTTGAGCAGGTTGCGGGCGGTAATGGTGGCATTCAACTGCTGTCCCGCCACGGCGGGAAGGCCGCCGAACTGTCCTGCCGAGACCTGGGCGTTCTGGGCCTGCAAGGCTGCGGTTACATCGCCGGCAGTCAGATTGAAGGCGTGGAGCTTTGTCGGGTTCAGCCAGATACGCATGGCATTCTGGGTACCGAACAGGAGGATCTCGCCGACGCCGTCAAGACGGCTGATGACATCCTGCAGATGGGATACCATGTAGTCGGTCAAGGCATTGCGGTCCATGCTCCCATCTTCCGACACCAGCCCGACGATCAGCAGGAAGTTCCGGGTGGATTTCACCACCGAAATTCCCTGTCGTTGAACAACATCGGGCAGGTGCGGAACGACAAGCTGCAGCTTGTTCTGAACCTGGACCTGGGCAATATTCGGATCGGTTCCCGCTTTAAAGGTCAGGGTGATTGATACGGCGCCGGATGAGTCGCTGGTGGATGACATGTAGATCAGGTTATCGATACCGTTCAGGTTCTGTTCGATGACCTGGGTTACCGTGTCCTGCACCGTTTGGGCCGAGGCACCGGGATAGACGGCATTGATGGCTATCTGCGGCGGGGCGATGGCAGGATACTGCGACACCGGCAGCGTCTTGATGGACAGAATCCCTGCCAGCATCACCAAGATGGCGATAACGCAGGCAAATATCGGACGATTGATGAAAAAACGCGGCATGGTGGGCTCCTCACGGTTTCCGGGCTGAGGATTGACCACTGGCCTCGGTAACCTTGGCATCATAAGGCACCGTTTTCACAGGGACACCCGGACGGATCCTCTGGAATCCGTCCATAATGACCCGGTCCCCGACCTTCAGCCCATCAGCCACCAGCCAGGCATCGCCTACCGTCTGTTCTGTCTTCAGTATGCGGCTCTCTACGACATCTTGGTCATTGACGATCATGGCAACGGCATTACCGGACTGGTCCCGAGTGACGGCCTGCTGCGGTACAAGCATCGCGTTCTCCTGAACCCCTTGCTGCACAATGGCGCGGACGAACATACCTGGTAACAGCAGATGGCGGGGATTGGGAAACTGGGCCCGCAGGGTAATGGATCCGGTGCTTTGGTCTACAGTCACCTCGCTGAACTTCATCGTCCCCTCCAAGGGGTAGGAACTTCCGTCTTCCAGCAATAATTTCACCTTTGCTCGATCGGGATTGCCATCCTTGACCTTGCCTGCGGCAAACTTTCTCTTCAGGCCAAGGAGGTCGGCACTGGATTGAGTCACATCCACGTAAACCGGATCAAGCTGTTGGATCGTGGCTAGGGAGGATACCTGGTTGGCAGTTACCAGGGCACCGGGGGTCACGGAGGAACGGCCTATTATCCCGGATATAGGTGCAATGATTTTGGTGTAGGACAGGTTGATCCTTGCCGTTTCCACTGCCGCCTTAGCGCCCTCTATATCGGCATCGGATTGCTTCATGGCAGCCTCGGCATCGTCGAAATCCTGCTTACTGACGGCGTTGATGGTCACCAGTTCCTTGTATCGCTGTGCCTTCTGCCTGATGGTGAACTGATTGGCCTCTGCCTTGGCAAGCACTGCCTTGGCACTATCCAGAGCGGCCTGGTAAGATGCAGGGTCTATCTGATAGAGTGCTTCACCAGCCTTCACGTCGCTTCCCTCGGTAAACAGACGCTTTTGAATGATACCACTCACCTGAGGCCGCACCTCAGCGACCATCCACGGCGTTATGCGCCCGGAGAGTTCCGTAGTCAGGGCAACCGGATGTGCCTGCATGACCATCACCCCCACCACCGGTTTTTGTTGGGTAAATGACGGACCGTGCGACGAGCTGCCATCCTTGCAACCGGACATCATGAGAATCCCCGCCAGAAAGCCGGCTACTACGAGCCGTGTTAGTGTATTGATGGTAGCCATTACCTCATCCTCAATAAAGTTATAAAAGCATCGCTTCCGTTTTTTTACGAGCAAACCGATCGTCGCTAATTGGTAATTCTATGATAGAGATATCATTTTAATGCTTTACAAGATCGCTCTTTCTCCAAGCGACCGCAATTTACTGCGGGATTCCAGGCAATCCCAACGTCATCTGTTGGATATTTTCCGCTATCCTCTGCAGACACGCCGTAACCTGGCGCTGCATCTCATCGCTGATGCCGTGGAGCATCCTTTCAAAAAACCGTTTAGAGGTCTTATTCCCCTCCACTATCAGGTCCGCCCCCTTGTCAGCCAGGCAGACCAGATAGAATCGTCTGTCTTTGGCATCAAGTTTTCTTTTGATCAATGATTTGGTTTCCAACCGGTCACGTATTCTGGTCAGGTTCGCTGGAGTCTTATTAATTATTCCTCCAAGGTCTTTTTCCAGTCTGTATTGGATTTGCCGCCGTAGCCATAGCAGATATGCCAAGCATATTATTCACGAAAGAGCAGGAAACAAGCCTTTAAGGCCGCTGGCTATAAATTCTATCGATATGGCTGCCAGAATCAACCCCATAATTCGTGTGAAAACATTTATACCGGTTTGACCGAAATATTTTGATATGAATGGCACAAACTTGAACACAATATACAAAAGCAGGCTTGTGATCGAAATGACAAGCCCGACAGTCATATAATGCAACAACCCTTTTCCCATGTGTGCATAAAGAATTACAGTGCTGATAGCACCCGGTCCGGCAAGCAAAGGTGTCGCCAGCGGGACAACCGCAATGGATTCTTTATTCTCACCTTCCTTGGCCTCTTCAGCCGTGTGTTTGACCCCGCTTGTTTTAGCATGCATCATGGAAATTGCCATTAAAAGAATGAGTAATCCTCCTGCAACTCGAAATGAACTGATCGTTATACCGAAAAAGCGCAAAATGGCTTCACCGAAAAACAGGGACAAAAGCAATATGGCAAACACAGAGAACACGACAACGTTGGAGATAGCACGGCGTTCCCCCATATCCAAGTGAGAAGTAAGCGTAATAAAAATCGGGACCGCGCCGACGGGGTTCACGATCGCGACAAGGCCAATCAGCATCTTAGTATATTCCGTATATTCAAGCATGTCTGAAATCTATTAAGTTTTGATCAATTTAGAGCTCTATTGAGCTGTCACATTTTTTTTGGAGAACAGGCAGACGTTCTGCCTCATTTAATCAAAGGATATTTGTCCTGCCAAGGACAAGTTTATAAAAATCTCGGCAAGTTAACCTCGTTTCTGATCTGTTGAAAATGTCTGGCAAAATAAAGCAAATCTTCAGTGCATTCTCACACTCCTGGCCTCCATATCAACAAAAATTGTTACCTTAGCCGCCATAAAGTCTTTTGACTATATTTTTGTTGACAGGGCCAAGAAATGTAGTAAAACTACAAAAAATTAAATATTAACTAATTTATGGACAATTTGAATAGAAAAACTACAAAAGCAGGCACCCTGGCGCTTATCCGTGATTCTATCGATTCCCTGAGAAATTCCGAAAAAAAAGTAGCCAAGTGCGTACTTGGAGACCCTGGTGCCGTCATTACCTCATCCATTACGGAACTTGCGGAAAAGTCCGGTACGAGCGAGCCGACGGTCATTCGCTTCTGCCGCAGACTGGGCATGGCGGGATACATGGAATTACGTCTGAATCTTGCCCGCGACCTGCCTTCAACACAGTATATTTACGAAAATATCAGCGACAGCGATTCACTAGCAGGAATAGCCGGCAAGGTTCTTAACGCCCATCGTGAAGCAATCAGCACCACCTTGAACAAGCTTGATCTGGACGATCTCGAAGCCGCCGTCGGTGCCCTGCAATCGGCCCGGCGCATCGAATTTTACGGTCTCGGCGGCTCGGCAATCGTTGCACTGGATGCCCATCACAAATTCTTTCGGCTCGGTATTCCCTGTGTCGCCTATGACGACCCGCATATGCAGGTCATGTCTGCTTCTCTGCTGTCCTCCGATGACGTGGTTGTACCTATCTCCCACACCGGCTCCACCAAGGATATTATCGAGAGCGCCAAGGTCGCCCGAAAGACCGGCGCCAAGGTCATCGGCATTATCGGCAGCGAAAACGCGCCGCTTGCAAAGTTCTGCGACATTACCCTATCGGTGCACTCCCGGGAGGCGGCTCTTCGTCTGGCCCCCATCGCCTCACGTCTGGTGCAATTGGCTATCATCGATGTCTTGTTCGTTGCCGTGGCAATGAAAAATATCGACATAACAAAAGAGCGCCTTGATCGGGTAAAGCGATCACTCGTGGACAAACGCTATTGAACGGCCCGCAACTCGGGCCACACCATCACCCCGCTTCACATAGACTTACATGGGGGGATACCAGCTCAAGAAGGAGATAAAGAAATGAAAAAAATTCTAGTCCTTGCAATGATGGTTGGTGTAGTTCTACTGTTCTCACAGGCCCAGGCTGCCGAATCCGGTGTCATCGAGATGAAACTGGGACATTTCGCTGCAGATACGCATCCGGGAAACCTTGCTGCCAAGATGTTTGCCCAAGGAGTGGAAAAACGGACCCACGGAAAAATCAAAGTCACCATTTACCCTAACAATGCCCTCGGCTCCCCGCCCGAGGTGCTCGAACAGAACATCCTCGGCGCGGTGGACATGAGTCTGCCCACCCAGGGACAGTTAGGCAAATACTCCAAAAAATTCAACTGCGTCATGCTCCCCTTTATGTTCAGCAGCTATACCCAGGCGGATAAGGTTCTTGACGGTAAATTCTTACAATGGGCAGCGCCGGACCTGGAAAAAACCGGTCTGGTCTTTCTCTCAAACTGGGAGTGGGGTTTTAGGAATCTCACCAACAGTGTCCGTCCGGTAAACAAACCTGACGATGTCAAAGGGTTGAAAATTCGGACCCCGCCTGAATTGCCGACCCAGGCTGCCATGGAAGCACTGGGAGCCATTGTCACGACGATCAATTTCAATGAGTTGCAGATGGCACTCAAACAGGGTGTCGTTGATGGACAGGAAAACCCGGTGGCCGTCATTTACTCCAATAAACTCTACGAGCAACAAAAATACCTGGCCATGACCGGCCATAACTATAACTCCATGGTGCATGTCATCAGCAAGAAAACCTGGGACAGGCTCAGTCCCGAGCAACAGAAGATAGTGAAAGAAGAGAGCCGCAAGGCCGGTCAGTACATGCGAAAGGCGGTTCGTGACGCCGAAGCCGATCAGATCAAGCAGCTTGAGGCACATGGCATGAAAGTCACCTACCCGGATAGGGCAGCATTCAAGGCTTTGATGGGGCCGGCTTATGACCGGATGAAGGAAATCGCGGGAGAAGAAAATATTGCCGAATTCACGAAGATGGTCGCAGAAACCAAGTGATCTTGCCTTAACAGATGCGGTACCATTGTCTTCCCGGTTGATAGAGGTATGGCCGGTGGGTGGACATCTTCAACCCGGGTTTAGCTTCTGAAGGAAACAAGCGATGCTGACATTGCTTATTTTCATCCTGTTGTTGATATTGATTCTGTTGAATCTGCCGATCGCAGTAGCCATTGCCCTGACGGCTGCTGCGATCTTTGTCGGGCTGGGAGATGGATCACTGCTGACCATGCTGCCGCAGCGCATGTATGCCTCGACCACCGGATTCACCCTGCTGGCTATCCCCTTCTTTATCCTGGCCGGAAACCTGATGAACTCCGGTGGAATAACAAGCCGCATCTTTCGGTTTGCCAAAGCCCTGGTGGGCCATGTACCCGGCGGACTGGGCCAGGTATGCGTTATCGCCAACGTGATTTTCTCGGGGATGTCCGGGTCGGCCATTGCCGATGCGGCCGGACTGGGCCAGGTGTTGCACAAGGCCATGGTGGACAGCGGATTCAAACCGAAATTCTCGGCATCAATCGTCGCGGCCGCCGCCACCATCGGACCTGTCATTCCTCCCAGCATCCCCTTTGTCCTGTATGGAGCCTTGACCGGCGTCTCGGTGGGCAGGCTGTTCATGGCCGGTTTCATCCCGGGTATCCTCATGGCTGTTGCCATCATGATAGCCATAGCGTTTCTGGCAAAGCGGGAAAATCTTCCCAAGGTAAAAAGGGCCGACTTCAGAGAAATCCGCGAAAGCACCCAAGAGGCATTCCTGCCGCTGATGACGCCGGTCATCATCATCGGCGGTATCCTGAGCGGTTTATTTACGCCAACGGAGGCAGCTGTTGTTGCCACACTCTATGCATTGTTTTTGGGAATCTTTTACAAAGATTTAAAACTCGTTGATTTACCTGGAATTCTCTGGACCTCGATCCGCCAGACCGTCAGCCTGATGTTTATTATCTCAGCAGCCGGTTTTTTCGGCTGGTTGACCATCCATCAAAGAATCCCCGACCAGCTCATACAGAACCTGACCGGCATGAGCGCAACGGCACCGGGTGTTCTTGCCTTGTTCATTGTTGTGGTTTTTCTTCTCGGGTGCTTTCTCGAAGGCAATGCCATTTTTATCATCACCATCCCTATTTTCATCCCGATTGCCAGCAAATTCGGCATCGATCTGGTCAACTTCGGGGTGGTGATGACGCTTCTGATCATGCTGGGAAACCTGACCCCGCCTGTGGGCATGTGCCTGTTCGCGGTATCCTCCTTCAGTAAGGTGAGTCTAGGGCAATTATCCCGGGAAGTGTGGCCATATCTTGTCGGTATCCTCATGATAACGATACTAATTGCCTACTTCCCCGACATATCGCTCTTTTTACCGAACATCTTAATGGGGAGGTAACAGGGGGAGAAAATGGAAAAAATTGCTGTCTTTCTGAAAACTTTGGACCATTACCTTCTGCTGCTGTTGAAGGCTATCGCCATTCTGTGCTTCATCCTCCTAACCGTTCTGATCAGCGCCAACGTCTTTGTCCGCTTTGTTCCGATCATGTCGCTGCACTGGTTCGACGAAATCATCGAGCTGCTCTATGCCTTCATGATCTTTTACGGCACGGCCGCTCTCTGGATTACCCGGGAGCACATCAAGGTGGGCGACTGGATCAGCGGACGGCTTCTAAAAGGCCCGACAGCCATAAAGATCTACCGGCTTATTCTGGAAGGTCTGGGTCTGGTTTTTACGCTGATTTTCCTGTTCTATTCCTTTCGCTTAACAAACCTGGCCCTGGATGTTACCAATGTTTTCGCTCTTCCAAAAAAGATACTCTATTCCTGCATGCCCATTTCCGGTCTCATCATGGTGGTGTATTCCCTGCGCAACATCGCCATGGAGATTTTAAACATCACACCCGGCAGGCAGCCATGAAACAGTTTACCAACCATGCACCACATATAACAGTCTCGAAGGGGGAAATATGGAAATTCGCCATGCCATACACGCCGACCACATGAAGTTGATGGATACCGAGGGCATCCGCAAGGCTCTCCTGGTAGAGCAATTGTTCGAAAACGACAAACTCTCCATGGTGTACAGTCATATTGATCGAATTATCATCGGAGGCGCCCACCCTGTCACAAAGCGGGTGGCCCCGGAGGTGACCAAGGAGCTGGGGGTTGATTTTTTCCTTGAGCGACGCGAAATGGGAATCATCAATGTAGGGCAAACCGGTATGGTGACTGTGGACGGCAAAGACTACGTTTTGGAGAGGAAGGACTGCCTCTATGTCGGCATGGGGGGCCGGGAACTCTCTTTTGCCAGTGCCGACAAGCATAATCCGGCGAAATTCTATTTTGCCAGTGCCCCGGCGCATGCCGCTTATCCGACCGTTTTGGTATCGCGATCCGACGCCCAACAGGTCAAACTCGGTGCGGTCGAGACCTCAAACCAGAGGACCATCTACCAGATGGTGCACCCGAGTGTGTTGAAAAGCTGCCAACTGGTCATGGGGCTTACCGAACTCGAGCCGGGCTGCGTGTGGAACACCATGCCCTGCCACACCCATGACCGCCGTATGGAGGTGTATTTTTACCTTGATATCCCAGAAGATGCGGTGGTCTTTCACCTGTTCGGCGAGCCCAGTCAGACCCGCCATATTGTCGTCAGAAATGAGCAGGCCGTTGTATCGCCAAGCTGGTCCATTCACTCGGGCGTCGGCACGGCCAGCTATTCCTTTATCTGGGCGATGGTTGGCGAGAACCAGACCTTTACCGATATGGACCAGGTGGCCATGTCCGATCTAAAGTAAGAGGTGATCTCATGATACTCGATCAGTTCAAATTGAACGGAAAGATCGCGATCGTAACCGGCGGCGGCAGGGGGCTTGGCCGGAGCATGGCATGCGGTCTGGCCGAGGCCGGAGCGGATATCGTAGCTGTGGGCCGCAGCAGTCTGGACGATATCCGGCAAATGGTCGAAGGACTTGGCCGGGGCTTTCTGGGGATCGAGGCAGACCTTGGAGACGTCAAGACGACCCAAGACATTGTCAGCCAGGCGGTCGCCACCTTTGGTAAGCTCGACATTCTGGTCAACAACGCCGGCATAATCAGACGCTGCGACGCTCTTGATTTCAGCGAGAAGGATTGGGATGAGGTGATGGATGTCAATCTGAAAGCAGCGTTCTTTTCCTCCCAGGCAGCCGCCAAACAGTTCATCAGGCAAGAAACCGGCGGGAAGATCATCAACATTGCCTCGATGCTCTCCTTCCAGGGCGGTATCCGGGTCCCCTCCTACACCGCCAGCAAGAGCGGCGTCATGGGATTGACCCGGCTTCTGGCTTGTGAATGGGCCCGGCATGGGATCAACGTCAACGCCATCGCACCGGGGTACATGGCCACGGACAACACAGCCCCGCTTCGCGCAGACCCCAAGCGCAACGGAGAAATACTCGACCGCATTCCTGCCGGTAGATGGGGAAGCCCCGACGACCTGAAGGGAATTGCCGTCTTCCTGGCATCGGATGCATCCGGCTATCTGAACGGTTTCACCATCGCCGTGGACGGCGGATGGCTGGCACGATGAAAATCATATGTACGAGCCTTTTGCAAGATGAGAATTTTCGGTAAAAATGGTGCGCATGCAGCCTGATATCATTGCAATCGGAGAGCCCATGTTCGAACTCTGCGCAGAACAGGAGGGTCATCTCACTGAAGTCAAGAGCTTCAAGGCAGGTTGGGGAGGAGACACCTCCAATTTTTCTGTTGCCGCCAGCCGGTCCGGAGCCAGTGTGGGGTATTTGACCCGGCTGGGAAACGATCCCTTCGGTCAAGGTTTTCTCACCCTCTGCCGCCAGGAAGGCATCGACTGCAGCCGCATTGTCATGGATCACCATGCCTTCACAGCCGCCTACTTTATCTCCAGAAAAGGAAAAGAGCACCACTTCACCTATTTTCGCAAAGGTTCCGCTGCCAGCCGTATGACCCCCGACTTCCTCCCCGGGGATTACATCGCTTCCGCACGGCTGCTGCATGTATCGGGTATCAGTCAGGCCATCAGTTCCATTGCCGCCGAGACGGTTGCCGGTGCCATCCTGCTGGCCAAGGCCGCAGGAAAGATGGTTTCGTATGATCCCAACTTCAGGCCCGGTCTCTGGCCCTTGGAGCAAGCCCGGGAGGTCGTCCACCACACCTGCCGGCATGCCGACGTGATCTTTCCCAGCGTTGAGGACGGGCGTCAATTAACGGATCTTGACACACCCGAGGAGATTGCCCGGTTTTACCTTGGCCTGGGCCCGAAACTGGTGATCGTCAAACTCGGGGCCGAAGGTGCGTTGCTGGCAAGTGCAGATGGACTCCGCACGTTTGCCCCGCACCAGGTTGACGCTGTTGATATGTCAGGGGCAGGCGACACCTTTGCCGGGGCTTTCGCAGCAAGACTTCTGGCCGGATTCCCTCTAGAGGCATGCGTACGTTTTGCAAATGCAGCCGCAGCCATAACCACCACGGGCATTGGCTGCATCACACCCATCCCCCGGGTAGACGAGATTGAGGCATTCCTGTCAAAACATCCCGGAACCGGATGATCATTGCCGACAGGAGGTCTGTTTTCCACCGTAAAATATCATCAGAGATGACACTATGAACAAGCAACGTATTTTTAAAACATTGGAACGCGTTGGTGTGGTTCCCGTAATCCGTTCGGAATCACCTGATAATGTCATTGGTGCGGTGGAGGCTCTCATCCATGGCGGCATCCCCGTCGCTGAAATAACTATGACTATACCGGATGCCATCAAGGTGATGGCGCGTTGCATCTCTTATTTCTCCGATCAGATCACATTGGGTGTAGGCTCCGTGACCCATGCCGCCGAGTGCCAAGAGGCTATCGATGCAGGATGCCTCTTTGTGGTAACTCCTGTTTTCGTGCCCTCTGTGATCGATGTTTGCACAGAACAAAACGTCTGTGTTATCTCCGGCGCCCTGACGCCCACCGAAATCTACATGGCATGGGAAAGAGGAGCGGATGCGGTCAAGATTTTTCCTGTCAAGGCCATGGGAGGTGCGGCATATCTGCGTATGGTGCATGACCCCTTGCCTCAGATTCCGCTTATGCCCACCGGCGGCATCACCCTGGAGTCCCTGAAGGAGTATTTCCAATCAGGAGCGCCTTTTGTCGGCGCCGGCAGCGACCTGGTCAGCAAAAAAACAATCGATACCGGCAACATGCGGGCTATCACAGACAGAGCCAGAGCCTATATGGCAGAAGTTTCCGCCTCCCGTCGCAAGTTGCGTGTTGAGGAGTCTCTTCCATCCGGCCATCCCGGGGATTCCATGATTGTTCAGTCAGGAGGTTAAGATAACGAAAACGTTCGCGGATTTTTTACAGAATGTGCAGATTGGAGTTACGTATCATGTCCAAAGAATTCTCTTCAGCCGGTTTTATTCTTGATCAGATGATTTGTCTTTCCATGGGAGTTCTTCCGGAGATGCCTCATTCCATTCTTTAGCTATTCTTTGTGCGTCAGTGAAATCTTCCTCAGAAACACGAATGAGGCCCCAACCATATTGAAATTGGAAAAGGCCATCATATGCAGTATCGTGAAATGATCTTATTTCTGCATATATTCCGTGTTCCTCCAAAATAGCTTTGATTACATTTGCTTCTGCTTCATTTTCAGGCTTCATTAGTATTTTCAAAGTGTAATTCCTCACTTGGATTACCTGATCGCGAAATCAGCGCCGCCATTCCTGGCCACGAAGTCGCTAAGAACGCCGCCTCTCCACCAGTTCAACTGGTGAAAGGCTGTATTGAAAACTTTACAACTCCACTGTTTTTACGTCTCGATAATGTGCATCCTATCGGAAATTAATAATTAAGATGTGATAATCAGTTCTCCAGATTTTGGTTCGCTGCGCTCTCAAAATCTAACCTTATTCATTATACCAAAATTTCATCAATCGGTAGTATTTGCATACCGTGACGAATCGTAAGAATTGATATTTGTTTCTTTTCGATACGGTAAATAATTCGGTAATTGCCATAAATTAACTCCCGAAATTGATTATTTCGAATTTCAGGAACAACTCTTCCGATTTCTGGGGCAGATTTCAGCATCTCAACCTTGGAAAATACTGTATCAATCCATTTCTCTGCAGCTGATGGCTTGTCTTGAGCTATATATTCGGCAATTTCTGAGGCTCTTTCAATGGCTAAAGGAGACCAAATTACATTCATTTATGAATCTTTCCGAGAACGCCTTTCTTTGCATCTTCATGAGGAACCCCTTCACCTTTTTCAAGCTGGTTTAATGCGATATGGACGTCTGATAGAAGTTCGAGTTTCTCCTGCATTGTTTCATATTCATGGACATCCAATAAAACCGCAACTCCCTTTCCATGTTGAGTAATAATGACTGGACGTTTTGTATCATGAACTTGTTTGATGAAATTGGCGATACCATTCCTAAACTCCGACAGTGGCTTGATATCTTGATTTATTTTCAATCTTTGCATAAGCTATCTCACTTTTTTTGCAATATATATTGTACACAATACCGTACAATATATGTCCTTAGCAAGGATTTTCTCGGTATAACGCGCGGGTAAGCGGGTAAGCCGCTTGACTCGCTGGTTGGTAATATTTAGGCTCTTGTTTTCGGGGCCAAAAAGAGGGTTTTAAGCCCATTTTTTGCTATATTTGTATCTTGTTAAAAACAATAAGATATCTTGGTCAGATCCCGGTTTCCGGTTAGACACTCTTGTATGAGCCTGGCTCACCTCACTGGTCCGAATACTATTCTGAAAACAGTTCCTTTTATACTGTTTGATTCAAAAGTCAGCTGCCATCCGTGAACCCTTTCAATGATGAGTTTGACGATGTATAGGCCTAATCCGCTCCCTGACTTTTTACCGTGCGTAACATAGGGCTGGAAAAGAACTTTTTGAATTTCTTCCGGAATCGGCCTTCCTCCATTGTGGATCTCCAGGACGGCGAATCCTGCCTTGTTTTTCAACAATATCAATCGAACCTCGCCGGATGGATTCTCTGCCTCAATTGCATTCTTGATGAGATTTTCCAAGGCTCGCTGTATCAAAGCCTGGTCAGCCATGACTTTTATGGCATGCGTTTCTGTCTGGTTTTCAAATTGTATGGTGACATCCCTTGACAAGGCCAATGACTGCATTTGTTTTTGCCTGGTCTGCACCGTTTTCACCAGATCCACTGCCACATCTTTTCTCGGGTATTCGCCGGATTCAAGCAGCATTAGTTCGCGAGAAGACTCAAGCAAGGTCAACACTTCTTTAGACTCGGATTGGATAATTTTCATATAATCCAGGCTGTTCGGTACTTGGTGGCGTTCCAGAAGGTTGGCTAGCCGTTTTGCCGCCATGCCGATAATAACGAATTTGTTTTTGAGATCGTGGCGGGCTATGTGCTCCATCCTGTCTCTCATGAGTTCATAGCGTTTGTAGATGGTAATATCCCGTATAGTGGCGGTAATGTAGAACTCCTGATTGCTGATTTTGTAGAGCGAATGGGTCAATTGAACGGGAAAGATCTCACCGCTTTTCCTTAACCCTTCAAACTCTTTTGTTTCGGAGATATAGGTAGAATGATCCGCAATATTTCTCAAGAAATTTTCATAGCCCGTTCTATGCCTTTGCCGGTAGACCGGGGGAATGATCAGGTCTAGACTCGCATCTTGGACCTCAATTTTGTCATAGCCGAACATGACCTCAGCTGCTCTGTTCCAAACGAGAATTCTTCTGTTCTGATCGATGGTTATCAGGGCTTCAGAAATCGAGTCGATTATATGCGGATAAAATGAATTTTCCATTTCTTTTCCGTTGTTGCCCCCTCGTTATAGTAGCTTGTGCCTAAACCGATGATTCTGGCAGCACCATGGTTTTTATCGGGCGTATGCTGGCTATCTTAGTCTCGCGGAAAATCAAGACGAAAATGCGAAAATGGGGACGTCCTTACGTAATCAAATATTCAACAATACCCGCCTTATGAATGGAGCTATATGAAGCATATTTATATCATCTTATAACATCGAAGTAACCATGTTGTATCACCTGAATGCAGCAAAATGGGCGAAGAACACAACTTGTTTTATTTTTTAGGAATATCATTCAGGGAAAAAGCATAAAATCATGAACGTCCCCATCTCCCACACTTGGACCCCGGCAGCCCCTCGGGATTCTCACCATTGCGATTCCTCTGTACTGGCTTCCGACACGTTAAAACCGTCGCCGAATGCATTGTTACGCTATCGAGGCTGAATTGCTTAGGGGAGGTACGTCTCCCCTGCGGCCTACAGTGTTCCCTGTGTACGCTTCACGATCTTTGTTCACCGGCTACTTCGTCGATTCCGCCGACCGCCCAACACTCGGTACGGGCTGTTGGTTAGACTTTGCCCGATGGGGACTTCCTGCCCGGGAACAGAGGCAGGGCACCCTATAAGAAGCACCAAGCTGCGCTTGGCGCACTAACGCAGCATTCAGCGGCTTGTCCGCTGCAATGCTTTGTTGGCTGAAATATCCTTAAGGCCACCAGACACATATTTATGCAGAACACTGGATACAAGCGACTGGTAAGGTAATCCTTCTTCCAAGGCTCGACGTTGGAGAGCTTCCAGATCACGACTCGAAATCCGGATATTGATGCGTTTATCCTTTTTTATCGTTTCCTCTGCAAATTCTGCAAGCTGAGTTCGTCGCTCGTCTTTTAGATCAGATTCAAATTTGCCTGCTTCAAATTCTTCCAGCAATTCCTGGTCTTCAGGGTTCAATTTCTTTTTTCTCATGTGGCTACCTCAAGTAATGCTTTGTAGCTTTTCGGCTGGGGATAACGCTTTTCAGAAAGATTTCATCCTCATTCTCAATGTATGGAACCAACCAAGCATATTCATCAACTTCAACAACGAACATGCGTTGATTCGGGTACTTATTCTTGTTTGGATGAACCAGATCATCGAGTAACCTGCCGGATTGGAGTGCAAACAACACGTCCTCAAAAGATATGCCTCGCTCACTCATCAAAAGCTGGTTCTTTTCAGCATTCCAATTGATTTGTTTCATAGTTTAATAATAGCACAACGTGTGCCTATTGTCATCATCACAAAAATAAACACTGCTGAAGGCAGACCAAAACAAAGTGGCGGGTTCGGATCTTAATTATTAACTTTTTAATATGAATAATTAATAATTAATGGGCGACCCCGTTGTCCCTCTTATAATTTTATGAACGTTCCCTTTCTATCCTTCTGGACGACTATTTAAGCACAAATTCTGGATAGATATTTATTGTGCAATAAGAATACTGCCGATTCTCCGTCCGCCTTCCTGATAAAGCTTCAGAAAAAAAGTTAGAAACTGTTCATATAAGAACAGGAGGCATGGGCCTGCTCCCGGATTTGTTATCTAACCCCTTATCAAGCATAAGGATTCAACATAGGCTTTTATGCTTCATGAAAATATTTAACAACTCTGGATTCCGCCCCCTGTTGCTTGTCACGGTTATAAAAGGCCACTTGTTGGTACCAATGACCAGCTATCAACAATGCGTTGTTCCAAACAACGCACATTTTTCTTATTTTTTGACAAATGCAGCCTCCGGCAGGCAAAATCAATAAGATATGTTTATGGTATTGATTCAGGAGACAGACATTTGCCTCATGCGGACATCTGAGTAACGAAACACAGATCGATTTCAAGTAACAAAAGGAGGACTGATGACGCAACCGACGATTCCTGGAATGGAAGATTTGACTGAATTTGCAATAGATGTAGTCTGCAAGGCAGGCCATGAAGCCTTGCGTTATTACGGCAAGGGAAATCCTGAAACGAAATTCGATGCGGAACTGGTAACCGAGGCCGAACTCAACTTAACTGATTTTTTTGCCGAGCAACTGCACTCGCGTTTTCCCGAGCATGGGATATTTGGCGAAGAGGCCCTCAACCATGAGTATGTCCATGGAGAAAAGGGCTGCCTCTGGATCTGCGATGCCTTGGACGGTGTTGCCAATTTTCAGGCAGGAATCCCCATCTGGGGTATCTCCTTGGCCTTGCTTGAAAACTTCTGGCCCGTCCTCGGTGTCTTCTACATGCCGGTGACCGGAGATCTTTTCCATGCCCAACCCGGGCAGAAGGCCTTCTGGAAAAACGAAGAGGTCCGGATTCCGGACCAGGGGGAGATTAGCAACGAGAGCGTTTTATTGACATATTCCAGATTCCACACCAACTACCAATCAACCTTTCCCGGCAAAATCAGAAACCTCGGGTCGACAGCGGCCCATATCTGTTATGTCGCCAGGGGCAAGGCGGAAGGGGCCCTGCTCAGCAACGTATCCTACCAGGATCTGGCTGCGGCCCAAATTATTCTTACCGCCGCCGGAGGAAGAATTTTCAGAATGGATGGAAAAGACTTTCATCTGGGAGAGTATCTCCACGGCCACAAGATTGACGGGCACCTCATTGCCGCTTCGCGGGAGGCTTATAAATCGATACGAAAATATCTGCAAGAGCGGGCAGGCTAAGAGCTCATATTTTCCGCGATCATTACATAGGAGCAGCGCAATTTTAAAATTTTCATAAATAAGTTTGCCAAATCCTCACAATCCTCTATACTTTCCAGAGGATTATGAACGGCAGAGAAATGCTTCGTCTCCTCCTATTCTTACAGGTTACCCGTTATGGTCCCAGACAAGGCCCCAGATCCCCCGATCTCCGAGCCCAACAAGCCCAGTCTGACGCTCATCAGGTATTTTCTTGCCATCTTCCTGATCTCGGCTATCCTTCTCGGCCGCCTCCTTTGGCCTTTCTGGTCCATACTGGTTCTCTCTTTTCTGCTCACCAACCTCTTTCGTCCTGTTTATGCCTTCTTAAACCGCAGGATCTCCGATCCCATGGCCTCGGTACTCACCTGTTTTCTTATCGTGGCCTTGGTTTTCATCCCTCTTGTTTTTCTCGTAGGTTCGTTGGCAGGCGAGGCCATGGGCCTCTATAACTGGGGCAGAGACACCCAGATTGGTCTGAAGCTGCAGACCTTTCTGCAAGAAAGTCCGTTCACCGCCCATCTCCAGCTAAGGCTTCAGGAATTCGGCCTCCATTTCAAACCCACCATGGTCACCGACGCCCTCACCTATCTGGCCAAAGAGGCCGGTCTCTTTCTCTACAGGCAAGCCAGCAGCTGGGCGGCCAACATCATGCAGTTTATCGCCCTGTTTTTTATGATGATCCTGATCATCTTTTTCCTCCTGATGGACCTGCCCAGGCTGAAAGAATACCTCATTCGCCTCTCGCCTCTGCCCGACGAAGAGGATCTTCTTTTGATCAGGAAATTTGAGGAAATCGCCGGCGCCATTCTCAAAGGCAATGGGATATGCGGACTGCTCCAGGGAATTCTTGGCGGGGCGGTGTTTACCATCATGGGACTGAACTCCCCTATTCTCTGGGGCTGCATCATGGCCATCCTGGCCTTTCTTCCGATTTTCGGTATCGGTCTGGTCATGATCCCGACCGCCATTATCATCGTGGCAGGCGGTCATATCGCCAAAGGCATCATCCTGTTCATCTACTACCTGGTACTGTCCCTGTCGGTCGAATATTTTTTAAAACCCAAGCTGGTAGGCGATCAGGTCAAGATGCACACACTTCTCGTTCTGCTTGCCATTTTGGGAGGTCTGGCTGTCTACGGAATACTGGGAATCATCTACGGCCCACTCATCGTCACAGCTTTTCTGACGCTGTCGGACATCTATCTGAAAAATTATGAAGGGCATATCTCGAATCTCGACAGAGGTCCGTAAAGAAAAAACAAAAAACTTGCCGGGAGAATAATAGGATTTTTTGATTACCACTGAATCTCAGTTTTGTACGTAAAGAGGGATTGTGGCAACCCTTTTCACGGGTGTCTGTGCCCTGGATGGGCACAGTGGGGCCCCCATGGACGGGTTTATGGCGTCCCGTGAATGGGGTGGCTACAACCCCGTCGTTTTTACCTGAAGATTAGTGGTAAT
>JBJKRL010000149.1:0-24287 GCA_046704745.1 Desulfocapsaceae bacterium | reverse complement strand
TGAGATAGAGCAGAGAAAAGGTGTTAATCAAGACTCATCTTTTCTAGAGTGGTTTCCATCCGAAAACGGCGCTTTTCACCTACCTCGTCGTTGCGCTCAAAATTTTGTCCTCGAAGGTAAGCACCCTGCGGGTATAAACACCCTCCGGGCATAAACTCTGACTCCGATATCAATTATATGCCTGCGGTAAAATTCTTCGCGCGTCTAGATTTAGAAGAGGTAAGCGAAGACTCTGAAATCCCTCGTTTCAGGATGGAAACTAAATAATTTGCCACCAAATTCCTGACAACAGAGAGGGAATAGTTGCTGACACTCAACCGTCTTTTTGTTCTTGGAGAGGATCCGAGCTGTTTTCATTGATGTTTCGCAATCCGGGATTATTTATTGAAGGCCGATTTTTTTGTATCTGCTATTGTAATAATCTCTTTTTTCGCTGCAGAATTATTTGCGTCAATTGAAAGCACTCTTTTAAAACATAACAAGGCGTTATCCATCTCGTGCATTTTAATAAGCAGTTCTCCTGTATTAAACCACACATCAGAGTTGTCCGGTGCCAGCTGAATAGCCTTTTTATAATGATAATACGCCTGGTTGAAGGATCCTATTTTGGTTAGTTCGTTGGCTAAATGAAAATGCGAGAAGAAATTTGTTTCAAACGCAAAGGGGTCAATTCTAAGCGACATGCGAAAATCTTCAATGGATTTCCGGCTCTTTCCCTCCAATGCATACAGCTCACCCAGATCGGCATAGGCCAGATAATTTGCAGGCTTCAACCAGATGGATTTGGTCAGATGACTTTCCGCTTCCTTAAGCTTATTGTTTTTCAAGAGCCAGTGGCCGAGATAAGATTCAGCTAAATAGTTACTGTGACTGATCTCGACTGCACGTGCGAAAAGCGTTCCGTCATTTTTCCAGAAACGAAGCTGATAGATGGTCATGGCAGAGCAGAACAGTAAAGAAACAGTCACAAGAGATGCGGTTAATTTCTTTTTTAATTTAAATTGATACGCCATTGTTGAGGCGCCCCACACTATGACAATAAAAAGACCGATGTGGGGAATATAGCTGTATCTATCGGCTATACTCTGCTGATTGCCGACTTGGACAATGCCGATTACCGGTACAAGAGTACCCAGATACCACAACCAACCTACCAACAGCCACGGTCTGTCTTTCCTCCATTTGATACCCAAAAAAGTAATGGCGAAGATAATGCCTGTCGCGACCACTACCTTTAGTAACGGGGGCATTCCGGTAGACGGGTAAAGCACTGAAAGTTTTACCGGCATAAGTGTGAAACGAATATAGTCAAGATAGTTTGCAACGCTATCTGCGAACCTAAGCGAAAGAGGAAGGGTTTTTAGATTTGTAATAATAGAATGTTGGGCAAGGATTGTAAGCCAGCAACAAATGGCGGTAAGCATAACCAGTGGAATTTTCTCCAAAAAAACAGACACGATAATATTATTGGAGATCCGGCTTCCTTGATTTTCAGCAGCTTGCGTAGACTTAATTCTGCCAAGTGGCCAAAAATCCAGAAGAAGCAGAATAAACGGAAGCGTTACAACCATCGGCTTGCTCATTAATGCAAAAGAAAATGCAATAAGAACTAGAAAATAATGGAACAATCCCTGGACTCTGACATAATAAAAATAACCAAGGATCGAAAGGAGAAAGAAAAAAGTCGAGAGGACATCTTTACGCTCCGCAATCCAGGCAACGGATTCGATATGCATGGGATGAAGAGCAAATAAGGCTGCCAATATTGCACTTTCCCATGTTTTGTGGGTCATCTTATCAAAGAGAATAAAAATGAGGATGCTGTTAAGGATATGCAGGATGAGGTTTGTGGCATGGAATCCTCCAGCATGCAGTCCCCATATATTCATGTCAAGCATCCACGACAACCAGGTAAAAGGGTGCCAATTCGAGAAAAAGGTTGTCAGAAAGGCCCATTTGATATTTGCAAGAGATAGTCCGGAGAGAACTATTCTATTACTAGTGACATAGACCTGAGTATCGTAATCAAGAAAACCAAAACTAAGAACCTGGCAATAAGTGATCAGCGTCACAATCATCAGTAACAGAACGATTATTACCTTCTTTCCGGAAATATCAGCCGGAAATAAAGTTTTATTTTTAATAACGTGAGGCATAAATCGAGTATTTCTCCGATACTAAAACAATTAACCTGCTTATTTCTTCAAAAATCCTGCGTGTTCCAGTCCAACCTCAAAAGTTTACAGGTGCTGCCGTAAAAACGACTCTTGTTGTAACAGCGTTGAGTTTTTCCGGTCAAGCAAAAAAGGAGAAGCAACGAATCGTTACCATAAGGTATCATAAACCGATCTGAGCAAGGCGATGGCAACCGTTGGTTACAGGTGTGTTTCATCCTTTGGCTCGGTAGAATCCGTTAACTATAACGGAGATGGAGCCACTGAACAAGTATTTGTCATCACTCTACAACATGAAAGTGCCAAAGCTTGCCCTCAAGAAGAAGACAACAGAAGCTCAGTAGGGCACGTTTGGTGCCAAGAGCCGTTATCACGCATTTCTCATCAGCTCAGGCGGCGTGTCGTTTTTGACTCTTGCGTCCTTTTGCTGCTGTGGTTAAAGGCTCTTTTTTCTCCCAAATTCAAAGGCCTTCGACGGTTATCCAGGAGGTGCCGTAATGCCATGCAAGGATGACGAAGCGGCATTCGCGGGCCGGCATAGCGCATGACCGCCCGGATGGTTTCCTGCATATCGGGTTTATAACAATGGACCCGGCAGTTGCCGCAGGTGGGTTTGTCCTCCTGAAACGGGCAATGGCAAAGACGCCTGGCGGCATAGTTGAGCAACCGGCTGCAATCGGGACAGATGTATTCCTTGGGATGATGATGTGCCCGGCAGTAGATGCCTATCATGACCTCAATGGTCTTCAGCTCTCTTTTCAGGCGGGTGGGCAGGTTGGATTCGATCTCTGAACGTGTTTTCATTTATTGTTTTTTCAGTTTATCAAGAACTGTTACAGAAATTGTAATACAACACGTGGTATTGGCAAGAAAAATCAGAACCAATTCGAAGCGGTTGCAGGCCAGTTGCGACAAAGATTAACGGCGTCTGTGGATAAAGGATGTCTCATCCGGATTTTACCGCAAAGTTTGGCTATGCTCGCTTAGTTTAACTTACCTGGACTGATACCAAATCCGGATTAAAGCCATCTTCTTGGGGAGTATCCTCAGGTGCAAAAAAACGCAAGGTTATTGACCGGAAAAATACAGCCTGCGCAAAGCCCGGTCGCTACCCGGTACAAAGTAACCGGATTTGGCACCATCAGCACCGTCCACCCAATCGGGGCTTTCAATCAGGTATTTTCGTACCTGTGCTTTTTTCGCTGTCATGGAACCTTTAAAGGTAAGGGATTCCCGGAAGGAATAGTGGGTAAAAAGACGCATGAACTCACCCAGATAGACATCGGCCACCTGTTTATTGCCCTGGATCACCAACATGTTTTCGTCGTTGGTATCGGTGGAGGCCTCAGAGAAATTTGCCGAGCCGACAATAACTACAGGGTCGTCACCCAACGGATCGATAAGCATGTATTTTGTGTGGATATAGAGGACATGGGCATCGGGTACGGCCCTGTCGATTTCCGTCAGCCAGCGATCAAAGGCGTTAAGTTGAATATGATTACCCAACGAGATAGTGACATTGGGATGCTGGCGGATACGATCGATTTCCTTGGCCTGGGCTTTATACTGCCGGCCGTTGCCCTTTTTTTCCATCAGGGCGAAACGCAGGACGTCATCAGGCTGGTCGTATACTAAAACGAAACGTTTGTTCATGCCGAAGGCGAAGGTGGCGAAGATCCCCCTTTTCGCTGATCCGGCAAGGCCGGCGTACCAGTCGAGCGCTTTTAGTGAAAGGCGCGGGGAAAAGACGGCTGATGTGTCCTTGGTCCAGGAATCTGGTGGAGCAGTCGAGAGTTCTTCGACAGCCGTTGCCGTCGGCTTTCTCGTTAGATCCTTGTTTAGCAGCTGCCAGTAACGTTCATACTGTTCGGCTATAACCGGATCGCGGATAATATGGGTGTTATTGGAATGGCCGAAAATTCCGTTTTGGCTCAGATTGGTGGATCCGGTCCACACCTCCTTCGAAACGCCCTGTCGGCGCCAGACAAAGAATTTGTTATGAGCAAAGCTGCCCGATCGGGTCCTGGCCTTGGTCAACGATTTGATTCCGCTTTCATCCAAGTATTTTTCGTTGGATTCTCTCTGGGAGTCACCGTCATAGAGGACCTTGATTGCTACTCCGCGCTGTTTTGCCGCCTTCAAAGCCTGGTAGACCCGTGAGTTTTTAAATTCGAAAAAGGCCCCGTGCAGTTCGTCGCCGGCATCGGTCTGCCCGATGAATCGTTCCAGCCCTTCCAATAACCCCCTTGACAGCCAGTCATAAGCCGCCTGGCCGACTTCATCCGGAGTGGCCTGCTGGAATCTCCTGGCGTACTCTTGGGAGGCAATGGCGCCTCGGTTAAAAAATATCGCGTGTCTGCCTTGATCTACCTGTTCAGTTGTCACCTTGAGGGTAACTGAAGTCCCTTGAACCAGGGACTGGGCCGGGGCGCACATGGCAACAATTCGATAGATATAGGTCTGCCCTGGGGCAACACTGTAGTCTGCCCATTGGAATGACTGGATGGGATGTTTGAAAGAGGATACCGGCACTCCGGGTGCAGGGTTCGCAACCACACTTTGAAAGGTTTTCATCCCCGAGAGCCAGATTACCTCTCCGTCGCTGTCCCGTGTTCTTTTGATGGCGAATCCGAGAACGCCTTGGGACTTGATGGTCGTTTCGGCAAGATCCCAGCCTAATAGAACCACATGGTTGCCGGCGATGGTAAGCGCTGTCAAACCGTCACAGCTGTCTGAAGCTCGCATGATAAGGTCTCCTTCTGGTGAATTTTACCGAGTATCCCGGTTGGAAAGCACGGGGCTGGCATGGCGATTCTTTCCGTCCCGCAGCTGCAGTCCCGGATTGATTGCATAAGCGCTTTATGTTGCTTGTACTCCCCGGGTTCGAGTCACTCAAGGGATAGGTGGTGATGGGAGCATTTTGTCCGTAGGTTATATAAAAACAGTTAAACAGCAAAAAGTTGAGTGTCTTCTGCAAGAAGGCTGAGAGAAGATTGCGGACAGATGTTATTTATTTTAAGGATGTTTTTCTCGTTATGCAACCAAAATTTAGTTAGGAAGTTATTTCGATGAACCTGAATTTTATCTTTGGACGATTATACCAAGCATCTTAATAAAGGCTTTAAGCAACTTTATAGAATTTTAATAATTCGTTTAAAACCCGTTTAGAATCAATTCGTACAGTAATCGTAACCCAGGAGCTTCCTGCAGAACAGATACGATCGTGATCGAGTGACTTTTAAAAGTTACGAAGCAAGATCAAGGAAGCTTAGAACAAAAAGGAGATTACTGTATGAAAAAGATCAAAATGTTGTACGATGTCGCCAGGGCCATGAGGACCATGGCAAAAATCGATGGGGCACTCGCCATTACCGTCAGCAAGGACCGGGAAGCTGTTTTTTCTCTGCAAAACAGATTTGAAAAAGACGAAACAGGAAAAGTAAAAGCACACGTTACATCAAAAGTGAATCTGAACGGAGAAGATCTGACAAGAGAAAGCACCACGGAATTTACCCTGACGGAGAATCATGGTCCGTGCAGGTTCTTTAAGTCGTTCCAAGGTTTCCATCACCATGAAAGGACCGGTTTCTGCGGCATCAGAGGGGTTTGGCATCGGATTTCAGTCGGCTTGGGGCTTTTATCCAGTCTGAATGTGGAAGAAAAGCCGGGCGGAGCTTCTGAAATATCGCTCAAACTGAGCGACATACCCGATGAAATAACAGCCGTGCTACGGCAGAAAATGCTGCACAAACATACCGCTTATCCTGATAGCTGTTGCCTTCAGGGATGCCGGGACATTGAATTGCTGAACGGATTGTTGGTCGTCGCCGTCAATGAAAACAACACCATCGACAAACTGACGGTCAATGTGGACGGTAAAGCGCACGATGCAGAGGAGAGGATGCACACCATGGCCGCTACTGCGGAAGTACAATTTGCCTGGTAAACATAAAAGGGACACAGGAGCTATTGCCACTGTGTCCCGGTGATTGTATTAAATTGCATGAGGGAATCAGCATGCGCTGCACATTATGGAAAAAAACCTCAGAACAGGAATGTTGTGATTCCCTTAGTAAATTTCATGAGCGTCTGCATGGTCATCACCGTGAATTTATTCGCTACCACCGATGGTTTCGCTACGCCCGCCCGGTTGTCTTACTCTTTAATCTGACCATTCTTTATCTGCTGTTCCGCTGGGCCGGTATCAAGGCGGCCGGCATCTGTTTTGCAGTCCTCATCGTGATCAAGGAGATCGTCCAGTTCGTTTTCCTCCTGCAGCTGGAAAAGAGGATTATAACCCCCATTGAAGAGTTGCGGCAGGGGGTGGATGCAATAGCCCGCGGCAACTATGACGTCCGTGTCCAATGCCGTTATCCTAACGATCTGGGACTATTGATCGAATCTTTTAATGAAATGGCTGTCAGGCTGCAGGAAGGGGAGAGGATAAAGACTGAGTATGAGAATAACAGAAAATCCTTGATAGCCAATATATCCCATGATCTCAAGACGCCGATCACTTCGATAAAGGGCTATATCGAGGCCTTGCTCGACGGTTCTATCGATTCATCCATACAACGGGAAAAGTACCTGAAAATTATCCATTATAATATCGATTATCTGAACAGATTGATCGACGATCTGTTTTTGTTTTCCAAACTCGATATGCAGAAACTCGATTTTCATTTTGAAAGGGTCAGTATCCGCAAATACTTCGGTGACTTGATCGAAGAGTTTCGGCTCGAATTGATGGAGAGGCAGATAGTAATGGAATACGAAGATGGTTTAACGGGGGAGATGTATGCCGCCCTGGACGGTAAACGGTTCTATCAGGCCGTCAACAACCTTGTTCGCAATGCTGTTCAGCATGGTCCGGAGCAGGGGCTTGTAATAAGGATGCGACTTTATAAACAGGAGGCCTGGATCGCAGTCGATATTGCAGACAACGGAGACGGCATTGCCCAGGAGAAACTGCCACATATTTTCGAAAGGTTCTTTCGTATCGATACAGAGCGCGCCAAAGACGGTACCGGTTTGGGATTGGCCATCGCAAAAGAGCTGCTTCAGGCACATGGTGGTGAGATTACAGTAAAAAGCAGTAGGACGGAAGGGACCTGTTTTACCATTTTTCTGCCGGAATACAGCAACAATGAGGCCGCCGGATGAAAAAGGTGTTGGTAATCGAAGACGACGCCGATATCGCTGAATTGGAAAAAGACTACCTCCAATTAAATGGCTATCATGCCGAGGTCGTACATGATGGAGCACAGGGATTGAAAAAGGCTGTATCAGGACACTTCGATATCGTTGTTGTCGATCTGATGCTACCTGGAAAAAGCGGGTATGAAATCATACGGGAAGTTCGCAGGAAATTCGAAATTCCGGTTGTCGTCGTATCGGCTAAAGGCGAGGATATCGACAAAATCAGGGGCCTGGACATCGGGGCCGACGATTATCTGACCAAGCCGTTCAGTCCCGCCGAGTTTATGGCTCGGATCAAGTCGCACTTGAAAAGATACGAACGGCTCAAAGGAAGTGCCGATCACCGCGAGACGATTTTGCATAGAGGCCTGGAAATCAATACCGCTTCCCATCAAGTTTTTGTCAACGGCCGAGAAGTCCAGTTGACGACCAAAGAATATGAGATCCTGACCTTTATGGCCTCCCATCCGAATATCGTCTTTTCCAAAGAACGGCTGATGGATGCCGTCTGGGGAGATGAGTATTACGGCGATACGGCAACCATTGCCGTCCACATCCAGAAAATCCGGAAAAAGATCGAAGCTGATCCCACCACTCCAACCTATATCGAAACCCTCTGGGGGACCGGCTACCGGTTCAATCCGTAGCAGAACGCAATAGACTCCACTAAGGTGTTCGTTGCAGCCTACCCAGAACACGGACAATTCGGATGAGCCAAAAATTAAATCTCATTGATGTCCTCCCAGGCATGGGTTAAAACCTTCAACCCGTCCGCTGTAAGGGCATAGGTGTTTTCGATACCGACAGCCCCCTCCGGGAAGACGAATTTGGGCTCCAGGGCAAAAGTCATCCCCGGGAGCAGCGGCATCTTCATACCCTTGGCAAATATCGGGAATTCATCCAATTCAAGACCAACCCCGTGGCCGATGAAGCGAACCCGGTTGTTGCCCATCCCCATGAAATGCTCTTCCAGTCCCATCTCGCAGGCCATTGCCACCGCCTGTTCATAGATATCTTCACCCGCAACCCCCGGCTGTATCATTGCGGTGATCCGTTCCTGGATAGTCAGGGCTGCGCGATGGGCTTGCTGCAACTGCCGGGAGGCTGAACCGAGAACGAACATCCGCGCTCCGTCAGCGGTGTAGCCGTTGATCACACAGGTATAGTCGATATAAATGATTTCACCCTGATTTATGGTCTTCCAGCCTGCCCCGTGCGGGTTGTTGGCCGGGGTCAGACCGCTGCCGCCCACCGGCCCGTCAAAGTACGAAGGGACGGCACCGCTTGCCCCCACAGTCAGGTTGCCGAGAAAGAAGTCCTGATTAAAGGCCCGCATCTTGCTGCAGCCGGCATAGCCTCGCCGTCGCATTCCGGCCTCAAACAGGCTGGCAAGCTCAATTTCCGTCATCCCCTCACGTACCATGGCCGGCACCTCGGCAAAGACCTGGTCGAGGATCGTACAGGCACCCTGGAGCAGATCGATTTCATAGTCCGACTTGATCATCCGGATTTTCCTGATAGGATCTGAGATATCGCCAAGTTCACTATCATCGAAAACCTTTTGATAAAACTTCCATACATTGTACGGAATCACATCCAGTTCCAGGCCCAGGCGTCTGGTCATGTATCCCTTGTCCTTGAGAATAGCGGGAATCGAATTCAGGCTTTTTACTTCGACAATCTGTTTTATCGCCGATTCCTGCGAGGCCCGTTGGTAACTCTTGCGGACCATCAGTAACGGTTCGCCTTTGCTGGGGACAAAAAGATGACCACTTTGCGAAGTACCGCTGAAATAGAACAGGTTGGTATGGTGAACGATCAAGGCCCCGTCAATATTCTGCTGTTCCAGGACACCTTGCAGGGCATGAACTCGGGCGTCAATTTCACTTTCTGGTGTAAACTGCATATGTTACTGTTCCATTTGATTGAGGGTTTTTGGTCAAACAACAAAGACAGAATGAAAAGTATTCAGGAACTTACGAGCTGTCAAGACCGTGGTAATCCAAAAGTCATTGCAACCAAAAAGGTCAGGATCCCGAAAGTTATAAAATTATTTTATTACACCACTCATCGACAGGATAGGAGGTTCCCGGACGATTTTCGCCATCAGAACTTTAAGGAGTCAAAGCCTGAAAATAGCATCAACCGGTATTCTCGCTTGAACAATTCCCTACTCAGGATTAATAATAGTTGGTCCAAATACCAATAAAATTACAAAGTCGGTCGGCATTAAAAGAGGTGTTCGTCTGCGAGATATTTTCTTTCGCGGGAACCTGACTCAGCTGAAAACGGCTTAACCATTTATAAAGAAGACCATCTTGTATGGAGAAGATCACCCAGACCACACGCGTCGATATCATCGTGCCTGTTTACAACGAAAAAGAAACCGTCGAGGCACTGGCTCGCGAGATCAATGCGGCCATGGCACCTACCGGCTGGGAATGGAACTGTATCTGGGTCGATGACGGCTCGACCGACCGTACCCCCGAAATTCTCGATTCCCTCTGCAGCAAGGATGGAACGCATCACCGGTTCGTGCTTCATGACGGGAATTTCGGGCAATCGGCAGCGCTGTACACCGGCTTTAGCAGGGCAACGGCTCCCATCATCGCCACCATAGACGGCGACGGGCAGAACGATCCACAAGATATCCCCCGGGTTGTCTCCCGTTTGGTCGAGTCCGATGCCGGTCTGGTCAACGGTGTCCGGGTCAACCGGGCCGATACCATCGTTCGCAAAATTTCTTCGAAGATCGGCAACTCCTTTCGCCGTTGGGTGACCCATGACGGTGTTACCGACGTGGGATGCTCCCTCAGGGCATTTCGGGCAAAGTATGTCGCCTATCTGGTTGTTTTTAAGGGAATGCACCGTTTCCTGCCGGCGTTGATGCTCCTCAACGGCTGCGAAAAAGTACTCGAAATTCCGGTCAACCACAGACCGCGGCAGGGTGGCGTTTCAAAATACGGCATCGGCAACCGGCTCTGGGTGGGAGTCTTCGATCTGGTTGGGATTGTATGGATCAGGAAACGAGGTGTCCGGCCGGCAGTCAAAAAAGGCTCCCAAGGCATCATGGGGGAAAAGGAAGACAGCGAAAGATGAGTATAAATCGGCAGGAGACAGTGCAGGATGGGTATTATCACCTGCTATACCCGGCAATTCTTTGTCTTTACTGGGGTTGTTTTATTGCGTTTTTTATCGGCAACCGGGGACTTTGGAATCCGGATGAACCCCGATACCTCCAGGTCGCCTGGGAGATGGCAAAGACCAAACACTTCCTGATTCCCATCTTTAACGGACAGATCTATTCCGAAAAGCCACCGCTCTATTTCTGGCTCGCTATCCTTATGGCCAAAATCGTCGGTTTTGAAGTGTCGACCAGATGGGTTTCTGCCCTCTCAGGACTCGGTACGCTGTTGTTGACCTATGGTATCGGCCGCCGCCTGATGGATGGAAAAACGGGATTTCTCTCCGCCATCATTCTGATGACCTCTGGTTTTTACACCTTGCTGCTGACAACCGGCAATATTGATATGCTTCTAACGTTTTTTACTACTCTTGCTGTTTACGCATATATTCGATACCAAAAGAGGGAACGGACCCCCTGGCTGGTTGCGGCCTATACCGCATGCGGCTTCGCCGTGCTGGCCAAAGGGCCGGTGGGCTTTCTCCTTCCCTGGCTTTTGTTCATCGTCTGGACTGTATATGAGAGAGCAACCGGAGAAAAGCCGGCCTGGAAACACCTGCTTTGGGGGTTGCCGGTGGCGCTTATTCCCATTGCCGCCTGGCTGGTTCCTGCTATTATTTCCGGAGGCCAGGAATACGCCCGGACAATTCTGATCAAACAGAATGTCGGCCGCGCGGTAGAGTCGTTTGCTCATGCCAAGCCCTGGTACAATTATTTTATCGATTTTCCCCTCATCGTTCTTCCCTGGACAGTGGTTTTCATCGGGATTATCCCCGAGACGCTACGATCGGTTTGGAAGAAAAACCGGCCGGTGACGTTCGTCCTTCTGTGGCTTATACTGATATTTACTTTTTTTTCCCTGATTTCAGGTAAACGGAGTCGGTATTTGGTGCCGTTGATGCCGGCCTTTGCCCTGGTCGTAGGCTACGGGCTGAGCAAACTGGAAGAGAGGTCGGTGGGGACACTGCTGCTTGACAGTGTCGGTCTATTGATTTCAATCCTTTTGGCGGCAGCCCTTGTCTCTCCGATACTGGTTCCATTTTTTGTTTCGCATTATAAGGTATTGCAGCCGTTTGCCCTGGGACACGCCGGCGGGCGGGCTTGGGCGTTGTATGCCCAAGGAGTGCTCACCGCTTTGGCCCTTTGGTTGGGATTTACTTTGGCCCGTCGGAAACGGTTGATTCTGGAAATGTATGCTTTTACCGTGGCCTTTCTGCTTCTCTTCACCGGTATCCAGATATACTATCTCCCGGCTTTGGACAAGATCAAATCGGTTCGCGTTGCAGTCGAGAAAGTCAATGCCTTGACACCTGCGAACGGGACGGTGGCCTTTTTCCAGGCACATTACAACGAAGGATGGAATTTTTATCTTAACCGCCTGGTGATCCCTGTTGTCAACGCCGAAAAATTGCACAAGGATAAATTCGACGTGGTGATTGTCAAAAAGCGGTACCTGAAGGATTTGGAGAAATTATCCTCCTATACTGCAGCTGCTCATATCCAGGTGGGGGGCGATATCTTCTATCTCTTTATCCCCGGGAGTGAAAATCAACCAGAGAGGAGCGGACTATCACAGACTGGAGAGTCTGGGCAGCCGGCTAAACGGGGAGACGGGAAACAACAATAAAAAGGGATCGCCTTTAAGTAAGAATGAACCCGGTCGCCAGCTTTTGGGGCAGACCGTGCTTGGCAACGGCACGCTGCCAGCGTTTCATATAATGCCGGCGCAAATGGTCTTTATCTGCTTGTCCTGTCTTTGCCTTGTCGAAATCGATTAAAAATATGGTGTCCTGGTCGTCCACCAGGATATTTCCAGCATGGAGATCGACATGCAGAAGACCCATGTCGATCAATTGAATGACAGGACGGATCACCTCCGGCAAGATGTTAAGAGCTCGAGCAGGATCGCTGCGGCTGAGAGCTGCCAGGGTCTGTACGTTTGGAATCGCCTTCGTGATGAGCCAGGCATGATAGAAAATGCCTCCACAAGAGGCGAAGGCGACGGGTTCCGGCACCCGTACGCCGTCCGTATGCTGTAGGGTCTGAAGTATCTCGTATTCGTGCCGGCTGCGGATGCAGCCGAGTCGCAGGTAAGTATGACGGTTGAAGCGGCGGATGAAACCACCTCGATAGTAGTGCTTTATAACAATAGGTCCAACGCCTTCGAGTTTTAGAATGGGTGTACGAGTGCGTCCGCCCAGATCGTCTTTACGATTTGCTTCGGGTCGTTGAAACAGGCTGATGAGGGCATCCATCTGCTGATCGGACAACCCAAAATCAGCGCCGAAATGATAGGAGCGGTAATCCTGTAATTGCGTCATATTTTCGGCTTGTCTGTTGGTTTTGCTGGGTATATTGAAAGTCCCCGTTCTATTTTCTCAATAACCATTTCCGGAGTGATGCGTGCCATCCGTCCCGGTTTTGTCTTGCGGGTAATCGGATCCGTTTCCTCACCCGGATCGGTGTACACATCAATGAGCAGGTCATGGAATTTCCGATACGGGCCGCAGCGTCTGGGATTTGAATAGCCATAGAGCCCGACGGTCGGAACATCCTGGGCTACGGCAATATGCAGCGGACCGGTATCCGGGGCAACTACCATTCGACAACCTCTCAATTGGAGCATGGTCCGCCTGATAGGCCTCTCTAAAGCAACCACCGGCTTTGACCGGCACTGTTTGCAGATGGCATCGGCCTTTTCCCTCTCTGTCCTGCTGGGGCCACCTATGATCATGGGTTGGATGTCGAGCACGGAGTCGACGTGATCCATGACCGTGGCAAAAGCCTTGGGCGGCCAGTCTTTTTGTGGATCAGAAGTGGCGATGACAAAACCGATGGCCGGGCGGTTAAGGCCTGCGAAAAATGATTTTTGCCAGGCGATTTCTTCATCTGTAAATACAAAATTCCATTCAGCCGGCCCCTGATTAATTTCCAGGTAGTCCAGGAATTCGAAAAACTGATCCTGGACATGTCCGGCCGGGCGGGCCTCAATCCTACGATTGGTAACCAGCCAATGCAGTTCCCGCGACCGTTTGAAATCAAAACCGAGCTTGATGTCCGCCCGGATGAAAAAGGTAATCAGGCTGACTTTGGCGCTGACCTGCGGAATCAACAGGAGATCAAAATGTTCTTGCTTAAGGCCTTGAATAAATCGGAGCCATGCTGTTACATTGCCTTGCCGGTCAAAAGGAATGAAACGGTCGATATTGGGCTGATGGCGAACCATCTCATAGGGGAGCCGCTGCAGAATCCATGTCAGGTGGGCGTCTGGATATCCTTTTCGCAGACCGTTGACCATGGAAAGGGTGTGGACGATGTCTCCTATGGCGGATGTTCGGATCAGACAGATTTTTTCAGCTTTGATTCTGGGCATGTCGCAGGTCATTATTCATTTTGACCGAAGGCCGCCGGAAAACGTTGATATTTGAATTATTTCCCTTGAAATAAAAGATGTTACACTATATTGTTTCATGGAAAAAATCAACCGAATTTCCAAAGTAAGTGCTTATAGATACCCCAACCTCAGGACGATCGCGGTTTCCCGCATAGATGGGCTATGGCGATAAACCGCACTTGTCCAGGTAAGCGAAGCGTAGCGTAGACTCCGAATCTGGCGTGCCTGTAAACACTTGCATGTTGGAGGCAAGAGCAATCGGGAGGGTACAACCCCTGTGGTCGTTCCTTTCCCAAAATGAGTGAAATGAAAGTATGGCACCTGTGAAAATCGAAATTTCGCTCGGGGAATTGGTGGATAAGGTGACTATCCTGGCCATCAAGTCCAGGAACATCAAAGATCCGGCCAAACTCGAAAATATCGCAAAGGAATATGAGCTGCTTAGCCGGTCGATGATTTCAGCAGGAATTGAACCCGATTCCGATATGTTCCGGCGTCTTGCTGCGGTCAACGCCAGATTGTGGGATATCGAGGACAGGATCCGGCTCAAGGAGGCAAAAAGCCAATTCGATGCCGAATTCATCGAATTGGCCCGAAGTGTCTATATTACCAATGACGAGCGTGCAGCGATCAAACGGGAAATCAATGTGTCATACGGTTCGGATCTGATTGAGGAAAAGGAATATACACCCTATCGATAGGGTCCGACTACCGGAGCGATATGGAGGTGAATGACATTCCTCGCCAAAAGAATTACATCTTATCCGTTATCATTATTACCAAGAATGAGGCCGATCGGATTGAGACTTGCCTGCGGTCGGTCGCGTCCATCGCTGACGAGATTGTTGTCTTGGATAGCGGCAGCACTGATGAGACGGTGGCACTTGCCAAAAAATACACTGAGCATGTGTACTTAACTGATTGGCCGGGATTCGGTCCGCAGAAACAGCGGGCACTTGAATTGGCGCACAGTGAATGGGTGCTGTCCATTGATGCGGATGAGGTATTGTCGGCCGAGCTGTGTGGGGAAATCGATAGGGTGTTGGACAGTACGCCCAGGGAGGTCGGCTTCTATCTCCCACGCGCTATGGTGCTTTTTGGCAAGACCCTTCGTCACGGCCGGACAGCCCGGGCTCCACTTCGTCTCTTTCGCCGGGAAGGTGCTCATTTTTCCGATAATCTGGTTCACGAAAAGGTCCTGTTGCCAGCGGGGAAAATCAGGAAATTGAAAGGACAGCTGCTCCATTACTCCATCCGGGATTTCGAGCATTACCTGCAGAAAAATCGCGAATATGCATGGCTGGGTGCACAAAAGCGATACCAAGCCGGTAAGAAGGGCTTAGGACTGACCGGCGCCGTCATGCGGGCATTTTGGACATTTATTCAGATCTATTTTTTAAAGCTCGGATTCTTGGACGGTCGGACAGGCTTTCTCGTCGCTGTAATGTACAGCCAAGGAAGCTTTAACAAGTATGCCGGGTTATGGGCTCTACGTCGCAACCCTGTCGGGAGAAAAAAAGAGAATAAGGGGCGCAATAATTGAACCGCTATCTTTTCTATGTGAGCGAGCTGTATGGTTTTGCCATTGCCCGGCCCCTGCAGTCCGCCATTTTAGAGCGCGGGGAAGAGGCAGCATGGTTTTTTGAGGACGCAAAGCGCCTTTCCAGGTATCTGCGGCCGGATGAAAATGAGCTCCAAACAGTCGATGAGGTAAAGGCCTATAATCCCTGTGCTGTATTTGTCCCGGGTAATCTGGTGCCTGGATTTTTCCCCGGCATCAAGGTTGAGTTATTTCATGGGTTCAGTGTCCATAAACGGAATGAACAGAGGGGACATTTCCGGATCCGGAATTTTTTTGATCTCTATTGTACCCAGGGACCGGATACGACCGGCCCGTTTGAAAGTCTGGCGCGTAAACATGGTTTTTTTGAGGTGGTGGAGACCGGCTGGCCAAAGATGGACCCGTTGTTTTCGTCATCTACGACCTCTGCCCTGGACCGGACGCGGCCGATAATTTTGCTCACCTCTACCTTTACCCACCGATTGAGTTGTGCTCCATTCCTTCTCGATACTGTCTTGCGGCTGGCAAAAACCGGAAAATGGCAATGGATCGTCAACTTCCATCCCAAAATGTCTCCGGAAATCGTTCAGCGCTATCAAGCGATTCAGAATGAAAATCTGATATATGTGGAAACCGATGATATTATTGGGCTGTTGAAGAAGGCGGATGTGATGGTATCGGATACATCCTCGGTGATTTCTGAATTTCTGCTGCAGTTGAAGCCGGTCGTGACCTTTAACAACAGTCAACCCGGACCCCATCTGATCAATATTGTCCATCCCGACAGTCTTGAAGAAGCAATCGGAAAGGCCCTTACGCATCCGGCATCTCTGATCGGGCACATTAAGGCCTTTGCCGACCGCATCCATCCGTACCGGGATGGGAAGTCAAGTCTCAGGGTTCTGGCTGCAACCGACGAATTCATTCGCAAAGGACGCGATCATCTCAAACCCAAACCCATCAACCTGATCCGCAGGCTGAAGATGCGTAAGCGGCTGGGATACTACAAGTTTTGATATATGCCGGTCATGCCGACTGCATCAAATCCTCGAACAGGTCCTTGGTATCCGAAATGGTTTGGCTAATGTTGAACCGGGTCCGGAGATATTCCCGGGCGTTGTCGCCCAACTGTTTTTTTAAGGAGGGGTCACCCATCATTTCGATGATAACATCGGCGATGGCCCGGGAATCATTGGGTGGCACCACATATCCGCACTGCCGGTCGACCACTAATTCCGGCAGCCCGCCCACATTGGTAACCACCGGCACGGTGCCGGCGGCCATTGCCTCGATTACAGCCCGTGAGAGCCCTTCACGCTTGGTGGACGGCATGACAAAGGCGTCGCAGGCAGCAGCTACTGCTGGTGCGTCGGTTCGAAATCCGGTTAGATGAATGTTGTCCCGAAAGGGGCTTTGAGTAATCTGCCGGCGTAATTTCCTGTCTTCGGTCAAATGACCCATCAGAAGAAAATAGACAGGGGCATCCGATGGCAGCCAGCGGGCGGAGTCGATCAGAATGCCGATTCCCTTGTGGGGTCGGTTCCTTCCGGCAAAACCCACCACAAATGCGTCTTCCGGCAGATTGAATTCCGAGAGATCGGCAGGTGGGTGGTGATACCAGCAGATATCGTGCCCTTTGTAAATCGTGACTACCCTCTCCTGGGCGAGCCGCAGTCCGCAAAAACGTATCCCAAGTAAATATTCCCGTACCGCCCGGGACACGCAGACAATCCGGTTCACTCGAGGATTCAGATGAGTCGTCCAGGAAGCGGGGGACAGGAAGCTGACATTGCCGACGGTTCCCCGATAGGTAATCATCCTGATCCTGCGGCCACGGACGGCAAGGATCGCATTGGAGGCAGCTTTGTTATTGAAGCAGTAGATGATGTCGTATTGGGATTGATCGAGAATCCGGGTGAGGGCTTTAATTCCTTTGATCGTAAAACGGTGTTTGAGGACAAGATCAACGACTGGAACATCGGCTGCAAGCAGCCGATCGAAATATCGTCCGGTCGGGTTACAGGCCACCGTAATATCGACACCGGCCTTTTTCAAACCGATAAACAACTCCGTTTCCGGGAGATCGCTTCGATCCGTGACCAGAAGCACACGGTACGACATACTCTTTCCCTCCAATCCCGTTATCTGTGATCTCTTTTGTATGTTTTGTTTTCATTAAGCTTAATCAAAGCAAGGGCTGCAGCCGTCAGGACAATATAAAAATTGATGTTGATGTTGCGGTAAAAAATTGATTCGGTCAAAGCAAACTGCATAAATGCGGCTATTCCCATTACTCCGGCATAGGCCAATTCCCTGACCGGGCCGTCCCGCCGTATGGCCGGAAGGAAGATCAAGAGTGGTGAGAGCAATACGCCCAGCACCACAATCAGGCCGCCGAGGCCGTATGCGGTCCAGGCAGTCAAATACATATTGTGAGGCGATTCACGTTCAACAACTGCCTGTAAGACGGGGTCGCTTTTCGCCTTTTCTTTGATGATTCGGTGAAAACCATCCCTGCCGACGCCGATGAACGGGTGTTGTTGAATCATTTTCAATGCCTGGGTCCACATTGCCAGACGTTGCTGGGTATCTTGCAGTTCCCGGGTTGGTTTGCCGCTGAAATACTGCATGGTTACGGTTATCATGGATTGAATGCGGGTCTTGGCCGGTGATCCCGGAAGATAATAAGCGCCAAACAAGAGTACCGGCAAGACTGAAAGGATAATGAGGCGAAACATTCTATAACGGGGATAACGTCCCATCTGCACCAGAAAAAGCACCATCAGCAAAGGGATAGCGATCAGGGCTCCGCGTGTGCCGGACAAAAATGCCGCAAAGATGCCGCTTACCAATGCCACAAGGGGAATGGTGACAAGAGCGGGATGCATATCTTCAAAATAGCGAAATCCTGCCATACTGATAAAACCAAGAGCCAGGGAAATATCTCCGAAGGGGATGGGATGAACCGGTCCTCTTGCGCGGATATTAACAACATCGGCATGCCAGACGTATACGAATAGAATGGCATAAATGGCTGAAGCAATGGCACCTAATGCTATGCCGAACCAGAATGATCTCGCCTTAATGCCGGTCCGTAAAAAAAGATAATAGATCGGTATCATTGCCGTCATTCTAATAACATGATCCGGATTCCATTGATGCATCCCGGTGTTTGCTATGAACACTTGAATCAGCACGACCGAGAAACAGACGATAAAATATCCCAAAAACGACAACATAATAATCTTTTCGGTCCGACTGTATTGAGAGGATTGTTTGCGGGTGAACCAGGCAATGATTCCAAGAAGGCCAAAAAGACCGAAAAGGATGCTTGCTGCATGTGCAACCAGATTCGCTAAGGCTGGGAATATAAAAATAAGGGAGTTTGTCAGTATGGAGAGAAGTGACGGCATAAAAGAGTTCCTATGACAGGGGGTAGAACATAAGTATCAATATATTATTGTACTATGGAGGGTTATATTTCCATGAGCTGGTTAGACGGCATTCCTGACGGGGTGTTTTTCAAGAATTCATCCGGCAGATGATATCTGAAATTAATTGATAATGCTCTACAATTCCTAAAGGGTTGTTAAAAGAAATTACTTCCAATTATTCTTCATTTATGAAAAAAATAAAATAATTATAAATGTGATGAAGACATACTTCTGCTATGGGAGCTCATTTTTTTTCAGGTAATTAAATGGATATATTTGTAGCACGCCAGCCGATATTCGACAGAAAGAAAAAAATCTACGCGTATGAATTGCTTTTCCGTTCGGGCGAATCGAATGTTTTCCCTGATATTGATGGCGATATAGCGACTACCTCTCTCTTATCATCGTCTTTTTTCACCATTGGAATCGACAAAATCGTATCAGGGAAGCCTGCATTTATAAATTTCACGGAAGAGTTGATAGCAAAAGGTACGCCGCATCTGTTTCCATCTACCAAGATGCAGGTTGAAATTCTGGAGACCGTTACCCCAACCGCTGAAATAGTTGCATCCTGCAGTCTGCTTAAAGATAAAGGATATGGGCTTGTTCTCGATGATTTCGTCTATTCCAAACAGATGGAAGAACTTCTTACTCTCTGTGATATTATAAAGATTGATTTTCGTTCTACTCCTCCTGAAAAGATTGAGGAAATGATCTTGTCTCTGAAAAAATTCAACTGCAAATTTCTTGCTGAGAAGGTGGAGACATATGTTGAACTGAAACATGCAATGGAACTTGGGTTTCATTACTTTCAAGGATTTTTCTTTTCGAAACCGGAGATTGTAAAGAGCAGGGATCTTTCCACTTCACAGATGACACTCATTCAGCTTATTTCCCGAATTCATACCCAGCAATTTGATGTTGAAGCCCTCGGTAAGCTGGTAAGCCATGATGTTGCAATTACCTACAAGCTCCTGAACTATCTTAACTCCGCATACTTCAATAGATTGCAGCCGATTTCATCGATCAATCAGGCTATCAGCTATCTGGGAGAATCGGGTTTTAAACTTTTTGTATCGCTTATCGCAACAAGCCTGTTGGCGAAAAATAAGCCGGATGCCCTCATCAAAATGGCCGTCATCAGAGCCCGTTTTCTTCAGCTCATAGGCCTTGAACTGGGAAAACATGACAATGAGTTGTTTTTGTTAGGCCTTTTCTCCTTAATCGATGCCATGCTTGACAGAAAGATAGATGAGATCATCGAGCAGCTGCCGTTAACTGAAATGGTAAAGATTGCCCTCATGCATCGTTCAGGTGAGTTATTCCTTCCTTTTCGGCTAATTGAAACCTATGAGACCGGTAACTGGATCGCCTTTCGTTTTGCCCAGAAACGATTGGGAATTGATGATAATAAGATATTGGATTTCTATCTTGAATCCCTGGCGTGGGCTGAATCACTCACCTGATCCTGACCTCTCAAGGCTTCATTGCCAGATTTGTCGGAGTCGAGTAGAATTTTGGTTCATCCGGATTTAGACTACTTTTGTAAAGGCAAAAGGCGCAATTCGTTGGGGGGCATCGCCTCCGGCCGCTGCTCTGCAGCCTGATCGTCTGTGAACCACGGCTGACGGAGGCCGTCCCCGGACTGCTGACAGTTGCGGACGTCGAGGTCCGCAACCCCTGTGCGGCCTTTGTGGTTCCCGGACGGGCCTCCGTGAGACGACCGTAAGCGATGACCACCATCTCCCCGGGGTTATGGAAAAATACGCATAAGTCGGATGACCCAGAATATGTATTGACCGATCTTCACCCTCGCATAATTTGTATAATCGGAAATTGTTTGCTTCCGTTGCCGGAACAGGAGGAGAGCTGCTATGGACAGACGCCGTTTTATAAAAGATGTGCTTCTTTGGTCGGCCGGAATGGCGATTACTATTCCTCGTTTTACCATTGTCCCCGAACTGTTAGCCGCCGAAAAGCCGCAATCTCTTATCAGTCTGGCTCAAGGGGCTGACTATCATGCCCTGGTCGGACGGGTCCTGGCTTCGTTGGGCGGTATGCAGAGCTTTGTCCGTACCGGAGACAGAGTAGTCGTTAAACCGAACATCGGCTGGGATCGGAGTCCGGAGCTTGCGGCCACCACCCATCCCCTGGTGGTCAAGGCCCTGGTGGAACAGGCCCTTGCAGCTGGAGCATCCAGAGTCCTGGTCTTTGACCGGACGTGTAATGAAGCAAGGCGCTGCTATATCAACAGCGGTATTGAAAAGGCGGTACAGGAGATAGGTGACAATCGGGCCGTTATCGAGCATATTGATCCCCGGAAGTTCATTCCGGTCGATATCACAAAGGGCAGGTCGCTTTCCAAATGGGAAATTTATAAGGATGCCTTGGATTGTGAGTGTTACATAAACGTTCCAGTGGCCAAGGATCATGGCCTTGCCCGGTTGACGTTAGGCCTGAAAAACACCATGGGGGTGCTCGGCGGCAACCGCGGTTATTTGCACCGGAATCTAGGCTCGAATCTGGCTGATTTGGCCACGGTGGTCAGGCCGAAATTGACGGTCATCGATGCCACTCGCATCCTTTTGCGCAATGGTCCGCAAGGAGGTCGCAGAGAAGATGTGAAAAAGCTCGATACCTTGATCGCCTCCAAGGATCCGGTGGCGGCAGACGCCTATGCCACAACCTTGTTCAATCTGCCTCCCGATGCCATAGACGCAACGGTTGCGGCCTACCATTTGGGTCTGGGAGAAATGGACTTGGACAAGATGAAGGTGGTGAGATCCTGATGCCTTCGGTTTTGCACAAGCTCTCCGGTTCCACCTGGCGGCGGATCGGCCAATGTCTTTTTTTTGCACTCTTTCTTTTCCTGTTCGTCAAGACCGATTATTCCGGCAGTGATGAACTGAAATGGGCGGTAAACCTCCTCTTTCGGATCGATCCCTTTCTCGCAGCAGCGACCCTTTTAGCGGGAAGAGCGCTTATAGCCCTGATGATACCTTCTCTCATCACCCTCGTCTTGACTCTTTTGTTCGGGCGTTTATTTTGCGGCTGGTTCTGTCCTTTGGGGACACTCATTGATGGCAGCCGGCGCCTCATAGGAGGGAAGCAAAACCGGTTGCTCTCCACTGGAAAACGGCTGAAATATTATCTGCTCGTGTTTCTTCTGACCGCTTCCCTTTTCGGTCTGCCTCTGGCGGGGTTGATGGATCCGTTTTCGCTTTTGGTCCGTGGTCTGACTTTTGCTGTTTATCCTGCCTTTGATGTCACCACCAATTCATTCTTTACCCTGACCTATCGCTATGGCCCACCCTGGTTAAATGCTGTAACCGAGCCCGTCTATTCCCTGCTGAAGGCCTCTATTCTCCCCTTTGCCTCAAAGGTCTATGCACTTTCGATCTTTTCGCTGTTTCTTCTGCTTCTGATTTTGGGACTTAGCCTTATCGAGCGCAGGCTTTTTTGCCGCAGGCTCTGTCCGCTCGGGGCGTTGCTGGCATTGTGTTCGCGTTTTTCCTTGCTGGGTCTTTCAGGAGGATCTTCGGAATGTGGAAAGTGCAGGAAATGTCAAACGGTTTGCAGAATGGGGGCTATTGACGAGAACAGGTCCATCGCCTCTTCTGAATGCACCCTCTGCCTCGATTGCCTGGCGCAATGTCCGCGGTCCCGCATCCATTACCGGAAAAGAAGACTTGCGGGAGTCGAGCAGGAGATTGATCTCTCAAGAAGGTCCGTGCTTGGAAGCCTGGCGGCGGGAGTCCTTGTCCCCATGGTTTTACCGACGCGCACCCTGGCCCGTTTTGCCGATCCGCTGCTGATCAGACCGCCCGGCGCATTGGACGAGGCGGAGTTCTTAGGACGCTGTGTGCGTTGCGGCGAATGCATGAAGGTCTGTATCGGCAACGCCCTGCATGCCGCATGGCTTGAGGCCGGTTTCGAGGGGATGTTCAGTCCCCGGCTCCTCGGCAGGATCGGCTACTGTGAGTATAGCTGTACCCTTTGCGGTCAGGTCTGCCCCACGGGCGCCATCAGAAGATTGAGCCTGGCACAGAAGCATGCCACCGTGATCGGCCGGGCCTACTTTGATAAAAACCGCTGTCTTCCCTATGCCGAAGGCGTTCCCTGCATAGTCTGCGAGGAGCACTGTCCTACGCCTGACAAGGCGATCAAATTCCGGGAGGCCGAGGTGGTCAACAAACAGGGGAAAACGATTCGTCTCCGTCAACCCTATGTGATTGGAGAGTTGTGCATCGGCTGTGCCATCTGCGAGAATAAGTGCCCGGTTGAAGGCAGAGCTGCTGTGATGGTAACAGCCGAAGGCGAGAGCCGACGTATCGGGGGCTATGGTTAAAAACGCATGTATGTCAAATAGCAGACCGTCCCTGGCCTGCTGTCAGTTGCGGAGTTTGTCGCAGATGTTGTAGACACCTCATTTTTGGGAAGGAGGTACCGGGGCTCGATGCCTTCGGGTGAGGGCAGGAGGCATGGGAGAATGAATGCAGTCTTGAACCTGTTAGCTTCCGTCAGCCCATTTTTCCAGGCCGCAGTGCATGCATTTGTTGGTAAATTGGTTGTAAAACCAACGTACTTTAAAGTAGGGATTGCCGCAGCTGGGACATATCCAGACATTCATATACCACCCTGAGGCAAGAAACGCAGCTATCCATACGAGTGCTATGATCATCATGGGGGTGTCGGAATAAAAATGCTTTCCCAATGGCAAACCCAGCAAAAAGACCCCGGGCAAATAGAAAATGCAGATTATCCAGAAGGCCCTTCTTCTTTTTCTGTAGTCACTCCATTGTGTTGTGTAGGACATAGCGCTTCCTTCGAAAATGGCTGAAAGGAGTGCGAGATGGGAAGTCCCAGTCTTTACCTCGGGTCCTTTAAACAGGAATTTCTTCGTTATCCGGGATAATCTCACCTGTAATGTTGTCAACGATCACCGGGCTTTCAAAGTAGGTTACCGAGGGAGAGGCACCATATTTTTGCAAAATGAATTTTTTCCACTCCTGTGAGTAGAGACGCTCGGCATCCTGCCGTGATTTCCAAAGATAGATTCCTCCGGCAGTCCTGCCATCTTGGGACAGAATATAGTATTTGCGTATCAGACCGGATGTATCTCTGTATTTGGGGGCGGTCGTCAAAAATTTTGCCCGGGCTTCATTGCATGTGATCGATTGTGGAAGCTGAAATTGCACCAATGCCGTAATCATGGTAGCACCTTTTCAAGGGGTTTAGGCAACTTTGGAAAATCGTCAATCCGTTCAATCTTTGTGTTGCGCAGGAAATTTTATTTTCGAAATACAAGCTACATGCCTTTGGAAAAATTTCCTTACTTGCC
>JBJKRL010000148.1:0-78393 GCA_046704745.1 Desulfocapsaceae bacterium | reverse complement strand
GCTTGGGATAACGAAGGAATAACAAAAAGGAATATTGGGATAAGAGCAAAATAGAATTGTTTCCTCATCGGTTCTCCCTAGTATTAATAAGTGATAAGAATTAGATAGTTATAAATTCAATAGTAGCTGGCCTTTATTATGGATCATTTAATCTCAGATATTAGCTTTTTTATCTGTATCTTTAAATTAGGCAATTCATCATTTATTGTTCGCCATTAGATATCTAGATCTACTCCAAAATATTCATGGATGAGAAGATTCCTCATCCCTTTCATTAGAAGCCAAGGAATATCTTTGTATTTCTCTTGAATTTGATCAGGAATATGATTTGCTGCTTCTCCGATTATTTCAAAGTTGCGAATAACAGCGTCAATAGTTTTTCTATCATTTACCCATAACGAATATTCTAAGCCTTTGACATATTCATCAATATGATCTATGGCTTCTATAATATCCTCTATTCGGAACTTCCAGTCTCTAGGCGACACGAACCGCCTCCTTCAGGACCTTATTCTTCAATTGTTTTTTTTAAGCGTTTTCCGTAACAAGATCAACCGGTCTGCCCATAATCCCTTCCAAGTATTGCTTTAATCTAAGAAATTCTAAAATTCCAGGAGCATCAGTATAACGCACAAGAATATCTATATCACTGTCCTCGCGGGCTGTTCCTCTGCATATGGAACCAAAAATCGACAACGATTCAACATGAAAGCGATCATGAAGTTCGTATTTATGAGATTGGAAAATTTCAAATATCTTCTCTTCCATAATCATTTATCAGAAAATCAAAGAATATTCTGTATCGGATCAGAATCATAAATAATAAAACTCTTCCCACTTTTTCCGAATCCTGAATTCCAGATTCTATCTCTCCCTTCAGCCTAAATTCCTTCAACCTGTCCTTCGCTTAATGCGCCACAATCACATCATTAGCCTGAATATTAATGTTGTTCTGTAAATCTTCTCCGTCCAAAAAGTCGTCGTAATCAAAAACATGTTCATGATTTTTAAACATCTTTTTATCATTCTCATGGACATTTTGCCGTATCACTGAGATTTTACGATTGGCCCACTCGGTAAAGCCGCCACAACTGGCAATAGCTTGAACCAATGATATTGTGTCATTCAGCGGATAGACACCCGGTCTTGCCACTTTTCCCATTACCGAATATTTCTTGTTGGTTTTGATCAACACGGTCGTAACAACAGGATTGTCATAGATTTGAGCATAGAGCTTTTTCAAATAATCGGCGAGCTGGGTAAGGGTCATTCCCTCCGCCTTGACGTCCCCGATATGTTTTAAAGAAATGTCGCCGTCCACTCGAACTACGATTCCCGAGGTATCATTTTGCGCCTGGGTAGTTGAAGTATTCACCCCAGACGGGGATGTTGCTGCCATGCTGCCTTCACCATATAAACTCACACCCAGAATATCTCCTACGCCGATAACATATTCATCACCTTGCTGCGAGACCTTTTCTTTTGCCATGATTTCCTTTCTGGCTGACTCCTTTAAGGCTTTCGAGGCCGAAACATCGGCAGAGGATTCGGCACATTTCCCGACAACTGGAATCATCAGAAAGCATAGAACAGTAGAGACCAAAATCCATTTAAAAAAAGACATAGTTGCTCTCCTTTGTAGAGGATACCGTCATTGTATTAAATTGTATGAGAGTAAGATGGTCATAGCAATATGAAAAAAGGCTAGCAAATATTTTTACTTTTTCATAGAAATATTTATTCTTTTTAAATACTATGAAAAACAGATTGATTTCTCCATTACCTGAAAAGCCATCCCAGTTTCACCATTTCCGGTGCGAGGTACCAAAATGAAATATAAACTGCCCATCTTCCTGCTCATATTCCTTCTTGTTCTTCCCCTACTCGCCTCCTGTTCCAATCCGCAGGAGAAAAAAGCGACCTACTACAAAAAGGCCTTGGCTTATATCGAAAAAAACGAGAACAAATCGGCAATTATCGAATTGCAGAATGCGATAAAGATCGACCCCAAATTCGCCGATGCCAGATACCACCTCGGTCTTTTATACCTCAAAGAAAATAATCTCCGGGGAGCATTCCAGGAACTACAACGTGTAACCAGTCTTGACCCCAATAACCTTGATGCGGGAACCAAGTTGGCTGAGTTCTACCTCCTTGCCAAGAATAAAAATGAAAGCCGTAAACAGATCGAAGCCGTTCTGAAAATCAACCCGGAATATCCGGATGCGCTCGCTCTTCTGGCAAACCTCGAACTTTTGGACGGTCATTTCCAAAAGGCCGAAGAAGCAATCGACAAGGCCCTTAAAAAGGAACCAAAAACCGACAGATTCTACAATATAAAAGGAAGGATCTCCTTCGCTCAGAAAAAATATCCGGAAGCGGAAGAATATTTCAAGAAAGCCATCACTTACGACCCTGGCAATTTCAGCAATTACAACACCCTTGTCCTTGCCTATGAACAGCAGAAAAAGGCCGATGCGGCGGAACAGCTTTTGGTTGAGATGACGAAGAAATTCCCCAAAATTCCCCAGACGTATATGATGCTGGCCGGTCTCTATCAAAATCAGAAAAAATACGATCTGGCAGAGGAAAACATTAAAAAAACGATTGAAGCCGCCCCTAAAAACGTCTCTTTTCGCCTCCTTCTGGCAGAATTTTACAAAAAACAGGGGAAGGTCGACCAGGCCGTTTCGGCTCTTGAGCAGGATATAAAAGACCTGCCGGATGAACTCGATCTTCAGGCGGAACTAGCGGGTATATTTTTCGACCAAAAAAAATTCGACAAGGCACGAAGCCTTGTTGACGACATTCTGAAAAAAAATGACAAGCAAAGCGGCGCAAATCTCGTCAAGGCCAAGTTCCTTCTCAAAGATAAAAAAACGGCCGATGCCGTAGATGTCCTTAATACTCTTGTAAAGAATTATCCTAAATGGTCAGAACCTTCCTTTTATCTGGGCGTTGCCCACCTTGTAACCGGCGAGATCGAACTGGCGCAGAAATCAGTCGAGGATGCCATTCAAAAATCTCCTCGGAACTCGAAGTATCATACCCTGCTCTCCCAAATCTTACTGATGCAGGGCAACAGCGACGCCGCGAAAAGAGAGGCAGCCATTGCCATAAAAATAGATCCCCACAATTTTCAGGCGGCAATGTTTTTGACCCAGGCGATGCTCCTGGGAAAGGATTACGATAACGCAGCAAAGTTGCTTGAGAACTTCAACGAAAAAGTCCCAAATAATCTTCAAATCATGAGCAATCTGGGAGTGGCCTATCTCGGCCAAAAGAAAAAGGATAAAGCAATTGCTATCTACACCAGGATATTGGACATCTCTCCGGGCAATTCCAGGGCCTTAGCGATACTCTCAGCTCTTACCAGCAGCGGTGATCTGAACAAAGCCGCCGATCTCGTTAAAAAGTATATCGCCAAAGCTCCGAAATCCGGCGGTCATTACATCCTCCTGGGAGATATTTATCTCAAACAGAAGGAACTGAACAAAGCACTTGACTCGTTCAAGAAAGCGAAGGAACTCATCCCCCAAAACCCCCAGCCGTATATGGTGATTGCCGGGATCATGCGCAAGCTCGGAAAGATCGACCAGGCAATCGCCGAGTATCGGGAGCTTATCAAATCACAACCCGATTCCGCCGCTGCCCATATGGGTCTGGCAAGTCTGTTCGAGGCGCAAGGAAACTATCCGGAAGCCCAAAAAGAGTATAGAGCAACACTTGATATCAGCCCGGATTTCGCACCTGCCGCCAACAACCTTGCCTGGCTTATCACTCAAGATGCGAATCCGGATCTGGGAGAGGCGCTGCGCTTGGCCATGATTGCCAAACAGAAGTTCCCTGAAGAACCACACATCGCAGATACGCTAGGTTACGTCCATTACAAAAGACAGTCGTATTCCTTGGCCCAATCGCAATTTGAACAGGCTCTGCAGACCGTTCCCAACGATTCCACAATCAATTATCATCTTGCACTGACCCTTTATGCCGAGAACCAAAAGGAGAAGGCCATCGATAGTCTTAAAAAAGCCCTTTCCGTCAAGGGCGATTTTCATGACAAGAAGGTAGCTGAAGATCTCTTAAACCAATGGGAGAAAAAGTGACATTCAGCCTGAGGGCTGAGGGCTGAGGGCTGAGGGCTGAGGGCTGAGGGCTGAGGAAAAATAGATTTCGGTTGATGGAAAGTCAAGTCTATGGAAATAATCAGGATTAAAAACAGATAAAGGGTAAGAGCATAGAATTGTTCGGTTATTTTCACTAACAAGAATGAATCAACTGTCACGCAAGGAACATATCAAACGATTCATTACTTTTTCTGTTTCTTCAATTTTTCCTGTAAGTGTTGTTGTACGTCCTCATTTGAAAATCCAAGTCGTACAGACAGGCCTAATTGATAATGAAGTTCCCTAAGTGATCCAAAAGCAATGTTAAGAAATCGTAGATAATCAGCCTGACTGTCGCGTGCACATCCCTCAACAATATTTGAAGGAACCGACACAGCAGCCCGCCTCATTTGTGCTGTCAGTCCATACAACTCTTCTTTAGGGAATTCAGCCGTAAGTTGATAAACCGATACTGCCACCTCATCAGCTAATGTAAAGGCCCGAAGCTTTGTGTGATCACGCATTCCTCTTCCTCAATCCCATGTTTCCTGGATATTTATCTGTTTTAACTTCCATTTTAAACTACAATCTAACTCATCTTTACAAGAACCTTATGCAATCTTAAATTTTAATTAAGTTTTTAATACGATATTCTTTCAGCCGTTGTTCCTTCAGTCTTCGGCATTTTTTACCCCCTCAGTCTATCCCTATCATCCTCTATGCCTATCTCCTCCGGCCCCTATATTTTGACTCTTGTCTCCTTACCTTCGGTCTTCTGCTTTACCCCCTTCAGCCTGAATATCACTTCCCAATACAAAACTTGGTAAAAATCGCATCCAGGATATCGTCGGTTGTGGTTTCTCCTACGATTTCGGCCAGATGCGCAAGACATATCTGAATATCAATTGCCAACAGGTCGTTGGTAAGACCGTTTTGCAGGCCATCTTCCACCCGCCTGCAGGCCGCCAGTGCCCGGATCAGCGCGTCTTTATGGCGAATATTGGGGGCGCAGGCGTCTTCCTGCCACTGTTCATTTCCGGTGGTCACTGCTTTGAAGATCGATTCTTTCAGCCAGTCGATTCCCGTCTGTTCTTTTGCTGATATCCTGACTATGGGTCTGCCGGTAAAAGGTCCTGATTTATCCTTTTCAGGATCCGGCACCAAGTCGATCTTATTTATGACAATGATCAACGGCTTGTGACTGATGGTTCGATAAAGATCCATATCTTTTTCTTCGATAGTCTCCGAACCATCTATCATAAAGAGGACAAGATCAGCCTGGTTGATATGCGTTCTCGCCCGAATGATGCCTAGAGCCTCGACTTCATCTGCATGTTCACGAATTCCCGCCGTATCGACAATCCGAACCGGAATCCCCTCTACATCGATATACTCTTCAATAGTGTCACGTGTTGTTCCGGGTACGGCTGTCACCAGCGCCCGTTCCTCCTGAAGCAGGGTATTGAGCAGACTTGACTTTCCGACATTGGGACGGCCGACGATAACCACACTGATTCCGTCCCTGAAAACCTTGCCGTTATCGGCGCTGTCGACCAGCTCACGCAACGGTTCTTGAACCTGTTTCTGTACCTGCTCTAGAAGTTGCATCTGATCGACGATCTCGACATCGTCTTCGGGAAAATCAATAGCTACTTCGATCAAAGCACGGATATGAACAAGGGTCTCTTTTATTGCATCGATACGTTTAAAAAGCGCTCCTGCCAGTTGTTCTTCGGCAAGATCAATACCCTTTCGAGTCTTGGCGTTCAGTATGTCAATAACTGCTTCGGCCTTAGTCAGATCGATGCGGCCGTTTAAAAACGCCCTCTTGGTAAACTCGCCCGGAGCTGCCAAAGAAACCCCCAGGGAGAGGATCAGTTCCAGAATGTTCTGAAGGACAAGAAAGCTTCCATGGCAATGGATCTCCACGACGTCCTCTCGTGTGTATGTCGCCGGAGAATGCATATAAACCGCCAGGACCTCGTCTAAGGTTTTCTGGTCAAACGGTCGGACGATATGACCATAATACAGCCGGTGGCTGGAAAACGTGGCCGTTTGTGAATTCGGTTTGAATATTTTCTGGAGTATGGCCAAAGATTCGGGGCCGCTCATGCGGATAATGCCGATGCCGCCGGCACCCGGTGGTGTTGATATTGCAGCAATTGTCTGGATATCTGCTGCTGATGGAGACATAGAATTATTCAGGTATGGATGCTGAAGGTCTTTTATCTTCAGCCTGCTGTTTTTTGTCTTGTTGGAGTTCTAGCCTTAACTTCTTTTGCTACTATTCCTGTTGTTCCTGCTGTTGCTGTCGTTGCCTCAGTTGCTTCAGTCTGTCTTTCCTGTTATTTCTGTAATTGCTGTAGTTTCTGCAGTTTTTTTGTTGCTTGATTTACTTCTTTTCCTTCAGCCTTAAATCTTCAGCCTTCAGTCTCATCCTTCTACTTTTCTTTTTCCGTCTTAGAACTTTTCCCCCTGTGGCCACGGGAATTGTGTTGCCTACGTGATCCGCCGCCGTTCTTTTTGCCTTTTCCCGGTTTGTAGATAAGCACTTTCTTGAACAGCCCGTCACCGACACTGCGACTGCGAATTTCCTTATCCTCCTGCAGGGCCATATGGATAACCCTGCGTTCTGAAGGATTCAAGGCTGCCAGGACCTGGGTCTTACCATCCTCTTTGACCTGTTGAGCAAGCTCGAGTGCCTTTTGCGCCAACTCTTTTTGCCTTCTCTCTCTGAAATCACCAATGTCTAACGACAGTCGAACGCGTTCGGAAACCTTTCGGGCAATGATTTTTCTGAGAATATACTGCAAACTGTCAAGTGTTTTGCCATCCTGGCCGCAAAGAGGCTCTTCAAACTCGCCCTTGATACTGCAATGAACAGAGATCCCGGTTGACTCCATTTGGATTTCAGAAGGATAGCCCATAAGTTCCAACAACCGCGTAAGTTCTTGCTTTACGATATCCAGGCTCTCCTGACTGAGATCTCCTCCCTGTGAATCCGAATCGTCATCATACGAGTCGTTATCGTCAGTATCATCGTCTTCCAATTCAGGTTCTTTCTCTTGGTCAGGTTCTTTTTTCTTTTGCTTTTCCACTTTCTGAGCAGGTTTTTTCGGTTCTTTTTTCTTCTCGACGACGACAGGCTGCTCTTCTTCAACCTCTTGTACCGCCCTGAGGGCGGCCTTTATATGGGCCTTTTTCCTGATCAATCCGAAAATCCCGGTCGAACCTGTTTCCATTACATCGATATCCAACTGCTCCTGAGCCACACCAAATTCATCGCATGCCTTCTTTATAGCATCGGTGATTTCTTTCCCGTAGAAATCCTTTTTATTTAACGACATCGATTTTCCTTGATAGTATTTCCGAAAAGAGCGTGAACCCTTTTCCACCTTTCGTTATTGCCTGTCTCAAACCGCTTTCACCGGCTGCTTATTGATGAGATACTGCTGCAGGATCGACAACAGATTGTTGACAAACCAGTAGAGGACGAGACCCGAAGAGAAATTGACAAACATGACCGTGAAGACCACCGGCAGAAACATCATGATCTTTGCCTGTGTTGGATCAGCTGTCGTCGGCGACATCTTCTGCTGAAAGAACATGGAGACACCCATCAGAAGTGTCAGGACCGGAATGCCGCCGAGATACGGAATATGCAGACCGGGCCATAACCTGTCGGGTGCGGAAAGATCGGTAATCCAGAGCATGAAAGGAGCATGCCGCAGTTCAATACATTGCAGCAAGACCTTGTATAAGGCAAAAAACACTGGAATTTGCAACACCATGGGAAGACAGCCACCCAGAGGATTGACCTTGTATGTTTTATACAAGTTCATGACCTCTTTATTCATCCGAGCTGGATCGTCTTTAAATTTTTCCTTTAGTTTAGCCATCTTGGGCTGCAATTTCTGCATATTTTTCATGGACTTCATACCCTTTTGGGTAATCGGCCAGAAGACAGCCTTGAACAGGATGGTCACCAGGATAATGGCAATGCCGTAATTGTGAACAAAACCGTATAAAAAGTTTAAAAGCCATAAGGTTGGTTTTGCAATTACATCAAACCAACCGAAATTTACCGATTTATCAAGATTTTTTCCAACCTGCCTCAACAATGACAGTTTCTTGGGTCCATAAAACAGTTGATAGTTGTAAACTATTTCCGCCCCTGGCGACAGGGTATCCAATCTTCCGACAGCCGCCATATGGACCATCTCTCCCTTTTCCTGTATGGTCACGGATGAGAGTTCTTTCTTATCTCCCATGATGCCGCATATGAAATACGTCCCTTCGTAGGCTGCCCAGTCGATCGTTCCCTGTATGGTTTTCGGAGCTTCGGTAATCTCTTTGCTCTTGTATTCCTCCAGCTTCCCATTTAAATATGCAGCCGGTCCTGTAAAGTTATATCTGCTTTTGGCTTCGCTGTCTTCGAAGGGGACATTCACTTGGAGAAGGTTCGGTTCTCCCTGCAACAATCCGGAAGTCGTGTTTGCAACCTTTACCTCGAGATTGATTAAATACTTATCGCGGCTGAACGTATACTTCCTCTCCACCCTTACCCCGGAATCGGTGACGGCATGCATAACCAACTGCGCTTTGTCACCGTTTTTAAAGGATACTTCTCGATTGTCACTGGTATACAGAAGCCCCTGTCCGACGGCGGATCCCCAGGTAAAATCCAAGGGATACCCCTGGGTCGCTTTCGTCTCGACAAGCTGCTTCCCTGGTGAATCCGCTTTATCTGTTTCTCTGTATTTTTTGAGCACGAAACTCTTCAACATACCGCCCTGCTCGGAGAAAACAGCTTTATAGAGATCGGTATCAACAACTATTTCTCTGGCCGGGTGATCGGCAATCTTCGGAGGAGCTGCCGGCATCGGCTTCGGACTCACTTTTTGAACCTGGGCCTCCTTTTTTAAAACAGGTGCCGCCACATGCTCAACCGTAGTCCCCGGTTTTGTATTCTCAGGTACTTTCTTTGTTTCGAACCCGGCAAAAAAATACTGGTATATAATGAGAATGACAAATGAAATGGCGATCGCAAGAAAAGCTCTATAATTGTCCATGCAATTTTCCGTATTGTAAAAACTCGTAAATGTTGTTCGTTATCCGGTAGACCTCAGGCTCTGGGAACACAGAAATGTTATCGTACGGGATCATAACCTCCCCGGCAGAAGGGGTGGCAACGCAGAATGCGGCGAACGGCCAGATACATTCCGCGCAGGATACCATAGCGTTCTATCGCCTGAAGGGCATAGTTGGAACAAGTGGGTTCAAACCGACAACTGGGAGGGAACAAAGGAGAGATTAAGTACTGGTATACCCGGATCAGGCCTATGAGGACGTTTCGTGGCAGATTCATTCTTTCAGCTTTCATTTTATCTCTTTTTCGCCGATAAAAGAAGAAGTACGGACGAACTTACCGCAGAGGGAGTATTGGGCGAAAAACCCGGCCGTACGGTAAAGACGATATCTGCATTTTGCGGGTAACATTCCCTGTTTAGACGAAATGATTCTCTTATTATCCGTTTAATACGGTTCCTTTTCACGGAACCTTTTATTTTCCCACTGACGCTGATCCCAAGCCGGTTTTGACTGAGATCGTTTCCTTGATATATAAGGGAGAAACCATCTCCATGTATCCGTTTCCCTTTTTTATATATCTGTTCGAACTCCCAGCCCTTGCGCACCAAGGACGTCTTTGGAAGCGCAAATTCTTTCAAGAGAATCAGGCTGATAATCGTTTGCGCCCTTTGGCGCGACGGGCACTCAAGATGGCACGGCCGGCCCGCGTCTCCATGCGGGTGCGGAAACCGTGGGTGCGTTTACGTTTCAGAATACTTGGTTGAAAAGTACGTTTACTCATTGCAAACACCTTTTGTTTCTATATCCATGAAAAATCATGAAAAAGCTTAATTTATCCACCAAAACAATCCCTAAGATAGAGTCAGTTCTGATTGTTCCGGCCCCTCTTCAATTTCCTGCAGCCCCCTATTTCTTCCAACCGTGAGGGCATAGGCAACAAAAGAGTATTATTAACCACACAAGCACCAAGCTGTCAAACAATTTTGGTTTTTAAGCACCATTCCCAGCTTGCGGAAGGGGAGCGGTTGTGATAAAAGGCTGAAGACTGAAGGCTGAAGGCGGAAGGCGGAAGGCTGAAGGCTGAAGGCTGAAGGCTGAAGGCTGAAGGCTGAAGGCTGAAGGCTGAAGGCTGAAGGCTGAAGGCTGAAGGCTGAAGAAGCTTAAATTGATGAATAGAGGAAAACAACGTAGGATTGAGGCAAGTCAAGCGAAGCCGATCAAAACCACTGATTTACTGATTCTCAAATAATATCAGGATGAAAAGCTGCTCATTCTAACACATAAATACCCATCTATGCCATCTACCTATTCTGAAATCGATTGGAACCTGCTCTGGAAAAACGCCAGAGAGCAAAAATCACGCCCCGGGAAAAAAGTTGGAGACTGGGACAAGGATGCCCATGCCTTTGCTCAAAGGAATGCGGACTCTCCTTTTACATCCATGGTTGTTTCGCGTCTACCCTTGAATAAGGACATGACCGTGCTCGATGTCGGATCCGGTCCCGGCACCCTTGCCCTGCCGCTTGCCGAACATGTTGCCGCAGTAACGGCTGTGGACTATTCCACTCGGATGCTTGAAGTTCTGATGGATCTGGCCAGAGAAAAAAATCTTCCCAACATCACCACAATTAAAGGTTCATGGGAAGATGACTGGGATACACTTGGTGTTGGTATTTATGATCTGGTAATAGCCTCCCGATCGCTGATAGTCGAGGATCTTGAGGGAGCCCTGCAAAAAATCAACGATCATACCGGAAAGCATGCCTGCATCATCGATCGAATCGCCCCGTCACCGTTTGATCCCGCAGCCTATGCGGCCGTGGGACGTCCGTTTGACTCCGGCCCGGACTATATTATTCCACTCAATGTTCTTTACTGCATGGGTATCCACCCCACCGTCGACATACTTGAGCTTGAAAGCGATCTCCTTTTTCCGGATCGGGAAAAGGCTCTTGAAACATACACCTGGATGTTTAATGATCTAAATGAACAAGAACTCTTTCGCTTAAACGACTATCTTTCATCGCGTATTGTCGAATCCGACAGTGAGCATGTTGTCCTGCGCAGAGAATTTCCACCTCGCTGGGCGATGATCGGGTGGCATAAGACAGGAGTCAGGAGTCAGGAGTCAGGCGGCAGAATAAAAGATTAAGACAAGAATATAGAAGAAAGGCTGTATGGAAAAAAATAATTCAACTACCCGGATGGGTGAATTTTATGGTTAGCATTACTCAATGAACCATTTAACTGGGAATAATCAAAGGCATCCAGGGGATCAGGCTTGAGTTCAGGATATTTGGCATGTTGAATTTTCTCCTGAATTCTGACTCCTGGGTTCTGAATTCTTTAATCAACGTTGACAAAAAACAGATTCTACTTTCAAGCAACTAGCCTAAAGAATTAAAATTTTTATCTTTATTGTTGTAATTTTTCATGTCGACAAATACTTATGATGTAGCCGTAATCGGAGCAGGTCACGCCGGATGTGAAGCGGCGTTGGCTGCTGCGAGAATGGGAATGAAAACCGTCATCGCCGTTATTAACGCCGATACCATAGGTGCGATGTCCTGCAATCCGGCTATCGGAGGATTGGCCAAAGGTCACCTGGTCCGGGAGATCGACGCCTTGGGCGGGGAAATGGCTGTCAACATCGATGCCACCTCCATCCAGTTTCGTCGATTGAATACCAGCAAGGGCCCCGCAGTCCGGTCTTCCCGGGCTCAGGCAGACAGGCTTCTCTATCGCCTGCGGATGAAAACCGTCCTGGAAAACCAGGAAAATCTGACCATAAAACAGGTCATTGTCGACTCAATCCAAGTAGAGAACGGACGGGTTGCGGGTATTGTTACTTCTCTGGATGAGGTCATTAAAACCCGGGCTGTGGTGGTTGCCACCGGCACCTTCTTAAACGGGCTTATCCATATCGGACTGAAGCATTTCCCTGCCGGCAGGATGGGAGACGCCCCCTCATTGAGCCTGGCCGACTGGTTTAAAAAATCCGGTTTTCGCGTCGGACGTCTCAAGACCGGGACCGTTCCCAGGCTGCATGCCCATTCCATAGACTATTCGGAGCTTGAGGCCCAGTACAGCGATGAACCGCCGGCCCACTTCTCATTTGCCGGTTGCGGTGGATACACGCTGCCCCAACGTCCCTGCCATATTACCTACACCAACGAAAAAACCCATGAGATTATCCGCCGGGGAATAGACCAATCTCCGTTATATGCCGGGATCATCGAGGGGATAGGAGCCAGGTACTGTCCATCCATTGAAGATAAGGTCATGCGGTTTCCCGAAAAAAACAGGCATCAGATCTTTTTGGAACCGGAAGGTCTTGATACCGTGGAAATCTATCCCAACGGTTTGCCGACCAGCCTGCCGTTGTCAACCCAGATGGCCATGCTGCACAGTATCAAAGGCCTGGAGAATGTTGAGATCATACGGCCTGGATATGCAATCGAATATGATTTTGTGGATCCTCTGGAACTCCATCCAAGCCTTGCGACCAAACGCCTGGAAGGCCTCTACCTGGCCGGACAGATCAACGGCACCTCCGGTTACGAAGAGGCTGCCGCCCAAGGGCTGATGGCCGGTATCAACGCCGTTCGCTACATCCAGGACAAAGCCCCTGTCATCCTTGATCGCTCTCAGGCCTATATAGGTGTTTTAGTTGATGATCTTGTCACATGCGGAACCAAGGAACCGTATCGGCTCTTCACCTCCAGGGCCGAATACCGTCTATTGTTGCGGGAAGACAACGCCGACGCCAGGTTGAGCCGGATAGGATATGAAATCGGCCTGTTGACACAAGAGAGATTCAAGACATTCCAGGCTAAGGAGGCTGCCATCGCCCAAGGACGTGCCTTGCTCGACTCGGTTACCGTCAAACCGTCCCACGATATAAATTCAGCCTTGGCCAATATGGCAAGCGCCGCTTTGAAGCAGAAATCTTCTCTTGCCGATATCCTCCGTCGTCCAGAATTGACCATCGACCATCTCATTGCCTTGCCGCTGTCTGAAAATGTCATTGCCGCTCTTATGGAACTCGGATCTTCCGATGTTCGTGACGAAGTGCAATTACTCGTTAAATTTGCAGGTTACATAGAGCGGCAGGGCGAGCAGGTCCAACGATTCAAGAAAATGGAGTCGGTTACGCTTCCGGACGAATTGGAATATAAAGGCCTGTCCGGACTTTCCAATGAAGTTGTGGAAAAGCTTTCCCGGGTTCGCCCACGCTCGCTTGGGCAGGCTTCACGCATCTCGGGGATAACACCTGCCGCCATCTCCGTTCTCCAGGTCCATCTCAGGAAAATAAAAGAACAAGGAGGCAGCCGCGCATGATTGCCTATCCCTCTATCAATCCTGTTATCTTCAGCATAGGCCCACTCCAGGTTCGCTGGTACGGGCTTATGTATGTTCTCGGATTTACTGCAACGTATCTTCTTGTCAAAAAGCAGATTGCCGCATTTGGATTCAAAAGACTCGAAGACAACTTCGAAAACCTTAATCTTGTCCTGATCCTTTGCGTGATTCTGGGCGGCCGGCTCGGTTATGTGCTCTTCTACAATTTCTCGTATTATCTTGCCCACCCGATGGAAATCCCGGCAACCTGGAACGGCGGCATGTCCTTTCATGGCGCCTGCATTGCTCTTATTCTGGGTGGAATTATCTTCTGCCGCTTGAAAAAAATTGATTTTTGGAAAGCGGCCGATATCTATGTGGTCACGGTCCCCATCGGACTTGGATTGGGGCGGCTGGGAAATTTCATCAATGGAGAGTTATATGGGCGGGTGACAACCCTGCCCTGGGGGATGGTATTTCCCGGAGGCGGACCGAAACCCCGTCATCCATCTCAACTGTATGAAGCCTTCCTTGAAGGCTTTGTGCTTTTCACCATACTCTGGTTAGTGAGGAAAAAACCATGGGCGAACAAGCCGTCTTGGCCGCATGGTTCGATGTTGGCGTTATTTCTCATCTGTTACGGAATCTTCCGTATTTTAGTCGAGTTCGTACGGCAACCGGACCCGCAGATCGGTTTTCTGTTCGGGGGTATCACCGAAGGCCAATTGCTCAGCAGTTTCATGGTGATAGGTGGAGTCATCCTTTGGTGGTTGCTGAAGGCCAGGAGATCTCGCACCTAACCCGGAACAGACTTATTTCCTTCGAGGAATCTGATCGAGGTACCATTTCATGGGATCGAGCAATTCGAAACCGAGTTCCAGCAGCCTCTTCTTTACATTTATTACGTTATTGGTGAGGAGATACGGAAAAATTGCCCTCTTGTTTTTATCCCAATACCGGGCAACCAAAACACTCCCCAGGGATATTTTTTCTTCGGTTATTACATCGATTATTTTTTTCATCTGCCCTTGTTTTTCTTCGGAAAGAATACATAACAAGGCTCCCGGCTCCCCAATCCCCAACACATTTACAAACGATGCGAGCAGATCCCGGGTGGACAGAATTCCTCTGAGAAGACCATCCTCGTCAACAACGGGAAGGGCACCCACCTTTTTCTTCTGAATGACCATCAAGGTGTCCTGGATCGTGAAATATACAGGAATTACCAATGGATCTTTTGTCATTATCTCATGAATGGGATGACCAAGGACCTTCAGCAAGGTCTTTTCATAGTCTTCCTTTTCGAGAAAGATAGATGGCATGGCATCACGCATATCCCTATCCGTGAGAATGCCCACTAGTTTTCCGGAATCATCGACCACAGGAAGATGCCGGATGCCGTTTTCTTGCATAAGATCTCTGGCATCGGAGATTCTGGCATCGGGTCCAATGGTAATAAGATCTTCTGCCATCATCTCGCTTATGAACATATGATGCCCGTGTTTCTCTGGTTTCATGGTATTCTTTTTCCTCTTAAGATTGGTTAATCATTTTTCAATCCCCGCCATTTTTCGTATATGGTTTTCAACCAGAATCGGCAAGATATCCAGGTTATACCCTCCCTCCAGGATAGAAATAACCCTGCCCTTGGCGTGCCTGTCAGCAAGGTCCAAAATCGTATCCGTTATGAAATCATAACCTTCGGTGGAAAGATTGACATCGGACATCAAATCGCTTTTATGGGCGTCAAACCCGGCTGAAACGAGAATGATTTCAGGCTGGAAGACATTAAAAGCCGGGACCAGATCCCTGAGAATCATTTTTTTATACTCTTCATCCCCTCTTCCCGGCAGGACCGGCGAGTTTAAGGTATACCCGTTTCCCGAACCTTTTCCCTTATCGAATTCCCGCCCGGTTCCCGGATAGGCAAAGGAAGGATGTTCATGAATTGAATAATAATATACGGAAGGGTCACCTTCAAATATATGCTGGGTCCCGTTGCCATGATGTACGTCGAAATCAATGATTCCGACACGTTCAATTTCCCATTTTCTTTGCAGATATTTTGCCGCAACGGCAATATTGTTAAAAAAACAGAACCCCATGGCACAATCAACTTCGGCATGATGCCCGGGAGGTCTGACGGCGCAAAAGGCATTATCTATGTTACCTTCCATCATTTCATCAACAGCCCGCAGGATTCCTCCAACCGCGAGTAATGCAATTTCATAGGTATCCCTGCATATCGAGTTATCTTGATGATCAATATCAGGAAAGCCCATAATACAGGCCTCTTCAAACCGCATGATATATTGAATCTTGTGGACTGTCTCAATCCATCTCTGGTTTGCAGCCTCTGCCGTTATCAACTTCAGCTTTTCCAAGAGGCCGGTTGCGACAAGGTGGTCACGGATAGCAATGAGCCTTGCCGGTGATTCAGGATGTCCTTCCCATGTAACATGGAGAAGATACCTGTCGTCATATAAGAAACCCGTTCTTTTCATAAAAAATTACCCTGAGTCGCAGATAAACATTACCGGGAAAAGGCCGATGAGCGTACGCCATTAAATGTCAGGCACAAGCAACATACTCTCCACTCATGAGAGTGGCAGGCCGTAGGTTATTCAACGCAATATCTTGCAATCATCACTTTGCCGACAACAAACCCTTTAAGGATTGTAGTTTGGACGAAGGCAAAGTGCAACTCCATCATTGTCATCTTTTGCACAAAGAGGAAAGATCAACAAGAGAAATTGCCTTGAAAAACAAAACCAAACCTGCATTTTAAAATATTTCCCATTATGAGCTACCCTTTCCCCAAAAAATCGGATAAGTTTAGACTCTAGTCAAGTCACATCAATTCATCTTAATTACAAGTCAAAACTAATTGCAATACCTTTGAGATTATGTTACGGAGAAGGTATTTAGTTATGCTCGCTGGCCCTTTTTTAGCACGCCCTAAAACAAGGGATTCTTATATTATAGCCGAACAATCGGCACAACAGAAAAGGAGGATCAAACACGGCACCATCGGAAACTGATTTGAAATTAATCTCTTAACCAGATTCATGAAAGGAGCACGACTTATGAGTAAAGAGAAAGAAGTTATCGAAACATCAGAATCTCAGATAGCGGTCCATTGGCAGGAAGAGGAATATTTCTATCCATCTTCAAAATTCATTGGCCAAGCCAATGTCACAGATCCTGACATCTACGAGCGTTTTAGCCTTGATAACTTTCCTGATTGTTATACGGAGTTTGCTGAACTGTTAACATGGTATAAATATTGGGACGTAGTACTTGATACAAGCGATGCACCGTGTTGGAAATGGTTTAAAGGCGGTCTTATAAATGCCAGCTACAACTGTATCGACCGCCACTTAAAAAACAATAAAAACAAAACCGCCATCCATTTTGTTCCTGAACTCGAAGAAGAACGGGTCCAGCACATCACCTACCAGGAACTCTACGTCCGGGTCAATGAGTTCGCCGCTCTCTTAAGAGATACTGGAAAGCTGAAAAGAGGTGATCGCGTCACAATCCATATGCCGATGTCCGCCGAACTGGCCATCTCCATGCTGGCCTGTGCCCGGCTTGGCGTTATCCATTCCGTCGTTTTCGGAGGCTTCTCCGCCAGCGCCTGTGCCGACCGTGTCGTCGACTCCAAAAGCCGGGTCCTGATCACCATGGATGCCTACTACCGCGCCGGAAAACTCCTCGATCACAAGAGCGTCGATGACGAAGCATGCAAGATTTCTGCGGATCAGGGGCAAAAGATTGACACGCTGCTTATCTGGCAGCGATATCCGGGAAAAAACTCGTCCCCGGCTGCCATGGTTGAGGGGCGTGACATCATTATCAATGCCGAGCTGAAAAAATACTACGGCCGTCGCATCGAGCCCGAAAAGATGCTGGCCGAAGAACCGCTTTTCCTTATGTACACCAGCGGTACAACCGGAAAACCAAAAGGTGCCCAGCATAGCACCGGCGGCTATCTTTCTTATGTCACCGCCATGTCGAAAATCATCCAGGACATCCATCCCGAGGACGTTTACTGGTGTATGGCCGATATCGGCTGGATCACCGGCCACTCCTTTATCGTCTACGGACCGCTGGCCCTGTGCGCCTCCTCCGTTATCTATGAAGGTGTCCCGACCTATCCGGATGCAGGCCGTTGCTGGCGAATCGCCCAGAATCTTGATGTCAACATCTTCCATACCGCACCGACTGCCATCCGTGCACTGAGGAAGGTCGGCCCGGACGAACCGAAAAAATACAACTATCATTTCAAACACATGACTACCGTCGGCGAGCCCATCGAGCCCGCAGTCTGGAGATGGTATCAGAGCGAGGTCGGCAAGGGAGAGGCCGCCATCGTCGACACCTGGTGGCAGACAGAGAACGGTGGCTTCCTCTGCAGCACCGTCCCCGGGATAAAGCCGATGAAACCCGGCAGCGCCGGTCCCGGTGTCCCCGGTATCCACCCGATCATCTACGATGAAGAGGGGAAAGAACTGCCGGCAGGATGCGGCAAGGCAGGAAACATCTGTATCCAGAATCCCTGGCCCGGTAGTTTCCAGACCATCTGGGGCGATCGCCAGCGATATGTTGATACCTACTATGCCCGCTACTGCAAGAACCCGGACAGCAAGGATTGGCGCGATTGGCCGTATATGGCCGGTGACGGCGCCGTACAGGCACCGGACGGCTATTTCCGTATACTCGGCCGCATCGACGATGTCATCAACGTCTCCGGCCATAGACTGGGCACCAAGGAAATCGAATCGGCAGCACTCACCGTCCTCGAGGTCGCAGAAGCCGCTGTTGTTCCGGTTGCCCACGAGGTCAAAGGAAAAGAGCCGGATCTGTATGTATCCTTGAAACCCGGTTATAACGCATCTCCTGAACTCGCTCAGAAAGTCAACGATGCTGTTTGCGACCAGATCGGTAAAATTGCCAAATGCCGCAAGGTCTGGATCGTACCCGATATGCCGAAAACCCGCTCCGGTAAGATCATGAGAAGGGTACTCGGAGCCATCTCAAACCATGGCGACGTCGGCAACGTTATGACCCTGGCGAACCCGGAAGTAGTAGAAGAAATCAAAAAAATGGTCGGTTAATCGTTTTTAACCAACTCTAGATGCACCCAAACGGATGGTCTCTTGCAGGCCATCCGTTTTTTTTTTGCCCGGATTTCTTACGAACGTCAAATGAGCTTTTTATTGGTAATTCGGGGATAACCTGCTTACTCTATATCAGTATGACGAAAGAAAACCATCTCCCATATCTGCCCGTCACCCAAGAAGAATGCCTGGGATCTGGATGGGACTCCGTCGATATCGTCCTCGTGACGGGAGACGCCTATGTCGACCATCCGTCCTTTGGGGTGGCGATCATCGGCAGGCTGCTCGAAGACCATGGCTACAGAGTAGCAATTCTGTCCCAACCACGCTATGACAGGGTCGATGATTTTCGCAGGTTTGGCCGGCCCCGTCTTTTTTTCGGCATAACGGCCGGCAATCTCGATTCCATTGTGGCCAATTATTCCGGCACGGGAAAAGTTCGTTCCTATGATGCCTATTCTCCCAACGGTAATCCTTGGTTTAATGGGGAGCGAAGCAAGAACAACCGCAGGCGTCCTGATAGGGCAACACTCATCTACGCTAATCTTGCCCGTGCAGCCTATAAGGGAATCCATGTAATTTTGGGAGGCGTTGAGGCCTCTCTCAGACGCTTTATCCATTATGACTTCAAACAGGACCGATTACGGGGTTCGGTGCTCACGGAATCCAAGGCAGATCTGCTCATCTATGGTATGGGGGAAAAAAGTGTTCTGCAAGCAGCGGAAAGACTTTGCAAAGCCAAAAGGCTTGACAATATCGAAGGAACATGCCGGAGACTCACGGATAAGGAGATAACCGAACAGTTCCCAGATTTTTTTTGCCCGACTTCCGGACGTAGAGTCCAGGTTCTCCCCTCGTGGTCCGATATCCATAGGGACAAGACCTTGTTTTTAGAAGCGGAACTTCTTATCGACCAACAAGCCAGAAGCACCTCGGCAAGTATTCTGGCTCAACGGCAACAGAATTCCTGGCTTTTGCAATACCCCGGTCAGGCCCCTCTTTCGTCTGAGGGGCTGGACGCTGTATATGCACTCCCCTTTTCCAGAAAACCGCATCCGAATAATCCGGACATTCCGGCCTACACGATGATCCGTCATTCCATTACCATTGTCCGCGGATGTTCGGGAAACTGTTCCTTCTGCGCCATCTGCCGCCACCAAGGACCTCTTATCAGCAACCGCAGTAAGCATTCCATCCTTCAAGAGGCTCTTCGTATAAAAGAGGCAGACGATTTTGACGGAACCATAACCGATCTGGGCGGACCTACGGCAAATTTATACAGAGCCCGCTGCTCTCTTACCGCGTGCAAAAAGCATGATTGCCTCTTTCCCCAGGTTTGCAAACATCTGCTTCTTGATGAAAAAAGCCTCATGGAAGTGTTGCAAGAGGTGTCGTCCATCGATGGAATTCAAAATGTCTTCATTTCTTCGGGGCTTCGTATGGAACTCCTCCTTAAGACACCGCGTCTTTTGGAGCAACTCATTTGCAGGCATCTCCCAGGAGTGATTAAAATCGCGCCGGAGCATACCGAAGATGACATATTGAGCCTTATGCATAAGGAGCCCCATCAAAAACTCTGCGAGTTTCTCAAGCAAAGCAGAGCACTTGCTAAGAAATTAGGTAAAAGCATCGTCTTCAATCCCTACATCATAACCGCCCATCCAGGCTGTACCGAACACCACGCCTTGGCTATGATAAAAAAGCTTAAAAGACTGGGACTTACGATCAGGCAATCTCAGGATTTCACACCCACTCCCGGAACCTTATCCACGGCAATGTATGTCAGCGGTCTTCACCGAGATACCAAAAAAGAAATTTTTATCCCCAAAAAACAATCCGACAAGAAACAACAGAGACACCTCCTGGAAAAAAGTCTGAGGCAAAAAGGTACAAAGTGAGGGAAAGAGAATCTTTTATTCTGTATTGAGAAAGATAGAGAATATTTTTCAGCGAAAAACGTTGATTCCCGGTAAAGGGCGCCAATCAACCATGTTTTTTCCTTCCTGATTTTTTTTTCGAAGGCGTATCCTTTGAGGCATAGTCATAGTAATAGTAGTTGGAATATTTAATCATTCTCGATTCGACAATATTGCTTTTATACCCGTTAAATACAATACCGATGATCTTCTCTTTGCCGATGTCATCTATGATTTCTTTCACATGTTCACGGCCCGAGGCACCCCACCGCACAACAAGAACGACACCGTCGACCTGCTGGGCAAGAATCAAGGTTTCCGAAGCAACCTTTACCGGCGGACTGTCAAAGATGATCACCCGATCGTTATAGCGGCTAGCCAGTTCTTGCACCAATCCCCTCATACGTTCGGAACTCAACAGTTCCGAGGGGTTGACCGGCGGATTACCACTGGCAAGGATTGTCAGTTTATCGACTGAACTCTTTTGAATGAGTTTTGGTATACTCTGGGTGTTCTGCAGGTATTCGGTAAGACCGGGACTCCTTTCCATACCAATAAGCCCAGCCAGTGCCGGACGCCGCAGATCACAATCAACGGCAAGACAATACTGATCCATTCCCCGGGCGAGCGATATGGCAAGGTTGACGGCAACGAAGCTTTTGCCTTCCTCAGGAGCTGCTGATGTAACAAGAACCGTCTTGATTTTTTTTTCATCTTCCACCGGATGCAGTATCCGGGACCGAAGCACCCGGAAGGATTCCGACAAGATGTCGGAAACTCCCGTCACTTTTACGAGCCTCTCATCCCATTGACGAGTCGCACCAACGCCTGCCCTGGGAAGTTCAATCTCCCTTCCCTTAACGTCAACAGGTTCGACTTTTTCCGGCTCCGGACCGGAATTTTGCCGAACCGGCTGCTCCACCAACGGCGCCATACCGTTGCTTTGTTCTTCCGGAGAAAACCCTTCCTGGGATTTTTCAAGAGCTTTGGATATTTTTCCCATCTCAAGTCACATATCTCATAGTTTAGTTTTACTCAACTGAACTCAGCATGCTTTTTACCGCGTGTACGAACTCAATTCCCAACTTATGCGGAAAGAAAAAGACGATACCAAGCACAACAACGAAAAGGGCGATGATCAGTCCAATCAACCATTTCTTTTTTCTCTTTTTCAAAACCAGAGGCAAAAGATCAAATGTCTCTACATCCCCCGGCAAGTGCAGTTCCTGAATACATTCCAGAATAATCTCATGATCGATGGACAACTCTTCTTTGGAAAACCCGCTTATCAGGGCATGATCACATAATATATTAATAAGACGAGGATTTCCGTGAGTTGTCTGAAATATCAAGTCCATGGCCTTTGGTGAGAAAATTTGAAGATTGCTTGCTCCGGCCTTATTGAGCCTAAAAAATATATACTGTTTGGTATCCTCTGAGGAAAAAGGGGTGAGATGATACCTGATGCCTATTCTCTGCCGCAGGGGTAGGAGACGCGGATCAGCCAATCTGTCGAGCAGTTCGGGTTGTCCCACAAGAAATATGCTTAAGGTGTTGAGGCTGTCTCCGGCCAGATTTGAAAGAAGCCTGATCTCCTCCAACAGATCTACGGGAAGGGCCTGTGCCTCATCAAAAATCATCAGAGTTCTTTTATATTTTTTTTGTTTATCCTTTAAGAATTCGGAAAAATTATGAAGAAAATTTGCTTTATTGGTAAAGGGCAACCCTAACTCCCAGGCGATATAGTGGAAGAACTCGGAAGGTGATAGGAGAGGGTTGGACAATACACAGATATTGACTACCTGCTTTACAGACTCTACAAGAACGTTAATGAGAGTTGTTTTTCCCGTCCCCACCCCTCCGGTCAAGAGAAGGAAGCCTTTCTTTGACAGGATTCCATATCTCAGGGTTGCCAGTCCTTCCTTATGGGTTTCACTCAAAAATAAGGTCTCCGAATCCGGAAGAAGCTCGAAGGGGTTTCGTCGAAGACCATAATAGCGTTTATACATAAGTTATCCTTCTTCGTCCTGCTCTTTGGCAAGCTTGACAACTGGCCTTCTCGGAGTCTCGCCGACAGCTCGCTTACCGGCCCAACTTCTTGATTGTGCGGGAAAATATTATCCTTGCAATAGTATTCATGCCTTTGGCGAAATTTTCCATTGGCCTTGATCTTAAAAGAAAAATTTAATTTTTCAAAACAGCCTAAAGAATTATCCGGCCATGGTGCACCAAAAAGACAAAGGCTCCGCATAAACAGATGAATCCACCGGAGAGTACGACAAACCAGGTTACGGATAGCGCTTTCTGTCGAAGGTTCTCTCTATCCGTTGTGATATAAGGGATTGAACAGACTACCGGCAGGTCCAGATAGGTTTCCACATCTGTTACGTCCTTAAAGGATGAATCTAAAATCGCCTCGGAAAAGGCAATTGCACCGCCTATGCCAAGGCTGATAAAGACAGCCATCGCCATGATTTTATAAAAATTTGGGATAACAGGTTCTTCCGGCAACCTGGCAGGATCTTCGATTTTGAACTGACTCCATTTCTGCTTTTGCTCGATATGCAGTGCCGACTGGGCTTGAAGATTCTGGGAGACGAGAAAATCAAAATGTTTCTTCAACTGCCCATATTCACGGGTGAGAGATGACCACTCAGCCTCTCGAATCGGCGCATCGCTAACCCACTTTTCATATTTGTCGATCAATTTTCTCAACTGTTGCTTCTCCTTGTTGAGATCTTCGACATCGATTTCAAGCTTTTTCATCTGCAATGAAAGCTTAGCAAGAAGAGGATCGGTTTCAGTAAGATATCCACTTTTCTTCTTGCCGGATTCCGCATTTTGACTTCCCTGAGCCTTTTCCAACTGTTCGATCATCCTGTGTACTCGAATCACTTCCGGGTGTTTTGGGGTATATCTCAAAAGAAGGGTGTTATAGAGCCTCTTCAACCGTTCAAGACGTTGGGCGTCGCTTTCTCCTGCAATCATTTTTCCGCTGGTTAAGGCTTTATCATTTTCACTATCCATTGCCGTAGACTGGGCTGTCAGGGCATTTTTTCTGTCCGTAATCTGCTGCTGGAGCATCACGCGTGTCCGTTCCAAATCCTGGATACTGTCCTGTTTTCCCTGGTATTGCTGCTGCAAAGCACTCAAGCGAGCCAGATTCGACTCTTTTTGATCCGGCATTTCATTATAGTATTTAAGCTTGTAATCCCGCATGGCCGCATCTTTTTTGTCGAGAACGGCCTTTGCCATCTGTAATTCATTGTTGGTATAAGACGACGTTTCCGTTGCCCGCTCCTCCCGGTATCTTAAATTTTGTTCTATGAATTTTCCTGCGAGAGAATTGACTACCTTAACCACCTGGTCCGGAACACTTCCTGTAAAACTAATGGTAAAGGTATCACCACGCCCAGAAGGACTGATTTCGATATGTTTACGCATCATATCTATGACGTCTTCCATGGGAAGATTGGCCCTGGCGTTTCTGTAAAGATCAAGATCCTTGATCATTTTTTCAAGATCGGTTCTACTGGTTACCAGTTGAGTGAGGGTGCTGACCATGTTGCTTATTTTTTCCTCAACATCGGGCGACATCTTGCTGGGATTGATTTTTTGCCGCTGGTAACTGAGAAGAGCAGTGGCGAGGTATTGCCTTGGTGTAATTACAGTCACTATCATGCCGGCGGCAATGCCTAACAGCAGACAGGAAAAAATCAACACTTTTTTGCGAAAAATTATACCGATATACAATCTAACCTGAAGGCTCTGTTTTAGGTCCATATCCGTTGTGAGAATTTTGTGCCCGGCCAAGGCATTTTAGATAAAATCTGCCAATTTCGTAAATTTCATACTACACTTATGATATATTCAAAACTCTTTAGTATTATTTCTTCTTTTTAATTACTAATCGTATTCCATTTACCGGCCCTGACCGTGATGATCCTCTCGACTCAAGGAACAGAAAGGCATCGCCACCCTGCAGCCATTAGAGATCGGAAGGTGAAAAAGAGACCGCCTCTTCAAGACTCTCTTTCCCCAAGATGAGCATGAACAGACGATCAAGGCCGAATGCTATTCCGGCACAGGGCTTAAGACGATCAAGTGAAGAAAGAAAGCGCTCAGGCATTGCGGATGAATGTAAGCCGTTTTTTTCAATATGCCGCAGCTCATCGGCAAACCGCTTTCGCTGCTCACTGCCCTCCGTCAATTCCGAAAACCCGTTAGCCAACTCAATTCCTTGTATATACAGTTCGAAACGTTCGGCAACCTCCGGAGCTATTGCCTTTACTTTGGCAAGAGATGCCAACGCCACGGGATAGTCGCATAAAAACAAAGGCGAGTTTTTTCCCAAACGCGGCTCAACATGCTCCACAAGAACTTGATCAAAAAGATCTTTTTCCATGGCCAAGTCGAGCGGCACGGGGCTGAACCGGCAAAAAGCTTCTTCTAGTGTAAGCCTTTCCCAGGCTCCGGTCAAATTAACATTTGTTTTGTTGGAAAAAATACCTTCTGGGAAACTGGGGACAACATCTGGAAAATCCGATTGGAATCTCTCTTTGAGATACCAAAGCATCTGCTCACAGTCGTCCATCAGATCCTGGTAGTCCGCTCCCGTTCGGTACCATTCGAGCATGGTAAATTCCTCGTGATGCAGACGTCCTCGTTCCCCGGCCCGGAAACATGGGCAGATTTGAAAGATCTTACTGCAACCTGCAGCAAGAAGCCTTTTCATGCACAGTTCAGGCGAGGCCTGCAGATACCAATCGCCGGAGCTAAGGGGTACGATATGTCTTTCAGGAATGATAACGGGATGACGAACGGGGGTATCCACTTCGAGAAAACCCCTATCAAAAAACCACCGACGGACAAAACGCAGAAGAGCTGCACGCAGATGCAGCTCTTTAATCGACAACATACTGTTATTCTTTTACCCTGGTGACATACTGACCGGTTCGGGTATCGATCTGGATCTTATCTCCTTCCTCGACAAAGGGTGGGACCTGCAACACATAACCTGTCTGGACGGTAACCGGTTTGGTATCGGTTCCGGAGGTGTCCCCTTTTGCCCATGGATCGGCTTTTACGACCTCCAGGTTTACAAAGATCGGCAAACTTACATCAATAGGTTTTCCTGCAAAAAAGAGAACCTGAAGCTCCATGTTATCAATGAGGAAATTAACATTTTCTCCCAGCTGTTCGCTGGGAATGAAAATTTGCTCAAAGCTTTCGCTGTCCATGAAATGATACTCGTTTTCCTGGTTGTAGAGATACTGCATTTTTCTCTCTTCCAGATCCGCTTTTTCAAATTTGTCGTTTGAACGGTAGGTTTGAGTAAACTGATTGCCGGATATCATATTGCGCATCTTGCATCGATAGAGCGCCTGGCCCTTTCCCGGCTTTGAAAACTCAAATTCCGTTACAATATAGGGGCTCCCATCGATCTGAATCTTTAACCCTTTGCGCAAATCAGATGCACTATACATTCTTTATCTCCATTGGTTCCGATTATATCAAAATATTTTTTATTAAGTGAGTCAGTTGCAAAATGATAATTTTCATTCAAAATTATGCCATACGAAAAATTCACCGTAGACAGATAAGCAATATCGAAGTCGGAATTTATGCCCGAAGAGTCCTTACCTCAACAGATAATTTTTTAAGCAAAACAAAACGTCCGGGCACAAAAGCTCTTTTCCAAAAGGTTTACGTGTAATGCCCTGCCTGACGAGTCACCAAGGCAATGCCCGAAAGGCTGCATGTTAAGATAATCTTTTTAATATACCTACTCCAGCATATTTTGTGCAACCGCAATCGATGTTTTTTTGTTCGGCACAAGTTCAATATGACTCCTTTCCGATTTGGCTGAAATTAAGTATACTCAGTTCTTCAGTTAACAACCATATCAAGATAAGGCTTCACCTGGAGGGAGTTTCATGATAACTATCGGTATCCTTACCGATACCCATATTTCAAGCTGCACCGAAGCATTCAAAGCACAGACGAAGAGGGCGTTTTCATCGTGTGATGTCATTATCCATGCAGGCGATCTCACAGATCAATCCATTTTGTCTGCCTTTGAAGGGAAAGAAATTCATGCCGTACATGGAAACATGTGCAATCTCACGACCAAACAATCACTACCTTACGAAAAATTACTTGAAATATCTGGATATTCAATCGGTATCTGCCACGGTGCAGGGCTCACGGCAACTATTGAAGAAAGAATGTGGAATCTCTTTCCTGATGCCGATTGCATAATCTTTGGCCATACCCATACCCCTCTTTGTGAAAGACGAGGGTCCACCCTTTTTATTAATCCCGGCAGTTTTCGGTCTACGGGTCCCTACGGAGCCTCGGCTACCTACGCAATACTAACCGTAGATAATCAAGGTATGCATGCCAAAATTTACACCCTTCCGAACCTATGAAAACCTTTTGGACACCTTGGCGCATCGAACATGTCCGCGGTCTTGCACCATCTGTTGAGGGATGTCTTTTCGAACCACCAGGCAACGCTGCTCATGATGAAAAACACCTTCTTCTCTATCGTGATGGCCTCGTTCTTGTTCTGTTAAACAGATTTCCTTATGCCAATGGCCATCTGCTCATAGCACCCGTACGGCATATCTCTTCCCTGGCAGAACTCAGCGCAGAAGAGAATCTTGCGATTATGGAAATGCTGCAACATTGCACCAGCATTCTCAGCATGCATTTCTCTCCCGAAGGCATGAACATTGGTTGCAATATCGGAAAATCCGCCGGGGCAGGCATCGACGATCATCTCCATTTTCACATTGTTCCCCGCTGGGAGGGTGATCATAATTTCATGACGGTTGTTGCCGACATCAGGACGATTCCCGAACATATTACATCAACCTACAACCGCTTACTTCCAGATTTTCTTAAGCTTCTATCCCTAAAAGAACGCAGATAACATGAATCGGCCGCTGAAAATCACCCCGATGCTTAGGCAGTATCTTGAGATAAAAGAACAGCATAATGACGCCATCCTCTTCTATCGTATGGGCGATTTCTATGAAATGTTTTTCGAAGATGCCAAAATTGCCTCGAAGGTTCTGGGTATTACCCTCACCTCCCGCAATAACAAGGGAGATGCCGAAAAAATCCCCATGTGCGGCGTCCCCTATCATGCTGCTCAGACCTACCTGGCCAAACTCATAAAAGCCGGCCACCGAGTGGCCATCTGCGAGCAGGCCGAAGACCCGGCTCTTGCCAAAGGAATCGTAAAAAGGGAAGTCAGCCGTATCATCTCCCCTGGTGTCGTCATCGACCATCAACTTCTCGATGACAAAAGTAATCTCTATGTCGCCGCTATCTCCAGGCATGATAAGGGAAAAACAAATTCTTTCGGACTTAGCTTTCTCGATCTCAGCACCGGCGAATTTTTCGTGGGAGAATTCCCAGAGGTTGCAAATGAAGATCCTCTTCTTGACCAATTGACCAGAATGAATCCGGCAGAGCTTCTCATCAATGATGATGACTCTGACTCTATCGAATCTTTTCTTAAGATCGCCAGAAGCTTTCTCCCCGGTCTCTGCATAACCAAAAGGGAATCGACAGTATTTCATTACAGCTTCTGCAGAGAGTTGCTCCTGTCACATTTTCAGGTTTTAAACCTCTCGGGATTCGGTTGTGAGCATATGAAAGAAGGTATCATTGCCGCAGGCGTATTACTGGATTATATCAAGCAGACACAAAAAACCGACACCCGGCATATCGAAAAACTGTCCCAGATAGATCTTGATTCTATTTTATTCATTGACGATTCCTCCAGGAGAAATCTCGAGCTGACCCAAACCATCATAGGGGGCACAAGAGAAGGATCACTGCTGTCGGTTCTTGACCAGACCTGTACACCCATGGGTGCGAGACTCCTCAAACACCATATACTCTTCCCGCACCAGGACGTCGCGAGGATCAATGATCGTCTGGATGCGGTCAACTTCTTTTTCATGCGCGGTCAACTCCGGCATGATATCCGCGATATCCTTGATGCCATCTACGATCTTGAACGGCTCAACAGTCGAATGGTCCTGGGCACCGGCAACGCCAGAGACATGTTGGCCATGAAACGTTCTCTTTCCCGTCTTCCCGACCTCAAACGCCTGCAGGGGCAATTTCAAACCAGGAAGCTGCAAGCCATTGCCGACGAATTTGATGCCATGGAAGATCTTCATACCCTCTTAGAAGCGTCCATAAACGATGATGCTCCCCTTGGATTACGTGACGGCGATATTATAAAAAGAGGATATAACCAGGAACTCGACGAAATCTCCCTTCTGCTTCGAGACAGCAAGAAAATGCTTCTGAAGCTGGAAAGCACCGAGCGTCAAGCAACCGGAATTCCAAAACTCAAAATCGGCTATAATAAAGTCTTCGGTTACTTTATCGAAGTCAGCAAGGTGAATGCTGATAAAATACCAGAGCGATATATCCGTAAGCAGACTCTTGTCAATGCCGAAAGATTCATTACGCCCGAACTCAAGGAGTTTGAAAATAAGATTATTGGAGCAGACGATAAACGTATCGAACTGGAGTACTCTCTTTTTTTAGAGATACGAAAGCGTCTGGCCCAGGAAAGTCCACGACTTATAAAAACCTCGCATCTTCTGGCCCAGATCGATCTTTTCTCATCCCTTAGTGAAACAGCCTACCTCCACCATTATCATCGACCGGAAATAAACGATGGTGAGGAAATCCTCATCAAAGAGGGGAGGCATCCCGTCATCGAACGTTCCCTGCCCGCCGGGAAATTTGTCCCCAACGATGTGACCCTCAACCAAACGACCGATGAGGTGCTGATCATCACCGGTCCCAACATGGCAGGCAAGTCAACTGTGCTTCGGCAGACCGCTCTCATCGTTCTCATGGCCCAAATGGGAAGTTTTGTCCCGGCGGACCAAGCCTGCATCGGGGTTGTCGATCGGATATTTACCCGAGTAGGGGCAATGGACGATATCAGAAGAGGACAATCGACATTCATGGTCGAGATGAATGAAACAGCCAACATCCTCAACAATGCCACGCCCAGAAGTCTGGTCATACTTGATGAGATTGGCCGAGGCACGTCGACCTATGATGGTCTGGCGATTGCCTGGGCGGTCGCCGAAGATCTCGTTCAAAAGATGGGAAAAGGTGTAAAAACCCTCTTTGCAACCCATTATCATGAGTTGACGGATCTTGCCAAGACGATGCCACGCGTACAGAACTTTTCCATCGCCGTTCGGGAATGGAACGACTCCATCATCTTTCTCCACAAACTGGTTCGGGGCGGAACCAATAGAAGTTATGGAATTCAGGTTGCTGCCTTGGCAGGCGTACCCAATGGGGTGGTTCAACGAGCTGGTGAAATTTTGAAAAATATTGAAAGTGGAGAATTTGATTCCGATGGCGCACCTCTTATTGCTCGAAGCAAAATGCCGAAATGCTCAGCCATAAAAAAGCACCCGAACCAACTTTCGCTCTTTCAACCGCCGACTGATCCCCTCCGTAATTTCCTTAAAAAATTCAATGCGGATGAATTGACCCCCAGAGAGGCGCTGGAAATTCTCTACGAAATTAAAAATCTCTTCAATTGCTGATGATTTTTTTTTCATCTCGTGCTATTTTCGTTTGGAGGTTGTACTATAATAACATTAAATCCTCATGATTAAGGCTCCTTAGATCTTGCGTGATGGTTGTCATCAACTACTACCACTCCAGAAGTCCTCTATTCCTCATGCAGAGATACGTTTTTGCCTTTCTGTTGATACTCTTTCTTTTTCTTCCAGCCATACCTTTGAAGGCGCAGGAAAATACCGCTCATGGGGACGGGAACACCGTTGAAAGCCAGTATCTCTCTGCAAGAAAAGATTACAATGACCTCCAATCGGATTCCTCCCATAAAACTTCCAGGGAAGAATGGCTAAAAAATGCCAGAGATTTCAGGAAGCTTTTCCTTTCCGACTCAAAGTCAAATTATGCTCCCAAGTGTCTTTTTATGCTTGGAAAAATCTATAAAGAAATGTTCGATCGCTTCCATAATAAATTGGATCTTGATGAAGCCATATCCTATTTCAGCGACCAAGCCACCATATTTCCCAAAAACCGGCTGGGAGATGACTCCCTCTGGATCATGGCAAATCTCTATCTGGACAATCAACATGATCCGAAGAAAGCTGCTGAGGCACTGAGCAGAATCGTCACCGATTTTCCCAATGGAGATATGTATTCCGGCGCCGTCAAACAACTCGAGGTTCTTTCCCAGCAATACAATATCCCTTTGCCGCCTGTTCTGATAGGCAATTATCATCCGACGAATTTAGCAAGCGTCCTGCCGGTAAAATATTGGTCTTCCGATGACTATACCCGTGTGGTCATCAATGCATCAGGACCGGTAAGGTACAAAGAACAGCTGCTTGAACAATCAGGAGATCAGCCGAGAAGATTGTTCATCGATTTCTTCAACAGTTATATCGAGCCCAAATATCGGGCTCCGGTTCCCATTGAGGACGGTCTGTTAAGAAGGATCCGTACGGGTCAATACAATCCCAGTACTGTCAGGGTCGTACTGGATATCGAGTCCATCTCTTCCTATAAAGTCTTCAGCCTTGCCGATCCATTCCGTGTTATAATCGATGTGCGGGGGAAGGAAAAAAAGGAACCGCAGGTCCTCAAAACCCAGATATCCAACAAACCAACCCAACCTGTTAAAGCACCTGAACAATCTTCATCGCAGATTGTCGTTCTTCGTCAAGGCAAAAAGAATCCTGTAAATATGACCGCGATGGAAAATCAAACGAATCAAAATGCATCTGTCCCATCGTCGGAAAAATCCATCACATTGGCACAACAATTAGGGCTTAGGGTGAGAACTATCGTTCTCGACCCCGGACATGGAGGAAAAGACCCGGGGGCTATCGCCTATGGCCTGAAAGAAAAAGATGTTGTGCTCAAGGTAGCTAAAATGCTGGCCCCTCTTCTCGAAGAGCGACTTGGATGCAAGGTTATTCTGACCCGCACCACCGATGTTTTCATCCCACTTGAGGAGAGGACTGCCATTGCCAACACCCATGATGCCGATCTTTTCGTGTCCCTCCATATCAATGCCAGCCCCTCAGAAAAAGCCTATGGAATCGAGACCTATTACTTGAATCTGACAACTAATCCTGAGGCCATGCGAGTGGCAGCCTTTGAAAATGCAACCTCAACTCATCAGATGAGCGATCTGCAAAATATCCTCTCAGATATCTTGAAAAATTCAAAGATAAACGAATCATCCCGCCTTGCAGAACTCGTCCATAATTCTATCATCACCGGTTTGGATAAGAATTTTTCCCACATCAAAAATCTTGGTGTAAAACAGGCTCCGTTCTATGTGCTTATCGGCGCCGAGATGCCGGCAATCCTTGTTGAGATGTCATTCATCACCAACAAAAATGATGTTAACCACCTGAAAAATAATCATTTCCTTAAAAGCATCGCAAATGATATTTCCTCCGGTATCCAATCTTATATCAGCACCAACACTGCAAGCCTTTAAGCACAAATCTGATTACCATTGAAACTCAGCCTCTCTGAATGGGAGGGGGAAAGAACCGTTTGATTTTTCGGGTCTCTACGGCCCGGTTGACGTTAGCGTTGCATCCAGGGATATGTTTATGTCGTCCCGAGAAACGAACCCCTCTCTCTGGGGTTCAGTAGTTGAACATAAGTGGTAAGAGCTTCTTAAAACTCTAGAACGGCCCCATTTTCCCATCATTTGCTTTGCGCGAGACAATTTCTTTATACTCGCATGTTACTTCAATTTCTCTGCGATAATTGTCTTGCGGGTCTGACCCTGACGATAAATTGGATTGTCTTGAAGCGTTCTTTTTGGCAATAAAAAAAGCCGCCCAAACAGGGCGGCTTTTTTTAATTAGAGAACAGGTTTGAATTATTGAATTTTTGCAGCTTTGATTCTTGCCAGTGCTCTTTGCAGAGCAGCCTCGGCCCTGGTCCGATTAATTGCTTCATCGTGTTGCATAGCCTGGGCCAGCCTTTTCTCAGCTCTCTCTTTTGCCTTCATGGCCCGATCGACATCTATCTGCCTGCCGAACTCAGCGCTCTCAACAAGAAAGGTGATCTTATTATTGGAGACCTCACAGAAGCCGCCGCTTATCATAAGATTTTCCCTTTTTTTCCCATTTTCATAGGAAAGTATTCCGATCTTAATTGTTGAGAGGAAAGGCGCATGATTGGCAAGCACACCAAAATCGCCACCATAGCCGGGTGCGTTAACAATATCCACATCCTCGTTAACGGCAGCACCGGTAGGTGTTACAACTTCCAATCTTATCTGTTGTGCCATTGAACCAACCTCGCTTATCGTTATTTAGACTCTTCCTTTGATTTAGCTGCTTTCGCAATAGCTTCGTCGATGGATCCAACCATATAAAAAGCTGATTCCGGCAATTCGTCATGCTTGCCCTCAAGGATCTCTTTGAATCCCTGAACAGTGTCCTCAATCTTTACGAATTTACCGGGATGCCCGGTAAAGACCTCTGCTACCGTAAACGGCTGGGACAGATATCTCTGAATTTTCCGAGCCCGGGAGACCAGGAGCTGATCCTCTTCGGAAAGCTCATCCATACCGAGAATTGCGATGATATCTTTGAGATCTTTATACTTCTGCAAGGATACTTGCACACCTCGAGCGACCCGGTAATGCTCCTCACCGATAACGTTGGGATCAAGAATCCTTGAGGTGGAGTCAAGCGGATCCACGGCAGGGTAGATACCAAGCTCAGCAATCTGACGGGAGAGAACAACAGTGCCGTCAAGATGGGCAAAGGTTGTTGCCGGTGCAGGGTCGGTCAAGTCGTCAGCGGGAACGTAGACGCATTGCACTGCGGTAATGGAGCCCTTGGTGGTCGACGTGATGCGTTCCTGCAGAGCGCCAAGGTCGGTGGCAAGGGTCGGCTGATACCCAACAGCAGAAGGAATACGGCCAAGGAGCGCGGAGACCTCGGATCCTGCCTGGGTGAAACGGAAGATGTTATCAACGAAGAAGAGCACATCCTGTCCCTCTTCATCACGGAAATACTCGGCCGCTGTCAGACCTGTCAAGGCAACGCGGGCACGCGCTCCAGGAGGCTCGGTCATCTGGCCGTAAACGAGAGCAGCTTTGGGCAAAACGCCTGATTCCTTCATTTCATGGTAGAGGTCGTTTCCCTCACGGGTACGCTCACCCACACCGCAGAAGACGGAAATACCACCATGATGCATGGCGATATTGTTGACCATCTCCATCATGATAACGGTCTTACCGCAACCGGCACCGCCGAACAGACCCATCTTGCCACCAAGCGGAAACGGAACCAGAAGGTCGATAACCTTGATGCCGGTTGCCAGAACGCGCACTTCAGTATCCTGATCCGTAAAGGCGGGAGCAGGTCGGTGGATAGGCGATTTTTTGTCCGATGTTATGGGACCGAGTCCATCGACCGGGCGGCCGACAACGTTCATGATCCTGCCCAAAGCAGGTGCACCGACAGGAATAGAGATCGGCTCACCAGAATCGCGAACCTCCATCCCGCGCACCAGACCGTCGGTCTGATCCATGGCAATGCAGCGGCAGGCGTTGTTGCCGAGATGCAGTGCAACTTCGATGACCAGATTGTCTTTCACATCGGAGATGGCTGGATTGCTGACGAACATTGCGTTCATAATGTTCGGGAGATTCCCTGCCTCGAATTCGACGTCCACGACAGGACCTATTACCTGAATAACTTTTCCAATCCTTTGATTACTCATAGGGCCTTACCCCTCCTCAATAGTCTTAGTTTTTCCGTAAGTTCATATATTATTTAAGGGCTTCGGCACCGCCGACGATATCCATGAGTTCCGCCGTGATAGCGGCCTGGCGCGCCTTGTTGTATACTATGGTCAGGTGATCGACCATCTCCTTGCATGCTCTGGTTGCATTATCCATTGCCGTCATCCGGGCCGCATGTTCGCTGGCACCGACCTCAAGCATGGCATGATAAACCATGACATTTAAATAAAGGGGCTGCAGCACATCCATGATCTCTTCTGTGGAAGGCTCATAGATATAATCACCTGAAATCTTCTTTTCACCCTCCTCCTTGACGGGCTGTACCGGCAGGAATGCCTTGACGGCCGGTTTCTGCACAGCAACCGATTTAAACTCTCCGTAGATGACTTCAACCTTGTCAGCCTTTTTGTTCAAGAAGTTATCTGCAACGTCAGTGGCAATCTCTCGGGCGTTGAACATCTGGAACGACGACATGATATCCCTGTAGTTCTTCCGTACCTTACCTGTCTTCTTCAGGAGTTGGAACCCTTTCTTGCCGACACAGACAAAGCTGACGCCAATTCCGTTTTTCTCGTCTTCTTCCATCTTTTGCAAAGCTAGCTTGACGATGTTGGAGTTGAAGGAGCCGCATAACCCGCGGTCGGAGGTTATAATGAGATACTCGACATTCTTAACCGACCTGTTTTCCATCAGGGGAAAGCTGTCAGTATTGGAACCGCCCGATAGATTCGACATTGCCTCGACAAATTTCGATGTATACGGCCGGAATTTCTCCATCTTTTCCTGAGCATTGCGCAACTTCGCCGAGGCGACCATGTTCATGGCCTTAGTGATCTGGGATGTCTTGGTGACACCTTTGATCTTGATCTGTACGTCTTTTAGACTTGGCATAGCTGGACCTATCTTTGATTAGTTAAGACCTTTGGTTGCCTTGAAAGTATTACCAAAGCTGGTCAGGGCTTTATTCAGTTTCTCCTTAATTTCATCGGTGAAGACCATTTGCTCCTTAAGGTCGGATAAGATGGAAGGATCGTTCGATTCTATGTAGGCGTACATCTCCTGCTCATAGGATGCCAGACTGTCTACGGGCAGTTTGTCGAGGTAGCCGTTGGTTCCGGCAAAGAGAATGCATACCTGTTTCTCCATGGGCAGCGGCTGATATTGCGGTTGCTTGAGGATCTCGACCAACCTTTCGCCTCGTGTCAACTGAGCTTGGGTTGCAGCGTCCAGATCGGAGCCGAAGGCGGCAAAGGCTGCCAGCTCACGGTACTGGGCAAGATCGAGGCGCAGGGTTCCTGCTACCTGCTTCATTGCCTTGACCTGGGCGGCACCGCCGACACGGGATACGGACAGACCGACGTTGATGGCAGGACGAACGCCTGAGAAGAACAGGTTCGGCTCGAGATACACCTGGCCGTCGGTAATGGAAATAACGTTTGTAGGTATGAACGCGGAAACGTCGCCTGCCTGGGTCTCGATGATAGGCAGAGCCGTCAGAGAGCCTGCTCCCAGTTCGTCGTTCACTTTAGAAGCCCGCTCCAGAAGACGCGAATGGTTGAAGAAGATGTCACCGGGATAGGCCTCACGTCCTGGCGGACGACGAAGCAGAAGTGAAAGCTCGCGGTAAGAAACTGCCTGCTTGGACAGGTCGTCGTAGATGATCAGTGCATGCTGACCATTGTCGCGGAAATACTCACCCATGGCACATCCGGCAAACGGGGCGATGTACTGCATCGGTGCAGGATCGGAAGCACAGGCGGCAACGACTGTGGTATAGGCCATGGCACCGTGTTTCCTCAGAGCCTCGACAACCAGGGCGACGGTGGATTTCTTCTGACCAACAGCAACATAGATACAATGTACATCTGTCTCTTTCTGAGCGATGATGGCATCGACACAGAGTGCGGTTTTGCCGATCTGGCGGTCACCGATGACAAGCTCACGTTGCCCGCGGCCGACAGGAGTCATGGCATCGACAGCCTTGGAACCGGTGTAGCAGGGTTCATGCACACCTTTCCTGGCAATAACGCCTGGAGCCAGAACCTCTATTTTGGAGGTCAATTTTGCTTTGAGGGGTCCCTGTCCGTCAATGGGCTGGCCGATGCCGTCAACGACGCGGCCTTCCATTTCAGGCCCAACCGGAACCTCGGCAATTCTGCCGGTACGTTTGACAATATCACCTTCCTTGATACTTTGAACACTTCCGAGAACGGCACAACCGACGTTGTCCTCCTCCAGGTTCAGTGCAAGTCCCATGATTCCGCCGGGGAATTCGAGAAGCTCCATGGCCATACAGTTCTGTACACCATAGATACGTGCGATACCGTCACCGACAGAGATAACGGTACCGGTCTCATTAAGGTCAATACTTGTCTCATACTCCCCAATCTGATCTTTGATAATCTGACTGATTTCTTCGGCTTTGATCTGCATCTATTCTCTCCCCTTAATGGAATCTTTTAAACCTGCAAGCTGTGTCCTGATGCTGCCGTCCAAAACAAGATCGCCAACCTTGGCGATTATTCCACCAATCAGAGATGGATCGACGCTGGTCGACAGCTCAACTTTCTTGCCTGTTAATTTCTCTAGTGTGGCCTGAACATCGGCCTGCAATTTTTTACTGAGCTCTATAGCTGAAACTATGGTCCCATGGCTGATATTTTTTTCAGAATCAACCATGATCTGGAACTCTTCTGCAATTTCGGGAAGAATTTCAGCCCGTTTTTTCTCAACGAGCAGATTCAGGAAATTCCCCATGACCTTATCCACACCGGATGATTTCACGATTCCGACCATGACCTTCTCTCTAAACTCGAGCGGATAGAGTGGATTGGTCAGGGCATCTACCACGTCCGGATGTGTTTTATACAAGCTTGCGAGCCCCTGCAGGGTCTCGTTATAGTTCTCGAACTGGCCGTTCTCTTTGCCGACGGTAAAGAGCGCCTTGGCGTACCTGCGTGCTAAAATTGTCTGTTTCACTGGACGGCCCCCACTTTGACGAGATAATTTTCAATGATCTTTACCTGATCTGCAGCAGTGAGGTTCTTTTTAATCAACTCTTCAGCCATGACTGCAGCTTGATCTGCAATATCGTTTTTCAGCGTCCTCTTGGCCTCCACAATCTCATGCTGGATAGCCAATTCAGCCTGTCGTTGTATATCCGCCGCTGCCTGTTCCGCCTTTTCTAGGATTCTGCCCTTTTCAATCTCGGCCTGGGCAACAGCCTTTTCCACGATGGTGTCGATTTCGGCTTCGATGCTTGCCAGCTTGGCTTCAAACGCTTTAAACGATTTTTCCGCCTCGGCTTTTTTGGCCTGCAAGTCTTCTATATCGTTCTTTATCTTGTTTTTCCTGCCGCTTAAACTGGCAGCGATAGGTTTGGCTCCAAAATATAACAGAATGCCAAGAAGGACTGCAAAGTTCATAAACCTAAAACCGAGGTCTTTCAACTTGTCCTTGGTGAATATTGGCCCTTCACCGTGTTCGGCGGCTCCATGCTCGGTGGCTTTTGTTTCTTCATGAACAGCAGCTTTAACTTCCTTCCCATGCCCTTGGGCAACCACTGCATGACTGGTCTGTCCGGCCGTATCGGGAGTAACATTCTCTGTTGCCCAGACAGTCCCGAAGGACAGGGCAAACCAGAGTGTCACAACGACCAGAATCGTTCCCCTGGCTACTCGTTTCACTCCTTTCATCGTTAGAGACTCCTTCCCAGAATTTTGCTAGCCATGGAGACGGCAAACCCATCGAGATTTGCTTGAAGTCCTTTTGCGGCGTCTTGAACTTGAGAACGAACCTCCGCCATTCTCTTCTCCTTCCCCTCATCAGCCTCAGCCTTGATCGCAGCAAGTTTCGAATCTCCTGCAGCTGCCGCATCGGCCCTTGCAGAATCCAGGGCAGCCTTTGCCTTTCCTGACGCCTTGGCCATTTTTTTATCGACTTCTTCCTGCCTCAGGCGCGCATTTTCCTGAACCCTGGCAATTTCGGCTTGCATCCCTTTCATCATCTCGGCTCTGTCACGCAAAACCTTTCGTACAGGTTTGTACAGGACCACATTCAGGATAAACATCAAGACAATGGCGTTTATCATCTGAATGAACAAAGTGATATCCAACGTAACCATGTTTGCCCTCTCCCGCTCAACTTAAGTTTTATAAAATTCAGCATTCAAAATTGAATGCGGACTTACCTAAAACTATCAAATAAACACGTGCACAATTGGACAACCATCCATGCCCAAAACGACCAACTCGCCAAAAATCCACGGATATGCAGAAGCAACACGATAAATCAACGAGTTACAACACTTATCCATCGACGAGTAAACTTCTTGCCCAGTCGATAAAAATGAATGGTCATTCACAACCGGAGAAATTCTTACTGTAAATAATCGCCTGTGTCAACTACTTTATAGTATGTAGTAGACCTCAACATCAGGAAAATCGATGAGGATCACTCAGACCGCATAATCTTCCCGACAGGACCACGTTCCTCTTCTTTATTCCTTTTTTTTCACCAACCAAGAGATGTTGTAGAAAAGCATGGCATTGTGAGACCTTCTTGCAGGCGGCAAAGATGATGATACCATCTCTTCTAAACAAAATATTCCAGTGTCGAGGTTTCTACCGGCAGGGTGCCTCCCTGTCTAATAGAGAGAGAAAAAATAAATAGAACCTGAAATCTATCTAAACCATCCTCAAACTTTATTTTTCAGCACAATTAAATGTTAGGAAGCGTGAGATCCTACTCCGAAAACAGCTTATTGGTTACGAGAGCAGGAAAGGAATATAAAAAGGTTGGTCTTCAGGAGTCGACAAAATGTTCACCAGGAAATCGAACCCAAAGTGAAGGGCGTTTATCGGAGCTCCGATTTTCATTGTTCGACATGGCCGTGCTGTTATGGCCCGGCCATGTCTGTTCGATAGATTTAGGTCAGGAACCGAGGATCTGGGAGACATGGCTTGGAACCGATCTGATAGCCTCCCCAAGCTTATCCACTCTATCGCCTCCGGCCTGAGCCATGTCAGGTCTGCCGCCTCCTCTGCCGCCGACAACGGCTGCAACCCTGGCCACGATATCGCCTGCACTTATTCTGTCAGTAAGGTCTTTGGTAACAATTGCCAACAACGCAACCTTGTCTTTGATAACTCCTCCCAATACGGCAACACCTGAATCAAGGCCATCCCGAACCTTGTCTCCCACCTCTCTTAAGGTTTTGGCACTGTCAAGAGGAATCTGGGCCGCAACAACCCGTATTCCTGCAACTTCTTTAGCGTTTTTCATAAGGCTTTCCAGATCTGAACTGGCAAGCCGGGTCGATAATTGAGCTACCTGTTTTTCCAGATTTTTCTGGTTGGTAAGAATAATCTTAACTTTGGTTGCTATATCTTCGGCCGGGACATTCAACAAGGAGGCCAACTCTGCTTCACGCCGACTGATGGACTGCAGATAATCAAAGGCAGCCCGTCCGGTCAAGGCCTCTATCCTCCTGACCCCTGAGGCAATCCCTCCCTCAGAGATGATTTTGAAAACACCTATATCCCCGGTGGCCCGAACATGGGTGCCACCGCAAAGTTCTTTACTGAAGCCTTCCACAGTGACAACACGCACGGTTTCGCCGTATTTCTCTCCAAACAGGGCCGTCGCTCCCTCCCGCAGGGCCTCTTCCCTGGCCAGAATTTTGGTGCCGACCTGCTGGTTGGCCCTGATTCGCTGATTTACCAGACGCTCGATTTCTCCTATTTCTTTAGGCGTTACCGGTGAAAAATGAGTGAAATCAAAACGCAAGCGCTCAGGCTCCACCAAGGAGCCTGCCTGTTTTATATGATCCCCAAGCACCTGCTTCATCGCCGCCTGCAAAAGATGGGTTGCGGTATGATTGGCGGCGGTATCTAAACGTGGTCCCTCCCCCACTGCAAGTTGTATTTTCCGGCCGGGAGTAAGACTGCCCTCCTTCACCACAATCTCATGAAAAATCAGCACCCCTTCAGCCATGGTCGATATTACAGCGGCTTTACCGCCCTCCCAGCTGACTATTCCTTTATCGCCTAACTGACCACCTGATTCTGCATAGAAAGGCGTAACAGGGACATACAATTTCCCCCGACCGCCTGCCGTCAAGGAACTGCTCTCATGCCCATCGGCATCCAAAAGGGCCTCAACAACGGTGTCGACGGCGAGCTTTTCATATCCGACAAATTCCGTCTTCTTGCCGGATTCAAGGAGTTTTTTCACCCCATCTTCACGCAGCCGAATACCCTCTCCTTTCTGGGAAGCCCTTGATTTTTTACGCTGTCTCTCCATTGCCCGAGTAAAACCGGCCTCATCAAAATTGATCTTTCTCTCAAAGGAGATATCTCGCACAATATCAACTGGAAAACCATAGGTGTCATAGAGTTTAAAAATAAAATCTCCGCCAATGATCTTTTCCTTGTGCTTTTTCAGCCTTGAAATTTCCTGATCGAGAATTGTCAAGCCGTTTTCCAGGGTGCCGCGGAACCTCTCTTCTTCGTTATTTACAACCTTTTTCAACAGTTCTTTTGCACTTCCAAGATGAGGATAGGCATGTTCCATGGAATCTATGACCACGGCCGTTACCATATCCATAAAAGCTTTGTTGAGTCCAAGTGTCTTGCCGTAACGGATGGCCCGCCGCATAATGCGTCTTAATACATACCCGCGGCCCTCGTTTCCCGGCAACACTCCGTCGGCAACCAGAAATGCCGTTGCCCGGGAATGATCGGCAATGACGCGCATGGCCACATTGTCATCGGTATTTTTCCCATATCCGCGACCGGAGAGTTTTTCCAGGCAGGACATAATCGGAGCAAAAAGATCCGAATCATAGTTGTTGAACTTTCCCTGCAAAACGGCGGCCACCCGCTCCAGCCCCATTCCGGTATCAATACTCGGCTTGGGAAGTCTGGTCATGGTCCCGTCCGCCGCCCTGTTGAACTGCATGAAGACCAGATTCCAAAGTTCAAGGAAACGATCGCAATCACAGCCCAAGGCACAATCAGGCTTACCGCAGCCTGCCTCCACTCCCTGATCAAGGTGGATCTCCGAACACGGGCCGCAAGGACCGGTATCCCCCATGGCCCAGAAATTATCTTTTTCTCCCATCCGGACGATGCGGCCATCCAACAACCCCTCCACCTTTTCCCAGAGAGCTTGGGCCTCGTCATCGTCGTCAAAGATGGTGACCCAGAGTTTCTCTTTGGGCAGACGAAGCTCCTCGGTTAAAAACTCCCAGGCAAACCGAATTGCCTCTTCTTTGAAATAATCACCAAAGGAAAAATTGCCGAGCATCTCAAAAAAGGTATGATGCCGGGCAGTATATCCGACGTTTTCCAAGTCATTATGTTTTCCACCGGCGCGAACACAACGCTGACTGGTCGTAGCCCGCACATAATTTCGTTTGTCCTCCCCCATAAACACGGTCTTGAACTGTACCATTCCGGCATTGGTAAACAGCAGTGTAGGATCGTCGGCTGGCACAAGAGAAGAACTCTCGACAACGGTATGGCCGTTTTTCTGAAAATACTCTAAAAATTTGGCACGCAATTCATTTCCAGTCATAGCTTTTTCTTCGCAGGTGGTTGTTGTTGATATCTTAATTATGATTCATCTTACAGTACAGAAGAACTCAGGAAAAAGCTCCTGGACGCGGTGAAGTATCTGAAACAGCGATTTGGCAACACATAAGGTTAGGGGAATCGCGGCTTCAGATTTACACCGACGCAGATCGCTTTTTTTACGAGTCCCTTACTTGATATTTTTGCTAAAATCCAGAATAAACGGCAGAATCTCTTTAAACTGCGGTGTTCCGGCCTTGCCAAGCAGTTCATAGACGATCATTTCCGCCGGTCCGACAATGGCCCCGCGGGATCGCAGGATATCCAGACCAAGTTCATGATTTTCCACCGTCCTTGACGACACACCATCCGCCACAATCCATGGGACGAGCCCCATATCCAGCGCCGCCATGGCCGTTTGATAGATACAAATATGGGTTTCCACCCCAACGAGAATCGGCGTTGTCACCGTATCCGGCAGCTTTTTAACCAATGCTTGTGTTTGCTCGTTGGCAAGGGCGCTGAATTCAGTTTTATCAGGTCTTGCTATCCCCTCCATCAACGGTTCTAAATCGGCAACATATTCACCAAGACCTTTTTTATATTGGGTGTTGGCTATGACGGGAATATGCAGGATCTTCGCACAGGCCAGCATCAATTTGATGACAGCCGTTACCCGTTCCGCCCGATGTATATGCGCCATCAGACTTTGTTGAGGATCAATTATGTGGAGATAACATTCACTTGGTTTCAACAATTTACTCTTCATTTGTCCTCCGTAGCGGAAAATATCATCTTTCAACTTCCCCAGCTCGCAATTCTCATCAGTTCCGGCGGCGTCAGATTCGAAGTTTTTGGCAATGGACTATAATAAACTATGTTCATTGCCTAAACACTGCAGAAGAAGGCGCTGCCTGGGCTGACCTTTGGTGAACACTGTGGAAATTTGATAACGTTCCTGTTTCTGTAAAATGTCTTGCTCTTCCTGCCGTTGAAACAAATTGACACAGTGTTCATGAGAAATCCGGGCTAGTCGTTATGATCAATTAACCCTTTTTTCTTTCCGTATTCAAGCGGGAAACCCCTCTAACCCGAATTTCTCAGGAAAGACGATTCTCGCGTCGCGAGCACAACAAATGACGTAAATTGAGATGATCGCAATGCTTAGGAACTGAGGGGTACCATTTTAACAGGTGTCCCGCGGCCTGGTTGGTAAGCCTCCAAGGAAGGGTTTACGGCCTCCCGCGAAAAGGTTGCCTCTTAGCTCTAACCGATTTTCGGATAAATACTGTTAATTTTTTAAACTTCAGAATGCACAAACCATTTAGAAGAAACAATTGTGCCTGCAAATTTACGCAGTGTTCACCAAAGGCGCCGACTTTTGCGGCAAGATCCGCCAAACGACATCGTTATCCTTTGCGATCTATAAAAATTTCTTTTGCCGCCTTTACAACAGCTAAAAAAGAATTAAATTAAATTCTAAAATAACACCACAAAGGATTGTATATGAAAGATGAACAAATTGATGCCTTGGCTAAGATTTTAAAATCAATGTCGCACCCGATCAGACTTAAGATTCTCTGTCTTTTAAAAAATCGGGAATTGACCGTAGGCGACATCAGGAATCTGGTGAAGACGACGAATGCAAACGTCTCACAGCACCTGAATATCCTCCGAACCCAAGGAATTATCGATTATAGAAAGGATGCCAACTTTATCTACAACAGGATTACCGATAGGCGCATTCTTGATATGATCACAAAGATGCAGAAACTTTTCTGCCCAGATAATAAGGAGTAAGGAACATGATCGTTACAGACTGGGTTCATACCATCGCCGGCAGTTTTATCCTTTTGAGTCTCGCCCTGGGGGTTCCAGCAAGTCCAGTATTCCATAGTCAGTACTGGCTGTTTTTCACCGCCTTTGTCGGCCTGAACCTCTTCCAATATGGAATTTCAAAATTCTGTCCGTTGGCAGTCATTTTAAGGTCCATTGGCGTGCCGGAAAAAAGGGGGTGAAAGGAGCCTGTTGCAACATGAGGATTTTTGTTTAAAATCAAGGCATGCGAGAAATTTTACCACAGGTGCCCCGCAGGAGATAAGCGTAGACTTCGAGCGCCCTTGGAGCGCATATAGATGCTATCGGAGTCGAAGTTTATACCCTGAGGGCACGTACTTCCGAGGATAAAATTTTGAGCATAACAAAGAGGTTGGGCAAAAAGGCCATTTTGCAAGAGGCTCAAAAGTCAGGATACAATCATCTTGGCACCACAGGACGCCTGCCAGCAGCAGAGAATTTCAGGGCAGGTTTTTTTCTTTCTGAAACAGGCAGCGTTCCCTTCCCTTTCCTGAATCCGGTGGATAAGGTTCTCAAGATTCAGGCCGGCACTCTCAACACCGAGCTGTCCCGCCTTTTGCCGCGCAAGTGATAGGAGCTTTGGACCTTTAAAAAAGGTTTTTTTCGCCATGTCATTCACCTTATATTTTATTGTTAAATAGGCAAAATGTGCATTTCTTCCAGAATCTGGTGATCTCCAAGAAGTAACAGGCCGTTACGGCCATCAATGGATACCCGATCACCAAAACGGATCTTTTTGTCACCAATCTCGCAATATTGCCCCGTCTCGTAGACCTTTAAACGCTTGCACCCGACAACGCATGTTTTTTCCAGGCGAACGGCAACTACAGAGGCATGCGATGTCTGACCACCGCGGGAAGTGATTAATCCGTCTGCCATATCGATCACCTTGATGTCCTCCGGAACTGTATCCTGGCGGAAGAGAATAAGATGGGCGGCAGGATCGGATTTACGCAATTCCTTTATATTGCTCTCAGAGAACACCGCCCTACCCGACATTGCCGAACCGGAAACCCCGACGCCCTTGCCCAGGATACTCTCTACAAGCTTCGAGTTTTCGACAAAGACGTTCAAATGCTCCTTCTTTTTGATGGTGATCATATCACGGGTTTGCAGCAGATAAAGTTGATCCGGATTCGGACCCTCGAAGGTAAACTCCATCTCTTGAGGATTCCAGTTTTTCTCGTATACCAGATCCCGGGAAATGGCAAGCAGCCGCTGATAAATGGCAGGGAATCTCCTCTCCAGGGTCTCATCAACGGCTCGGCCATCCAGCTCCGCTTGTTCAACGGAGACGGCATAACTGGTCACCAGGCCGGAAACGATATCTTCGCCCTGATCTCCATAAGCGTAATCTCCCCAAAGGGCCACCCGCGAGACTTTGCGGTAGGGGTGGGCGGTAAACAGCACACCTGCACCAGCCGTATCTGAACAATTGCCGAAAACCATGGCCTGGACAATCACTGCCGTGCCCCAGGCATCGGAGACATCCATGATTTTGCGATAATCAGAAGCCTTGAAGGTGTCCCAGGAATCCAGAACCTTCTGGATGGCATTGATCAGTTGCAGCCAGGGATCATCGGGGATACCGTAGCCGCACTTCCTGATCAGTTTCTGGTAAGACAATGCCAGCTCTTTCATCTGCTTGGGTGAAAACTCCCTTTTCAGGTTCACATCGTATTTGGCCTTGGCTTCATTCATCAACTCCTGAAAGTCCTCGCGATGCATTCCGGAAATCATGGCCCACGACTGGAGGAACCGCCGATAATTATCCCAGGAGAGATAGGCATCGCTTTTATGATCACGGACATACTCCTCTATCAATTCCTCGTTCATGCCGACATTGTGAATAGTGGCCATCATCCCAGGCATGGAAATGGCGCCGCCGCTGCGAACCGAAAGTAAAAGCGGTCTCTCCGGGGACCCGTAGACCTTTCCGATTATCTCTTCTATTTCAGAGAGCGAAGCACGAATCCGCTGCATAAACTCCTCACGCGCCTTTGAAAAATCGAAAACCACATCCCGGCAGCGAAAAATCTCAGTGGTAATAACAAACGCGGGGGGCACCGGTTTCCCATCGCTTGCCAAAGTCATTAAATTATACCCTTTATTCCCGAGATGAATGAGATCATTGGTAAAGGGATTAATACGATGCAGGGAGGAAACGGCCTTTTCGGGATTATAGGTCATCAACAGGTCCAGGCCCTGTTTATCGAGGACGTCCTTTTGATTCTCCAGAGTTTGAATAATTCTGACGATAAAATTATCAAGATGCTGCAGACCGAAGGTTGATGAAATGAGATCTCGGAAGAAGAATTCCGACACCCGATGAATCGTGTTTGTCAGATCGTCTGCATCCCAGAGGGAGCGATATTTGGTCACCAGGTCGCTCGGATTGATCTGGGGGATAATGATCGACAGGTTGTTCTGGTGGATGTTGGTGTAGAAGGCATAGATGATATCCTTGACTCCCTCCGACAGGCCACGGAAGATGTCGAGATATTGGGTATAGGAGAAACGCCGCACTTTAAGAGAGTTCATCAGAAGCGACATATAAATATCGAGCCGCCTTGATGTAATACCATCGATCCGCAGGGCCTGGAGAAAAAGCTTGAGGCATTTGACAATCCTGAAAAAGGTGGCCTGGGTGATAAAGCTGAGATTGACCGTCTCAGGCAGCCGCTCAAGATAGATATTGGCCAGATTTTCCAGGCGGAAAGTCAGGCTCAGGCTGTCGAATTTACGCTCCATGTACCGTCCGTATACCGAGGGGATGTCTACAGCTATATGCCGTTTGTAATAGATATCCTCACGGGCCTGGAACCGCTCCGGTGACAAAATGATATCTTTGAGCCCTTCCAAGGCCTTCAACAGGGTCTCCAAACATCCCACCGTCTCGCATGTCTCCAGATCGGCAAGAACTTTTTCCATTTCCGGAAATCCTTCCTGGGATGCCTGCATGAGTTCGGAGCGCAGCTCCTGAAAGCCCAGATTGTATTTCTTATGCAAAAGTTTGTACATCTGCACCAGAAGCTCGAAACGGCGAAGTTCGAGCGGTGCCAAATCGGTCTGTTTGGCCAGAAATTCTTTCAGGGCTTCGGGTTTCCAGTCGAGGATATCCTGCATGCTGCGAAATTCGAGCTGTTCTGATATGCGCTGACCAAGACGAAACTGGTCGTCGATAAAGGGGCCCTCAGCGGCCACCTGATTGTAGACTTCTTCCGGGATATACGCCTGCAGCAGGGTCTTTTTCCTTGTTTTCCAGAAAAGAAAGATAGCCTTGATGAAATCAACAATCAGGTTCGAACTTTCGACATGACTTTGCTTTCTTAAAAAATGGATCAGGACATCCTTGCGCTTATAAATCTCGTCGAGTTCGGTCGAAACATCACGCAGCTCCCCTTCGGCCCCGATCTCGTTAAAGAAAACCGGCATTAGTTTCGTGAACTGTTTGGCAAGATTATAGATCGGTTTGATGGGATGATTGAGTAGCTCTGAGATATCGCGCTGAAAAAGATCCGTATCCTTGACGCAGGTACCGGTCAGTTTCAGGTTGATGATAAGAGCGGAAAACAGGGTAGAACACCATTTCGGCTCCTGCTCGATCAAGGTCAGCCAGACCCGGATATTGTTGAGATGAGCCGGATTGGTGAGCGGCTGCCAGTCCTCATCCACTCCGGCAACCTTGGCATATTGGAAGCCGAAACGGACCACCTCCCAGAGAAAGGTCTCAACCATGCGGCTGTTGCCGCGATTGAAGACCTCCCCGCCTAGGACCTGAATGCACTGAAGGGAAGTATGTGGGTATTTGTGTACATTGGCCTTTAAGAGTTGAAAGGTCGTCAATAAAAACTCTTCAATCTCTTCAAAGCTCTGTTGTCTGACCAGCTGTACCAGGCCGCGGTTTATCTCTCTCAAGGTCTCTTCGTGGATCAGGTAAAGCCCTTTGGTATCCATGATCTTGAAGAGGAAGAGCAACTTCTTGTTTTCGCCAAAACGATCCCGGCCGATAAGAGACGTTTCCTCTTTTTCCGGCTTGGCCTCAACCTTGGCCAGCCTTTCCGGAATTTCCCTGTAGTACCTGACGATATCCACATGAGCCGGCAGAGTCAGGATATCATCAAGCGCTTTGGCCGGCTTCGATTCGATATCGATTCTCGCCAAAATCCGTTTATGCCTTTGGATGGTTTCATGGGAGATGGAGGAAAAAAGCTGCTTGGAATGAAAATCGTCTTCTGCGATTCTGCATCTCTCAAGGAACCATGGCATAGGATCATCTTCCAACAGCCAGTAATCGTAACATTTTAGAAAAACTATGCGCATGAGGTGCGCCAGCGGACGAAAGTCAAAGTCCACCCCGTTCCCGGAGCTTACGGCAAGCAAACGGCTTGCCAGGTTTTTCATGGGATGCTGCCCCTGGACGATATGGATCAGTGCCGGATTATCGTCCTGATCAAAGGACGCTATCCTGTTGAAGATATACCCCAGTGTCTTATCGAATCGTTTAAGATCCTCGGCATCCAGAAGACTTATCACCTTCTCAATCCAGGCGATCATCGCCTCGATGATCAAAGACAGCAACGTGGAATTTTTTTCCGAATCTTCTATGGCACAAAAAAAGAGGCCGGCAAATAATTCTATGGCCTTGGGACCGTCCTGATGACGAATGAAATACCCGCTGTTTTTTAAAACAAAACTTCTATACAGCGGCAGAATCAGGTTCCAGTTGCGGAAAGGATGACAGATTTCATAGAGAAGGCCTTCCAGACTTGAATGCAGCCCCTTATACTTTTTCATCATATCCAGAAGCAGTATAAGCTCCGGATCGATGACCACCTTCTCAGCGGTTTCCAGGAGATTTGCCTTCAGGGCATCCGATTCTATGGTCGTGGAAGACGTTGATATGTCCATTTTTATTATCTATTTCAAATAGGAAAACAAGGGGGATTATCCAAAGAGGGAGAACAAGGGAAGAGCCCCGGAGAGAAGCACCGGGGCTCTTTTGGATCATCAAAGCGGTCTGTTCATATCCATATGGCAGATCAGATCGAGCATTCGATTGGAATACCCCCATTCATTATCGTACCAGCTCATAACCTTTACCGTCTTGCCGATCACCTTGGTCGACTGGGCATCGATGATCGACGAGTGGTTATCACCCTGGAAATCTATGGACACCAAGGGCAGATCGGTATAGCCGAGATAACGGTTGGTCGCCTCCTTCAGGGCCTGATTGACCTCCTCAACACTTGTTTCCTTCTCCACCTCCATGACTGCATCCACCAAAGAAACATCAGGGGTCGGCACCCGTACCGCAAGCCCGTCGAATTTCCCTTTCAGCTGCGGAATTACAAGCGATACGGCCGCAGCAGCACCAGTCTTGGTCGGAATCATCGACAGAGCTGCTGCCCGCGCCCTGCGCAAATCGGAGTGGGGAAAATCCAAAAGGCGCTGATCCCCCGTATAGGCGTGAATTGTGGTCATCAATCCGCGGGTGATGCCGAAATTATCCAGGATCACTTTGGCAAAGGGCGCCAGGCAATTGGTGGTACATGAGGCATTGGAAACCACATGATGCCGGGTTCCGGAGTACTCATCCTCATTGACGCCCATCACAAAGGTCTTGACATCACCCTTGGCCGGAGCAGAGATTATCACCTTTTGGGCACCGGCGTCAATATGGCCTTGAGCCGATTGACTGTCTCGAAATATTCCCGTGCATTCAGCAACATAGTCTACCCCCATGCTCCCCCACGGAATATCGGCAGGATTCCTATGGCTGGTTACGGTTATACGGCGCCCATCGATGATGACGCCTTGGTCGTCACTGTTCACCTCGCCGGGGTATTTGCCCATCACCGAATCATATTTGAGAAGGTGCGCAAGGGTTGCGTTGTCGGTCAGATCATTAATAGCCACGATCTCGACATCCTTAAAGACCGGATCAAGGCCTGCGGCACGAAAAATATTTCTGCCGATTCGTCCGAACCCATTTATTCCAATTCGTATTGTCATACCCTGCCTCCATTATGTGTTTCGCATCAGTAGAATAAAGGAGAAATCTTCACATCAGCTGCTGTTTTGCTTTCCTGTAGAGTTGCAAATACTTCTTCATCACTTTATCCCAGGTATGAAACTCGCGGATCTTCTCCACGGCATTCTTCTGCATTCTCCGTATGCTCCCCGGTGTCTGGTAACAGGCAAAGGCCCTGGTTATCGCCTGGGCCAAGTCATCTCCGGAATCTTTCTCATAGGTAAAACCGGTCTTGCCGTCCACAACTTTGACCAAGCCCCCGACATAATGGACGATGGGGATATTGCCGAAAAGCTGGGCCATATAATCGGTCAAGCCGCAAGGTTCATACCTGGATGGAATAAGAAAGAAATCACCGGCTGCATACACCTGATTGGCCACGGTGGGGTTAAACCCGCGCAGGAAACAGACCCGTCCTTTACTCCCCCGCTGCTCCGTCAGGCTGATGATCTGATTCTCCTCCCGGGTTCCACCGGTTCCCAGCAACAGAATCCGGAAATCCTTATTCTGGTGAAGAGCGAAACCAAGGGAACTGATGAGAACATCGACTCCTTTCTGATCATTTAACCGCCCGATAAAGGTAAACAACGGTTTTTCCGGATCAGGTTCCAGGGTGCCGAACTGCCATACTCCAGAAAGTATCTCATTTCCCGAGAGCTTTTGCAACAACGCCTCCTTGCAAATTTTTTTACCCGCCGGATCCTCATCGGAAGACGGATCGAAGGCGGCGGCAATTCCGCTTTTCTCCGGTCGTCTGGGATCATATTCTTCCGGATTGATCCCATTGGTCACGCCTTCCAGCACTACTCCTATTTCCGACAACCGGTGTCCGAGCCAACCTGTCAGCCGGTCCTCCCTCGTCTCCTGTAATTCACGGGCATAGTTTTCGCTCACCGTGTTGAGAATAGCATAACGGCCGGCGGCAATGAACGGATCAAAATTATCGCCCAGACGATTGTCGAGGATATTTTTCAAAGAAAGGCCGGTCACAGCCCTGGCAAAGGGCAGGTCCGCCACCTCCTGATGATAGCCGATTCCGGCGTTATGAACCGTGACCATGGTTGCCGTCCTGCGAAAATAATGGCGAAACCCGTCGATCTCCCGGATCATCAACGGTAAAACCGCCGTATGGCCGTCATGACAGTGGATAATATCGGGATGTTCACCCAACAGCTGCATCAAGGAGAGTGCTCCTTTTTGCAAAAGGATATTCATGGCAAAATAATCGATATGCCCTTCACCGTGCTTTTTCCAGGGTTGGGATGCTTCCTCCGCAGAAGTATACGTATAAACATCCGCCTTTTCCCGAAAGCGCTCACTCTCCAAAAGATAGACTCTCACCCGGCCCATCTTCTTTTGCCGGACCCGGATCGTCTCCTGTCGGTCAACTTGGGCATAATTCATGTTGACGGCATATTCAAGCGCCTGCTGGGGCCTCAGGGGATCGGCCAGCGGCTGAAATCCCAGTTCCTCAGCCTGGATGAACCCGTAAAGCGGTAAAACGACGTTTACCGACCGTCCGTTCCAGCAGGCCAGGGAAGCCGCCAGCTGTTTCACCATGTCTTTGACGCCTCCGGCTCCGGCCAGGCCTTCATATTCCCTGGTCAGCATCCAGATATTTTTGATCGTTTCAGATGTGCTCATAAACCGATCCGCTCCTCCTTGATCGCTCTTTGTCGGAGTAGAAAATCGGCCAGGGTCAGACGCACCATGGCCTCACAAACGGGAATAATCCTGGGTATCGCCGAGATATCATGCCGCCCTCCGACCTTGATGGTGACCTCTTCATTGGCCAGGTTTACCGTTTTCTGCTCTTTGGCAATGGAAGGTATGGGTTTCACCGCCACCCGTATACGTATCTCCTCTCCATTGGAGATACCTGCCAGGATTCCTCCGGCGTTGTTGCTTAAAAATCCCGAGGCGCCGATGGGATCGTTGTGTTCCGAACCGAGCATATCGGCCGCAGAAAATCCGGCACCGATCTCAACCCCTTTTACCGCGCCGATGGACATCAACGCCTGGGCCAGGGCTGCATCGAGTTTGTCGAATACCGGGTCGCCCAGTCCCGCCGGGCACGTGGCCAGGATTTCGACAACCCCGCCCAAGGTATCCCCTTGGGCCCGGACCTCCCGCACACGCTCGTCCATTCGTTGAGCTGCAAGAGGATCAGGACAAAAGTAGGCATTGTCGTTTATTGTGCCAATGTCACAGGTTACAATCCGAACCCCACCTAAAGCCTTAGTATAGGCACACACCTTAATGCCGTATTTTTTCAGCAGTTGTTTAGCAACAGCCCCTGCCGCAACACGAGCGGCGGTTTCTCTGGCCGAGGCCCGGCCGCCCCCACGGTGGTCCCGTATTCCGTATTTGGCAAGATAGGTCATGTCACCGTGGCCGGGCCTGAAGATATCACGAAGGTTGTCGTAGGATTTTGAATGAGCGTCCTTGTTGAAAATGACCATGGAAATCGGGGTCCCGGTGGTCCGGGGAACCATCTCATCCGGAGGTGTGAAAACACCGGAGAGTATCTCTACCTTGTCGGGTTCCTTGCGGGGGCTTGCAGCACCTCCCTGCCCGGGACGCCGACGGGCCATCTCGTGCTCGATATCTTCCGGATCAAGCACAATTCCCGGAGGACATCCATCGATAACTGCTCCGATCGCACTCCCATGCGATTCCCCCCAAGTCGTAACTTTGAAGGCCTTGCCGAAAATATTCCCTGCCATCTTCTATCCTGTTCTTTGAATTTCTCGGCTCCATAGCAGTGGACTGCCGACGGTTCCGTCTTATATAGGATGATTTTCTCAGAGTCTGCGCGCAAAATGTGAAGGTAATTTTGAGAGAACCCTTCCTCCTCTTTTTCCCTTTAAATATTTATAGTATACGGTAAAATAGGTATGTCAAGACAGGATCCGCTCCTTGTGCCGTAAGTCCTTTTCCTTATTGTTAAGATAGCCACATCCATGTTTCCAAAACCGGTATACAGAGAGAGGAGACGGCGCCGCGGCTGACATGATTCTTACTCTTACTATCTCCGGGGTCTCTAATGAAGTTTATAGATTATTATCAGGCTCTTGGCTGCAAAAAAGACGCCACTCAGGACGAAATCAAACGGGCCTATCGCCGCCTGGCGCGCAAATACCATCCCGACGTCAGCAAAGACCCGAAGGCAGAAGAGCGTTTCAAGGAAATAGCCGAGGCCTATGAAGTCCTCCGTGATCCGGAAAAGAGAAAGGCCTACGACCGTTTTGGCAGCAACTGGAAACAGGGTCAGGAATTTAAACCGCCCCCAGGTTGGGATACCGACTCTCATTTCCGCACCTCAGGGACGACGTTTTCCGGCGGTGGTGATTTCAGCGATTTTTTCGAATCGCTTTTCGGCGCAAGCAGGTTCGGTCGAAGCGACTCCAGGTTCGACAACCGGGGATTCATGGTCAGGGGTGAAGACAGACATGCCAAGCTGGTTATCAATCTTGAAGACAGCTATAACGGAAGTCATCGCACCATCACCTTGAATAAAAGCACACTCGGCCCGGATGGCCGTATCACTTCTCAACCGCATGCCCTACAGGTGGCGATTCCCAAAGGAATCATCCAGGGACAACAGATCAGACTCGAAGGGCAAGGTTCTCCCGGCATGCAAGGGCCTAACGGTGATCTCTTTTTGGAGATCGCTTTTGCTGACCACCCCACATTTACCATTCAAAATCGAGATATCCTCCTCACCTTGCCGGTAAGTCCCTGGGAAGCAGCTCTTGGTTCCGTTGTCAAAGTCCCGACGCTTGGAGGGGCTGTGGATCTAAAAATCCCGGCAAACTCCCAGACCGGAAAAAAACTTCGATTGAAAGGCCGTGGGCTTTGCTCAAAGAGCCAAAAGGGTGACCAGTATGTGACCTTAAGCATCATGACCCCTCCGGCGCAGACTTCGGAACAAAAGGATTTTTATCATCGAATGTCGGAAATTTTCTCCTTCAATCCAAGACGATAAAAAGAGGCCTTGATCATGGAAAAACACCCCGCTTATACAGTTCTCGATGAATCGATCTGGTGCACACTCAGTGAGGCCTGCACACTCTGCAAGGTGGAAGACAAACTCATCAAAGAGATGGTTCAAGAGGGTCTTATCTCCCCTGTAGGTTCTTCCGTCCACGATTGGCATTTTGGTGCCCAGGAGTTAAAACGCATACAGATAACGATCCGTCTCCAGCGTGATTTGGGCGTCAATCTTCCCGGCGCCGCCCTGGCCCTGGACCTCTTGGAAGAGCTCGAACACCTGCGCAGTCTGACAAAATAGGTAGACAGGGCATGGCAATTGCGGTACAAAATCGATACAAGGTCAGGTTATATTATGCCACTCATGGAACGCGAGATGAACATAGGAAAATTTTCCATCCCCACAAGGAACTCGATGGAACTCGTCGATATTACGGCAACAGTCGCTGAAAAGGTGCAAGGGGCAGGGGTCAAAAACGGCATCTGCACCCTGTTCAACCCGCATACCACAGCAGGACTTACCATCAATGAGGGAGCCGATCCGGCAGTGAGGCAGGATATTATCAATGGATTCAAAGAAATCGTGCCGATGGAGTACCCTTTCAAACATATGGAAGGCAATTCACCTGCCCATATCATGGCCTCGCTTACGGGATGTTCCCTCACCATCCTTATCGAAAACGGAAAACTCATCCTAGGGACCTGGCAGAAGATCTTCTTCTGCGAATTTGACGGGCCGCGGACCCGTTCTGTCCATTGGCGGATTGAGGGGTGAGGGTGAGAAATCCTTTAATGACCTGCCGAGCCTGAACCTCTTTGCTTCTCACATTGCAACCACCAAATTTTCTATGACAATCCAACCAGATCAGATATGTTTTGGCCTGAGCGAGCAGCTTGACAAAGAATCCTTCGCCTGTTTTCTCCAGCTTGTCGGCAATAAGGAATTGGCCGATGTCCTGTCAACGCGCGTCACAAGTGAAGAAATCAACGATTTTGTCAGCCGCTTCATGGACCTTTTACGGCGCTACCTCTCTGAAGAGGAATACCATCGCCTGTTCCTTCAGGATAAAAATCCCCATAGGCATTAACCCGAATGATACATTCGGAATAAGGAAGGAACTCTCTATGCGACATGGTATCCTTTACGATTTGCGCCGTTATATTGACCTGTTGCAAAGGGAAAACGAGCTGTTGGTCATCGAGGAGGAGGTCGATCCGTGTCTCGAGATCGCCGAAATCCATCGACGGATCATCGCTCGTGGTGGCCCGGCTCTGCTTTTCACCCAGATCAAGGGCTCGAGTTTTCCGGTCATAACCAATCTGTTTGGAACGGCCAAACGCCTGGAACTGGCCTTTGGAAAAAGACCTGAGCAATTTGTGCGTGATCTGGTGGGTCTTATGGAATCAATCATGCCCCTGTCGCTCGGCAAGCTCTGGGATAATCGCCGCTTTTTTCTGGACGGGCTGAAGATCGGTCTTAAAACCTGTTCATCCGGTCCTGTTCTAGACGTCTGCCAGGCGCCGCCAAGGCTTGGCAGCCTGCCCATGCTTACCTCCTGGCATAGCGACGGCGGAGCCTTTGTCACTCTGCCGCTTGTCTATACCGAACATCCCGAAGGAAAAGGACATAATCTCGGAATGTACCGCATCCAACGCTACGACGATGCGACAACCGGCATCCACTGGCAGATCCATAAAGGAGGCGGCTATCACTACTTCGAGTCCGAACGGCTTTTGCAACCGCTGCCGCTGACCTTGTATATCGGCGGGCCTCCGGCACTGATGCTTGCAGCAATTGCGCCATTGCCTGAGGATATCCCAGAACTCATTTTGACCTCTTTGCTTCTGGGCGACAAACTGGGAATGACCGAGGACCCGAGAGGCGGCCACAGACTTGTCGCACATGCTGAATTCGCAGTCAAGGGAGTGGTTCCGCCCCATATCAGAAGACCGGAAGGCCCTTTTGGTGATCATTACGGTTATAATTCGCTGCAGCACGAATACCCGGTATTTCAAGTCAGTCACCTCTATCATCGCCGTGATGCCATTTACCCGGCGACGGTTGTAGGCCGTCCTAAACAGGAAGATTTTTTCATCGGCGACTACCTGCAGAACCTTCTTTCACCGCTTTTTCCGCTGGTCATGAAGGGGGTAAAAGAGTTGAAGACATACGGCGAGACCGGTTTTCACTGCCTTGCCGCCGCCAGAGTTTCCGACCGTTATCCTCGGGAGGCTTTTGCCTGCGGACTTCGCATCCTCGGAGAGGGACAGCTTTCACTGACAAAGTTTCTTATTGCCACCGATGGGGATATCGATATTAGTGACTTCGCCAGGCTCTGGCCCCATATCCTGGAGCGCGTTCAATGGGAGAAGGATCTCTTTATCTTCGCCAATGTCTCGCAAGATACTCTCGACTACACCGGTCCTTCGGTAAACAAGGGTTCCAAAGCCATGCTGCTGGGGCTCGGTAACGAAAAGCTGCGGGAGCTGCCAAAAGGTTTTAACGGAACTCTGCCCCCGGGATGCTCAAATCCCGAAGTCTATCTGCCGGGAACCTTGGTCCTCCAAGGAACGAGCTACAAGGAAAGTCCCAAACTAGCCGAAATTATCCCCGTATGGGAATCTTTGAGCCACTGGCCTGTGATCATCCTGGTTGATAACACCCAGGAGGCGACCTGTTCCATGCAGGAATTTCTCTGGACCTTCTTCACCCGATTTGAGCCTGCAGCCGATATCCACGCCGCCGGTACCGTAGTTGCCAGATTTCATGTGGGACTCACTCCCCCTGTGGTCTTTGATTGTCGAATGAAACCCTGGTACACCGATGTCCTGGAAGTGGATGCCGCCACTAAGGCCAAGGTCGATTCCCGCTATCCCGCCCTCATACCCACCCGTTGGAGATAATCCTTGCGCCTTCAGAAATATCTCGCTCAATGCGGACTCACTTCAAGACGCAAGGCGGAAGAGATGATCCGTCAGGGTCGGGTAAGCGTAGACGGCAAGGTGGTAACTGCCATGGGTTCCCAGGTCAGGCCGGAAGTCCAACAAATCTGCCTTGATGGAAAACCGGTCACTATGAAAGAAAAAACGATTACCGTCCTTTTAAACAAACCAAGCGGTTATGTTACCACGCTTTCAGACCCGCAGGGCCGGCCCATCGTGACCTCTCTTCTGCATGGTCTTTCGGCACGTCTCTTTCCCGTGGGACGATTGGATCTGGACACGGAAGGCGCCCTGATTCTGACGAACGATGGGGATCTTGCCGAAAGTATTCAACATCCTCGTTTCGAGGTCAAAAAAACCTATGAGGCACTGGTGCGCGGACACCCGACGCCTCGGGATTTGAAGCTCCTTGAGCAGGGAATAATGCTTGAGGGAAAAAAAACCTCACCGGCAACGGCAGTAATTATCAAACGGGAAAGCAACATGAGTCTTGTCAGGATTACCATCCATGAAGGCAGGAAAAGACAGGTAAAAAAGATGTTTTCAGCCATCGGCAAGCCCGTAAAACAACTCAAACGCATTGCTTATGGACATCTCTTAATAAAAAATTTACCGGTCGGATCCTTCAGGATTCTCTCATCTGATGATATTAAAAAAATTTTTTTATAGAAATTTCTTTACAAATCCAAAAATAGCTGATTAAATCTAAACAGTTATAAAGGAAGGCCGGTGATTCTACCGGCTCTTTTTCATGTAACATGCTGATATTTAAAGAGATCCAAGAAGCACGCTTGGCCATAAAGGTTGAAAATTACTTTATTTATTCTCTCGGTCAACTGAAGCACACCCGTAAAAAGTGACAAAGTACCCATGGGGGGGCAACCAATCTTCCGGAAATAGGAGTAACGTATGAACAAATCAGAACTCATTGAAGCCCTGGCGCAAGACATCAGCATACCTCATCGCGAAGCTGCTGCTATTACAAATACTGTCATTGAAACCATGACGGAGGCACTTGCAAAAGGTGAAAGTATCGAAATCCGGGGGTTTGGCAGTTTCGTTATAAAGAAATACGACTCTTATGAAGGCCGTAACCCGAAAACCGGCAAAAAAATCAAAGTCAAACCGAAAAAACTGCCGTTCTTCAAGGTGGGCAAAGACCTGCGCGAGCAAGTCAATAACAACAGGAAGAAGTAAGAGAGAAACGCTTCAGATGTTGAGGTGAAAAAAGTACCTCAACATCTGAAGTTCTGATTCTGCTCTTTTTCTCTTATTTTACGATCCCCCCTACAAGATCATAGACCTGCGTTTCATCTATTCGAACCAGGGCAATTTCACCGGGTGTTGCTTCACCTTCTGTTAGCAGGACACAACCGTCTATCTCCGGCGCCTGGAACTGCGTCCTGCCTTCCAATAAAAGGTCCGTCTCCCTGCTCAGTCCCTCGACCAGGACAGGTTCGACCCTACCGATATACTTTTTTAACAACTCGGTGGAAATATCGGCCTGGGTTGACAGGATATGGTCGACTCTTGCTTTTTTTTCCACTTCCGAGCACTGCTCCGGGAAAAACTCTGAGGCACATCCCTCTTCATTGGCATAGGCAAAAACACCGACATGGTCGATTCGAGCTTCTCTTAAAAACTCTTCGAGAAGAAGGACATCTCGTTCCGTTTCTCCTGGGAAACCGAGTAAAAAAGTCGTCCGCAAAGCAACCTCGGGGAGGTGCGAACGGATTGTATCCACCAATCGGTACAGATCATCACGACCATAGCGACGATTCATCCGCTTCAGAACAGGATCGCTAACATGCTGAAAAGGGATATCCAAGTAGGAAACGATCTGTGGATTCGCGGCCATGATTTCAAGCAACTCGTTCGTAATTCCACTAGGATAGAGATACATCAAGCGAATCCAGGGAATGGTTGTATGGTCTATAAGTTCCCGTAGCAATCGGGTAATATGATTTTTTTCCCCTTTCTCATTGCCGAAGGCCGTTAAATCCTGGGCTATAAGCGTCAGCTCTTTTACCCCTTCCTGTTCCAGACGGATGCTTTCCTGAACCAGATCGGCAATGGTTCTGCTCCTGAGGCTTCCCCGGATCGAAGGGATCATGCAATAGGCACACTTATTACTGCATCCTTCCGTTATTTTGAGCCAGGCCCTGAAAAACGGGGTTGCACGCCTTCTGGGAATCTTGGAGGTCATGAGAAACCTCTCATCAAACTGAAAAGATTTCTGTAACCTTCCGGCTATAAGACCATCAAAAAGTTCGGCTATATGGGCGACACTTTCCGTTCCCACGAAAAGATCAACCTCGGGAAACTCACTTCTCAGTTTTTCTTTATATCGTTGCACAAGACAGCCGGCAACAACGACAAATTTCTCAGGAAATTGTTCCTTTACGGCAATCAGTGTCAGTATTGCCTCAATCGCCTCTTCCACGGCAGGCTGAATGAATCCGCAGGTATTGACGAGCAGCACATCACTTGCCTGCGGTTCGGATTCAATGACCCAGCCGTCTTGTTCGAGAACTCCAAGCATCACCTCGGAATCAACAAGATTTTTGGGACAACCAAGACTGGTCACATGCATTTTCTTCATAGGATGCCTAGAGAGGAAGCTCTTGTATAAATATATCTATAAGCATCCTGCTTCGAGTTTTAAATTCCTGTTTGGAGTATCCTGGTTTCCAGTTCTTGCCCCAGACTTCATCGGAGACAAGGAGCAGAGCGGCAAATTGAATGTTTCGGAAAAAAGCAACGCTGCATAAAGCGGAATGCTCCATATCGACGGCTGCAACCCCATACTCTTCGTGGAGTTTTTTCAGATAACTCTTTTTTTCTCTGTATGGCGCATCCGTTGACCAGACGCATCCCTCAGACCAAGTCAAAGACCTGTCATCCAGTTGACTACGCAAAGCCTCTGTTAAAGATGGAGAAGGCGAAGGCTGGAATTCTGTTACATAGTATGCCGATGTTCCCTCCCCGCTTCGGGCGGAAGTCGGAATCAACAGGTCTCCGATAAAAAGAGATTCCGTCATCGAGCCGCACCAGCCGAAGAGGTAGATCTTCTTGGCGCCAAGGGCAATGAGCTTTTCCATTGTCATGGCAGCCAATGGTGCTCCGATCGCAGGCCCCGCCACAAAGTAGCCCTTTGAAGTATCAACACAAAGATTCGAGTGATAAAAATTCCGTTTCTCAGCTCCTAGGGCGCAGGCTGCCTCAATACCATAACGTGCCTCGACTGGATTTACCAGAAGCAGGCCTGTTTCAGGTACAGGACTTTCCCGACGCGACTGCCGCGGATGGATCACAATGTCATCATCTTCCATGCCTCTATCGCCTTCTCTCTTGTCTTACCGGAACGATTCCCTAATCAAATTGAGTCATTAGCACTGAACAGGATTACCTTGAATATTTCATAAAAAATTCTGATTACCTACAAAGCTCAACCATTAATCCGGGGCCAAGGACCACCTGCCTCACGGGACGCCATAAACCAATCCATGGGGGCTTGACCGTGGCCTTCCAGGCCACAGACATCCGTGAAACAGGTGGTCCTTGGCCCCTTCCGGCTGATGAGGCTGAAGTTTATACGTAATCAACTAAAAAATTTACCGAACAACTACTTCATCCTGTAAATGTATAAAGTTAAGAGATGATTTCATCTAACCTGCAAGAATCCGGGTTGGCCAAAAAGAAAAAGGCCGCAGATCGCTCTGCAGCCTTTTTCTCTCTTTCTATGAAAGAAAAACTCTTAGACGCCTAATAGACTCTTGAGCGGGTTAGCATACAACAGAATCAGGGAAATGACCAGACCGTATATAGCACAAGACTCAGCAAGTGCCATACCGAGGATCATGAAAACCATCAACTTCGGTTGAATCTCGGGGTTACGGGCCAGACCCATACAAGCACCCTGTCCTGTGGTACCGATACCGATACCTGCTCCCAGACCGGCGAGACCGGCGGAAAGGGCAGCACCTACGCAAACTAAAGCAACCGCTAAATTACCTGTCATTTTTTTCTCCTTCTTGAAATAGTATTTTTGGCCTTCTTCCTTAGTAGGAAAACTCTTCTACCTTCCTATATATAAAGCTGAGTTGAGCAGTTTGCCTGCTCATACGAAACTTATGCCCTTGTGGTATAATAAATCGATCTTTTAATGAGCATGTTCCTGGGCCTGTGCGCAGTAGACCACTGCCAGCAGAACAAAGACCATTGCCTGAACCAAAGAGACAAGTACACCGAGCAACATGATGGGCAGCGGCGCAAAATATGCTCCGGCCAGCGAAAAGAGGATCAGGAGCAGGGTCTCTTTGGCCATGATGTTTCCGAAAAGACGGACTGAGAGTGAAACCAGACGAGCAATGTTACTGATCACCTCGATGGGCAACATAAGCGGAACAAGCCACCAAAGGGGACCCATGAAGTGTTTATAGTACTTCAGACCATGATTCTTAAAACCGATATAATGATGGACCACCCATACGATAATGGTCAATGCCAAGGTTGTATTCAGACTGGCCGTTGGTGACATAAATCCCGGCATCAATCCGATCAGATTGGCAACTGCGATATATAAGGAAAAGGTTGCGAGCATGGGATACAGGGCATCCGCCATCTGCCGGCCCATATTCTCAACAAAGAAATCATCCATACCACCGATGACGGCCTCCCAGAAATTCTGGCCGCTTCCGGGGATCATCTCAAGATTTCCAAGAGTCAATTTAGAAACAAGGATAAGAAAGATCATGACCAGCCAGGTATACGTCATATACGGTGAGCACAATTGTGACACTATTCCGTGCCCGACGAAACCGTGAGGTACCGGTAGCCCCAGTTCCTGTAAAATAACTGATATAAAAAGTATTGGATGTTCCATAACCCCTTTTACCTCCTCCCACTGAAAAAATAGTGTCTGGCCACGTTCAACAACGCGATTGTGACAGTACACATTACCGTCGACAAGCCCAGAATCAATCCAATGACATTCACCTTATGACTTCTGATAAGAAGAAATAAGACGATGCCGATGATTACTAATCGGAACCAGAACTTAATTACAAGACCGGTTTTTATCTTTTTTATCTTCTTTTTTTCACTTTCTTCATCCTGATCAGGGGCAAAAGAGTCGAGAAACCCAGCGACATCTTTTTGCGAGACCAGGAAGCTCAGGATCGATATAACCCCGCCGGCCAATACAGCCAAAGCAAACGACCAGGAGCAAACGATCCAGGAGCCTACTGCTGATACCAGTAAGATTATCCAACTCATTACCTGCAATTTCTGCAGGGATAATAAATTTTCAACCACGAGATCCTCTATTGTCCTTCTCTTTATCTTCTTTATTGGCGCGCCAGAGGACCTGCAACAACGTCTTAAAGCCTGCAACAATTCCAAATGCAAGCCCTATAAAAGTAAACCATGGTGCTGTATGAAACACCTTCTGATCAAGGAAGATCCCTCCGAACAGACCGATGAAAATGCAGGCGACAAAGGTAAAACCGACATGTCCATAGTGTGCTAGTAGCTGAACAAATTCATCTTTCAGATCAGACATTCCGATCACCACTTCACTTTAAGGGTATCCCCCAGAATACAACAGGCTTTTGGTAGCATGCTCACAGATCAAAGTCAACGATTTTTTTATAATTCCCTTAATTTTTTGAATGACCATTCAGTCATTTTTACCATCTTTTCCAGATCATCTAATGTGTGAGCAGCTGAAATAAAAGCAACTTCAAATTGTGAAGGTGCAAGATAAATCCCCTGACTCAACATTTGGCGATAATGGCAGGCATAGCGGTTGGTATCCGATGTCATCGCCGAGTTGAAATCCGTAACCGGTTCAGAGGTAAAAAATGTCGTCAATAACGAACCGACCCTGTTCAATTGCACCTCGATGCCGCATGTCTGAGCCACTGTTTGCAAACGATCCGCCAGCCAGGAGGCCTTCTCTTCAAGCGCAGCGTAAAAACCTTTTTCTTTCAGTAGGCTAAGGGCAGCAATGCCGGCGGCCATGGCTAAAGGATTGCCGGAGAGTGTTCCAGCCTGGTACACGGGACCATCAGGGGCAATGCAATCCATGATTTCAGACTTTCCGCCATATGCGCCCACCGGTAGGCCTCCGCCGATGATCTTGCCCAGACATGTCAGATCGGGCATAACCCCGAAATATTCCTGAGCCCCCCCGTAAGACAATCTAAAGCCGGTAATAACCTCATCAAATATCAACACAATTCCTCGTTGTGCAGTCATTTTTCTGAGCCCGGCCAAAAAATCTTGCCTGGGAGGCACACACCCCATATTACCTGCCACCGGCTCTACAATCACACATGCAATATCCAACGACTCCTCGTCAAGAGTCTTTTCCAATATTTCCAAATCATTGTAAGGTATTGAAACGGTGTTTTTCACAATATCCTCGGGGACACCGGGACTTCCGGGAATCCCCAAGGTCAAGACACCGGAACCGGCTTTGACCAGAAAGGAATCGGCATGGCCATGATAACAGCCATCAAATTTTATAATTGTTTTTTTTCCGGTGTAACCTCTGGCAAGTCGAACGGCGCTCATTGTTGCTTCAGTTCCCGAATTGACAAATCGGACCTTGTCGATTGAAGGAACCGCTTCTACCACCAGAGCAGCCAGCTCTATTTCAGCCTCAGTCGGAGCGCCGAAACTGGTTCCATCTGCCGCAGCATGGCAAATCGCATCCAATATTGCAGGATGCGTATGCCCAAGTATCATAGGCCCCCATGATCCGACAAAATCGATAAATTCATTGCCGTCAACATCGACAAGTTTTGCGCCTGCTGCCTTCTTTATAAACAACGGATCACATCCTACGGATCGGCAGGCTCTGACAGGACTGTTGACCCCACCTGGAATCAATGTCATAGCCCTTTGAAACATTTTTCCGGAAGTACTCGTTTTCATTAGTGACTCCTGGTCTAGATATTTAATTTGCTCAGGAAAGTTTATGAATATAGCATGCAAGAGGAAATGCTGTCAAACACGTTTCCTCTCTTGACCTTTACTGGTATCGTGCACAAATTAGATGACTGACTAAAGATGGCCCCGGACGTGTTTTTACGAGAACATTTTACTTGTTTTGTCCCTGTACAGAAGGTAAACTAGGCGGCGATTACTTCCCGATCCGATCACATGTCCAGCGAATCTTATTGTTTTAAGATTTTAAATATTTCAACCCCTATCTTTAAGGAGATATACAATGGCAAGCGACAAAGTCCAACAGGTAACTGATTCTGAGTTTGACGCCAAAATCGGCTCTGAACTACCCTCTCTTGTAGACTTCTGGGCTCCCTGGTGTGGACCATGCAAGGCTATTGGACCGGTCGTTGAAGATCTGGCCGCCGAATACGACGGAAAGATAAATGTCTATAAGATGAATGTTGATGACAATCCTGCAACCCCAGGGAAATTCGGTATTCGGGCAATTCCGACCTTAATTCTCTTTAAAGACGGTGAGGTTGTCGACCAGATTACCGGAGCTGTGGGTAAAGCCCAATTAGTAAGCCTTATCAACAAAGCTTTGTAAGAAACATAGAGAAGCTTTTATTGCATTCCGGTTTTATCGGGATTTCCCCAGTGAGCAGGTGGAAAAGGACTTTCCGGAAAATTCTTACCCGGAAAGCCATCCTTCCAATTTCATCCGACCATGCAATCACGTATAAAAAAAACCCCCTATTTTGACGTCCGCAAAAGTCTACTTCGCCTTGTTCTCCTCTGGGCAATAGTGTTGCCTCTTTCTCTATCCGGATGTGCAACCATTAAAAATATGTTCAACTTTTCCAGCGACAAAGACGTCAACATTCATAAGCAGCCTGAAGCCCTCATCATAGAAGGCTTGGACGCATTCAATGTAGGGAAATATGACACGGCGGAAAAATACTTCACCGAAATCCTCGACAAATATCCTTTCAGCCGTCAGGCCATCCTTGCGGAACTTAAAGAGGCAGACTGCAAGTACTACCTGGAAAAATATGGTGAAGCACTCCTCTATTACAAGCAATTTGAAGAAAGACACCCCACTAATGAGGCCATGCCATATGTGATGTATCAAAAAGGGATGTGTAATTATAATCGTATCGATACCATCGACAGGGATCCGGAAGGAGCCATCCAGGCAGTTCAGGATTTTTCCCAGTTGTTGCGGGCATATCCTGTTTCGCCATATACAGATGAGGCCAAAGCGCGAATAAGGGCGGCCAGGGAATTTCTTGTTAACCACGAATACTTTGTGGTCAAATTTTATTTAAGAACCGGAAAATACAAACAGGCCGCAACCCGGTTGAAATACCTCGTTACCACGTATCCAAACGCGATGATCACTCCGCGGGCCAAAAAACTCCTGGCTAGAATTGAAGCCGGTAATCCACCCCATTATGGTATCATGGATTGGTTTGCCGATCTCTCGCTTCCGAGTTGGAAAAGCTTCTTCCACTCCAAATCCTTTGATACTTCCAATGGGAAAAAGGACAGCAATTAAGCTAAGCCATCCCCCCATCAGCGAAGGCCCAATCCTGCCCCAGCGAGACATCCATTGCCCTGACCGGGCAGATGGTGACACATTGCCCGCAGCCAGTACATTTATCCGGGTCAAAAATAACGGCCATTTCCGGCCGACGAATAGTCAAGGCTCCGGAAGGACAAATTCCCGTGCAGGCGCCGCATTGAAAACACTTCTCATCGTCGCGTCGAATACTCGCCGCCAGGCGCTCGACCCGTACGCCGAAACTTTGCAGGTACTCTAGACCTGCCTTAACATTGTTCTTGCTTCCTTTCAGGCCAAGGATCATCATCCCTTCCCGGTGCGGCAGAATATCTGCCTTCAGTATATTGGACTCAATATCGTACTGCTTCACCAGTTGGTAGATAAAAGGCTGTTCACTGGTGTCTTTAGGAAATCTCAAAATATAAATTCGTGTATACATAGGTCTTCCTTTCCGTAAATCTTGGTATAGCGATCTTTTGTTTATACACCTATTTTATCTTCAAGCAAAGAGACTAATTTGGCAAGAGGCCGATCGGTATCCAAAGTTAAAAGTTGCTCGACCGATAATTCTACCGGCGGTTCAAACCGTTCCTTCTGCTTCAGATAGATCTCCCATCGTCCGTCAGAGACCGCCTCCGGATCTTTAAGTCTCTTGTCCAATCTCTTCTTCAAAACAGTTTCATTACATTGACAATGGACGAACAGGATTTTGAACTCAGCGCCGAATTCAAAACAGATGCGCTGCCTCTCTCTACATGACTGGAAGGAGGCATCCAGGATAACACAGGCATTGTTTTCCCCTGCAAGATCCTGCCGGGCCAGATCGATCAGGGCATCGTAGGTACGCCGGGAAAATTCACTGCTATAGATGCCTTCTTCATAGCCGTTATATTCCCTCTTGGCAGCGGAGGCCAAACCCGCAAGCTGCTTTCGGACAATATCCGAGTTGTGGTAAACACAGTTCCATTTCTTGGCACAGGCCATGGCAAGATAGGACTTTCCGGAGGCTATCATCCCGAAAAAGACCAGCAACCGCTTTCCTCTCTGCATATCGCTTCCCCTAGCCCTCGCTGTACCTTTCGGCCAGCTTGAAATATCTTCCTGCCTGTTTCAGGCAGGTCTTTACCGTTTCAGGGGCAACGGAGGGGTCTTTTGCAGTAAAGAGACCAATTTTCCCTCTGACAACGGCTCGATAGCATTTATAAAAGTTAAGCATTTCCAAGAGCTGTTCATCGCCCGATTCTGCTATAAAACGATGAATAAAATAGGAGGAAAGGTCCGAAAGACCATGAAAATCAAGATCCATTGCCAAGAAAGCAATATCGGCAGCCACATCAGTATAGCGAAATCGTTCATTAAACTCGATACAATCAAAGATATAAACTTTATCGGTCAGGCAGATATTGGCCGAATAGAGATCTCCGTGACAATCTCGTATCCGTCCGGCTGCAATCCGACGATCAAATCGGTTGCGATCGGAGAGAACATTTAGCGAATACTGCTTGATCTTCTCAAATGTTTGGAGGGTCAACTTCCCTTTACCGATAAACCCTTCGGATTGAGTAAAATTTTCCAGCACATTTTTAGCAACAGCCTCCGCACGACCAAATTCATTGATGTACCCGCCGCCTTCTGCCGATTGATAAAAGGGAATCAACACCTCAATGATCCCATCGAGATGTTTCTTGGACAAGTTTCCTGCTTCAATTATTTTTGTCATCATTCGGTTCTCAGGCATTCGGGCCATCTTGATACCATATTCCACCACCTGCCCCGGCCCTTCAAGAGAATATCGTCCATCGATAAGATTGACGGTGACCAGTTCAAGATACAGATCCGGACAAAGGCGGCGGTTGAGGACCAGTTCACGCCTGCAATAGAACTCTCTTTTCTCCAAGGTGGAAAAATTGAGGAATCCGAAGTCAACGGGCTTTTTCCATTTATAAACATAGTCTCCCGCAAGTACGACATAAGAGATATGCGTCTGAATCAATTTGATTTTTCCTATAGGATGAGGGTAGGCATCCGTGGAAAGTAAGTAGTGTATATAGGGCGGAAGAATTCCCATTACCAGCTCACCACATAAAGTGTCACTTTGGTATCACATCCATTTCTTTCAACAAAGACGGAAACCGACTTTGTAAAGATGCTGTGTTCCATACGACTCTTGTCAGTCTCGTATGGCTTTACGTTGTTAATCTTCACCTGTTTCGTTGAGGCTTTCAATGAGTTTTGCAAAATGTAGCATATTTTCAGAGTTGGGCTCAACTGTAAACTCCGACAAATCCGCTTTACCTGCTATCCAAATCATGTTAGTGTTCACTCATTTTGTTTTCCTGGAATTTTCATCTTTTTATAAACTCTTAATTCTCTCTTCCATGGACCACAAGCAACTTATCGAATTGCTCTTTTCCGTAAAAAACGGCTCGTTAGCTGTGAAAGAGGCCGCCGGTCAGCTTGAAGGCTTTCCCTCTGAACGTATTACAGATGCCTGTATTGATCATCAACGAGCCATTCGGACCGGCGTGCCCGAGGTTATCTATGGCGAGTCGAAAACCGCCGAGCAAATTTCAGCAATTGCTTCCACCATCTTAGCCTCGGGTGCTGTTCTTATAGCAACCCGGATCGATACCGATAAAGCAGAGGAGGTCCAGGCCGCTGTTCCGGGGCTCCAATACCATCCCAAGGCCCGTCTTCTCACCGGCAACCCCAAAAAGCTTTCGCCAAGTGAGCATCATGGCTCCATTGTCGTCCTCTGTGCCGGAACTTCAGATATCCCGATCGCCGAGGAGGCTAAACTTACGGCATCAAGTCTGGGCCACCCGGTTGAATCTTTTTATGACGTAGGCGTTGCAGGACTGCATCGCCTATTTGACCATTATGACATGCTCAGAAGCGCCTCCGTTATTATCGTCGTGGCCGGAATGGAGGGTGCGCTTCCCAGTGTTGTCGGAGGATTGGTCGGATGCCCGGTAATCGGGGTTCCGACTTCCATCGGTTATGGTACGGCATTTGGCGGTATAACTGCATTGCTTGGAATGTTAAACAGTTGTGTTCCCGGTTTGGCTGTCGTTAATATTGATAACGGCTTCGGTGCCGGATGTCTTGCCGCATCTATAAACTCAAAATCTTAAGGCTGCCTTTAGGATATCGGTTTCGCCTCCAAAAGTTTGAACCCCTGGTAAGTAGAAACAACTTTTCCCAAATAAGTGCCTTTTCAACATTAATTTCCTGCTCAACCTTGCAAGATTCAAGCTTTGAGGTATAATCGCGAAGCTATCGTAATTATTATACGCCGCTGCAGGCGCTACTCCAGATTTCTTACGAGAAATCCAAGCTGACTCCCCGAAAAGGGGTACAAATCATATTTCCAGAAGCCTCCGAGGAGAGACATGAACACCTCATTGAAATTAAAGCTTTGCTTGGTTTTTTTCTTAATCATCACAGCCGTCGTGACCATAGTTCCGTCTTTTTATTCGGCCACGCCTTCATGGTGGAAAAAGTATCTGGCACCCGGCGGACTCCATCTGGGGCTTGATCTCCAAGGCGGTATGCATCTGGTTCTAAAAGTCGATCTCGATAAGGCCGCTCAGAATTCTTTGGAATTTGCAGCAAACGACCTAAAAGAAAGGCTTGCTGAAGAATCGATCAGCATCGTTCAAACCAAATCGGCAAAGCCCGGTACCCTTGTCTTTACTCTGCCCAACACCAATGCCGTAGAAAAAATCAAAAAAATCGTCAAAGACGATCCTGACATCAAAGCCGAAATAGAGGCCAAGGAGGGCAGTTTTCCCCGTATTTTGCTGTCTTTATCAAAAGACAAAATCAACTTCATCAATACAAACGCGGTGAATCAGTCCCTTGAGATTCTTCGCAACAGGATCGACCAATTCGGTGTGGCCGAACCGGTCATCGTTCGCCAGGGAGACGACCAGATAGTCATACAGCTCCCCGGAGTGAAGGACCCCAAGCGCGCCATTAAACTCCTTGGCGATACCGCCCAGCTTGAATTCAAGCTCGTCGCCGATTCCGCCGGCATTAACCTCCCCGAAATTATCCAACAAGCCGAATCTTCAGGGAAATGGCATAAAGGAGAAAGCACAAAGGTTCTTAACCGTGCCGTGGAAAATCTTCTGCCCAAAGACACATCCATTTACTTTGAGAAAACCGTCGACCCGAACACCAAACGCGAGACAACCGTTCCTCTGCTTTTGCAGAACAAAATCCTGCTCACCGGTGACATGATCAAAGACGCCCAGGTCAGAATCGGAGGCACGTTTAATGAACCGTATGTCAGTATTGAATTCACCGGCCGCGGGACAAGGGTCTTTGCCAATGTAACCGAAAAAAACGTGGGAAAACGACTGGCCATTATCCTCGATGGTATTGTTCGCTCTGCTCCTGTGATACAGGAGAAGATTCTGGGAGGTTCGGCTCAGATTACCGGAAGTTTTACCCATGAAGAGGCAACGGATCTGGCGATCGTCCTGCGAGTCGGTGCCCTGCCCGCTCCCGTTGACATCATCCAGAATCTGACGGTGGGTGCCAGCTTGGGACAAGATTCCATCCATAAGGGTATCTTGTCCGGTATTCTCGGCTCCATCCTTGTTGTCGGCTTCATGTTTATCTATTACCGCCTCTCAGGCGTCATTGCCAATTTTGCCCTGGTGCTCAATATCCTCTTTCTCTTTTCGGGTCTTGCCGTACTCAGTGCAACCCTTACCATGCCCGGTATTGCCGGTATCGTACTTTCCATCGGCATGGCTGTCGATTCCAACGTCCTGATATTTGAGCGGATGCGCGACGAACTTGCGCTAGGGAAATCCGTTATTTCAGGTATTGACGGCGGGTTTAATAAGGCCTTTCTTACCATTATCGACGCCCAGGTAACCACCCTGATCACAGCCCTGGCCCTGTTTCTTTTCGGCACAGGCCCAATCAAAGGTTTCGCCATCACCCTTTCTCTGGGCATCATCTTCAACCTCTTTACCTCAATCAACTGCTCACGCTGGATATTCGACAGTTTGACCTCATTTAAGAGAATAAAAAAAATCCACTACATGCAGTTTTTCAAACGCCCAAACCTCGATTACATGAAACTGCGTAAGATTGCCTTTGCCTTCTCAGGTGCGCTTGTGCTCTTGGGAGTGATAGCATTTATCGAGATTCTCATGGGGAATGCCAACATGGGTGTCGACTTTGCCGGCGGATCTCTGCTGCAGTACAAAGCACAGCAGAACTTCTCCATGGGAGAAGTCCGAGCAGCTTTCAACGACAGTCCCTTTAAAGATGCAGATCTGCAAAAGGTGGAAAATGAACACCGCTTGATGATTAAAACCAAGGTTGCGAAGAAAACCGTGACCGAAAACCTGAGTGATCAGATCACCAAAATCCTTAGAACTAAATTACCAGACAAAAAATTCACCCTGGAAAGCCAGTCTGAAATCGGGTCTTCCGTTAGTGCCGCCCTGCGCAACGATGCAATACTTGCAATCTTTCTTTCTATGGCCGGGGTTATCATCTACCTGGCGTTCAGATTTAATCTGAGTTTCGGAATTGGGGCGGCAATCGCCACTTTCCACGATGTCTTTGCCGTCCTCGGTGTTTGCTGGATCTTACACAAAGAAATGACCCTGCTGATAGTAACGGCCTTACTTACTCTGGCAGGCTATTCCCTTAACGATACCGTGGTCGTCTTTGATCGCATCCGCGAAAACATGAAAAAATCGGAAAAGCCCTCCATACTCAAAGTTATTAATGAAAGCGTCAACCAGGTACTGGCCCGTTCAATCGTTACCTCGTTTACGGCATTTTTAAGTGTGTTGGCCTTGTATCTTTTCGGCGGCTCGGTGATCCATGATTTCTCCTTTGCCCTTTTAATCGGAATTATCATCGGAACGTACTCATCGATATTTGTCGCCAGTCCGATCTTGAGTCTCTGGGAAAAAAATTAATTCCTGTTTTCTAAAAGATTCCGTACATTGCCAAATGTTGCCGCATAACGTCAAACGCATCGGTCCAAACGACACCTTTTCTTTCAGGTGCCATGCAGGAATTTCCTGTTTTACCCATTGTTGCAGGGAACTGGAACTGGCCTTGACCCCTTATGATGTGCTCCGCCTTAAAAAGGCGACGGGGCTTACCTCCTCATCTTTTCTTGAAAAGCATGTAATTATTGAAAGAGAAGAAAAAGATGCGTTCCCTCGTCTTTACCTGACCATGATCGACGACGGTAATGCAAGCTGCGTCTTTGTCTCATCACGAGGGTGTAATGTCTATGAAGACCGGCCGGGAGCCTGCCGGGCTTATCCCATTGGCCGAGCCGCTGTACTGACCAACAGAAATACCATGGAAGAATTTTATGTCCTTCTCAAAGAAAACCACTGCCGTGGCTTCAATGAACCCCAGAACCATACGCCCAAAAAATACGAACATGACCAGGGGCTTGACTCTTATAATGTGCTCAATGATGCAGTAGGCAGCATTCTTCAGCACGAAAAAATACGCCAAGGTATGATATTGACGGAGAAACAATCCGATATCTTCATTACATCCTTGTATGACCTTGATACATTTAGAGAAATGATTAAACGAAACGAGCTGGGCCATACCTCTTTTTACATCTCTTGGCAAAAGAAGCTGGATGATGATGAGGCACTCCTGCTTGTTGCATTAGATTGGCTGAAAAAAGAGCTTTTCGGGGACGAATAAAGGCCGGTATGAGCCTATTTTATCTATGATGATCAAACTTATTGTTTTTGACTGTGACGGAGTGATGTTCGACTCACGGATGGCAAATCGTGAATATTACAATCATCTCCTTTTGCATTTCGGCAGACCCATTATGGATGCAGACGAATTGGATTACGTCCATATGCATAATGTAACCCTATCGGTCAAGCATATCTTCCGGAAGTATCCGGAGCAGGATCTGTCCGAAGTGCAGCTATACAGGAAGCAGCTAGATTATACACCATTTTTCCGATACATGCATATGGAAGAAGATCTGCTCCCCTTTCTTGAGCATGCGCAATCAAAATTCCATCTGGCCATATCCACCAACCGGACAACCACCATGCGACCGCTGTTGAGGGAGTTCCAGCTTGAGAAATACTTTGACAAGGTTATGACCGCAGATAATTCCAGATTGCCTAAGCCGGCACCCGATGCCTTGATTGAAATTCTGGAATATTTCAATCATCGCCCCGATGAGGCGATATATATAGGTGATTCAATCGTTGACAGGCAGCATACAGAAGCTGCCGGCGTACAGCTAATCGCCTATAAAAACCCGGGTCTTCCGGCTGAGTATCATGTCTCCGGTTTTATGGAGATCTTTTCTCTGCCACCATTCAATCAATAGATCCAAGTTACCACGAGTTAGCGGAATAGAACCCTTTTCCCTCGTCAACCCTTTTGACTCCTTCCATCAGCAGCATCATAAAATCTCCAATCTCCGCCGCCTTCATTTCCTTGGGTGACAGGCCGACATTGAACCTGTAGATGCCTTCCTTTTCCGCAAGTATGGCAAATATCGCCTCTTGGTTATTCAAGTCTCTATAGCTCGCGTTTATGATACATCCCTCACGGAACGAGACCTTGGCATCGCCGTTTGCCAGCTCAAGAGCGAGAACACCTGTCTTTTTATTCAGATGGAATATCTGGAAAAGCTCTGCAGGTGCCATATCTCTGATACGTCCATGCATACTGTCCTCAAATTCCCTCGTTCGGGCTGCATTGGCATTGGCCAATCTTTCAGCCAGCAGTTTGGCCATGAAAAGCTGGACCGAAGCGACTTCCTTTAGCAATCTCCCGAAATCTTCACCGCTTATGCTCAGAACCTTCGTTGTCTCGGTTGCCCTTATTGATGAACTGGCTATATTATTGCCGAAATAGCTCATTTCCCCGCAGACATCGCCTTTTTTCAAGGTTGAAATCTTCACCATATCATCTTCCACACTGACCTCGCCCGACATTAGGATGTAGATATTTTGATTGACCTTTCCTTTTTGGATAAGATACATACCGGCTTCGACAGTCCGTTGATCGAGACAACTGATAAATCGTTTTAATTGATTTTCGGGTAAGGTTCGAACCAATGGAAAGTCCGATATCAGCGTGAGAAGATTTTTTTCTTCAGAAGTACATGGGGATGTCACAAGAAGATCTTCTTGCGAGAAATCTTCTCGAATAAATTTTATAAGTCCTTTGCAGCCACTGCAGGTAAACACCACAGGTTTCTCTTCTTCAGAGGATGCGCCCTCCGCTTCATCCAGAAGTTTAAAAAGAAGTTGAGTCATTTCCCGGACAAGGATCAAACATCCTTCTTTATCTTTGGGAAAGGTTAAGGACTTATCCGATAGGACCAAACGTTCCTCAAGCTCGTACAACGGACAGTTGTTGTTTTCTATTATTTTGAATACTGCTTTAAATGATTCCATAAAAGCGAAATAGTATGAATTTGTTTTTGTTATTTAAACATAATTCTGCTATCTTTTCATTGTTTCAGCAAAACCGGAGCGGCTTGCGGCAGATACTTCACTTCACTTTCGAACACCTTAGTCGGTGATTTCCTATGGGCATCGGGACCAAACAACTTGAAGCAATTTTTCAGGAAATCAATGAACACTTTGCTGACAACCGTTATATTACGGTGGAACCGCTCGAAGGCGAGCCACCGGATAAATACGAAATAACGTATCACATCAAAGGCCTGCATCAGAACAAAAAAAAGGAGGTCATTGAATCTTCGCATCACTCTATAGTAATAAGCATTCCTTTCGGTTTTCCCCATTTTCCGCCAAATTGTAAACCTATTTCTCCCATCTATCATCCTGATTTCGATCAAGCGGCTATATGTATAGGCGATTTCTGGAAAAAGGAAAGTACCCTCAGCGAATTGATATTCCATATTGGCCGCATGATTTACGGCAAGGTTTTTTCAGTCGTTAACGCCTTTAATGAAGAGGCTGTCATTTGGTATAAGCAGCATCACGACAGCTTGCCCTTTGAACCGGTGGATATTTTTTTAGAGTCTGAGAGGCAACAGGCTTCATCCCCTAGGACGGATACCTTTTCGGACCTGGAGACTCTGGAAATCAATACCCTTCATGAACTGGAACCGGAGTTGGAAATCATCCCACCTGAGGAAGAACCGCCGGCGCCGGCAGAGATGTCTTCTCTTCAAACCGCTACCGGTTTCGATACAGATCTCTTGAAGTTGATGGCGAAACAAAAGAGATTTTACTCCCTCTATAGTCTGAGCCAGACCATTCCGGAGGATAATCTTACCCCCCTTATTCAGGATTTGCAAAACAAAGCCAAAGAGGTATTGACCAGAGCAAAACAGATTTTTCAGCAGGGCTTGGATCTCGAGCAACAGAACCATCCAGACAAGGCATTTGAAAAGTTTAATCTTCTGTCGGAGATGATCTCCGACTACCCTGATTTGCAAGAGGCCCTCATACGTACCCAGGTTTCTGCCGATGCCTTGAAAAGTTATCAGCCATCACCTGTGAGGCAAAAAAGTTCTGAAAATACAGTCATTGGCAGCGATATAGCTGCTGAACAACAAAACCAGTTGACCTTTTTTACTCAAAAACCTAGGATACACGCCCCTATTCTTCCAATTATTATCGCAAGTGCCGCCCTCATTCTTGTCGTTTTAGCCGCTTTTTTTCTTTACTCCACAAATTCGCAATATAAAAGAGCGAAAACAGCTTATTCTTCCTGCAAGGCATTACTCGAAGCTGAAAAATTTAAAGAGGCTGAGAGCCAGTGCAACCTTGCTCTGTCCATGGTTTCCGATATCCATCTATTAAAAGGGCAGGAAAAAATCTCTCTTTCCAATGATATACAGACAACCCTATCATCGCAGAAATTGCGGCAAGGACTTGCCGGTATGATTCTTGTCAACGGCAGGTTTATACCTAAAGAAGAGAAAAAAGCTTTAACAGCCTTTGTCAAAGCGATGGAACAAGGTGATGCCTTCGTAAGTAATCAATCCTGGCAAAAGGCCAAGCAACATTATCAACGTGCACTGGATATAGCTGAGCGGGTTCAATCCGTTAGAGTTGATGACCCGGCTAAGGTCGTACAAGTCAGAAAAGATTTGGCCCTAACCCAGGCACACCTCTTCTTTGAAGAGGGCAAGAAATCTTATGAATCAGGAAAAATCGCCGATGCGATAGTGAAACTTGAAAAAGCGGCAGAAGAAGCAAAATCCCTGGACGATACCCAGAAGAATCCTCTGCTTCAAGCCATTTCACCTCTGCTCTCCCAAGCAAAGTTTTCAAGTCTAAAAAAAGAAGGTGATGCGGCTTTTGCAAAGCAAGACTGGCAACAGGCAAAAACGCTTTATATACAAGCTATCGATTTCGGAAAAATTTCGCAACACATTCCTCCTTCCGAACTTTCCGCTCTCTCTGAATTGAAATTAAAAGCCACCCTCTACGCAACAATTGAACAAGGGAAGAACGCCTTCGACAAATCACAGTGGGACCATGCTATCCAGCTCTATGAATCCGCCATAGATTTGCTGAAAGAAAACGGTGCGCTCCTGAAACAGGAAAGTTCCGAAGAGAACAGAAAAAAACTTTCGAGAATCATGCTCCAGGCATCAGTCATCAGAGATAATCAGGATGTGGCGAGATTGCTTAAAGACCAAAAAAGCAAACAGGCTATCAGCAAACTTCAGGCCACTCTAGAAACGGTAAAAAAGAGCCCATTCAGCCGGGAAGAATACTTTCAACAGATCATCAAGGAGATCAATCTTCGTATTGCGGAAGTGCAAAACAACCAACTTATCTCGCAAGGAATCGACTATCTGACAAATAATTACAAAGATATCGTAAAGAAAAATTATCCCGTCACTAAATTGAGTTTATTAACAGATCCCAAGGCAATCTTTGTTAAAAAAATGGGAGAAAAGCTACTCTATAAACTTGAATGTGTTGACAGAGGACAAGGGAATCCATTAAGAGTGATCATGTTTTATACCTACGATACGAGCAACAAGAAATGGGAGTTTTACAGCAACGCCCAATGAACAACTGATCCGGAAATAGTGTACTTTGGGAAAACTCGAAGGACCATACCGGCGTAGTCCATCATATGGGGATACAACTCTTCGCCCTTATCTCCACTAACGATGACAACAAAACAAGAGAGAGGAAAAAAGGCCTATCTCTTCTCTCTTGTTTCTGAAAATCCGGCATCAATGCCCATGGTGGTGGTGATGGTGATCGCTTCCCTCTCCCTGAGCAGGACCACCCGCTTCCTTTAAGGCAGACTCCAACAGCTTATTGACTTCAATCATGGCTGTTACGGCATTATCTATATGTTCAGCAATCTTTTCTTGCCCTTCCTCCCTGGCAACAGCCGCCCATTTCCGGCACTCCTCCCCGTGGCCAAGATTATGCTCGATCCAATGCGGTAACAAGACCCGCAGTTTCTCAACCTGTTTCATGTTCCTTCTCCAATTTATATGGTTAGCGGGGATTTTTGTAAAAACACCTTCCCTGCCAAAAAATCGATATGATGGACTGCCATTTCGGCAAGTTCCGTTTCTCCTTCAAAGAGGGAGCTGATTTTTACCCCTCCTGCCAAAACATCCAGCCTGGTGATGTTTTCCATAATAAGTTCTATTTCTCCATCGTGTTCCACCACAGCACTCATTTGGCACATGATTGACTCCTTTAATGAAAACAATTATCCCGGCATGCAGGGAAATATCTTTAAAGGTATTCAACCGATATTTCATCGCATGAGAAATCCGGATTAAACAAGAAAACGAAATTCGCCTTTTCCCAAAAGATCATGAAGGTGAAGGATACCTACCATTTTTCTTTCACGATCAACCACGGGCAAGACTGTGATTTCATGATGTTGCATGATACTTAATGCATCGGCCGCCCGTTTTTCATTGTCTATGGTAATGGGATCCATTGTCATTATATCTTTTGCTTTCAATCCGTTAAAATCACGGCCCCCCGCAATGGCGCGACGAATATCTCCATCGGTTACGATACCTGTAATCTGTTGATTCCCATTCACAATGATAACGGCACCGAGATTCTTCTCGTTGAGTATCTGAATGGCCTTTGGGGCCGGACTGGCTTTTTCGACAACCGGGATCTCCTCTCCGGTCAACATGACCTCTTCCACTTTGACCTTTAACCTGTCGCCTAAACTGCCGCCGGGATGGTTCTTGCGAAAATCCGCTTCCTGAAATTTTTTTCTATTCTGGAGGACCACCGACAAAGCATCACCCATCGCTAGAGTTGCAGTGGTGCTTGCCGTAGGCGCAAGCCCAAGCGGACAGGCCTCTCGGGGAACTGAAACATCGAGGACTATATCGGAAGATCTGGCCAGTGTTGATCTCAAATCACCTGTCATGGCAATGATTGAGATCCCCTTTTTTTTCAGACTGGTCACTAAAGAAGTAATTTCTACGGTTTCGCCGGAATACGATATGGCAATGATCACATCTGTCGGCATGACCATTCCGAGATCTCCATGCATCGCCTCAACCGAATGCAGGAAAAAGGCGGGGGTGCCGGTACTGTTGAACGTTGCCGCGATCTTCTGACCGATTATTCCGGATTTGCCGATTCCCGTTATTACCAATCTGCTTGGACAACCCAAAATAAGATTCACAGCATCGATGAATTCTTCCCCGATACGTTCCCTCACTGCGGTCAAACCTTGTTCCTCAATTAAGAAAACCTTACGTGCTTCCTCGATTGACATCTTTATCTACTTTTCCTCTTGTTGGAATGAATCGTCAATTGTCCAATATTCAAACATATTAAATTTCCACATTTTACGAAACCGCACCACTTAATCAGTCGCTATGGTCCTGTCGATGATAAACACGTTCCATCTTACGCCCTGTTTACAAAGAGATGAAAGGCAAAATCATCCCGTTGTTTGCCCGCTCGTTTTTAATTTCCCCTTGACATCGTTCACCCATCCGGTCATCATAGCGAGGTTTATCTGAAAAGATAACCTTGCAAGATCCCCGACAAGTTGCAGGAGCAATTACGAACGCAATGTGTTACAACACTGAACC
>JBJKRL010000147.1:0-86931 GCA_046704745.1 Desulfocapsaceae bacterium | reverse complement strand
TTAATGCTTGTCCTGCCCAGGTTTTTGAAATTGAAGACGGAAAGTCCGAGCCCGTTGAAGTTGACGAGTGCCTCGGTTGTGAGACCTGCGTCGAAGTATGTCCTGAAGGCGCAATTACCGTAACGGAGGTATAACTCCTGCGGTATCAGGCTTAATGATAAGCCCATCTCCCGAAAATGGGGGATGGGCTTATTTTGTTTCCAAGTGTTGAGCATGTTCAAAAAGACCCTCGTTCGATTCAAGCCAGGAGTTTCACAAAACGTGCATCTTATTCTGGCGGCGATTCTGTGGACGGCCATCGGCATCCTCCTGATGACGCGAGCGATTTTATGGTTGGTAGGTTCGCATCGTCTGTGGCTGGTTGCCCCGGCGTTTGTACTGGGGAGTCTTAAATCCGTTCTGGTTCTTGATAAGACGGCAAAAAGAGGACTGGATCGCATTTTGACTCTGGCGGATGGAACCTGCATTGGTGCTGTTTATTCGTATAAGACCTGGATATTGGTAATGGTTATGATGGCAGCCGGCATCATCTTGCGTCATTCTTCCCTGCCTTCCTCCTGGCTCGGTCTTTTATATATGACGATCGGTTGGGCTCTTTTCCTTTCCAGCAGACATGCCTGGAGATGCTGGTTTCATGGTTGATGAATTTTCCTAATGATATGGATAAGAGGCTTGCGAAATGAATGCCCATTCTTATAACCGAGTAACCATTAACCCTCGGGCCCTGCAAAAAAATTATTCGATTATCCGGCAGGTGGCAGGCGACTCGACGAAGATCCTCGCCATGATAAAGGCCGATGCCTACGGTCACGGCATGATAAAAACAGCCCGCTCATTGGAGCTTGTGGGTTGCAGAACTTTTGGTGTTGCTGAAATAGGTGAGGCCCTGCAGCTGCGCAAGGCGGGAATCCAGGGCGAGATCTTCGTAATGATGGGTGTTTCCGATAATAATGTGGAACTGATCGTGGAGCATGATCTGACCCCGGTGGTTTTTACCGTCGAGACGCTCGATCGCCTTTCACTGGCAGCAGCTAAAGCAGGGAAAGATGTCGGTGTGCATCTGAAAGTGGACACCGGGATGAGCAGGCTGGGAGTTTTACCCGGTGATGTTGAGGCATTTCTCGGGCATCTGGACGTATTGCCTGGGGTTTTTCTTTCCGGGATTCTCAGCCATTTTCCCCAATCGGATGATGTGACATCAGCAAATACCAAAACGTGTTATGATATCTTTGCCAAGACATGTGAGCAAGAAGTAGCAGGTTTCAAAGGAGTGCGGCATATAGCAAATTCCGGCGGCATCTTCAACTTTCCCGAAACCTGCTGTGAAATGGTACGACCGGGAATTTCTCTTTATGGGTATTATCCGGATGGTACGAAGGGAAGGAACCGTGCTTCAGGAGAGAAGCTGGTGCCGGCAATGACCTTTGCCTCCCGAGTGATTCAGGTGAAGACAGTGGCCAAGGGCGCCGGAGTAAGTTACGGCCATACTTATATTACCCCGCAGAGGATGCGTCTGGCTGTTATCCCGGTTGGATATGAGGATGGGTATATGCGCAGCCTTTCCAATCGTGCCGAGGTCCTGATTGGCGGACGACGAGCCCCCATTCGGGGCAGGATCTGTATGAATATCTGCATGGCGGATATAAGCGAAATCGAAGGCGTCCGGCCGGGCGACGAGGTGGTATTGCTGGGAACCCAGGGAGATGACACCATTTCCGCCGATGAGATAGCCGGGTGGGCTGGTACCATCAGCTACGAAGTGCTGTGTCTGATCGGTAATAACAATGAAAGAATGTATAAAGACGAAGAAATATGATCCGTTCACAGTTGAAATCAATTCTTGATGCCTGCTTTCGGCAGGGTGTTGAAAACGGCTTCTGGTCCGATCAGGGTGCCGGCAGATATACGGTTGAGGTGCCCAAACATGAAGGACAGGGCGATTTTTCCACCAATATGGCGTTGGTGCTCGCGGGCATCGAAAAACGAAAGCCGCGCGATATCGCAACCGTGCTGGTGCAACTGTTGGAGAAAGAGACCCATTTTGTCGACCATCTTGAAGTTGCGGGACCGGGCTTTGTCAATATCCATATCCGGCCTTCCGTTTGGCAGGGAGTGATTCCGATAGTCTTGGCCAAGGGTAATGATTTCGGGCGTTCGAATATAGGCGGTGGCCGGCGGGTCATGGTCGAATTCGTCAGCGCCAACCCTACGGGACCGCTCAGCATCGGCCACGGTCGCCAGGCTATTTTAGGGGATGCCATTGCGAGACTGCTTGAGACTGTTGGTCATCAGGTCTTTCGCGAGTATTATTACAATAACGCCGGTAGACAGATGCGGGTATTGGGAGAATCAACTCGTGCCAGGTATCTGGAACTGCTCGGCGTCGAACATCCCTTCCCTGAGGATGGCTATCAAGGTGAGTACATTAAAGAGATTGCCCAGGCTCTTTATAACGAGGTGGGCGATTCATTGAAAGGCCATGAGGATGTTACACCGTTTAAGGACAAGGCAGAGCAGATGATTTTCGCAGACATCTCAGCCACCCTCTCCCGTATGGGGATTGCCTTTGATAATTATTATAACGAGCAATCTCTCTATGAGAACGGCCATATCGAATCGGTGGTGGCCGAGTTGCGGGAGAAGGGCCTCGTGTACGAGCAGGATGGTGCACTTTGGTTTAAAACCACCGAATTCGGGCAGGAAAAAGACCGGGTGATCATCAAGAGTTCCGGCGAACCGACCTACAGATTGCCCGATATTGCCTACCATCTAGAAAAGTTCCGCAGGAATTTCGACTGGCTTGTGGATATTTTCGGCTCCGATCATATAGCAACTGTGCCGGATGTATTGGCCGGTGTGCAGGCACTCGGCTACGATCCGTCCAAGGTGACGGTGATTCTGCACCAGTTTGTGACACTGACCCGTGACGGCAAGCAGGTCAAGATGTCGACGAGAAAGGCGACGTTTGTCACCGTCGACGAACTCATCGACCTTGTGGGGGTGGATGTGGCCCGCTTTTTTTTCATGATGCGTAAGGCGGACAGCCAGCTGGAATTCGACCTGGGGCTTGCCACCAAAGAGAGCCAGGAGAATCCGGTCTACTACGTCCAGTACGGATATGCCAGACTCTGCTCCATCCTTGGCCAGGGTGAGGAAAAAGGGGTACAACGGTTGTCCTTTGCCGAGGTTGATCATGCCCTTCTGGTCGAGCCTGAGGAACTGAAACTGTTGAAGCACATTGCCGCTTTTCCAGGAATGATCGAAAATTCGGCCCTGGAACTCGCTCCCCACAAGGTGATTTTTTATCTGATGGAACTTGCTGGGATGTTCCATAGTTACTATAACAAACATAAAGTTTTGACCGATGATGACGGGTTGACACAGGCACGGCTGTATCTGGTGGATGCCCTGAGGGTTGTTTTTCGAAACGGCCTCCAGTTCGTGGGCTTGAGTGCCCCGGAAAAGATGTAAAATCCGGTAAGATGGAAGCGAAGAGGACGCCAAAAAAAAAGGGGAAAACCTATAAGTTCGAACTGACGGCAAGCGCTGTTGCCGGTATTGGGATGATCTTTGTCTGTGTACTGCTATGGATATTTCTGCTTGGGGTTTGGACCGGTCAGACTCTTTTGGTGCCCACCTCCAAGGAGAGAGTGGCCATAGAGATGTCAATGGCGCATATCAAAAAAAATATTGCCCGATTCGATGAGAAAACAAATATCGGCCGTTAATAAAATGTGTGGTTTTTTTGAGGTATCTCATGATACGGAATGCAACAATTAAAGATGTAAAAGAAATACATCTGTTCTTGAAACACTTCGCCCAGCAGGGGTTGCTTCTTGCCCGTTCGATCAGTTCACTGTATGATCAACTGCGAGATTTTATCGTTTATGAAGATCAAAACGGCAGCATCGTGGGTATCTGCGCCCTTCATATCATGTGGGAGGACCTGGCTGAAATACGGTCCCTGGCAGTAAGAGAGAACGCGCAGAGGCAGGGGATCGGAAGACAGTTGGTTGAGCATTGTCTGCAGGAGGCTGAAAGTTTCGGTCTTGAGCGGGTCTTTACTCTCACTTATCAGGCCGGGTTTTTCCGCAGCATGGGCTTTGTCGACATCGATAAAAAGGATCTCCCCCATAAGATCTGGAGCGATTGCATCCACTGTACGATGTTTCCCGATTGTGATGAGGAAGCCTTGGTTATCACGTTACCGTCAAGACCCGCTTGAGCCTTTAACAAAATGGCCTTCTCGGAGGCTCGCCGGCTCGTTTACCGGCCAAAACTCTGCGTAATGTTCAAAATTTTATCCTAGGAATATTACCTCTATGCCTGCGGTAAAATTTTTCACATACCTTGATCTTGTACGAAAAATCTCATTCTAAAAGGCTCACTTAAAATTACAAAATGACGCAGGCCCGATCTATTAAGCCTATTTTTTATTGAATATTTTCGATTAGTGCTTACCTTCCGCCTGCAAAACCGCAATCAAAAATACCGGGACATCGATCGATACTCTGCTACGAAAAGATGCCGGTTTCCGTGTTCGGGAATAAATCCTCATAACTGACAGCAATAGAGAGATATGATTCAGAAAGTATTGACGAAAGTATTCGGCAGCAAAAACGAAAGGGTCCTGAAACAGATTCAGCCCCTTGTCAACCGGATCAACGAACTGGAAGACTCTATCAAGGTCTTAGACGACGCGGCCTTGGCTGCCAAAACAGTCGAATTCCGTGAACGTCTTGCCAAGGGTGAGGAACTGGATGCACTTCTTCCCGAATCGTTTGCCGTTGTGAGAGAGGCGGCAAGGAGAATACTCGGTGAGAGACACTTTGACGTTCAGCTTATCGGCGGGGTGGTACTGCACCAGGGAAGGATCGCTGAGATGAAGACTGGTGAAGGAAAGACCCTGACTTCGACTCTGCCAGTCTACCTGAACGGACTGACCGGCAAAGGCGTGCACGTGGTCACTGTCAACGACTATCTGGCCAGCCGTGACTCAGAATGGATGGGGCAGGTGTATCGATCTCTTGGGATGTCGGTCGGCAAAATCGTCCACGGCCTGGACGATGATGAGCGGCGCGAAGCGTATGCCGCCGATGTCACCTATGGGACCAACAATGAATTTGGTTTCGATTATCTGCGCGATAATATGAAGTTTGAATTCAGCGAGTTCTGTCAGCGCGAGTTTCATTTCGCCATCGTTGACGAGGTCGACTCGATTCTGATCGACGAGGCCAGAACTCCGCTTATCATCTCCGGCCCTGCGGAGATCTCCACCGATATGTACAAGAAGGTCGACCGGATCATGCACAAGTTCAAAGCTGAGGAACACTATACGGTTGACGAAAAGGCCCGGCAGGTATCACTCACAGAAGAGGGAGTTGCCATGGCTGAGGAGCTCATGGGGGTGCCCAATCTCTATGATCCGACGGTAATCGAGCAACTCCATCACCTGAATCAGGCATTAAAGGCCCATGTTCTGTTCAAAAAGGATGTGGACTATATCGTAAAAGACAATGAGGTCATTATCGTCGATGAGTTCACCGGCCGTACCATGGAGGGAAGACGCTACAGCGACGGTCTGCACCAGGCCCTGGAGGCCAAGGAACATGTCAAAATCGAGCGGGAGAATCAAACCTTTGCCTCGATCACCTTCCAGAACTATTTCCGCATGTACGACAAGCTGTCCGGGATGACCGGTACGGCCGATACTGAAGGACCGGAGTTCAAAAAAATTTACAATCTGGACGTAGTGGTCATGCCCACCCACATGCCGATGATCCGCATCGACTATGCCGATGTCATCTACAAAAACGAGGCAGCCAAATACCGGGCAGTGGTACGTGAGATTAAAGAACTGCATGAGAAAGGAAGGCCTGTGCTCGTCGGAACAATCTCCATCGATGTGTCGGAAAAGATATCCAGAATGCTGAAAAAGGAAAAGGTGGAGCATGAGGTCTTAAACGCCAAGCAGCATGAACGGGAGGCGGAGATAGTCGCCATGGCCGGACAGTTCGGCCGGGTTACCATTGCCACCAACATGGCCGGCCGCGGTACCGACATCAAGCTTGGACCCGGGGTAAAAGAGGTCGGCGGACTCCATATTCTCGGTACATCAAGACATGAGTCCCGCCGTATCGACAACCAGCTACGCGGGCGCTCGGGACGTCAGGGCGATCCGGGTTCGTCGCGTTTCTATCTTTCCCTTGAAGATGATCTGCTTAGAATTTTCGGCTCCGAACGCATATCGGGTTTCATGGGCAAGCTGGGGATGGAAGAAGATGACCCCATTGAACATAACTGGATTTCCAAGGCGATAGAGAATGCCCAGAGAAAGGTGGAGGGCCATAACTTCGACATCAGGAAGCATCTGCTCGAATACGACGATGTCATGAATATGCAGCGTGATGTCATATATCGCCAGCGGCGCGAGGTCCTGAAGGGGGATGAGGTCGTCAACATTCTGCAGGATATGATTGAAGAACTTGTAGATGCCGTGGTTAAGGAATTCTCCGACGAGCGCCTGGCCTCGGAGGATTGGTCATGGGAGGGCTTCAACGAGAGGATGGTGGAGTATTTCCATATTCAGCCGAACTGGAGCAAAGAAGAGAGAAAGGAATTGGATCCTGCTTCCTTCAGGGAAAAGATTGAGGCCTTGGTCGATAATGCGCGCAAAGCCCAGGAGGAGAGGCACGGCGTTGATGTCCAGCGCAATGTGGAGAAAGTTATTCTGCTCCAGATGGTCGACAACCATTGGAAAGACCATCTCCTGTCCATGGACCATCTGAAGGAGGGGATCGGGCTGCGCGGATACGGTCAGAAGAATCCGTTGGATGAGTATAAGAAAGAAGGGTATGACCTGTTTATGGCTATGATCGAAACCGTTAAGAAACAGACCGTCTCGAACATATTGTCCGTTCGACTTATGAGTGAAGAAGATATGGAACGCCTGGAGGCGGAGCGACGGAGACGTCAGGAACAGGAAATGCAGATGAATATGGGAGCAGCCGGAGCCGAACAGACAGCCCAACAGCCCATTCGCCGGGAAGGAGACAAGATCGGCAGGAATGCTCCCTGCCCCTGCGGTTCGGGAAAAAAATACAAGAAATGCTGCGGGGCCACCCAGTAATTGAATAGAGAACAGAACCGTTTGCCGTCGCTTGCAGACAGCGTTCCTTTGCATTTCATGATTGTCGGTCGAGCCCCCGCTTTCCCTGTGCTTCATTAAGTGAGGAGGGAATTCAATGACAACTCTGATGCCTGTATTCTTTCTGGGACATGGCAACCCATTGAATGCGTTGTCGAATAACCGGTATACCCAGGGATGGGCAACCATCGGCAGATCCATTCCTCGTCCAAAAGCCATAGTTGCCGTATCCGCCCATTGGTATGTCCCTTTTGTTGCTGTAACCTCGAATCTGAATCCTCCCACCATCCATGATTTCGGTGGTTTTCCGGGCGAGCTCTATCAAATGCAATACCCGGCATCCGGCGATCCCGAACTGGCACGGCGGGTTCAGGAACTGTTATCCCCCACCACGGTGACGCTTGACGACAGATGGGGCTTGGACCACGGAACATGGGCGGTTCTCTGTCATGTCTTTCCCAAGGCCGACATTCCTGTTATCCAGTTGGGCATCGATGAGAGACAATCACCTTCCTTTCATTACCAATTGGGGAGAAAGCTCAGGGTCCTCAGGGAAGAGGGTGTCCTGATTATCGGTAGCGGAAATATCGTCCATAATCTCACCGCTTATGCCTGGGGGAATCACCGAAAACAGGCATATGACTGGGCTCGCCGATTTGAGGAACAAGCCAGGAAGCGGCTGATTCAAGGTGATGACGCAGCGCTTACCGATTATAAGAGTCTGGGAAGTGATGCGCATCTCTCAGTCCCGACCCCCGACCATTATCTTCCGCTTCTCTATATTTTGGGTCTTCGCAACCGGGACGACACCATCAGTTTTCCTGTGGAAGGAGTCGACGGCGGCTCGGTGTCCATGCTGGCCGTTCGCATGGGTTGAGTGTCGTCATCGTAGTGGGGTCCCAAACCTCCTCTGTTCTCTTTTCATATTCTTAAGTTCCACGTTCCCAGGAATTACGATATTGGGATCTATGGTAAAATCTATCTTTTTGCTTCTTCCTTTATATCTGACGGAATTCAGGATTAACTTCATGGTTTCCCTCCGGGCAAGATGCTTATTGTCCGACCGTATGACCCACCATTTTGAGTGTTCCGTATGCGTTTTTTCCAAAAGGGTCTTTTTCTTTTCGGTAAACTCGTCCCAGAGATCCTGGGCCTGGAGATCCACCTCGCTTAATTTCCACTGGCGCAGCGGATCGTTTTTCCTTCGTTCGAATCTACGGGCCTGTTCTTCTTTGCTTACCGAAAAATAAAGTTTCAATAGGATGGTCTTGCCGGCGTCAAGGATGAAATTTTCTTCATAGGCCGTCACTTTTTTTAAAAACCTGTTGTACTGGGCTTTGGTACAAAAGCCCATGACCGGTTCGACCAGAGCCCGATTGTACCAGCTGCGGTCGAAAAGAACGATCTCGCCGGCGTGGGGAAACTGCTCAATATAACGTTTCATGTGCAGCTCTGTCTTTTGATATTCATTGGGCTTTCCCAATGCGGTAACCCGGTAGCGCTTGCTGTTCATATAACGGGTGACCCGCCGGATGGTCCCTCCTTTTCCAGAAGCGTCGCGGCCATCAAAGAGAATGATCATCTTTTTACCGGTGCGTTCCAGATGGTACTGCATCTTAATCAGTTCTGCCTGATACGGCTTTAACTCCTCCGAGTTGTAATAATCGAGAAGACAGGCCTTGAGGATCTGTTCTTTATGCTCCCTTTTTAATATGCTGGCGATCTTGCGGATCTGTTCATTGGACGGATGGGTGGCAATGTCCTTTTCCAGATCCTTTACCAGTTCCTTTATAACAGCGGTGGTTCCCCTGTGCCTTGGGGGGGGGATGGAACCATTGTTTCTTGTATTATCCATGAAAATACCTGAGTAGAATCAAAATTATTCGGAGTTTGTATGAAGGTTTATCAAAATTCGGGCTCTAGCCCCACTTTCGCTACAAGCTTTAAACTTTGTTACGCCCACAAGGGGTATAAAAACCCACAAGGGACATAAAGGGTTGGCGAGTCTGATACTTATTTGCAGAACTATTATGAGAAAATATATTGTCTAACCGATAAAAAACCAATTGATATTTAATGGATAATCAAATCCTAATATTGTGTGTCGTTGGAAAAATCTTCATTTAGCTTTATCGTGTTAGTTGAGTTTTCTTCCTATTCTGAACATTTGTTCATAAATTTCAGGAAGATTGTTTTCCCTGATCCCTTTGATTACCCAATCAATCGAGTAGGGAATACGGTAATGTTCTACTTCAACGTCATCTCCGGTCAACGACAGGACGGCGCAGGATGCCGTGGGGCTGCCGTCGAACATTCTGCCCACACTGCCTGGGTTAATGAAATGGGTCTTGTGGACCAATCGATGAAAGGGGCTATGGGAATGACCGGTTATAATGATGTCCGCCGGTGTCAGCTTTGCCAGCTCAACAAGACGTGCAACCGGCGTGTCTGGAAAAAGAAATTCATCGTCGTCTTCGGGACTTCCATGGAAGAGAGCGATCGATGGCATTACCTCTTTCGGTTCGGGCTGAATTTCTAAGGTAGTTTGGATGGAGCGAAGATAGTCCGCATATTGCGTGTCCAATATCTCTGCAGTCCAAGTATACATGATCCGCTTTTCGGGTTTCGACGGTTTTTTAAATGATTTTCCGGCCAAGAGTTTGAGGACCTTTTTGTCGGTGTTGCCGAGTATTGACAAGGCTTTTTTTCTTTGCAACCAATCAAGGGTCTCGTTTGGATATGGTCCATAAACCAAAGAATCCCCGGCGTTTAGAATGAGATTAAAGGATTGACGGTTGAAGGTGGAATCTACTGCGGCAAGTGCCGGGAAATTTGCGTGTATATCGGAGAGAATGAGGATATGCATGGAGGGAGGTCTATTAAATTCGTGAATATTGAGAATCCCTTAAATTCAATTATGTTACCGAGCAGATAAATAAAAGGGGTTGATTTCTGATCGTCATTTTCTTCTTTTATACAATAAATGGGAGTAATATTCTACAGATTGAACAATTTTAAAGTAGCATATTCAAACCTCCAGATGGTAGAGTTAATTGGGGCGGTCTTGGTTGAGTGAGTGGCCGGATAAAATCCTCGATTAAGGAATACTACCGTAAACGATCGCCTTGGGAAAATGAAGGGGCCGCCAAAGGCCGAGATGACGATTACAAGTTGGGAGAATTGAGATTAAAGATGATTATCAAAGGATTTTCAGCATCAGCAGTGGCCGCCGGGATAAAATACACCGACAGGCTTGATCTTGGTTTGATCTACAGCAAGATCCCGGCGGTAACAGCAGGAGTTTTTACAAAGAATTTAGTAAAAGCGGCTCCGGTTCTTCTGGATGTTGAGCGTTTGAAACAGGGGAGGGCGCAGGCAATACTTGTCAACAGTGGCTGTGCTAACGCCTGTACCGGAGAGCAAGGCATGGAGGCGGCAAGAAAAACCAGTGGACTTGCCGCCAAGGCATTGGGGATTCAAGATGATATGGTCCAAGTCGCCTCCACGGGTGTCATTGGTTCCCAGCTTGATGTCGCGGCCTTCGAGTTGGTAATGGATAAGCTTGTTCACGGACTTGCCCCCGAAAATTTTGAGAAAGTTGCCGAGGCCATCATGACCACCGATACCTATAGCAAAATGGCCTATCGGACCATTGCGTTGGGTGGAAAAGAGGTCAATTTTATGGGCATGGCCAAGGGGTCGGGGATGATTATGCCCAATATGGCCACCATGTTGGCGTTCATTGTTACCGACGCCCAGATAGGTTTTCTTGAACTCAACAAGTTTTTAAAAATAGGTGTGGCAAATACCTTTAACCGCATTACCGTCGACGGTGATACCAGCACCAATGACATGGTCCTGGTCATGGCCAACGGCACAGCCGGGAATAAGTGGATTGATGATGAAGTCCCTGATGATCAACAGCTTTTCCAAGATACTCTGGAAGATGTGTTGCGGGAATTGGCCATGAAGATTGTGGCCGACGGCGAGGGGGCAACCAAATGCATCACCATTCGAGTATGTGGGGCCAAGGAGTCGGAGGATGCTGAACGAATGGCCCGCACTGTGGCTAACTCCAGTCTTGTTAAGACCGCCTTTTTCGGCCAGGATGCCAACTGGGGGAGGATTATGGCCGCCATCGGACGTTGCGGTGTACGTTTCCATCCCGAGCAGGTCGATATCGCCTTCGGCAATGTCGTTTTGGTTAAAAACGGAATAGGTCAGGGCGGGGCGGCTGAAGAAGAGGCAGCCAAAGTACTCCAGCAGAAAAATATAACCGTATGCATCGACCTGAAGGACGGCAATGCCTGTGAAGAGGTCTATACCTGCGATTTATCTGTAGAATATGTAAATATAAACGCCGATTACAGGACCTGAAATTCTAAAATGCAATCCGGACATCACTTTTTCGCATTGGACGGCTCAGATGATTTTGACCTGCTTTTCCAGAAAGTTAGCGCTGGTTTTTGCCGGAGCGAGGAGAATATTTCTTCTGTGGATGAGTGGTATCTGGATACCTTCGACTGGAGGATGTTTACTAAAGGTCTTGTCTGCAAACGCAACGGTAACCAATATATAGTTTCCCCGCTTTCAGAGAGAACGTCGGGTGAGGAAATATCCGGCCCGGAGAAGGGAAAGGTGTTCTGGTGGGATTTCTCTCCAGGCCGGGTCAGGGACAGAATGTCAACCATTTTAAGTGTTAGAGCGCTTTGTCCTCTCTTTCAGGTGGTTGGGTTAAAAAAGAGTCTGTATCTGTACAACAAAGACGGTAAAATCGTCTTGAGGATGTTTTTACACACTGGAGAGATACGAACACCTCATGGGGTCTGCCATGAGCTTTCACCTCTTTTACAATTCTCAGCAGTGCGTGGGTACCAGAAACCTTTTCGACAAGGAGTCAAACCTCTCAGTGACAGGGGGGCATGGAAGCCTTTGGAACAAGAGAGTTTCTTTCAGTTGGCATTGGCGATGGTCCACAGGCATGCGGGTGATTACAGCTCGAAATTTTCTGTGTTGTTGACCCCCGGGCAGACGATGAATCAGGCGATAAGCGTCATTGGTCTGCAATTGCATCAGGCCATGGAGCGAAATCTTCCCGGGATTCTGGAAGATATTGATACTGAATTTCTCCACGATTTTCGGGTGGCTATACGTAGAACCCGATCAGCGCTCTCCCAGTTTAAAAAGATGCTTCCTCCCGGGCAATGCAGGGTTTTTTCGGATGAGTTCAGATGGCTCGGTTCGGCAACCGGAGCAGTGAGAGATATTGATGTCTGTCTGAAAAAAGAAGCAGCCTTTCGGGAAATGCTGCCGGAAAGCAGGCACCGGGGACTGGATCTTCTCATCAGAGATATCAGACGACGGCGTAAGACAGCGCTTGCCAAAATGCAGAAAAACCTGCGGTCGGTCCGGACTACCGATCTCCTTACCAACTGGCGAGAGTTTATGATTGGTTTGCCTGAAGACATTTACTGGCCTTCAGGTCAGGTTAGCTGCAGCAAGACGGCTGAGAAGGTGGTCGGCAAATGTTTTCGGCGTCTTCTAAATTACGACGCTTTGATACTAAACGGTGAGGAGGCAGATTCTGCCATGCATCGTTTACGGATTCAAGGGAAGAAATTTCGTTATTTAATTGAGTTCTTTCGTTCCCTCTTTTGTGAAGAAGCTACAGTACGACTCTTAAAAGAAATGAAGGGCTTGCAGGATGATCTTGGTGATTTCAATGACATGTCGGTTCAAATTGACAGATTTATACAAGATCTTTCTCTTCTTTCGAAAAACTCCCCGATCTATGAGAGTCTCGCAGGACTCGTCGAAGCTCTTGATGCCCGGAAGAAACGTCTGCGTAAAAGATGTCTCAAGCGGTGCAAGACCTTCCATGAGAAGGAAAAACCGGAGCTATTGAAGGAAATGTTGGCTGGGAAAAAGGATAGCTCTATTTGGGAGAATTGATCGGGCATGAAGATAATTGCGATTTACAGCAGCAAGGGAGGCGTGGGCAAAACAGCAACGGCCGTAAATCTGGCCTATACGGCAGCCGTCGGTGGAAAACCTGTTCTTCTTTGTGATATGGATTCGCAAGGTGCGGCTTCCTACTATTTTCGTATTCGCCCCAAAAAGAAATTCAACGGAAAGAAATTTCTACGCGGAAACATCGATGAGTATATCAGAGCAACGGATTTTGCCAATCTTGACCTCCTTCCTGCACATTTTTCCTATCGCAATTTGGATATTGCCTTGGATAAAAAAGGAAAAAAAGGCAAGGGAATCCCGCTGCGATCAACCTTTGATACTGTTGCCGATGAATATGATGTGGTCGTGCTCGACTGTCCGCCAAATCTGACACTTCTCTCTGAGCAGGTCCTCCGCGCAACCGACAGCCTGGTGATACCGGTGATTCCGACGACGCTCTCCATCCTGGCCCTGCAACAGCTCCTGAAGCTTGGCAAGGAACTCAAAGTCGACCGGAAAAAGATAACAGCCTTTTTTTCCATGGTGGAAAAACGAAAAAGTTTGCATATATCGATAATAGAGCAGTATAAGAAATATCCCATTTTTGTAAATACGGGGGTCCCGTTCTTGGCGGAGATTGAGAAAATGGGTATCAGCAGGCAGCCGGTGGGCGCCGGAGCCAAGAACTCTTCGGCTGCCGCCGTCTATGAAAGGCTTTGGCGGGAAGTCTGGCAAAGGAGTACAATGAGTTGAAACGATTATATCTTATCCGTCATGCTAAATCGAGTTGGTCGAATTTGAAAATCAGTGATTTTGACAGGCCGTTGAATCAGAGAGGCAAAAGAGAGGCCCCTTTGATGGCCCAAAGGCTTGCCAAACATGGTGTGTGCCCTGATGCTCTGATCTCAAGCCCGGCAAAACGAGCCCGGACAACGGCAATAATAGTGGCCAAAGGGATAAATTATCCTGTAAAACAGATCCATTTTGACGATTCGGCATATACATCTGAGACCCTAGACTTATTGCAGGTCTTACGCAAAACATCCGACCAGATCCAAACAGCCTTTTTGGTCGGTCACAACTACGCGATAACAGACCTGGCAGTGCTCTTAACGGGAGAATATATTAAAAAGATACCGACTTCCGGAATAGTTGCCATGGAGCTGTCCGTTGATTCATGGGCGGATGTCGGACCAGGTAAAGGCGCCACGCTCTTTCATGATTTTCCTGAAAAATATGAAAAACGCTAACCTTGCAAAAAAACCGGGAAGATTACAGGGAAAACACTCTTAATTAACGACTTGAAATGTTGCACTGTTGACCTGCCGGCAGGTAAACCTTCTAAAAAGCTGACACGAGCAGGGATAAAAGACGGATATGCCGCCATTTTTTCTCCTTTTGAAATATTTCATCCCCTTTTTGTTGGCAGATTGTGTCTCCTGCCGCATTGGTTTCAAGGTTTTAAATTCTTTGTTCAGTCATGGTGGAAAAAGCTCCAAACTGTTTGAAATGTGTTCATTATTATATAACATATGATGCGTCGAAGCCATATGGTTGCCGGGCTATGAAGTTTAAGAGCGCCCGGAATCCGGCTCAGGTTGTCTTCGCTTCCTCCGGGATCCATTGCCGAATGTTCACGCCTAATAAAAGGTGATGGAGGTTGAAGAAAAAAGAGAGAATCATTTTTAATGAGTGTTATGGAATTTTCAAATTTTGGCAGAAAATTCACGGAAAAGGCCGGGATACTTTCCCTGATGGACGATTTGGGCAAGGCTATAAGTAGTGGCCGAAAGATGATCATGATGGGGGGAGGCAACCCGGGGTATATCCCAGAGTTTGATGAAATCGTCAGAAAAAAGCTTCAAGGAATTTGTGAAGATAAGGCAAGATTTCGGCAGTTGGTGGGAATGTATAGTGCCCCCCAAGGCGAGCAACGATTTATTTCCTGTCTCGCAGATCTCTTGCACCGTGAATACGGTTGGCCGGTCAGGCGCGAAAATATTTGCCTGACCAATGGAAGCCAGACAGGATTCTTCTTCCTTTTCAATATGTTTGCAGGGGATTTCCGGGGCGGTATCAAAAAAAAGATTCGTCTGCCGTTGACTCCGGAGTACATCGGGTATTCCGACATTGGTCTGAGTTACGATTTTTTCATTGCCAGCAGACCGAAGATTGACCTTCTGGAAGATAATCTTTTTAAGTACAGAGTAGATTTTCGTGAGATTAAGCCAGGTTCTGAAACCGGAGCAATCTGTGTGTCCCGCCCTACAAATCCAACCGGCAATGTGGTGACAGACGAGGAAATTACCCGACTGGACGAACTGGCCCGGCAGCATAGAATACCTCTGATCATAGACAATGCCTATGGCGTTCCTTTTCCAGGGATCGTTTTTTCTGATGCCGCGCCAATCTGGAATGACAACATCATCGTGTGTCTGTCCCTGTCCAAACTTGGTTTGCCAGCTGTTCGCTGCGGGATTATTGTCGCCAATCGGGAGGTGATAAGGGCTGTTTCAGGTATGAACGCAATTATGTCGCTTGCGCCAAGTAGTTTCGGAGCCCTTCTCGTTGAGGAACTGATCGGCTCTGGGGAGGTTTTGGCTCTTGGCAGAAACTTGATTAGACCGTTTTATGAAGATAAATTAAAAAAGGCAATGGCAAAAATTCATACTGAGTTTGCAGCTATTCCTTATAGGGTCCACCGTCCTGAGGGGGCGATATTTCTCTGGCTGTGGTTTGAAAACCTGCCTATTTCCAGTTTTGAGTTATACGAAAGGTTGAAAAAACGTGGTGTCCTCGTAATCTCGGGGCATTCTTTTTTCCCTGGTCTTGAAAATGATACCTGGCGACACAAGGACGAGTGCCTCCGGATCAACTACTCTCAGGACGAAAATCAGGTGGCAGCAGGGATTGCCGTTATCGCGCAGGAGGTAAAAAAGGCCTATGATACCGGGGCCTGAGAAGACAGTTTAAATCAGTGGGATGCGAGATGTTGCCGTCCTAAAATCATGTACGGAGAAGTTTCACTTTCATACGTTAGAAGGTTTAATGAGACATCATAGTCAACGATCGAGGATTACAAAGAAAAAAATAGTTTTTTTCGTCTTTATGACATTGACTGTTACGATAGTCATACCCGCCAACCTTCATGGCCAGTGTATTCGAGGGAATTGCCAAAATGGCACCGGGGTCTTAATAGGCAAGGACAGCAGGCATTACGAGGGCGAGTTCGCCCATGGTATGATAAACGGCAAAGGAACATTGCGCTATCCTGACGGCACTGTGTATACGGGAGAATTTAAAAACGGCCGATTCAATGGCAAAGGATTCCTCACAAGTCCAGACGGCCGGAAGTATGAGGGAGAGTTTCGGGATAATGTAATCGATGGCAAAGGTAAATTAACAGAGAAAAACGGCTTCCAGTATATAGGAGACTTTTATCTCGGCCGATTCAATGGCAAAGGGAGTCTCTTTTATCCTGACGGGCGCGAATATACTGGAGATTTTCGGGGCAATCTTGTGGATGGCCAAGGGAAGCTCACCTACAAGGATGGTTCCTGGTTCGAGGGGACATTTAAAAACGGGAAGCCTGACGGTAAAGGGACCAGGGTTTATCTCGACGGCGGCAGATATTCCGGTTTTTATAAAGACCGAGCTCGACAAGGGTATGGTGTATACACCTTTCCCGACGGACGACGTTACGAAGGTGCATTCGATAAGGACAAATTTAACGGAAAGGGTACAATCACCTATCCCGACGGTCGTAAATACCACGGCCTTTTTAAAGAGAACACAGCGATTGGCAAAGGTGAGATGGAGTATCCCGACGGCAGGAAGTATACGGGGGATTTCAAAGACGGTCTTCCTGATGGTCACGGAACGCTTGTTTATGCAGACGGCAAGAAATTTATTGGAGATTTCAAAGAAGGGAATCCGATAGTTCCAATTTCAAAAAAATTTGATGGCAATCGAGAGGCCCCGAAGGAAGGCCGGCAGGAAAAACCTGTCTCCTCTGCAGGAATGAAAACGATCCCGAAACATTCTTATCATGTGGTAAAGGACAAAATCTTCGCCGAAAATGGGAAGCCGGCAACAGGGGAGATCGACTTCTCCTTTTCCAACGGAACCCACTACCAAGGTGGCGTCGTTGACGGCCTCATGGATGGCCATGGAACGCTGACATATCCGAACGGAGATGTCTATGACGGGTCCTTTTCCAAAGGTAGGTTTAATGGGTTCGGTCTTTATCAATATCACGATAAACGTCAGTATTCCGGTAAGTTCAATATGGGAGTTAAAGAGGGAAGAGGGACATTTTCTTACCCTGATTCAACAAGATATGTCGGGGAGCTGAAGGGGGACCATTTTGAAGGAAAAGGGGATTATTATTTCGCCGACGGCAGCCATTACCTTGGAATGTTTCACAACGGTCGGTTCTCCGGCAAAGGAAAACTTATTTACAAGGATGGTTCTTCCTATGAGGGGGAATTCAAGAACGATCTTCCTAACGGCTATGGGGTATTCAAGGGAAACGACGGGAGTATCTATGAAGGTGAATTTATTGATGGCCGTAGAAACGGCAAGGGACGGATTCGACTACCGGGGGGAAGGATTGTCAAAGGAACGTTCAAAAACGATGAGTTACTTGAAAGCCGGTAGGTCCTAATCAGAAAAAGATGTAAAAAGAGAGAAAAATGAGGGGAACGTATGCGATGGAGTTATAAGACCGTTCATTACGATTACAAGAAAGAGGGCCTCTTAGGCGGAGCCTTTCTTGATGAGGCAGAGATGGAGGAATCCATGAACGAGTTCGGTCGTGCCGGCTGGGAACTGGTTTCTCTGCTTGAAGTCCAGGAGGGACTGATTGCGACTTTTAAGCAACCCATTGATGCCCCGGTCTTACAGGATAGCAGTTTGGGAGCCCGGACAAATAAACAGGACTCCGATGTCGATCTATCTCCTCGTTTTCTTCGGCCAGAACGGCAGCAAGAGGTGCAGGAGGACCCGAAAGATGAAATACAAGAGAAAGCATTGCACCGATCACCGTTACGGCCTGTGTCGTCCGAGGGTTTAAAAAAACGAACACCAGGAGACAAGGAAGAAGCAGGGGCCGGTTCGATTCGTATAGAGTAGGGGTGTAATTTGTAAGTCTCAAATTCTGCAAACATTTCATCAGGATTTGATATCTTGATGTGTTTTCGGAAATAGTCTCAATGGTTATGAGATATTTGGGCTGGGGTGGGTAAAAAATACCCAGGGTGGTAACCATTTTGAGCAAAAAATGTCCACATTTTCCCAAGAGGAGGAGATCATCATAATTTAATATAAAACATTTATGCTTTAAATACGATATGTTGCTTTTGTATTACGCAAGGTGGTATGGATATTGAATTAGTAATAATGCATCAAGCGCTGAGTCAAGATAGCTTTTCTTCTCCTCCCCCGAAAAAGGCGCCCGTCGGACAGTTTCCCGATGGACGCCTTTTTTGTTTTCTTCGTAGAAAATACCTAACGAGAATTCCATTTTATAAGTTTCAGAATTATCGTGTTTTCTTTGCAGATAGTTGGAATTTTTGCAAGTTCGTGTAAAAATCAAGTCAATCCAAAAAACCTGCTGAACTGAAAAAAGAGAACGGCAAAAGTGTAGGCAAAGACTGTATTAAAGGCAATGGAAAAAAATGCCCATCGCCAGGACGCTTCTCTGGCGATACAGATAATGGTTACGAAACAGGGACTGTAAAACATGATAAAGAGCAGAGCGGCTATGGCGACACCTTTGTTCCAGTGGGTGTCTTTTTGCAGCCGTTTTCCCAAAGGAGTGGACTTCTCCGTATCAACCTGCCCCATGGAGTAAGCCGTCCCCAAGGTGGAGACGATGACCTCTTTAGCGGCAAAACCACCGATCAAAGCTATGTTAGTCCGCCAATCGAAACCAGCGTAGCGTGAAACGGATTCAAGCGCCATCCCCAGTCTCCCGGCGGCAGAGTTTTTCAGTGCTTCTTGTGCTTCGACATTATCGATAGTCTCGATCTGACTGGCCAGTTTAGCCTTCTGAGATAGTGCGGTTTCATGTGTAGCATTGGTGCCGGTGACAGGGGTGATATGGTCTGCCTTCACCGCTTGCCTTTGCTGGTTGTAAAACGACACTCTGGCGGCAGGGAGTGAAGGAAAGGTCATAATCGCCCAAATTAGAATGGAGATACCCAAAATAACGGTACCTGCCTTTTTGATATATTGCCATGTCCTTTCCCATGTATGGATTAAAAGCCCACGCAGGGTCGGGAAACGATAGGGAGGCAGTTCCATGACAAAGGGCGTCGACTCTCCTTTGAGAACCGTAGATCGGAAAAATTTAGCTGATAAAAGGGCTACGACCCATGTCAGCATTGTAAAAAAGAACATATATTTTGCCTTGTTCTGATGAAAAAATGTTCCGATCAAAAGGGCAAGAACCGGGAGCTTCGCTCCACAGTTCATGAAGGGTACTGTCAGCAAAGTGGCCAGCCGTTCTTTGGGAGAACGAAGTGTTCTGGTCGCCATTACACCGGGTACCGCACAGCCGCCTGCGATGCCGCCGGAGATGATAAACGGCATAACGGATGAACCGTGAAGACCGAAAATCCTAAAAACCCTGTCCATCATGAAGGCAACTCTGGCCAGATACCCCGAATCCTCCAATATTGCTATTCCCAGAAACATAAACATGATCAACGGGACAAAACCCAGTACTCCGCCGACCCCATGGATAATACCTGAGGTTATCATGGATTTTACAAGACCGTCATGCATGTGGGAATCAACGACTGTTCCGAGCAGTGAAAAAGCGTTTTCCAGCCAGGTCACCGGTCGTTCGCTCCAGGAAAAGGTGAATGTGTAGAGGCCGTAGAGTACTAGCAGCATGATGACCGGACCCAGAAGCCGGTTGGTTACGATCTTGTCGATTTTATCTGAGGTATAGAGACGGCTGGTATCGAATTTATGGGTGACGACTCCCTGGCGGATGATGGATTTTATAAATCCGTATCGATGGTCGGCGATAATGGCTTCCGGATAGACATCCATGGTTTTCATCAGATGGTCCGACACTTGACTGACAATAGATCTTATACGTTCGGCTGTATCGGGAGAAACCTTCCGGCCTATATCCATGATCTGATCATCGTGCTCCAGGTACTTTATCGCGGTAAACCGTGCAGGGTAAACGTCTGTTAAAAAGTTTTCACGATGTATCTCGGTCATGAGATCCATTATCGTTTCATCCAGATCGTCGCCATAGGAAATATCAAGGGGACGCCATTTAGGTTCGGCGGCGGCTGTAGCCATGGCCTGCTCGATGAGCTGGTCTTTTCCTTGGCCAGTTCGTGCGATAATCGGAACAACCGGTACTCCCAGGAGGGTGGAAAGCCTTTCAGCTCGCACCTCGATACCACGATCTTTTGCCACATCGATCATATTCAAGGCGATTACAAGCGGTATACCAAGTTCGAGAAACTGGCAGGTGAGATAGAGATTTCTTTCTAGATTTGAGGCATCGACGATGTTGATAACGACTTGGGGCTTTTCGTTGACCAGATAGTCCCTGGCGACCAGTTCTTCCGCGGAATAGGCGGTAAGGGAATAGGTGCCGGGAAGGTCCGTCAACAGAATTTTCTGGTTTAAATGATGGAAGGCTCCTTCCTTGTAATCTACGGTAATTCCCGGATAGTTACCAACATGCTGTCGGGAACCGGTAAGCTGGTTGAAAAGGGTTGTTTTACCTGCATTCGGGTTTCCGGCCAGGGCCATGGTGAAATTTTTCTTGGTCATGTGCATGTTCATACGTAAATCTTTATTGCATAAGAGGTCGGTCGCCGAAGATGCGATTCTTATTCTCTCTTTTTTTTGTCATCAGGGCAGGAAGATGAAGAACAACCGCCTGAACAACCGCAACCGCACTCCAGATTGATTGTCGGGTCGGACGCGGCTTTAAACTGGTGGTACATCTTTCGCCCAACAAAAAAGACGCAGATAGCGATTATAACCGCTACCACAATGGAATCCCACATAATAATCTCCTTGGCGGTGATAGTTGGTTTCCATCCGAAAACGGCGCTTTTCTTCTAACTCGTCGTTACGCTGTCAAATTTAATCCTCGGAGGTAAGCACCCTCCGGGCATAAACTCTGACTCCGATATTAGGTATATGCCTCCGGTTACATTTGCCATCGCGTCTAGATGTAGAAGAGGTAAGCGAAGACTCCGAAATCCCTCGTTTCAGGATGGAAACTAGTTAGGACTGCCTAAATATCAAGGCGAAAAAAAACCCGGATAAACCGGATTTAAACGTAATCACAGGCAAATAAAATTATTCTATGGATTGAACAAGAATATTTTTGCTTGCCGTGTTATCCAGACTGATGGTGCCTCCTTGAATCTTCAAGATGCATTGTGAGTCGTTTTCATTGCACAGAAGCTCCACCTCTTCTCCGGGATAAAATCCAAGCGAGGCCATCCGGGCACAGAGTTTTCTGTCTCCAGTGATTTTGCAGATTCTTTTCCGGCCGTGGTGTCTGATTCGTGATAAGGGCATAATCTGCTCAGCAGCACATCTGCCTCTTCCCAGTCGTCGTTTTACCCTTCCGGCAAAACATGAGCATTTATGATTTAGCTGTTTGAGTGTCACCTATGTCCTCCATGAAAAAACAATCTTTAGGTACTCCAAACAATAACGGGTGTCAATAAAATTTTCAAGGAGGAAATAAAATATTGTTAATGGTAATCAAGGGCTTTTCGCTGAAGATACTTCCTGCTCGTCAGCTACTTCAACCAAAATAAAGTCTGCTTCGTTGTTTCTAAGCGTCAAAGTTCCACCCATAACCCGGAGTGCAACCGGATCATATAAAGGGGCCCGCCCTTGAACGGTTATTTGGGTGCCTGGAACAAGCCCCATCTCACGTATTCGTTGGCCTAAGACTCCACCGACTTTAACTGTGGTAATGATACCCGATTGACGAACCTTCATCTTTCGTAAACTGATTTCCGACATATTCTACCTTTTTAACAATACCTCTGGCGACCGCCTAATAATAGACAATCTCCGCATAGACTTGATTTAAAGATGACGTCGTTTCACGCTTCATATGCGAGGTGTGTGACTCTTAAGAGTTGAATGCGACGCTAAGAAGCGAATGCAATGAGACTTCGGGTGAAGAGTCATTGCGATGCCATTACATTTTTTCCTGCTCTTTGGCCCAAGAGTCTCGTAATGTGACAATTCGGTTGAATACAGGTTTTCCTTTTTGTGAATCAACTTGATCAAGACAAAAGTACCCCTGGCGTTCAAACTGGAAACTCGAGCCTGGTTCCATTTCAGCCAGCCCAGGTTCAACTTTGCAATTTTCCAGGATCTTCATGGAATCAGGATTTATAAACTTTTTAAAATCAACTTCTTTTTCCGCATCCGGGTGGGGAACAGAAAACAGGCGGTCGTAAAGACGTACCGGGCAGTCCAGGGCATGCGACGCACTGACCCAATGGATAGTTCCTTTAACTTTTCTCCCGTCGGGAACGGTTCCACCTTTGCTGGCCGGGTCGTAGGTACAGTGGATTGCTTTGATTTCTTTCGTATCCGCATCCTTTTCCAGGGATACAAATTTTATCAGGTAGGCATAGCGCAGACGAACTTCACGTCCCGGGCCGAGTCGATAGAACTTCTTTGGCGGCTCTTCCATAAAATCGGAGCGTTCTATAAAGATATCTTTGGCGAAGGGGAGCACTCGGGTGCCCATTTCCGGGTTTTGCGGATGATTCTGGGCCGTCATTTCTTCCACCAGTCCTTCAGGATAATTATCGATGATAACCTTTAGCGGGTCGAGAATACCCATAACTCTCGGGGCGATTTCGTTGAGATGGTCACGAACTGCGTTTTCCAGCACTCCCATGTCGATCCAACTCTCCTTTTTCCCTATCCCGATGAGATTACAGAATTTTCGGATGGCTGCCGGAGGATAGCCGCGACGTCTGAGACCTGAGATGGTCAGCATTCTGGGGTCATCCCAGCCTTTGACGTATCCGCCGTTGACCAGCTGCAGGATTTTACGTTTGCTCATGACCGTATAGGTGAGATTGAGGCGGGCAAATTCAATCTGGCGCGGGTGGCAAGGGGTGTCGAGGACATCCAGTACCCAATCGTAGAGAGGACGGTGGTCTTCGAATTCAAGGGTACACAAGGAATGGGTGATTCCCTCAATGGAATCGGATAGACAATGGGTATAATCGTACATGGGGTAGATACACCATTTATCGCCGGTTCGGTGGTGGGAAGCCTTTATGATTCTGTAGATTACCGGATCGCGCATGTTGACATTCGGTGAGGCCATGTCGATTTTGGCCCGCAGAACCCGGCTGCCCTCGTCGAACTCTCCTGCACGCATCCGTTGGAAAAGATCGAGGTTCTCTTCGATGCTGCGGTTGCGATACGGGCTTTCCTTGCCTGGTTCAGTGAGAGTGCCTCTGTATTCCCGGATCTCTTCACCGGAGAGGTCGCAGACATAAGCCTTGCCCAATTTTATGAGCTGCACAGCAAAGTCGAAAAGCCTGTCGAAATAGTCGGAGGCATAGAAAAGGTTTTGACCCCAGTCAAAGCCCAGCCATTTAACATCGTTCAAAATGGATTCAACATAAGCAACCTCTTCCTTGCTGGGGTTGGTATCGTCGAAGCGCATATGGCAGGGACCGCCGTATTCCAGGCCGATACCGAAATTGAGGCAAATGGACTTGGCATGACCGATATGTAGAAAGCCGTTAGGCTCTGGCGGAAACCTGGTTACGATTTTGGTATGTTTTCCGGTTTTAAGATCGTCGGCAATGATCTGCCGGATGAAATCCAAGGGTTTATCAGGGGGGGTCTCAAGGTTATCCATAGTGTTTAATTGCAGGGGGGAATTTGTTTGCATTTCAATACAGTCTGTCGATCTGGCGAAGCCGCTGAACAACCCGTTCACGGCCGATGCTGGTTAAGACATCAACCATTGATGGTCCTGCCAGTTGCCCGGTTATCACCGTGCGCATACCGTTTATTATGACGCCGGGTTTCACACCGACCTCGTCGGCCAGTTCTCTGGCCAGTTGCTCCGCCGATTCAGCGGTGAAGGATTCCAGGTGTTCATATCGGTCGGCAAGGCGGGGGAGCCAGATCTTCAGATCTGGGAATTTGATGATATTCTTTTGCAGGGGTTTCTCTTCTACCGAATAGTCGTCGGCAAAGTAGGCCCGGCCCAATGTTGTGAAGTCCTTTAAAGTATGAAAGCGGTCGCGGATCAGATCCACTGTTTTTAAATACCATTGTTTCTTATTACCTTCATAGGTTGTATCCCAGAGTCCTTCTTTTTCCAACTCGTGGTGCACCAGCTCTCCTATCTCTTCGATGGACATGGTGCGCAGGTAGTGTTCGTTGATGGCGATGGCCTTTGGATCGGTGAAGAATTTCGGATCGTCCTTGCGGTAGTTAAAAATGGAACTTGATTTGTTGATACGCTCAAGGGTGAAGGCTTCGATCAACTCATTTCTGGAAAAGATTTCTCTATCATCTCCGGGCGACCACCCCAGGAGAACCAGAAAATTGTTGAAGGCCCAAGGAATGAATCCGTGATCTCGGTAGAACTGGACGGCAACGATTTCTCCATGGCTGCGTTTGGATATCTTGGCTTTTTTGGTGTCCAGGGTAAGTGGCATGTGAGCGAAGACGGGTACTTGCTTTTTAAAAGCTTCATAGAGGAGGACCTGTTTGAGTGTATTGGTCATGTGGTCCTGGCCTCGGATGATATGGGTGATGCGATCTCTTATATCGTCCACCACATTACAGAGGAGATAGAGAGGCTTGCCGTTTGATCGAACAATGACGAAGTCGTCTATCTCGCGGTAATTGCATTCGATACGTCCAAGGACCTTGTCGTTATAACCGAGCATCCCTTCGCGCTTGGGAACCTTGAAACGGACCGTAAACGGAAGTCCTGCCGCTTCTTTTTCCAGGATCTGCTCCTTACTTAGATTTCTGCAGGTACCGTCATAGCCGAGATTTCCTTTGGCGGCCAGGGCTGCCTCCCGTTTGGCATCCAGCTCTTCTTTCGTGCAAAAACATTTGTAGGCAAAGCCTTCTCCCAGCAGTTTTTCTGCTGCGGCAATATGCTCATGGTTGAATTGGGTTTGAAAGTAGGGACCTTCATCCCAATCGATACCGAGCCATTTAAGACCTTCGATAATGCCGTCGATGGATTCGGAGGTCGAACGTTCGGTGTCGGTATCTTCGATACGAAGGATGAGTTTGCCTCCGGTTTTTTTTGCATAGAGCCAATTATACAGGGCAGTTCTGGCGCCACCTATATGCAGATAGCCGGTTGGGCTGGGGGGGAAACGTAGTCGTGTCTCAGTCATGCTTACTCCTTGATTTAAGAGAAACTGTACAACATTTTGAATTTGACTGCTATATATCGCGGTAAAATAGATTTCTCAATGAGAAATGAAGGGATAACGCAGGACCTATCAAGAAGAGGTTTTGTAATTTTGCTTGATAGATAGTATCTATTTTACTTGTTCTCTTGTGCTATCCCCTGTATATTTCCCCCTTTATTAATTCATTTTTATGGTTATTCCCGGATCGCTTTACGCGGCCACCAATTTATAGAACCGCATTGTGGTTTTTTTGAATTCGGCAGCATTTAACAGGAAGAGAGAAGGGGTTACATTTGAGGAGTTGAGATGAAAGTACTGATTAGTGACAATCTGGCCCCGGCAGGTGCGCAGATTTTACGGGATGCAGGTTTGGAAGTCGATATAAACACCGGACTTCCGCCGGAAGAATTAAAAAAGATCATCGGAAACTACGACGGGCTGGTAATCCGAAGTGCCACCAAGGTTACTGCCGATGTCATCGAATGTGCTACCAATCTGAAAGTAATAGGACGTGCCGGCATCGGCCTTGACAATGTGGATATTCCGGCTGCCAGCCAGAAAGGTATTGTGGTCATGAATGCACCGGACGGCAATGCCACGACTGCTGCCGAGCATGCCATATCGATGATGATGGCCCTGTCGCGCAACATCCCGCAGGCAACCGCCTCGATGAAAGAGGGCAAATGGGAAAAGAAAAGTTTTATGGGCCGGGAGGTAACAGGCAAAACCTTGGGAATTGTTGGTATCGGCCGAATCGGAGGGATCGCCGCCAGCCGGGCTCAGGGACTGAAAATGAAAACCATCGCCTACGACCCCTTTTTGCCCAAAGAGATTGCGGATAAGATCGGTGTTGAACTTGTCGATCTTCTTGAATTGGCCCGCCGCTCTGATTACATCACCGTCCATGTTCCTCTAACAAAGGAGACCAAAGGCCTTCTGTCCACTGAATTCTTCTCCAATATGAAGAAGGATGCCATGTTTATAGATTGTGCCCGAGGCGGCGTTTGCGACGAGGATGCCCTCTATGACGCCTTGGTGGAAGGAAAGATTGCCGGAGCGGCTCTCGATGTCTTTGCCACCGAGCCCACGTCCCTGGAGAACTGCAAACTGCTTGGTTTGAAAAACTTCATCTGTACTCCCCATCTGGGTGCTTCCACCAGCGAGGCTCAGGAAAATGTGGCCCTGATCATAGCCGAACAGTTGGCGGATTATTTGAACAAAGGTGCCGTGACCAATGCTGTAAATGTCCCCTCGGTGAGCGATGATGTTCTGGCTCAGGTCGGGCCGTATATTACTCTTGGTGAGATGCTGGGTAATATGCATATGCAGATTGCCAAAGGCGGTGTCGAGGAGGTTACCATCGAATTTTGCGGTGAGTTGGCCGAACTCAATACCAGCCCGATCACTGTCGGCTTCCTGAAAGGGCTGTTTACTCCGATATTGAAAGACGCTGTAAACTATGTCAATGCACCGATCATTGCCAAAGAGCGCGGCATCCGGGTGGTTGAGTCAAAAACCGAACAGGCCACAGATTTTACCAATCTGTTGTCGATCAAAGTCAACACCAAAGAGGGTGAAAATGTCTTGGCGGGAACTGTCTTCGGAAAGAAGGAGCCACGTCTGGTGAGATTGAACAGCTTCCGTCTCGAGGCCCTTCCGGCAGGTCCGATGCTGCTTGTTTATAATAACGATGTACCGGGTGTCATCGGTGCTCTGGGAACTACAATCGGCAAGGCAGGCGTCAATATTTCCCGTATGACGGTGGGGCGGGAGGAGGCCAGCAAGCAGAATATCATCTTATTAGGGACTGATGAGATTATTTCCAAAGACCTGCTGGCGCAGGTTCTGGAGCTTGGAAATATTGGTGATGCTATGGTGTTGGAACTCCCTGCTGTCTAAATAGCTTCCAGCCCCAAAGCCCGGGAGCTTCTAAAGCTAGCCGCGCGAAGAATTTTAACCCGCAGGCAGTGCCCTTGGGGTGCATTTAAGTGATATCTGAGTTAATGTTATCACCCGTAGGGGACTTACTTTAGAGGGTAAAATCATGAGCGAAAAGACGAATCAGGACAAGGAAGCGGGCTTGCGAGACTTCGCAGAATTACCGTTTTCGGATGGACACGAGGTAATGCCTCATGGTCGGGGCATGGTGTGAAAGATACGAGGCAGGGTGTTATGGAATCGAATAAAGAAAGCAGTTGCGGATGCGAGGAAGGGAAGGTGCCGAATAAAGAAGGGAAATGTGTCATGCCTGAGGTCACGTTTTCGGCGTTGATCATGTCCTTGAGTACATCGGTCCTCTATCATCTTGGCGAGATAAGTGATCCGAAAACCGGAAAAAAAGAGATTGATCTGGATCTGGCCAAGCACGGAATAGATACCCTGACGCTCCTGCAGCAAAAGACCAAAGGCAATCTGAGCAAGGATGAGGAGGAGATGTTGAAATCTATCCTCTATGATGTGAAGATGCGCTTTGTTAAAGCCGTTAAAAAGTGAAATTTATATTGCTTTTCTAAACGGTTTGTCTTTTGTAAAGGATATGGAGTTATCAAATCTGGAAGGCCGTTTCCTTCGTCTGGATGCCCCCGCCAAGGTCAACATCTCTTTAAAGATTTTGGCCAAGCGTCAGGATGGGTACCATGAGCTGGAGACATGGATGCAGAAGCTGGCGCTTTACGATCGGATTACGCTGACGATCAATAAAGGAGAAGGCATTCAGCTCAGCTGTACCAAATCTGATCTACCGGCCGACCAGACGAACCTGGCCTGGAGGGCCGCTGCTGTTTTTTTCTCTGAGAGCCGGTTCGGTACTCGCTATGGTGTTGACATTACGCTTGAAAAGAATATTCCGGTAGCTGCAGGACTTGGTGGCGGCAGCAGCGATGCCGGAACGGTTCTCAAGGGGCTGAACAATTTGTTCGACAATGAGTTTTCCGAAGCCGTTTTGTTGGATTACGGCAAACGGCTCGGGGCTGATGTACCGTTTTTTGTCACCGATTACGATGCGGCGCAGGCAACAGGTATCGGCGACAAAATGGTTGCTTGCCCGTCTCTTGTCGGCCATACTTTTCTGCTTGTCAATCCCGGATTCACCGTGTCTACACGCTGGGCTTATGAAAATTTTGCATTGACAAGAAAGACAAAAAATTCTACATTGGCAGGTTTCCAAAAATCAGATTCCGGTATCCTGTCATTGGGAAGAATAACAAATGACCTGGAACAGGTTACCCTTCGAAGATATCCGGAATTGGGTGGAATAAAAACAAAGCTCCTGGATGCAGGTGCTGTTGCAGCCTTGATGTCGGGAAGCGGTCCGACGGTTTTCGGAATTTTTCCTGACCAGAAAGGTTCTGCAGAAAATATTCAAGATGTCGCACATAAACTGCAACAAGAGTATGGAAATGGCGTTTTTGTTGTGAAAACGATTGCTGGGGCGTAGCCAAGCGGTAAGGCACCGGGTTTTGATCCCGGCATTCGTAGGTTCGAATCCTGCCGCCCCAGCCAATTTTTCCAGGCCGAAACCACACACCCTAGATCATGGAGAACAATGCCGAATTTAGTAAAAGTAGTCACAGGTAATGCACACCCGGCAATGGCTAAAGAGATATCGAGCCATCTCGGGATTCCTCTAACATCTGCTGAAGTGAGAAAATTCAGCGATGGTGAGATTTTTGTTGAAGTCAAAGAAAATGTCAGAGGAGCGGATGTTTTTGTTATTCAACCGACCTGTACCCCGGTTAATGACCACTTAATGGAATTGGTTCTCATGGTCGATGCCCTTCGTCGTGCATCGGCCCGGAGAATCACCGCGGTAGTGCCGTATTACGGATATGCCCGGCAGGACAGAAAAGTGGCTCCCAGAGTACCGATTTCGGCAAAGGTGGTTGCCGAGATGCTCATGGCGGTAGGCGTGCGTCGAGCCCTTTTTATGGACTTGCACGCTGGTCAGATCCAAGGGTTTTTCAATATTCCCGTGGATCATCTTTATGCTGCCCCGGTTCTGTTGAAATATATAAAGGAAAATTATAAAAACGTGATCATGGTATCACCGGATGCTGGCGGTGTCGAACGAACACGGGCCTTTGCAAAAAGGCTCAATGCCGGTCTTGCCATCATTGATAAACGTCGTGATCGACCAAATGAATGCGAGGCAATGCATGTCATTGGAGATGTCAAAGGGAAAACAGCCATTCTCCTCGATGATATGGTTGATACGGCGGGAACGCTCTGTAACGGTGCAGCGACACTTTTGAAGAACGGGGCCAAGGAAGTCCATGCATGTTGTTCCCATCCGGTATTATCCGGTCCAGCCGTGGAAAGGATAGAGTCATCGGAAATCCGGTCACTGGTTGTCACCAATACCATTCCGTTGAAAGGGAAGGCTATGGAATGTAAAAAAATAACAGTACTTTCGGTGTCATATTTGCTGGCTGAAGCCATAAAAAGGATTCATAACGAGGACTCCGTGAGTTCGCTTTTTGTCTAGCTGATGCCGGGAACTATTTGATTACGATGGCAATACAAACTTCTACTGTCTTTTGGGGACTCCCAGACAGATATGGTATGAAGCAAAGGAGAAAATTATGCTACAGGTAGAAATGTCTGCATCTGTCAGGAAAGGGTCCGGTAAAGGGGCCATGCGCCGCCTGCGCATGGAGGGTAAAACTCCAGCCGTTGTTTATGGAAATGGCGCCGAGGCCTTGGCCCTGCAATTTGAAACGGCGACGTTTTTTCAAGGCCTTTTGGAAATTCATAGGAAAAATTGCGTCGTTACCTTGAATATAGACGACGGATCAACCCGTCATGTGCTGGTGAAGGAGATTCAAACCGATCCTATCCGCGATACCCTTCTGCACGCGGATTTTCTCGAAATTGATATGGAGAAAGCCCGCCGGTTTACCGTACCGCTCATTTTAAGAGGGAAGGCAAAAGGTGTTGATTTGGGTGGTGAGTTGGAAATTGGTAAAAACAGCGTTGTCCTCGAGGGTAATCCTCTTGACATCCCGGATGATATAAAGGTAGAGATCTCCCAGTTAAAGATAGGCGATAAGATCACCGTTGGATCGTTGGCAATTCCTGAAAAGGTGAAATTGATCAGCAAAGCTGAGGCTGTCTGCGTTGCGGTGAACGCCCCCGTGGGGAAGGTCGAATAAGGTCTCTATATCGAAGCAGGTAAGTAATAGTTTTTTTGAAATCTCAAATCCGGGAAGGACCTCGTCCTTTTCCGGATTTTCTTTTTTTTCAGGGTGAGATGGGCGAAGATATTTTTGTTATAGTAGGCATGGGAAATCCCGGCCAAAAGTATGAAGGGACACGACATAATATCGGGTTTATGGTTGTGGATCTTTTAGCCCAAAGACAGGATTGCCTGATAAATCTTGAAAAATGGGATGCTGTATGGACCCGAGCGCTGCTTTTTGGACGGAAGGCTTGCCTTGTTAAGCCGCAGACCTATATGAATTTGAGCGGTAAAGCAGTAACCAGATTCGTCGATTTTTATAAAATTCCACTCCAAAATCTTCTCGTGATTCATGATGATCTTGATATGAGGCCTGGCCGGGTCAAGTTGATTATGGGAGGTGGTCACGGCGGTCATAACGGAATCCGCTCCCTAGTGCAATATTTGGGAAGAAGTGATTTTTATCGTCTGAAGATCGGCATCGGCAGGCCGGGACAGGGGGGCATACATCCTGATGTACCTGTTGAGGACTATGTCCTTTCCAAGTTTTTATCTGAAGAAAAGGAATTGGTTGCAGACAGGATGGACCCTGTGATTCAAGGGATCCAATATCTTTTGGAGAATGATGCGGACAAGGCTATGAATCTGCTCAATAGCCTTAAATAAAGCTTTTTCATTACAATTCGTGTTCTTACCTTGATTGCCCTAAGCGAGTTATTTGCAGATACAGAAAAATAGGGCATTTTTGCTCATTTTGTATTATATTAAAAATGTAGTGATCAATAAGTATCAGTTCGTATGATACCATCTTATTTCTTCGGAGGAGGGCCAGAGGGCTCTTTGGAAAAGTCTCCGTCCCAATGACTTCAATGTCATGCTATTTAATTACAGGATGTATCGTCTGAACGTTACTAAGCTTTGAGATGGGTGGAGTTCGTTGCTCACTCCGTCCATCGAGGAATGACGAGGGGAAAATAGTGTTTACAAAAGGTGATATGGCTGTGTATCCGGCTCATGGGGTGGGAGTAATAAAATCAATTGAAACCCATAAGGTTGCAGGAGTCGATCAAACCTTCTATGTCTTGCAGATACTCGACAATCGGATGAAAATTATGATTCCCACTCAGAGCAGCGAACATCTCGGCCTCCGTTCAATCGTTTCCAAACAGGAGGTGGATGAGGTAATTTCGATCTTAAAAGAGCGGGATACAGAGATAGGCTCGCAAACTTGGAATCGCCGTTACCGCGATTACATGGAGAAAATTAAGACGGGATCGATTCATGATTTAGCCGAAGTTCTCCGCGATCTGTTTCTGCTCAGTGTCGACAAAGACCTCTCTTATGGAGAGAGAAAAATGCTTGATACTGCAAAGAGCCTACTTGTCAAAGAACTCTCTTTGGCTCAACAGGTTGATGAAGAAAAGATTTCCCAAAGGATAGAAACGATTTTTTCGTGATTGCCGTATTCGATACGGACTGTTTTTCCATTAACGCGCCTTATAACTCATTTTTGCTCTTTCCGTGGCCATGATGTTATGCAGCGATGATGGTCCTGCCGCCGTTACTCAATCATTACGGTTTTCCTACCAGATCATCGAAAAACAGGCAGGAGAGCGACTCGATCAGTTCCTCACGAGGAACCAGCCGGAGTTCTCTCGTTCTCAGCTCAGTGCTTCTATACGTGCCGGGCGAATCTTAGTGGATGGAGCCTGTAAAAAGAGCAGCTATCGATTAAAGACTGGGGATACAGTGGAGGGCGAGATTTTCTCTCTAGCCGCTCCCGTCGTTGTCCGGCCTGAGAAAATAGAATTTCCCATTCTCTATGAGGATCAATTTCTTCTGGTGATTTCCAAGCCCCCGGGCCTTGTCGTTCACCCGGGAAGCGGCAATCGCAGTGGAACCTTGGTGAGCGGACTTGTCCATCACTGCGCGTCGATTGCCGGAGTTGGGGACAGCATACGACCGGGAATCGTCCATCGGCTGGATAAAGACACTTCCGGAGTTATGATCATTGCCAAACGGGAAGATGTTCATCGTTTGCTGGTCGATGCCTTTAAAGCACGGACCATGGAAAAGGAGTATGTGGCTCTTCTGCATGGAATTTTTGCGCAAAAACAAGGGCGTCTTGTTGCTCCGATCGGTAGACATCCCGTACATCGGCAAAAGATGGCAGTCCGGGAAATAGGTGGAAGATACGCAGCTACCAGATGGCGGGTGGAAAATGAGTTTATGGAAAAGTACAGCCTGACCAGGATAGATATCGAGACAGGAAGGACACATCAGATAAGAGTGCATATGGCCTCGCTTGGGCATCCGGTGGTGGGAGACGCCATGTACGGTGGCGGTAGCGTGAGTAACGGAGTTCCCAGACAGCTACTGCATGCATCACGATTACGATGTGTTCACCCGGTGACAGGCAAAGAGCTTGATGTTGAAGCTCCTCTTTGGCCTGACTTTCTTTCTGTTCTTCATGCTCTGTCTGATAACAACTTATGAAGATAGCGGTTACAGGCGGAATCGCCACCGGGAAAAGTACGGTGGCCCAGCTCTTGGGTAGATATCTGGGCGCCGAGGTTCTCGATGCTGATGTGATCTGCCGGGACCTGCTTGTTAAAGGACAACCTGGATGGCAGGAAGTGCGCCGTACTTGGGGGGGACGGTTCTTTAATTCCGGAGGCCAGATAGATCGTGTGCTAATGAGAAAGGCTGTTTTTTCCGACAAGAAACTGCGGAGGAAGCTGGAAGAGATACTGCATCCCATGGCTCGCGTTGAGATTGCCAAGTCGGCAAGTAAAAAGGAGATGGCGGGAGAGGATATCCTGGTCGAGGTCCCCCTTCTGTTCGAGGTTGGTTGGCGGCAGGACTTTGATTGGGTCGTGACGATCTATGCAACAGAGAAAAGGTGCTTGCAACGAATTGTCATTCGGGATAATGTGACACCGCAAGATGCCGCTAAGGTGCTGGCCGCCCAGATGCCTCTTGTCTGTAAAGCGCTGCTGGCCGACTCCGTTATCGATAATTCGGGCTACCTGGCCCATACCTGTTTTCAGGTGGGTCATCTAGCCGGATATCTGCGGAACTCATACTGATTTTTTAAAAAAGGCCGCTATCTTACAGGGAAAATACTTGACAGCTTTTTGGGGAAGCCGTATAAGGGATTATCAGTCCGGAAAAATAAGCCCCCGCCTCTGATGGATCTTTTGGATGTTCCGTTGTAAGAGTCTGATGCGTGTCTTAATCCAGTCTATGGGTAAATGTGTGTAGGTGCAGGTCTGAAGTTTCCAAGGACGCAACTGTTCCTCGCAATTTCAATCAATCATCAATTGTTCCGTTCGATTCTGATCTTATATAAAAAAAATCTCACCGATACAAATACACTGCCTACTTGTCGCATGACCGCCACACATCTGGAGGGCGAACTATTTGTCTGGAACCGATTGAATGTATTAGATTTAACTTGATTGTATGACGTGAAATATATGTGGTGTATAGTACATTATCCTGCCGAGCAACTCAGTAAAGGAGAAATTGATTGATGAATCTGGCGGAATTGAAACTGAAGAAAATTGGTGAACTGGTAAAACTTGCAAGAAAATTTAAGGTTGAAGGGTTCAGCTCCATGCGGAAACAGGAGCTGATTTTTGCACTCCTGCAGGCGCAGGCAGAAGAAGATGGAAAGATGCGCGGCAGTGGCGTACTTGAAATCCTCCCCGATGGTTTCGGTTTTCTCCGGGCACCGGATTATAACTATCTGCCAGGACCTGATGATATCTATGTTTCACCCTCCCAAATAAGACGTCTCAACCTGAGGACCGGAGATGTCGTAGACGGCCTTGTTCGGGCGCCAAAGGAAGGGGAAAGATATTTCGCCCTTTTAAAGGTCGAGAGTGTCAATTTTGATCCGCCTGAAGCGGTAAAACAAAAGACCCTTTTTGGTAATCTCACTCCGCTGCACCCTAACGAAAAATTCATCCTTGAGTGGCAACCGGACAATTTTTCCATGCGTCTAATGGATATGTTTTGCCCCATCGGCAAAGGACAGAGAGGGCTCATCGTAGCTCCGCCTCGGACCGGAAAAACGGTTCTGATGCAAAAGATCGCCAACTCAATCGTACGCAATCATCGGGAGGTTTACCTCATTGTTCTGTTGATCGATGAGCGTCCGGAAGAAGTTACGGAGATGGCCAGGAATGTTAAGGCCGCTGAGGTCGTAAGTTCCACCTTCGATGAACCGCCCCAGCGACATATTCAGGTCGCCGAAATGGTCATTGAAAAGGCAAAACGTCTGGTTGAGCATAAAAAAGATGTGGTTATTCTCTTGGATAGTATTACCAGGCTTGCAAGGGCCTATAATACCGTCACCCCTGCAAGCGGCAAGATCCTCTCCGGTGGTGTGGAGGCAAACGCCCTGCATCGTCCCAAACGTTTTTTCGGTGCGGCGCGCAATATTGAAGAGGGGGGGAGTCTGACCATTCTTGCCACAGCCCTGGTCGAGACCGGAAGCAGAATGGATGAAGTCATCTTTGAAGAGTTCAAGGGGACCGGTAATATGGAACTGGTACTGGATAGGAAAATGTCTGATAAGCGTATTTTTCCGGCTATGGACATCAAACGTTCCGGAACACGGAAGGAAGATCTTCTCTTAAAACCTGAAACCTTGAACAGGATCTGGATCCTGCGCAAGCTCCTCGCCTCCATGAATCCCGCAGACGGCATGGAATTTCTGCTCGACAAACTCAAACAGCAGAAGACCAATATCGATTTTCTCGATTCGATGAACAGCTGATCCCATTTGCTGACGCCTGAAATCTTTTATCGGTTTTATAAAACCCATGCTGACCAAAGGTTGAGTTGTTTCTGGATGATTTTCGTGTTGTTTCGGAAACTCGTTTCGCAAAGGAACGTATTCCGTTCTCCTCAAAGGAGGCCGGCCTGGTGATTTGTTGGCTTATGCTTTTGGCCCTGCAGTCTTTACGGGATGGTACGATCTTGCCAGATTTTACGGTCCACCCAAGCGAATGTACAAAACAATATCGAATTCTATTGAATAAATTCCTACCTAGGTTATAATATTAGATTCTGGTTTTTAACAGTTTGAAATTCTTCTACTGTGATTAACCTGTTGTTAAGGACTTTTGTCGGCGTTATAGAAGGACTACCGGCCGATAGTTCAACATAGTTAGGTATTGATTTATCGTTTTGGCCCTGCAATCTTTCAGGGTGTCTACGAGGTCATCAATTTTGATAGAGGAGTCAGGGATTATGAAGGAAGGTATCCACCCGGAATATCGTCAATTAAAGGTTGTTTGTGCATGCGGGAATGAAATTGAAGTCGGTTCCGTTGAAAAGGAAATCAAAATCGAGATCTGCTCTGCCTGTCATCCGTTCTTTACAGGAAAGCAAAAATTGGTCGATACAGCCGGTCGTATTGAGAAGTACAGGAAACGCTACGCAAAACATTTCGAGCAACAGAATAAAGCCTAATTCCATTTTCTGTCTGCATCCGGTCCCATGCTCTCTGAGTGTGTAGTATAGGTCCACAGCGAGTTTCAATCTTGGCTGTGGACTTTTTTTTTCTTCCCGGCCATTTTAAAATCCCGTCAAGTTGTTGCCTTTAAAATGAGATTTCATGTCGTGGCTCCGTTTCGTAACGTGTTGTTTATTGCAGATTCTTCGATTTTGGACGTATGGACGAGCGTATCATGTTTGAGAAGTTTGATAATCTAGAAGAAAAGATATCCGATCTGGAAGGTCGCCTCTCCGATCCTTCCCTTCTCAATAATCGGAAAGAGTACCAGCGGGTTGTCCAAGAGCATTCCCATTTAGTCAGACTGAATGCTCTCTATACAAAATATAAACGGGTTCGGAAAGACATTGCCGAAAACCGGGCGATTGTCCATGACGAAGACGAAGACCCGGAACTCAAAGAGATGGCGCGAGGGGAGATTGAAGAGCTGATCCGCAAAGAAGCGGCGCTCCAGAATGAAATACGTATTTTTTTACTCCCCAAAGATCCCTTTGATGAAAAAAACACCTTCCTGGAGATTCGGGCCGGGACTGGCGGTGATGAAGCAGCTTTATTTGTGGGCGACCTGTTTCGAATGTACTCCCGATATGCCGAGACTATGGGATGGAAGGTCGAGACCATGAGTTCAAGTCCGTTGGGAATCGGCGGTTTTAAAGAGATTATTGCCTTAATCAGCGGCGATCAGGTTTATTCCCGGTTGAAATATGAAAGCGGTGTCCATCGAGTTCAGCGGGTACCTGAGACGGAGGCGCAGGGGCGAATTCATACCTCGGCGGTAACGGTGGCTATTTTACCCGAGGCGGATGAGGTAGAGGTAGATATTGATATGAATGAGCTGAAGTTTGATGTCTATCGCTCATCGGGACCTGGAGGGCAAAGTGTCAATACAACTGATTCCGCCGTCCGGGTCACCCACCTGCCCACGGGACTTGTCGTGACCTGTCAGGATGAAAAATCCCAGCATAAGAATAAGGCCAAGGCGCTCACCGTATTAAGAGCCAGGCTTCTTGATAAAAAAGAAAAGGAACAGCACGACAAAATATCCATGGATCGGAAATCACAGGTGGGAAGCGGAGACCGAAGCGAGAGAATTCGTACCTATAATTTCCCGCAAGGGAGATTGACCGACCATCGAATAAACCTGACACTCTACAAACTGGAAACCATCATGAATGGCAGACTTGATGATGTCATTTTTCCGTTGATAGCCCACGATCAGGCGGAAAAACTAAAAAAAATGCAGTGAGCCGCTCTTATATTAATTGAGTTGCGATGTTCTGAAACAAAAAAAGCGCAATGCTGATAGGTGAACTTCTCCAGCAAGGAATAGCGGAGCTTGAAACCGTCGGAGTAACCGAAGCAGTTGCGGATGCTTGTCTACTGCTCGGACACTGCCTTTCTCTGAGTAGAACCCAATTGTATCTGGCGGGGGAACAAGAGGTGCCCGAGGGTGGCGCACAATGTTTTTTTGCTCTCTTAGCTCGCAGGAAGCTTCGGGAACCCGTTGCCTATATACTGGGTGAACGAGAGTTTTGGTCGTTGCCCTTTGCAGTGACAAAAGATGTCCTTATTCCGAGGCCTGAAACCGAATTTTTGTTGGAGACAGCATTAAAGACTGCGACGTCTCAAAGATTGCCCGATGGTTTGCTGCTTGACCTCTGTTGCGGCAGTGGGGTGATTGCGACTATCTTGGCTTTGGAGTTACAGAAAAAGGTCATTGCTGTTGATCTGTCCTGGGAGGCCTTGCATATTGCCCAGGGAAACGCTAAAAGACATGGCGTTGAGGATTTGATCGATTTTGTCCAAGCCGATCTCCTTGAGCCGTTTCGGTTTAACAACCCTTTTTCTCTGATTATATCCAATCCTCCCTATGTTACTCAGAATGAGATGGATAATGATCTGGAACCTGAGGTCATTGGTTATGAACCTCATCTTGCATTGAACGGAGGTGAGAAAGGGCTTGATATTATAGTAAGAATACGAAAATCCCTGGCAGAGGCCCTCTGCCACGGCGGATATTTTTTTATGGAAATCGGGGCGGGCCAAGGAGATCAGGTCCGGAAGATTTTTATGGATACCAAGGACAAAAATTCTGTTTTTACGCAGGTCCAGGTCTTTTCAGACTATGCGGGGAGGGATAGGGTGCTCTCAGCAAGATATAGGAAAATTGTGAGATAGAAGATGGAAAAACTGGTGATTCAAGGTGGGAAATCCTTATATGGCGAGGTCCGGATAAGCGGGGCGAAGAATGCGGCCCTTCCTCTTATTGCTGCAACACTCCTGGCCCCAGGGGGCCATATTCTCCGCAATGTCCCTGATCTGCGTGACACAAGAACAATTCTAAAGCTTTTGGAAAACCTCGGGGTCAATTGGAAGCGTAAGGATTCTACTTTATGGATAGATACCAGCGATCTTAGTTTTGCTGAAGCCTCTTATGATCTGGTCAAGACCATGCGCGCCTCGGTATTAGTTCTCGGACCGCTTCTTGCCCGTTTAGGCAAGGCAAAGGTTTCTTTGCCAGGCGGTTGTGCCATCGGGGCACGCCCCATTAATTTCCATATCAAAGGCTTTGAACAACTGGGTGTTACCTGCCGTCTGGAAAACGGTTATGTTGATGCGGAAATCGATGGTCGTATGCAGGGAAATGTCATTTATTTCGACATCCCGTCAGTGACCGGTACTGAAAATATTCTTATGGCGGCGACCCTTGCCAACGGAAAAACCGTTATTAAAAATGCTGCACGCGAACCTGAGGTGGGCAATCTTGTTGATATGCTGACGGAGATGGGTGCTGAAATTTACGGCAAAGATACGGATCGGCTTGAGATTCACGGTGTTGATCGATTATCGTCGGCTGAGTGTGAGATCATTCCGGATCGGATCGAAGCAGGAACGTATATCCTCGCCGTGGGGGCAACCGGCGGTGAGGCTAAGATAAAGAAGTGTGACCCCCGCCACCTGCCGTCTCTTATTGAGAAACTTCGGGCAGCCGGCATGGAAATTAAACCGACTGAGGATTCGATTTTTGTTGCGGCGCGCGGCTGGGAGGATGGAAGGGTGAGAAGCGTGGATATTAAGACCATGCCGTACCCAGGTTATCCCACGGATTTGCAGGCACAGTTCATGGCACTTATGACCATGAGTTCCGGGGTCTGTGTTATCAATGAAACCATCTTTGAAAATCGGTTTATGCATGTGGCCGAATTGCAGCGCATGGGTGCGGAAATCCGTGTCGACGGTCACTCTGCAGTAATAACAGGCAAAGGCGCGAAGGCCTTGAGTGGTGCCCGGGTGATGGCTACCGATTTGCGTGCCAGCTCTTCTCTTGTTATCGCTGGACTTGCAGCTTCTGGAAGAACAGAAATATCAAGAATATATCACCTCGAACGGGGGTATGAACGGATGGTTGAAAAACTTTCCGGTCTCGGTGCCGAGGTCTGGAAGGAACAGGAGTAATTTTTCAGATCAATGCGGTTTGGTTCCTCTGCTTCAATTCCCCCCGCTTATCTAAATGAAATTATATATTTTCCCATCCCGGTTGTGTAACAACAACTCTTTTTCCCGAAAAGAAAAAATATCTCCCAAAGAAAAAAAATTAAAAAATATCTAGTGGCAGCTCTTTGTAGGAAAAATGTGAGATGTCTTTTGTATCATTTTTTTCATAAACGTTTATAAGGTTTCTCGGAAGTATATGGTCGTAGTTTGGAGGAGGAGCTTTCATAGATCGCTTGTGCTCTTGGGGGATCATAACGATCTACAGTGGGTTTAAATACTCACAAGGGGATAAGTGGCTGGTCCGCCTGGTCCAGCCGCGGGTTTAGGGTTTATTTTTATCATTTTTAAACCTTAAAAAAAATGGTTACGATATTTGAAAACTTCGTAGTACGTCCCAATTATCCTTGGGCAACATGATAATTCGGTAAGGTACAGCACTGAATTGTCTGCCGATAAACTGTACAGAGCCGACACAGGTGTTGGAACCGTAAAACAGACCGTCGGTTATTCAGGTTTGTATCTTGTTGATTATTGTTATTGCATGGTTTTGCGTGGGGCTATGTTATCGAAATTCGTAAGTACATGCGGGAGGGAAGTGCTATGGCTGTGGTAGTGAAGCAGGAGGAGAGCCTGCAATGTTTGTTGTATATTGGTCTGTACTGCAAAGATTATCGCAAAGACAGCGGGTTTTGGGAACAGGCCTCGCAGTTTTTTCTATCAACCCCTGAAGACTTGGATAACGATGACTCTTGGACAGTAGGTTACGGAGAATCGTGTGCCGGCGAGGATTTTTCTTTTTTCGATGAAGAAAAAGCATGTTCACCTGAAAAAATGATTGATCAGAAGAAAATGCAAACCGGAAGATTTTTTATTGTCAGCAATAGAGGAAGCCTTTTTGGGGATTATGACCACGAGCAGCGGTTATAATACTTCGAAAAACATCGTCGGAAAAGCACATGATATCTGTAATAGATTGTTCTTGTTTGAAGCCATATATATGAAGGAAGGGGAGGTGCTGTCGGTGTTGGAAAGCAACAATGTGATTGACTTGGTGGTGCAGCATATCTCGGGTTGGTAAAAGAGTACGATAAAAATACCTGAAAAACGTATCTGGAGACAAGGAGCCGACCTGATTTTATCATAAACACAGCCTGAACCGATGAGAAATTCGGACTAAAACCACCTATTGATATTGCCACCGGAGAAAATACCGGTGGCAATATCTGGAGAAATTAAGGGGCAAGATCCGGACCAGCCAGTTGATATTTAAGCGTCTATTGGAATAGCTTTTTTTCTCAAGCCCTTCGTTATGCGCAAAATTTTCCTTGGAAGGATGCATCCTTCGCGCATAAATTCCACTTTGATATTACCTTTATGTACCCCGAAAGCACGTACTGTGGGGCGCGTGTGGTTAAATTTTTCGCATCCCATGATTTTGAAAGAAAATCCTCATATCGTAAAAGGTTCATGTAGTATGTCTTCCCTGTTAATTTACCTTGCGCTCACGACCTTTCCACTCCTTTTCCCGGAGTTTGAACTTGAGGATCTTGCCGGTAGCCGTTTTGGGTAACTGACAGAATTCGATCGTTTTAGGTGCCTTAAAACGGGCCAGATTTTCCTTGCAAAAATTAATAATATCCTCTGCTGTCGGGTTGCAGCCTTCTTTTGGTACGACAAAGGCCTTTGGAACTTCGCCCCATTTAGGGTCAGGGCTTGAGACGACAGCAACTTCCTGAACATCTGGATGACGATAGATGACGTTTTCCACCTCCACCGATGAGATATTTTCACCACCGCTGATGATGATGTCCTTATCTCTGTCCTTGATCTCTACATATCCATCAGGATGGATGACCGCCAGGTCACCGCTGTGAAACCAGTCACCTCTGAAGGCCTTTGCTGTCGTCTCCGGATCTTTATAATATCCGAGCATGACATTATTGCCGCGCATCACGATCTCGCCGATAGTCTGCCCATCTCTTGCGACAGGTTCCATCGTCTCTCCGTCCACCACATCCATATAACCAGTAACGATGTAGGGAACACCTTGGCGTGATTTGATCTTAGCCCTTTCTTCCATGGGCAAATCGTCCCATTGTTGTTGCCAGGCGCAGACACTGTGCGGTCCGTAGACTTCGGTGAGGCCGTAGACATGGGTGATAGTTGCTCCTATGGCTTCCATTTTTTCAATCACGGTGGGGGAGGGAGGGGCGCCGGCTGTTAGAATTCTTAACGGGCGCTGCATCTTCACCTTTTGGACGCCGGGGTAGTTGATCATCATTATCAGAATGGTCGGTGCCGCGCAGAGATGTGAGACATTTTCTTCTTGGATCAAGCGGAAGACGTCTGCTGCGACAACCTGACGGAGGCAGACATGTGTCCCGCCCATGGCGGTGACAGCCCATGTAAAACACCAGCCGTTACAATGAAACATCGGCAGGGTCCAAAGGTAAACAGAAGTCGAATCCATACCGGACTCCAGTATTTCTCCAAGGGCGTTCAGATAGGCACCGCGATGATGATACATCACTCCTTTCGGCAGTCCCGTGGTGCCGCTGGTGTAATTTATTGTTGCCGCCTGACGTTCATTTTCAACTGCAATAGGCATTGGATCTGGAGAACCGGCTGCTAAAAAACTTTCATAATCAGTTCCCGAAAGAGGTTTGTCGGCTACCCCATCGCAGATATTGACAAAAAAATGAACGTTATCTAATTCGGAAATGACCGGTTCTATGGATTTTGCAAGTTCCGAATCGGCAAACACGGCTTTTGCATCTGAATGATTAATGATGTAGCTGATTTCCTTGGGGGAGAGGCGGATATTTATACTGACAAGGACAGCACCGATCATCAAAACGGCGTAATGCGCTTCCAGCATTGGTGGTATGTTCGGACAGAGAAACGCCACCTTGTCGCCTACGCCGATCCCCTGTTTCTTTAGGGAGTCAGCCAACCGATTGACCCGGGTGTAAAATTCTTTATACGTGTAACGAGACTTACCATATATGACAGCGGTTTTTCCCGGATATACAGCAGAACTTCGAATTAAGAATTGAACCGGGGTTAGAACATCGTAATTTACACTTGGTTCATTCATGGGCATTTCCTCCATTTGTTGATGTCGCTATATTTTGGGAAGATACTAGGGTAATACTCCATCCTTCAGGGAAAGTCCAATCTGTTTAAAAGGCGCCTGATCGAACCAAAAGTTTTAAGAAAAAATTGTTGATACTAAAAAAGTATCAAGGTATATTAAATGTATCAAAGTACAAAATATGTATCAAATTCTTTCAAAAGGAGCTTAGTATGCCTATCGTCACAATTACAATGCGCAAGACCACACCGGAAACGAAAAAAGAACTCATCAAAAAGATGACCGAAACAGCCGTACGGATAACCAAAATTCCTGATCATCATTTTGTTTTTTCGATCAATGAACTTGAGGATACTAATTTGGGAATAGGCGGGAAAACAATCGAAGAAACTTTGCATTCCTCTTAATCAGAGGAAAAATATTGATGGGTTATAGAAAAGAGAGATAATAGATTTGCGATAAGAGATTCCTCTTATCGCAAATCTACAGAGAGTTACGAAATCATCGTTCTTCAATCGGGACAAAGGGGCGGTGGGTGTAACCGGTATAGATCTGCCTCGGTCTTGAAATCCGCTGGTCATGTTCCAGAAGCTCCTTCCAGTTTGAAATCCAGCCCGGCATCCTGCCGATGGCAAACATCACGGTATACATATTCAGCGGAATTCCTATAGCCCGCAACAATATGCCGCTGTAAAAATCCACATTGGGGTAGAGGTGGCGGCTGATGAAATAGTCATCATTCAAGGTCGCCGTCTCCAGTTCCAGGGCGATTTCCAGAAGTGTATCATCAAGATTCATTTCTTGCAGGACATCGTGGACCTGTTTTTTCAGAATGATCGATCGCGGATCGAAATTTTTATAGACACGATGACCGAAACCCATCAATCTGAACTCGCTGTTTTTCTCTTTAGCCTTATCAATATAGTAGGTAACAGGACGACCTGAAGCTTTGATGTCTTCCAGCATCTTGATGACGCCGGTGTTGGCGCCTCCGTGCAGAGGCCCCCACAGGGCGCAGACTCCGGCTGCCACCGAACTGAAGAGGTTGGCCCGCGAGCTGCCGACCACGCGAACAGTGGATGTGGAGCAGTTCTGTTCGTGATCGGCATGCAGGACAAGAAAGAGGTTCATTGCGCGTTCTACAACGGGACTTGGTATATATTCCTTGAATGGTTCGGAAAACATCATGTGAAGGAAATTGGCGCAGTAGCTTAGATTGGGATTTGGATGATTAAACGGCTTACCATAGGCCATTCGATAAGCAAAAGCGCTGATGGTGCGCACTTTGGAGAGCAATAAGGCTGCGGTTCTATCGAATTCCGGTCCATCAGTATGAACTTCCAGGACATCGGGGTGAAAACAGGAGACCAAGTTGAGCATGGCCGAGAGGATGGCCATGGGGGGAGCGTCTTTTGGGAAGCCGGAAAAGTGATGTTTAAGGTTGGTATGGAGCGCGGCATGCTCGTTTAATACAGAAGAAAAAGCCTTGAGTTGATTTACATCGGGGAGTTCTCCGTAAAGGATCAGATAGGCTACCTCGACAAATGTCGCATTTTTGGCTATTTCTTCAATGGGATACCCACGATAACGGAGGATTCCTTTGGCCCCGTCTACATAGGTGATCGAGGAGTAACAGGAACCGGTATTACCAAACCCCGGATCCATGGTTATATAACCGGTTGTCGAGCGTAAGTTCTGTATGTCAATGCATTTTTCGTTTTCTGTACCAGTTGTGACCTCCAACTCGTAGCTTTTGTCTCCAATTTGCAGCGTTGCTTTTTCGTCCATGATAATCCTCTAATGATGGGATGGTTCGATATTTATGCTATCTTTTGGTAGTCTTGACTCTTTGGATCACATGTACTTTAGAAAAGCTGAAGGAAACAACCCGAAGAAGTTTATCGCTTCCGGACATCTGTCTAGAATCAGATCGCCGCTATAACCACGGCAGACACACCTTTCCGGTTCGGCTGCCAGGTGTGAACATGCTGTTCGCGCCTGGAGCGCCTGGTGCAAATGCATTTGGGTTCGGGTCAGGCGTCCCTAAGCTGCGCCCTCCTTTTCTCGGGTATGAATAAAGTACATTTCAGTCGATTGAACCATAATATTAAACTGTTTATAGTGTTCTCATGCTGTTATTAAATAACAATAAGACATCACTCCCAATCGTGCTCGTATCGTTTTGTTTGTTACTATTTGAATGAAAAATTTTATAAGAAGCAAGGAGAAAGGTTTTCTGATTGTATGTTTCAGCATATTTTTGTAGGGTAGGGGCAAATTTCCCCTTATGTTTTTCTTCCCCCATGCTGAATGGTGTCGACAGATAAAGGAGATTGTATGCCAATTCCAAAACCGGGGTCTCCGGTACGAGGATCAAAGACCGGGGCACCTATCATGGTCTTGTTTGACCTTCTCGGGAGACGTTGGGCGATGGGGATTATCTGGAACCTTAGCACTGGTCCCGCCCCATTTAGGGTTTTGCAAGCAAAATGTCAGACGATCTCGCCGACCATCCTCAGCACCAGACTCAAGGAACTGGCTGAGGCTCAAATACTGGAGAGGACCTTGGAAGGATATCGTTTGACCGAAACCGGAACCGAGTTATTTACATTATTGAAACCTTTGGGTGACTGGTCTAAAGAATGGGCAAAGACAATCAGTTAGACAGGATGAAAACGTGCATCTCAGCATACTTTTAATTTACGTTGCAGTCGGCGTGATTGGGGGCATTTTGGCTGGTCTTCTCGGGATCGGCGGTGGACTCGTCATTGTCCCAATGCTTGTCTATTGTTTTACCCTTCAAGGAATCGACTCATTCCATTTGATGCATCTTGCTCTTGGCACTTCCATGGCCAGTATCGTATTTACTTCCGTATCCAGTTTTATCGCCCACCACAAAAAAGGTGCGGTGGAATGGTCGGTTGTAAGGAGGATAGCAGGAGGTATAGTAATTGGGACTTTTACCGGGGCCTGGCTGGCGTCGAGGCTGACCACCGGTTTTCTCAAAGGTTTTTTTGTGATTTTTCTCTATTATGTCGCAGTGCAGCTTATTCTCGATAAAAAACCTCCCGCCACACGTGATTTCCCCGGCAGTGTCGGAATGTTTTCGGCCGGAGGGGTCATCGGAATAATATCCAGCCTGGTTGGAATCGGTGGCGGATCTCTGTCGGTTCCGTTCATGATATGGTGCAATCTTCCTGTGCACAACGCTATCGGCACAGCTTCAGCCATCGGTTTTCCCCTTGCCGTAGCCGGAACATTGGGCTATCTGGCGAGCGGTTTTCACAAATCATCACTTCCGGCGTTTTCTGTAGGGTTTGTTTATCTTCCTGCCCTGGCCGGTATAGTCATGGCAAGCGTAGTAACGGCTCCATTGGGTGCCAAACTTGCCCACAGCCTTCCCGTTCCCAGGTTGAAAAAGATCTTTGCCCTACTTCTGGTTGTGGTGGCAACGAAAATGGCCTGGGGTGTCTTCTTTCATGCTTAATGCCATTTGGGTTGGGTTTTTTTTTACGGCCTTTGCGACTGCCTTGTTTCAGTTTCTGATCAATGGACAACAGGACATCTTTACCTTGTTGGTAAAGGCCGGGTTCGACAATGCCAAGACTGCCTTTGAGATCGCTTTGGGTTTGACCGGAGTGATGTGTCTATGGCTCGGTTTCATGCGGATTGGAGAAGAAGCCGGCTTTCTCGCTGCACTGGCCCGCTGGCTTTCTCCGCTGTTTTCAAGAATATTTCCCGATGTGCCCAAGGGGCATCCTGCGTTGTCTTCCATTACCATGAATATGGCAGCCAACATGCTGGGTCTTGATAATGCGGCTACTCCGATTGGACTTAAAGCTATGCAGGAGTTGCAGGAGTTGAACCAAGACAAGGAAACCGCCAGTGATTCTCAGATAATGTTTCTGGTGCTTAATACTTCGTCGGTGACACTTATACCGGTGACCATCTTCACCTACCGGGCTCAGATGGGAGCCCATGATCCGACAGATGTTTTCCTCCCCATTCTCATGGCCACCTATTGTTCGACCCTGGCCGGTTTTCTGTTTGTAATGATAAGACAGCACATCGTTCCTGACCGTGTTGTCTTGGCGTGGATCGGTGGGCTGACATTGTTCGTCGGAGGACTGGCTGCCTGGTTTTTTCATCTTCCTTCTGAACAATTGCCCGTGTATTCGTCTTTAATCGGCAACGGGCTTCTTCTTGGAATAATCACCGTTTTTCTTCTGGGTGCTCTCATAAAAAGAGTCAATGCCTATGAGGCCTTTATTGAAGGGGCCAAGGATGGGTTTAAAACGGCCATAACCATCATTCCTTATCTGGTGGCCATGCTGGTTGCCATCGGTATGCTTCGCGCCAGCGGTGCTTTGGATCTCTTTACACATGGGATTAAAATATTGGTTAGCTCCATGGGTTTTGATCCGGCCTGGGTCAACGGTCTGCCGACCATGCTTTTGAAACCGTTATCAGGCAGCGGCTCCAGGGCGATGATGGTGGAAACTATGAAGGTCTTTGGTCCGGACAGCTTTGCCGGACATTTGGCGTCGGTTGTACAGGGCAGTACTGAGACGACATTTTATGTCTTGGCGGTTTATTTCGGTTCTGTGGGCATCAAGCGTATACGATACGCGGTAGCAGGTGGACTCATTGCCGATCTGGCGGGAATGATTGCAGCAGTGGGTGCAGCCTACCTCTTTTGGGGTGTGCATACTTGACATTCGTTTTCATAAGGCTGCTACGGGAGATGGCGTGAATGAAAAGATATTGAAAACAAAGACTAAACCTGCTAGGCTTTTTTCAGAGATTGGAAGAGATGTTTTTGCAGTTTCTTTTTTTCTCATGGATTAGTAGAATATCGAATCTTAGGTCGACCAAAGACCTCCTGGTGAATTTGATCGGAACAATTTAAAAGATGCCGGTACAGGTTTGTAGGTGAAGCCGTTTCTTCGTTTAAAAAGAACTGAAGATTCAACCATTTGATGGAGACTGAAATATGATCGTCATACCCAAGGAAACACCGATAATCCAGGAATTGAACAGCTACTATTTAGACATGGACAAGCTGTTTGAACATTATCAGGGCATTGTTGACGCCGGTTGCGTACACTTTCAGTTGCCGTCGGCGGAAGGGGTTATCTTTTTTGATGCTTTCAATCTGATCAACGGCACCTTTAGAAATGCAGGCACCATGGTCAGTGGAAAAGAGGCTGTTAACCGTCTTCTGACAGAAGCAAAATCCAGCAAGGTGTTACTCTCCATCTATGAGATCCCTCCGGAAAAAATAGCTTTTTGGGCAAATGTCGCCAATGCCGAAGACCTCTACAAAGATTTATCCACCGAGTTTACCGATCTTGAGGGACTCATCCGCAAGATGACAGTAGACCGTCTGACAGGGTACATAGAGGTCGCTTTCTCAAAGGATGATTTGGCATTATTATTTATGCATAACGGCCAAGTCATCGGGGCAGTTTCCGCTGATAGCAAATGGCAACTCGTTCCTGCCCAAAATATGCAGACCGGCTTGATCGAGAGATCGAGAAAGACCGGAGCTATGCTAAACGTTCGCAGGATATTGCTGGATAAGATAACTGGAAACAACTCTGTCATCAACAACGGTAAGAAGGATCAGACCCCGAGCAAGGCCGAAGAAAAGCCTCCGGCAAAGGCTCCAAAGCAGGAGGCCGAATCTGAGCCGGAGTTCGAGTTTGAATACCGGGAAGAATATAAGGGGCCATTGCGAGTGGTAGAGATGCTGCAGTATCTCATGCTCATTTATGAGAAATTCATCACCAGTAACAAAAAGATCAAAAATGATTTTGCTACCATTTTGAAACAGAAATTCGTGCAAAAGGTGGACAGATATGAATTTCTCGATCCGTTTACCGAAGAATTTAAATATACAAAGGGCAAGATACAATACACGGGGCGGGCCGATGAAAGGCGCTTGGCGGCCGGCATTCTTGAATGCCTGCATGAGATAGCCGCTGAAAACGATATGCAGAAATGGTTGGATAAATCTCTCTGGCCGTTAAAGGAAAAATATTCAAGAGAGATCGACGAACTCAAAATTGAACTGTAGGCTAACCTTTCTATTGCCCCCCAAAGGAGCGTAGGATCTCACGGGAGATGATAAGGCGTTGGATCTCGCTTGTTCCTTCGTAAATAGTTGTAATTCTGGCATCTCTTGTGTAGCGCTCGATTGGGAAATCACGGGTATAGCCGTAACCACCGAGAATCTGCATGGCTTCGTAGCAGGCCATATTGGCCGATTCGGTGGCAAATACCTTGGCCATGGATGCCTCTTTGGTGAAAGATCTGCCCTGTTCCTTTTTGAAGGCGGCATTCATAAGCAGAAGCCGTGAGGCTTCAAGCTTTGTGTACATATCGGCGATTTTCCATTGAATGGCCTCAAACTGACTGATTTTCTGCCCGAATTGAGACCGTTCCAGGGAGTATTTTGTGGCAAAGTCCATAGCCGCCAAACCAACCCCGAGAGCCAGTGAGCCGATACCGATCCTCCCTCCAGCCAGTTCTCCAACAGCCACCCGGAAGCCATCATTAAGATTTCCCATGATGGCATTACCCGGCACCCGGCAATCCTGAAACAGGACCTCATTGGTAGCCGAGGCGTGCTGTCCCATCTTCTCTTCCTTTTTACCGATGATAAGACCGGGCGTTCCGCTTTCAACCAGGAAGGTGCTGATCCCTTTTCCTTTTTTCGCACGTGGGTCTGTTACAGCCCAGACGACGAAGACGCCTGCATAGGGAGCGCTGGTAATAAAGATTTTTGAACCATTTAAAATCCAGTCGTTGCCATCGGTTAGAGCCGTTGTCGTCATTCCGGACGGATCCGATCCGGCACCCGGCTCGGTCAAGGCAAAGGCTGCAGCCGGGTAATCGCCGCTGCAGATCTTTGGTAAATATTTTATCTTCTGCTCTTCATTGCCCAGGGCCTGAATAACCTCGCAGACCATGTTGTTGACCGATACGGTCACGGCTGTGGAGGCGCAGGCTCTGGCAATTTCGGTCATGGCGATACTAAAGGCAACCGTACCTGCTTCCGCTCCTCCATACTCGTCCTTCACGTTGAGACCCATAAAACCCAGTTCAGCCAGTTTTTTCAGGTTAGTGAAAAAAATCGGTTCATTTTGCCCCTGATCAAGACCAGCCGCAACAGGTTCAAGTTCGGCTGCGGCAAAATCCCTTGCCGTATCCTGGATGAGTTTCTGTTCTTCGTTTAAATCGAGATTCATAGCGATCTTTCCAATTGATCATTGTCCCTGAAATTTGGCAGGGCGTTTTTCCAAAAATGCATCCATTCCTTCTTTCTGATCGGCGCTGGTAAAGCTTAGGGCAAACTGATCGATTTCATAGTCGCATGCCCTGGCGAGATCCATCTCCAAGCCGTTTATGATGGCGTCTTTGCTCAGACGTACAGCTACTTGTCCGCGGGAGATGATCTTATGCGCCATTTCCCTGCTGGCAGGGAGTAATTTATCCTGGGGAACAACCCGATTGACCAGGCCGATACGAAAGGCTTCTGCTGCATCGATCATGTCGCCGGTGAAAATCAATTCGCTTGCCCTTCCTCTGCCGATCAGACGGGGTAAACGTTGGGTACCTCCGAAGCCTGGAAGGATTCCAAGATTAACTTCAGGCTGACCGAATTTGGCATTGTCGCTTGCCAGGCGGATATCGCAGGATATGGCAAGCTCACAGCCTCCACCCAGGGCAAATCCATTTATGGCGGCGATAACCGGTTTCCCAAGACGCTCGATGGTGTCCATGCATTGGTGGCCGAGACCGGCAAAGGTACGGACTTCAAGCGGGCTCAGCTGACGCATGAAAGAAATGTCTGCCCCGGCGACAAAGGCCTTTTCTCCCGAACCTGTCAGAATAACGATATGGACCTCGTCATCATCCTTGATTCTGGTAAAGCAGTCGATTAGTTCCTGCAGTGTCTCTTTATTAAGAGCATTCAATGATTTGGGACGATTGATGGTAATTGTGGCGATTTTGCTGCCGGTTTCTAGGAGTATGTTGGTGTAGGACATGGACTCTCCTCCATTCACTTTTATAACTATCCGTTTAAATAAATTTTATTCTTTGTCAACTCTTCCATCGGGCTAAACGAGAAAGTCCTCGGGGCAGGGCGAATTTCCTGTTACAGATACCACGTATCTGGGTAATCGTCCGGAGGACAACCGACGCGAGTCGTGAAAATCCGCGGATCAACAGCCCGGGTGAAAGAGGTATATTTTGCCAGTCCTCCTGACCTGCAGGATCATCAGCCAGAGCTTTGCATTTCCCGGCTGCCGGGACCCGGCTTCATCCATACGGAAAATAAAACTGTCAGCCGGTTCATCCACAAGGGATTGTCTATTTATACCTGTATCAACCCGAAATCCCAAGGCCATTTTTAATCCGTCAAGTCCAGGATGCTCCGCAAGTCCCATGGACTTTTTGATCGACGAGGCTTCGTAAGGGGAAAAACGAAACCATAAGGAGTCGTTGCAGTGTTTTTCCTCATTCATGCCCTTGGCAAACTCAACCCTTTGCATCCACACCCCGTGTTTGTCGACCAGTTCTTGGATCAGAATTGGTCGTGAGGCAGGATCAGGATATGATCATCAAAGGTGGATAAAGATTCCAGACCGCTGTCGGTCACCAACATAGTATTTTCGATCCCAACGACTCCCTTGCCTGGTAGAATGACTTTAGGTTCCAACGCTATGACCATGCCGGATGCCAATGGCAGTGCCTGACCTTTTGCAAGAAATGGAAACTCATCCAATTCCAGTCCCACTCCGTGTCCGGTGAACCTGATGCGCCTGTCTCCGACACCCATAAAAGAGTCCTCGTATCCCATGTTTTTAGCCATTGATTGCATCAAATCGTAGATATCTCCGGAAGGGGTTCCCGGCAAAGCCTGTTTTTTCGTTCTCTCCTGGATGGTCAACATGGCTTCGTGGGCCTGCAGCAACTCATCGGGAAGAGCACCGATGGAAAATATTCTGGCATGATCGGAGATATAGCCCTTAAAGGCAAAGGCATAATCGACCAGGATCGGCTCGTTTTTACCGATCTTTCTGAAGCCTGCTCCCTGCCCGATCGCCGGACTTACACCCCTGCCGCCGGTGGGGGAGGCCAGATAGCTCGGAACTGCAGCTGAGGCCCCCGACATCAAATGGCCGTAGAACAGTTCGCTTCCCCAGAGCCGCATCCGGATAATCCCCTGATGGCCAAGACTCCGGGCATAGGACTCAAGCTCTCCGGCAACAGTTACTTCTGCTTTCCCTGCCTCGAGCAACTCCGGAACCTTGGCTGCAACAGCGTCAGAGAGCAATGCCGCTTTTCTTAAGAACTCCAGTTCATATGAGGACTTAATCGCTCGTATCAGACGAATTTCCGTGGAAACATCGATGATGGTGCTGTCTTTGAAAATTTCGGCATATTGAAAATAGAGATTGGCCGGTAACACATCGAGTTCGAGTCCAAGAACAGCAGGTAGGGCGTAGCCGTAATCTTGCAGAATAGCCGGTATCTTTTTCGAGCTGGCCAGAGAAAGAATCCGCTCCAGAGGTGATTCGATAATCGCTCGATCGAAATCTTTGAATATCATCAACAGAGGCAGGCCGGACTCTGGGATATATAACCAGCCCTGCTGCGATGTTGCTGCGAAATAGAAAATGTCCGTTTTCTGGGCGATCAGGACACCGTCTATGCCCTTATTCCGCATTGATGCTTGCAGATTTTCAATTCTGGCCTTGACTTCCTGGTATGGTGCTCCCTGTGTGTATGTCTCAATTGTCATGATTTTTAGTTTTGGCTTAGCCCTGTTCTATCCGAGCTGGTAGGAGTAAAAACCTCGTCCGGTTTTTCTACCGAGCCAGCCGGCTTCAACATATTTTCTCAGAAGAGGGCAAGGCCGATATTTAGAATCCTTGAACCCATCATAAAGCGTCTCCATGATGGCAAGACAGGTGTCAAGTCCGATCAGATCGGCAAGTGCCAGAGGCCCCATGGGGTGATTCATGCCGAGCTTCATAACGGTGTCGATATCTTCAGCCCGCCCTACGCTTTGATAAAGACAGAAAATAGCTTCATTAATCATGGGCATCAAAATCCGATTTGCGATAAACCCGGGAAAATCATTGGCCTCTGCCGGAGTCTTGCCGAATTTGAGACAAAGATCCCATGTAATCTGAAAGGTCTCCTCCGAGGTGGCCAGTCCTTTTATTACCTCAACCAGTTTCATCACCGGAACAGGATTCATAAAGTGCATGCCGATGACCTTGTCGGGACGCTTGGTCTGGGCCGCAATTCTGCCGATGGGAATTGACGAGGTGTTGGTTGATAGAATAACCCCAGGCGGGCATACGGCGTCAAGATCCTTGAACACTTTGAATTTCAGGTCTTCCCTTTCTACGGCTGCCTCGACGATGAAATCGGCGCCAGCCATATCCTGCAAGTCGGTGGTTGTCTTGATCTTCTCGAGGATGGTATCACGTTCTCCGGGTTGCAGTTTGCCTTTTTCAACGCTGCGGTCGAGGTTTTTGGTAATCGTTGCCATGCCTTTGGCGCAAAACTCCTCTTTAATATCACTCATCAGAACCTGCAGGCCGCTTGCCGCTGCAACCTGAGCGATACCGTTTCCCATTTGTCCCGAACCTATGACTCCGAATGTTGTCACCTTCATGCATCCTCCCTCTCGACCCCATTTTATGTTCCGGGGTATTCAATGATACTGAATTACTGAAAAATCAGACAGAAAATATAAGATCTTTAGATTGTTATGCTAAAATATTTCACATAAAACAATTGGATACACCCTATTTATCCTGACGGCTTACTATCTGTTGACCACCAAGGCAACAGCTTCGCCTCCACCAAGACAGAGCGAGGCCAGCCCTCGTTTTGCTCCCTGTCGTTGCATCTGGTAAAGAAGGGTGGTCAGAACTCTGGCGCCGCTGGCACCGATAGGGTGTCCAAGAGCGACACTGCCGCCATTGACATTGACCTTACCCGGGTCAAGGCCCAGTACCTTATTAATTCCAACCGAGGTGCCGCTGAAAGCTTCGTTGATCTCGAAGAGATCGATATCTGAAATCGATATGCCCTCTTTTTTCAGGACCTTGGGTATTGCATAGATCGGTGCCATCAGAACGTATTTCATCTCGATGGCGCATGAAGCCTGGGCTCCGATTGCAGCCATGACACGACAGCCGAGTTCTTTGGCCTTCTCCTCACTCATAACCACAACGGCTGCTGCACCGTCACTGATGCTGGAGGCATTTCCAGCGGTGCCGACGCCGCCTTTTTTAAACACTCCCGGCATTCTTGAGAGGTTTTCAAAACTGGTCTCTTTTGGGCACTCGTCGGTATCAAACAGGAGCGGATCTCCCTTTCTCTGAGGAATCAAAAGCGGTGCGATTTCATCCTTGAACAGGCCATCTCGTGAGGCGCGTACGGCTCTTTTATAGGACTCTTCGGCAAATCGGTCCTGATCTTCCCGCGTCACTTTCCATTTCTCGCTGCAGAGTTCATTGGACATTCCCATATGAAAATCATTTACGATATCCCACAGGCCGTCATGGACCATATGATCTTCGATTTTGCCGGTGCCCATACGTAAGCCCCACCTGGCCTTTTCGATGTAGTAGGGTGCCATACTCATATTTTCCATGCCGCCGGCAACGACCACCTCGGCGTCTCCACATTGGACGGCCTGGGCTGCCAGCATCACTGCCTTGAGAGAGGAGCCACAGACCTTATTGACAGTTATCGCCTCGACATCCTGGGGAAGACCGGCTCGGACGGTAGCCTGCTTGCCTGGATTCTGACCGTAGCCGCAGGGAAGAACCATTCCCATGATACATTCATCGATATCCTTTCCTTCTAAACCTGCTCGGTTAACGGCCGCTTTAATGGCGTGACCGCCTAGATCGGTTGCTCCCATGGTTGCAAGACTTCCTCCGAAACTTCCAAGTGGAGTTCGGACTGCACTGACGATTACAGCTTTTCTCATAACATTCCTCATTTCAAAAACATGCGTTGTCCTTCGGTTCTCCACACAGAGGGAACTTTCGGACATCGCGTCTGCATATTTTAAAATTCCTGTATTGCGACATACCCGTGTGCGTCTGAGCGCTCAGTCGGTATCTGGCATAATAAGAATAATCCATTTTATTGCCATGGGTTGAGCAATCTTTTTCTCAAGAGCGTGTTGCCGACCAAGCGCTCAATCTCTTTTTAGGATCATTAACTGCCAAGGGCGTTTTGTCAATCATTTTTTAGAGAGGTCTCTTAAATCATTATGGTTCAACTTTGTGAGGTTTTCAAATGATTCTGCAAACACCAACTGTTGAATGCTATCCGGCTTGTTCTAGATAAAAATATTCTTTGACAATCATCAAAAATTGTTATTTAATCAAAAAACCGACCGAGCGCTCAGTAGAATTTCGTGAATGAGCAGGGAAAAATTATAACTGGTTGTTTGCGCATGATTCCTAGTGAAATCTTTTAGAAATGTAAGGGAATAAAATAAAGGTCACGTTGCAACACTGAACCGTCGGAAAGAGACTATTTTTCCGATGCCGACAAATATGAACAGTGAGGAGCCTCATATGGGTATGGAAAAGCTATACAGGGAAGTAATGGATGTGAATATGATGGAAGATAACGAGCAAAAAAGGGCAGCGGCCAAGGCCTTTTTCGATAAGCTCAATTTCATGGAACTGCCTGAATATTTCAACTGGGCCGAGGAGATTTTTGAGGGCCTGCATGTTAAGGCGAACGCTGAAAAGAAGGCTCTGATCTGGGCTGATATCGCAACCAAGGAAAGCAAGACCTATACGTATAAAGAGTTTGCCGCTAGAGGAAACCAGTGTCTGAACCGTCTGCGCAAGGCTGGAATAGATAAAGGGGATAATATGTACATGATTGTCCCCATCGTTCCCGAGACCTGGTTTGCCAGTTTTGCCTGCATTAAGGGTGGATTGGTTGCAGTCCCAACGGCTACGACAATGACCATGCGGGAAATGGAATTCAGGTTCGAGACCTATCCTCCGGATGCAATTGTAGCCGGTGAGGCTTACACCGATCTAATTGATCAGGCCATCGTCAATATGGGTGTGAATCCCAAAATCAAAATTGTCTTAGGAAAAAAAGATGGCTGGATAAGCTACAGTGAATTGGAGAAGGAAGAAAAGACAGCATCGGCAGCCAAGACCAAGAAAAATGACCTTCTGTTCTGTTTCTTTACTTCAGGCACCACAGGACTCCCCAAACGGGTCGGGCATACGGCCGTCTCTTATCCGGTAGGACATCTCTCCACATCGGTCATAGCCGGCATCAGACCCGATGACATCCACCATAATCTGAGCGCTCCCGGTTGGGCAAAATGGGCCTGGAGCAGTTTTTTCGGCCCTCTCAATGTGGGCGCAACTGCAACTGCGTTTTTCTTCACTGCTCTTGACGGCGAAAAATATATGGAAGCCTTGTCAACGCATAAAATCACCACTTTCTGTGCTCCACCCACTGCCTGGAGAATGTTTATCAATCTCGATATGACAAAATTCGACCTCTCTAATCTTCGTCAATCAATAGGGGCGGGCGAACCTTTGAACCCGGAGGTTATTTCACGATGGAAGAAGTTGACCGGAACTGAAATCCGTGACTTTTACGGTCAGACGGAGTCAACTGCAATGATTGGTAACCCTCCGTGGATGAAGGGAAAAATGCGGAGCGGTTCCTTCGGACATCCATCCTTCATGTATGATGTGGCCTTGGTGGATGATGACGGCAATGAGATCACTACTCCCGATGAACCCGGCCATATCGTGGTCAAACTCGATAAATGGCGGTCCATTGGTCTCTTTACCGAGTACATCGGCAATCCTGAAAAGATGGCCAGCGTGTTCAGGGGAAAATATTATTATACAGGTGATCGCGCCAGTATGGATGCCGACGGGTACTGGTGGTTTGTCGGTCGGGCCGACGATGTAATTAAATCGTCGGATTTTCGTGTGGGACCTTTTGAGGTTGAAAGCGCGATGATAGAACACCCTTCTGTTGCCGAAGCTGCAGTTGTCGGAGTTCCGGATCCCAAGAGGCATCAGTTGGTTAAGGCCTATGTTATCCTGAAAGCCGGGTATGAGCCATCTGAAAAATTAGCAGTGGAGCTTTTTAAACATTCTATCGAAATCCTGGCAAAATTTAAAATTCCGAGGATTATCGAGTTCATCCCGGAAGTGCCGAAAACCATCAGCGGCAAAATCAGAAGAATTGAACTGCGCGAATTAGAAATAGAACGTAAGGATAAAAATGCAGGAGCCAAGGAGCACGAATATTTCTACTGGGATTACCCCGAACTGAGTTCCAAAAAATAACAAGCAGCAGTCAGCGAGGGGGACGTAACGACTTCGTCTCCCTCGGTATCTCTTACAAAATTTAAAACCTCCATAGTTGAAACCAAGTGAAGCAGCCGACATGGGGAGTTTTTACATAGCCGGGATCTTCCACTATCTACCCCTTGCTTTTGTTGTGCAACGAAATTTCTCAATTCTTTCTAATCTCACAGAACCTCAACCGGAGAGATAAACGAGCAAAGGTGGGAAGAAATTTTTCTAGTGTTCTTTTGCGTAATTGTATATTCTTACCTGTTGAAATTTCCAAAAAAAGAGACGAAAAACGTTTATTTGTCTTCAATCGTTTATACAAATGAAAAGATTATTGCAGGAGTTGCCGAATTGAAAGCTGAAGCGAGAAATGCCCGCGAGGTTGCTACGCAGATCAAGAACCAGGAACTGGTAAAACAACGGCGGAGGCAGATAGTCGATGCCGCTGTTTCCCTGTTCATCAGGTATGGATATCACAAAACCACAACCCGGGCATTGGCAAAAGAAACAGGGCTGTCTATTGGTTCCCTCTATGAATACGTTTCATCCAAGGACGATGTCCTCTACCTTGTCTGTATCGCCATTCATTCCGAGGTCGAGGAAGGAATAAAAGAAGCCATGACAAGAGCTTCCCACGGGCGGGAGGCCTTGACCGAGATTATCCGGGAATATTTCCATGTTTGCAACAGAATGAGCGATCATATCCTGCTTATGTATCAAGTAACGCATTTTCTGCCGGAAAAATGGCAGGAAAAGGTCTTGGAGACTGAGATCAGGATAACGAACCTTTTTGTTGAAGCAATAAGAAAACTAAATGAAAGCGGAGTGTTACATCGTCTTGACGAGGATAGAACAGACCTGGTTGGCCATAACATCTCAGTGTTAGGTCAGACTTGGGCCTTCAGACGCTGGTATTTTGCCAAACGTTTTACCCTCGATAAGTATATTGAATACCAAACCGCCTTCATTATGAGTTTTCTTGAATAATGACTATTCGGAACCGGTAACGCTCCACCTCTTTCTTTTAGGGGAAATCTAAGAACGGCAGGCTCAACTCGTGATGTTTATTGCATAAAGTTTGCTGTTCTCATCACCAGCGGTCTCTTCTCTCATCTCTTCGGTAGTCTCTTCTCTCATCTCTTCGGTAATCTCTTCGTTCCTGAGGATTGCGATCCCAATATTTTTCCCTCTCCCATCTCTGCCAATTGTGTTGCACATCCCGATAATTCATATGCGGTTGTCTCGAATAGGTATTTCGGTATCCTTGAGGCAGACGGGAAAAGGCATGCGGGACTCCTTCCCGCCGAATATGGTACCACGGGCCGTTATATGAATGTGCTCGATACCAATACCCATCATGAGAACGCCACCAATATCCTCCGTAAAAGAGAACATTGACACCGATGTTGGGAACGAAGTAGATATTGGTGTGTGGTACGACAACCAGTTGCGGTGGATAGGCATAAGAAATGGGAGGCGGCACTGGAATGCCGATATTTACTGATACGCTTGGTGAAGCAGCAACCGGTTGCGGGATTGGTAAGGCACGCGGATGAGGCCCGGCAAACGACCGACCCGCCAGTCCCGCAACGGATAAAGATATTGTTCCGACCGTGATAATTAATGATCGTTTCCAGTTCATAAAGATCTCTCCTTTTTATGAATTAATTACTTATTATGTTTAATCAGGTGATTGGGGTGATATTGAACACATGCGGACATAGTACGGGTAAGCTTTTTTGCCTCCTCGTCTCTTCTTCATTGATCGGCATGCTTTGGGACAGAAGACACAAGTCAATAAAGAAACAGTATGGAAAAATGGTAATACAACCAGAAAAAAAGTAAATAGTTTCCATCCGAAAACAGCGCTTTTCCCCTAACTCGTCGTTGCGTTGCCAAATTTAATCCTCGGAATATTAAGTATATGCCTCCGGTTAAATTTACCACCGCGCCTAGATTTAGAAGAGGTAAGCGAAGACTCCGAAATCCCTCGTTTCAGGATGGAAACTAAATAGCAATTTCACATCGTCCATTCATACAGCCGATCCAGCCTTGAAAACCGCAATGATTCAGCGTATAAGTATAATTTACAAGTTCGTATTTGGATATGGTCGTTACCCATATTCATTATCGACCTCTAGCTTATAACCTATCGGTAAAAAAGGTACGTGAGAAATCCGGGCTACCTCTTATATTTGTGATACCATCATAAGATATGGCGCTCTCAGATGCAGCAGTTTCCAAACCGGATGAGCATGATATTTTTCCTCTTGCTACCATCTGCCAGACACCTATGGAAATTCCCCATTTCCTTAAGCTGGCTATTTCTTTAAGTTCCAGCCTGGCAGATCTGCATCAATCTAATATCGTACATAAAAATCTTTGCCCGGATGATATCCTCATTAATCGAAAAACCGGTGAAATAACAATTTCCGGCTATTTTTCATCCTTTGACGGCCGGCACTCAGGACGGGTTGAGAAGTCCGTAACGGTGCAGGAATCATTTTTGGCTTATACGTCTCCGGAGCAGATGGGACGAATGAACCAGGTTATCGACCATCGAACAGATCTGTATTCAACCGGGGTTATTCTCTACCAGCTTTTGACTGGAAAACTGCCGTTTGCCGCCTCGGATCTTCTGGAATGGGTCCATTGCCATATAGCGCGGGTGCCGAAAAGTCCTCGGGACATTCTCGATCACATTCCTTCTGCGATTTCCGATATTGTTATGAAGCTGCTTGCCAAAGCTGTTGAGGAACGGTATCAGACAGCGATTGGTTTACGACTTGATCTTGAACGATGTCTTGCCGCCTGGCAGGCAAAAAAAGAAATCAAGGCATTTGCCCTTGGTTCCGGTGACATATCAGATAGGTTGCTGATTCCCCAAAAGCTCTTCGGTCGGGAAAAGAATCTGGACAAGCTTCAGGCTGCTTTTTCCGGGGTAGTAGAAAAGGGAATTCCGGAGATGGTCATGATCACCGGATACTCTGGTATAGGGAAGACAGCACTGGTTCGACAGTTATATCATCCTGTGGTTAAAAAACACGGGTTTTTTATCTGGGGGAAGTCCGACCAGTATAAACGAAACATCCCGTACGGGATTGTCATAGAGGCCTTTCAGGAGTTGATTCGGCAACTCCTGACCAAACAGGATCTCACCCAATGGAAAAAAAAGCTGCTCAATGTCTTGGGCCTCAACGGTGGCCTGCTTGTCGACATTCTGCCAAGGATCGAATTGGTAATCGGTCCCCAGCCTCCGGTGCCCGAACTCCCCTTGAAGGAGGCGGAGCACCGTTTCAATATGGTATTCAAACAGTTTATGGGCGTTTTTGCCGACAAATCTCATCCTCTGGTGATCTTTCTTGACGATCTCCAATGGATTGATCCGGCAAGTCTTAAGCTTCTGAAATATATTGCAATCGATCCGGGCGTGAGATATCTCCTTATTGTCGGGGCCTATAGGGACAACGAAGTAGATGACGATCACCCGTTGAAGGCAACCCTTGATGAGATTTCCGGCTGTAAGTCCCTCCTGCGGACCATTCATCTCACCTCCTTGTCGTTTAGGGATCTCAGCAATCTGATTGCCGACACTCTTCATTGCACCATCACCGCAATCAAGGGGCTGGCTCAGCTGGTCTATAAAAAAACGGAAGGTAATCCATTTTTTGTCATCCAGTTCCTCAAAACTCTGCACAGTAAAAACCTCTTGGTTTTCGATACCGAGGAATATCGGTGGGTATGGGACATCGAGCAGATCACGAACAGTGACTACACCGATAATGTTGTAGACCTTATGGTGTCAAAACTACAGGATCTTCCAGAAAAAACACGGAATACATTACGTCTTGCCTCCTGTATCGGCAACAGGTTCGATCTTCGGACCCTGGCGGTGATCAGTAATATAGAAGAAGACGAAGCAGAAATTCAGGTCTCAAGAGGCGTCGTGGATGGTCTGTTATTGGCTTCTGACAGTAATTATTACACATTTCTTCATGATCGGGTTCAGCAGGCGGCCTATTCTTTGATTCCGGAGTCGGATCGGGCAATTGTTCATCTCAAGATAGGGCGACTCCTTTTCAAGAATACTTCGGCCAATGACCTGGAAGACCAGGTATTTGAACTTGCAAGTCATATGAATCAAGGGGCATCGCTGCTTTTTGACCCGGAGGAGCGGTACCAGGTGGCCCAGATCAATCTTCTGGCCGGCAGAAAAGCCAAGGACGCAACGGCTTACCAGGGGGCAAGAGACTATCTGTTGACAGGAATATCGCTTGTAAAGGATGCAACCTGGCATGAACGTTTTGAACTTATCTACGGCCTCCTCAAGGAATTGGCTATTGTCGAATACCTGGTGAGTAATTACAATCACTCCGAGGAATTGATCCGACTTTTGCTGACAAAAGCGCAAACAGTTCTGGAAAAAGCCGAACTCTACAACACCCTGATCGTTCAATACACCTTGACAGCCAGATATCAAGATGCCATCAGCTCCGGCAGAGAAGCTTTGGAGCTTTTGGAAATTACCTTTCCAAAAACGAATATCAAAGAAGAATATAATTTACAATTACAGCAGTATAGACTTGCACTGGAAGAGCAGCAAATCATGTCCCTTGCTGATGGGCCTGAGATGTCGGATCCACGGATACGTGCCGGTCTGACCCTCTTGTCCAATATGATGGTCCCGTCGCGCTATACTGACAGCAAGCTGTTCTCCCTGGTCAATATCGTTATAGTCAACCTCTCGCTGAAGTATGGACCAACGGCTAAATCCACCGTAGGTTTCAATGGATTGGGTATGGTATTCAATGCGGAGACGGTTGAGTATTACGATGCCTACGAACTCGGGTTGCTGGCCTTAAAGATAAGTGAGCGGTTCAACGATCCTGCTCAGAAATGCCAGGCATGTTTTGTCCTCGGGCATTATCTGTCTCATTGGGTCAGACACCTGAAATTGTCAGATACGTTTAATGATCAGGGCTTTGCCGCAGGACTTGCTGCCGGAGAGATGCAATGGACAGGCTATATCCTTGCTTATAAGTTATTTCAACCTTTTTACCGAGGTGACAGGATTGCCCTTATCCGCAAAGAACTCCCGGAACTTCTGGCTTTTACCCAGCGGACAAAAAACCAATGGGCATCGGATACCCTGCTTGGAATTCAACTGGCCCTGAACGAGCTGCAGGGCGCGTCGGAAAAAAATACAAGAGATCTTCAGGAAGGAGACGATTTTTCGTTTTTAACCGACGAATCCCAATTTTTAGCTGGCTGTAAAAAGAACAAGAGTTTTGGGGCGATGGGGCGATATGCAGTTATGAAGGCACAGATTCACTATCTGTACGGAAGGATGGATCAGGCCTTGGAAACTGTACGGATGGCAAAGAAATTCCGAGGCTATTTTTCCAGCTCCATCTCAGTGGCTGCTCTGAATTTTTACCATTCACTGATTCTCGCTGCCCTCTGTGACAAAAGCTCCGGTAAGGTTGGCAATTCCTACCTTAAAAAAATCAGGGCCAATCAGGTACAGATGGGCCTCTGGGCCGAGAGTTGCAAGGAAAACTATCACCACCAGTTCTTGTTGATCCAGGCTGAGACGGCGAGAATAAAAGGAGATGAACTCTACGCCGAACAATTGTACGAGCAGGCCATTTCTTCAGCGGATAAAAACGGTTTTGTCCAGAATGAAGCGCTGGCCTTGGACCTTGCCTCGAGATTCTACCGCAGGCGAGGCTTTTCCGCCATTGCCACACTCTACCTGCAAAGGGCCAGGGATTGTTACCGAGACTGGGGGGCTGAAGGAAAAGCAAGGCAATTGGACCAGGTTCTTTTGCAGGACAAGGCCAAGCCAGATACTCAAGATTTGGATTTCCAGATCGGCCACCTGGATGCGATAACCGTTATTAAGGCGTCCCAGGCCATTTCCGGAGAGATTGTCATCGAGCGGCTCCTTGAGACACTGTTGAAGACCATGCTCGAAAATGCGGGAGCCCAGAAAGGTTGTTTGCTTCTGGTAAACGGGGAGGAACTCTCGCTGGCGGCTACGGCAATGGTGATTGAACAGGAAATAATTGTTGAACAACAGGATCCTTTTCCCATTGCTTCAGTTTTACCGGAAAGCATGGCAACCTATGTTCGCAGGACCCATGAACCCGTGATCCTTGGTGACGTTCAACAGTACAACACCTTCTCCACCGATCCTTATTTTCTTGTCGATCAACCAAAATCGCTTCTTTGTCTCCCGCTTTTACGTCAAGCCGACCTGATAGGTGTTCTTTACTTAGAAAACAGTCTGGTAAAAAGGGCCTTTACCTCTGATAGGATTGCCGTTCTGGAACTTCTCGCCGCTCAGGCGGTGATCTCCCTGGAAAACGCCGTATTGTATCAGGAGAGGAGCAGGGCCGAGGAAGCCCTTAGAAAATCCGAGGAAAAATATCGCGTTATATTTGAAAACAGCGGTACAGGATTAATCTTCGTAGAAGAAGATACAACTGTTTCCATTTGCAACAGAGAGTTTGAAAAACTCACTGGCTACAGCAAAGAGGAAGTGGAACACGGTATGAAATGGACTTCCTTTATTGCCGATAAGGACGACCTGGAACGGATGGTTGGATATCATCAGCTACGGCGTATTGATCCACTGGCTGCACCGCAGGCATATGAGTTTAAATTGCGGCACCGGAGCGGGGTGATCAAAACCATGTTGATCACCGTGGCCATGATACCCGATAGGAATCAAAGCCTTGCCGCCATTTCCGACATCAGCGAACTCAAACAGGCTGAAGGGGACCTGGCACGACTGGCAACAGCCATCGAGCAGTCACCCGAGGCTATATTTATCGCCGACACGGATTTTGCAATCAGTTATGTCAATCCGGCTTTCGAACGGTTAAGCGGATATGAAAGAGAAGAAATAGTGGGGCAACATGCAAATATTCTAGACGGCAACAACGATGCTTCCCGTTATCACCTTGTCCGAAAAACACTGCAAGCCGGAGAAATCTGGTCGGGACGTCTGCGTAACAGAAAAAAAGATGGGAGCTATTTTGAGGCCGAGGTCAAAGCCTCTCCGGTTCGGGATCGGTTGGGTGCCATCATAAATTATATCGGAATGCATCGGGATATCACTCGTGAGGTGCATCTTGAAAATGAGCTGCGTCAGGCCCAGAAAATGGAGGCCATAGGGACTCTTGCTGGAGGTATCGCTCATGATTTCAATAATATTCTGACATCTATCATCGGCTACTCGGAAATGGCGAAACTCAAAGTCCTAAGTGATCGCAGTACTGTTGAGTATTGTCTCGAGCAGGTCCTGAAATCTGGAAAACGCGCCGCCGAGTTGGTGGGGCAGATCCTGACTTTCGGACGCAGGACCGAGCATGAAATGAAGGTGGTTCAGATTGTAAGTATCGTTTCAGAAGTCTTAACTCTCCTGCGATCCTCTTTACCCTCCACTGTCGAAATTTGTAAAGATATCCATATATCACCGGAAGAGTCCACCATCATGGCCGATGCCACTCAGATACATCAGGTCGTGATGAATCTGGGGACCAATGCAGGGCATGCTATGCGCGACAGTGGAGGGATGTTGACCGTAACAATTAAGAATGTTGATATTGATACTACCTCCTCCTCGTCGCCGGCAGGATTAAAACCCGGATCCTATGTAGCGCTCACAATTAGAGATACAGGGCATGGTATGAATGCCAAGATTATGGAGCGGATATTTGATCCGTACTTCACAACAAAAGGCCCGGGAGAGGGTTCTGGAATCGGCCTGGCTGTGGTTCAAGGTATTATAAAGGGGCATGGTGGGGCAATCACCGTAAGTAGCAAACCGGGGAAAGGGGCTGCCTTTCAGGTTTTTCTGCCCCGGGTAGACAGCCCTTACGTTCCGGACCTTGATAAGAAGGATCTGTCGCTGGAGGGAGGGGAACGCATACTCTTCGTCGATGACGAGCTGACTTTGGTCGACCTTGGGATTGAAGGACTGGGAACATTCGGCTATAAGGTCGTTGGCAAGGTGTCCTCTTTAGAGGCCTGGCAGGTGTTTCAGAGCAGCCCGGATCTTTTTGATCTCGTGGTTACGGATATGACCATGCCGGGACTTACAGGTGTTGATCTGGCCCGTAATGTGACCGCACTTCGGGCCGATATTCCCGTGATTTTATGCACCGGTCACAGTGATTTAATCAAAGGGCAACGACCTGAGGACCTCGGAGTTAGAGAGATTGTTCGGAAGCCGTATCAACTCTCTGATATCGCGAGAATGATCCGCAGAGTTTTCGAACAGTGACAGCAATAAAAGAGGCTCATCCGGATTAAGGTGCCTATCTTGAAAGCGGGAAGCGGTGAACTTTGGCGGCTTGTTGCTTTCAAATTTTCAAATCTACGCTTGAGCCGGATGAGCCATAATGAACCATAAAAGAAAACAGAGGAGCAGATAACCCCTGTTTTCCGGGTTAGATATAAGCCAACGATAATTTTGTCCTTGTCTATTTTTTTGCAACCCCGGTTTGATTCCGGCTCTTTTCCATATCCATCTCTTTTATCGCCTTTTTGATTATTTCAATCTTGTATTTCGGCAAAGAGAAAGGATAGGCATTGGTAGAGGAAATAGCGGGGGAACTTGCTGCCTTTTTATCGCTCGTTTCAAAGATCGAAAGGGTTGCGGTTTTGTTGCTTATAAGGGAGACAACGATACTGGGGTCCTTGAAGTCCTCCTTTTTCTTTCCTGTCAGATAGGATTGACACTGCAGACCGTTTAATTCTGAAAAAAGATCGTTCATTGCAGATTCCGGTATTGGTTTGCCGTTTGCGTCGATCCAGGTAACGGTTCCAGCATGAACAGTCTTGTCCTTTTCCTTCCCTTCTTTCTTGTTCTCCGTTTTCTTCTTGATATCAAATGTCTTGCCGTTTTCGGTAATGGTAATTGCCGAAAGGGCATCCTGGGCAAAGCTTAATACATGCTTGTCCCTCAGGTCCTCGGCGCTTTGCTCAAAATCGCTGCGAAAATTTCCTTGGGCTAGATATACGTTTTTATCACCTTCAATGGTGACATAGGTGTGTTTGAAAGTAGGGGCATGTTTTCCCACGGAAAAAGCAAAGAGGGGGCCATCCTTGCCAAAGACCTTTACGGCGACTTTTTTGTCCGCAGTCAGGTCATACCTGAGATAATCTCCGGATTCGGAAATAAGGGTGTTGATAGAAAATCCGGTGATCGCATTGATGATTCGGTTCATTTTATCCTTATCGGCAGGGTAAGTTCCCGGCATGATGAACCAGTTCCCATCTTTTTTATCCAAGGTGATTTCCTTTCCCGACATCTCAAGATCAAGTTTTGAGATGTCGTTCTTAGCGATGACGGGAGTTTTGGGCAGCGTATAGTGAAGGCTGTTGTTCTTTTTCACGAGGAGATACCCTGCCAGCGTGAAGATCACCACTCCAAGGATTACATATTCTTTTTTTATTTTCATCAGTCTTACCCCCCCAGTTATACCTTAGCGAAAATCTTGCGGATTGCCTTTTTCCTTTTAACCCTAAGTCCCCATATCAAGAGGCCGAACAAGGCAATCAGAATCGGCAGGCCGATAATATTAAAGGCCTTAATAAAGGTTTTGATCGACTGAGGGACATCAACAAGCGGGTTATAGCTTTGTTTCTTGCTGCGCATTGTTGCAATCCCTTCTCTGCCGTTGAAGGAGTCGATATTGTTCATAACGAAGGTGGAGTTCATGGTCGCTTCATTTTCCGGTCCCATGAGGTTGTCTCTGAGCATGCTTGATGAAGCCATTATAAAGATCTTGCTCTTTTTGCCCTTCGCAATGAAATTACCGCTGCTTGTAAATTCATTTGGGGAGGAAGTATGGGCGGTACCGGATCCGTTTTCGGCCTTGTTGTCGGATGCAGTCGCTGGGCTATTCCCATGGGTTTTCGGGTTTTTCTCCTGATTATTCATTTCCGGCAGGGGTTTGCCGGCGAAATAACTGCTGAATCGACCTTCAAGGATATAAGCGAGAGCATAGCTCTTTTCCTCCGATCTTGGCGGAGGTTTCATGAACATGGGGTTGAGGTTGATGTTGCCTTTGAGTTCCCAGGACTGCTGGGAGGATGAGATGAGTTTGGTCGCCGTGATGCCCTCTTTTTTCAGCTGTTCTGAATTCAGTTCCAGGGGTGAGGTGTTGAGGACGATCAAGCCCTTTAAACCGTGTAGGAATCCAACACTTTTGTTGATGTTTTTGTTCTTGATGATGGGTGCAAAGTAGAGGGGCACCTCGCCGCCCTGCTGTCTTTGCTGTTTGTAGCAATGCTCATCCAGGACAAAGGATGGTTTTATTTTAACCCCGTAATGTTCGAGCAACTTTTCCAGACCCGTATCCATAGGATAATATTGTGAGCCCTGCATTCCAGGGTATTGCATCCCCTGTGGGGCCTTTTCCTTGAGGGCGTCGCTATAGATGATCAGGTTTGTTCCCCGCATTAAAGCCTGATCGATCTGATACAAGTCATAGTCTGAGAATTTCTCGGTCGGCCGGGCGATTATCAGCGTACCCAGGGTCGCGGGGATCTGTTCTTTTCCAAGATGAATCTCTTTGAGTGTGTAGTTTTTCTCCAGTGTTGTGGCAAAATCATTAATAACATCCTTAGCCTGGGAGCCTGTGGCCGTATAGGGCGAGGTGGCAAACGTGCCGTGATCGGCAAGATAACCGATATCGCTGTTGATGCCGATGAGAGACTCCATTCCTTTGTCAATTGCGTCTCCAATATTATCCGGAGACTCAAGTTTATAGGTGGTTCCAAGCAGAGGGATGCGAAAAATGTGGAGGAGCGGCAGCTTCTTGGTTTTTCCATGATACTGCATGAGCAGACCGATTGCCCCTTCTCCAGCCGCCAGTTGTTTTTCAGGAATTGCCGGCCATTTGATGACCGTCAGATCGTTACGCTGGGCTGTATCAGCCAGCGTTCCACCTTGTCCCGGGTTGACTTCGGAGAATTCAAGTTTGCCGTAACTACGGGCGGCAACCTTTTTGACAATGCCTCTAATCTCCTCCGGGAGTTTTTCCAGATTCTGGATCCCCATCAAAGGACCGACCGGTCCCAAAGATGGTGACATGAACATGGTAACTTTCACCTTGCCCTTTAGTCCATTTAACGCACTGATCTTATTGTTTAATCTCAATATGGCTGTGGTCAATTCATACTCGAGGTGGTCGGTTGAAGTTATGGCCGGGATCTTTTCAATCAAATCCCCATGCAGGATAACAAGTCCCATATAGGCCTGTTTGAACTTGACTTCATCCTGCTCGATGTCCTGGATTTGCACCGGCGTGATACCATAGCTTTGTGCCATTTTAAGATTTTTGTTTCCTTTCCCGCCTGGACCCGCTTCATCGGGACTGATATTATAGATGGAATAGTTGAAATAGTTATTTCCATGAACTGCATATTCTTCCAAAAGGTCTCGAAGGTATTGCTCGGTCGCGTTGTGCGGGGCAGGGAGATTTTTGGTAAAAAATGCTTTTATGGTCAGCGGTTCAGTCAGGGTTGAGACGACTTTTATGCTTTCCGGAGAAAGGGAATAGATGCCGTCCTTTGTTAGATCAATCCTGAAGAAGAGTGTCGAACCCACCAGGTTCACCAGAACGATAAGAACGATATAGACAATGAATCTTAAATAGTTACTGCGTGTTTGCATGGATTTTCCTCCCTGTTAGTTCTTTTCCTGCATGGCCAGGTTGGCTCCATACAGTCCGATCACCATGACACTGATGAAATATATGATGTCCCGGGAGTCGATGATGCCTTTGGCGATATTTTCGAAATGAGTGGTAGCTCCGAAATATGCTATTGTCTTCAATGTGACGTCAGGGAAAAGGAAGAGCATATTATTCAAAAGGGTCAGACCGAAACAGATGACCGTTCCGATGATAAAGGCGATAATCTGGTTTCTGGTCAGCGAGGAGGCAAATATTCCGATGGCGGTAAATGCGGCTCCCAGCAGGAGAGCACCCAAATAACCTCCGATGACCGGCCCCCATGACAGATCGCCTAACTGCGAGATGATAAGGGGGTAGGTGATTGTGGAGAGCAGCATCGCCCCAATAAAGAGGACACCGGCCAGAAATTTGCCGATGATGATGTCATTGAAGGTGACTGGAAGGGTCAGCAGGGTTTCGTAGGAGCCCACATTTATCTCCTCGGCAAAGAGCCTCATGGTAACTGCCGGGATTACGAAGGAAAAAATCGGGGGAAGGAGATTGAAAAAATTCCGCATATTTGCCTGATGCAACAGGAAGAAGGTCGAGAAAAAGAACCAGCCGATCAGGAGCAGAAAAATGGATATGACAATGTAGGCTATGGGGGAGATGAAATAATCCTTCAACTCCTTTTTTGCTATGTTGATGATCTGCATCAGACTTCCTCCCTTGTCAGCTCGCGGAAAATGTTTTCAAGACTTTCCGTTTCCCGGTAGAACTCTATTAATTCCCAGTCCGTCTTCTTGATGATTGCATAGACCTCACCTCTGCTGTCATGACCGGAAGAACAGGTGAGCCTGAGATTTACTGTATTATTTTCGGCGGATTCATCGGTTTTGATCTGTTTAATGCCGGAGAGACCGGTAAGTGCATTTTCAACTTCCGTACGATCTGCACGAGAAAGTGATATGTGCAAGGTGTATTCCTCGTCGGCACGTTGCTTTAGTGCCTCGGTGGAATCGTCGGCTGCGATTCTGCCTTTATTGATAATCACCAGGCGATCACATGTAGCCTCGGCCTCGCTTAAGATATGAGTGGAGAGAATGACCGTTTTTTCTTTTCCTATCTCACGTATGATGTCTCGAATTTCAACGATCTGATTTGGATCAAGGCCGGAAGTGGGTTCATCCAGAACCAGAATCTCAGGGTCGTCCATCATTGCATGGGCAAGTCCCACCCTTTGTTTGAGTCCCTTGGAGAGTTCGTCAATGCTTTTATGCATGATCTGATTCAAACTGCACAGATCGACAAGTTCCCGAATTCGTCCTCGGCTTCTCTCTTTGCTCAGACCTCGTATGTCTGAAATATATTTAAGGTAATCGTAAACCAGCATGTTGTGATAAAGTGGCGCTGATTCCGGGAGATAGCCGATAAGTTTTTTAATTGCCAGAATGCCGTCATCGATGGAATGGTCTTTGATGCGGATGGTTCCGGAGGTCGGCTTGAAATATCCGGTAAGCATTCGCAGCGTGGTGGTTTTGCCGGCACCGTTCGGGCCGAGAAGGCCGACGATTTCGCATTTTTCGATGTCGAAGCTAATACTGTCCACAGCACAAAAGTCACTGTAATACTTGGACAGATTTTCAACATGAATCATAGGTTTTCTCCTTTTTACATGTGTTGCTATTAGGCGTTCTGTCAAACGGCAACCGACCTTGTTTATAAAATCGGTTCTGGTTTAACACAACACTGATATCATGTTTGTAAGAGGTAACAGCCTATCACCCAACAAGGGGGTACACGTAGCTTTGGACAGATTGAATTCCTGTATAAAGACAAGAAGTCAATCTGTAAGGTACTAAAGGCCTTATCAATCTCCTGAAAACGAGACAAGTAATCAGGTACGGAGATTGTACAAAAATAGTCAAATAGTAGAACCGATTACTCTCAAATTCAAGTTTATTGACGGTATTTTTTAAGGTCGAAGGAAAAGTCGACACCTAAACCTCACCGATCGAAAATCAACCGGAAGTGTTGTAGGTCTTCAGTCTCCTGTGATAATATTTATCCGTCAGAGGTGAATTTTTCTCATCTCTTCTTCGTAAAACATTCCGTAGGAAATCGTGGGGGAGACCTTAATCGCGTGAAAAAGAAAACAGTGCAGGCTGCAAAAGGTAATTCTGTTCGGAAAAGTCGGCGGCAACAAAAGAAGGCATCCACTTCTCAGACAAAAGACTTTATGATCAGGTTGCCCTGTATTGCCGATGACACGAATAAAAAGGATCTCTTTTTCAATCTTATCCAAGCCCTTCATACTGTTATCGATTTTGAAGATGCATTTATCCTGCAGATGCAGGATGATCAACGTATGCAGGCCATGGCTGCTACCGCAAAAAAATTACAAGGAACGGTATGGGATCCCGAACGTGTTTTTAAACAGGTCCTGGGGGGTACACCTGTTGCCTCTCATGATATCGATCTTGTACACGAATGGGCCCGCCAGCCGGAAGCCGTTCGGAAAAACATTGCCTCTGCACTCCATATCAACCTGTATGGAGGTCGGCTTTCCATTCTGGTGATAACCCACTCCAAGCCAGGGTTTTTCGGCCCTGTTCATGTGAGGCGGCTGAACAGATTTGCCCCCCTTGCCTCTCAAGCCCTCTTGAGCCTTGATCTGCAAAAAGCGGTCATACAGCGCGATCGATTTTTTCAACTGTCCATGGACTTGATGGGAATAGTAGATTATTCTGGTAAATTTAAACAGTTAAATGATAGCTGGAGTATATTCCTCGGGTATAAACCTGAGGAATTTTATTTCAACAATCTTTTCAGGTTCCTCCATGCTGAAGATGTACAGATGTTTGATGACGCAATCAGACGTTTGAAAAAGACCGGTGAACAATGTCTGGTCGAAGGGCGGTTCTGCAGGCAGGATGGATCGTACAGCTGGCTTTCCTGCAGCCTTGCCGCTTATCATGATGAAAAACTCTGTTATATTGTTGCGAGGGATGTGACCGATCGAGTGCTCATTGAAAGACAACTAGCCTATGATGCCCGGCACGATCCGCTAACGGGTCTTTATAACCGTGTGGAGTTCATGGAACGTTTGGATATCGCCTTTGCTCGATCGGTACGGGAACTGCAGTTTGCCTTTGCCCTGTTTTATATGGATTTGAACGGATTCAAGGAAGTGAACGATTCTCTGGGACATAGCGTCGGTGATGCGCTTCTCAAAGAAGTCTCTCAATGTCTTCTTGACGTAGTTCGCGAGGTTGATACTGTGGCTCGGTTCGGTGGTGATGAATTTACAGTCCTTTTGGATGCTATAACATCCCGGGATCAAATTGACATGGTCATAAACCGGATCCATGGGAAGTTGCAAACGCCTTTTCTTCTCAACGGATATAAGGTAAAAACCTCCGTCAGTATTGGTGTGGCATTGAGTTCTTCTTCGTACACAAATTCGGAACATATGCTGCGCGACGCTGATTCCGCCATGTACAAGGCCAAGATCGAAAAGGATCTTCCCTACGTTCTTATTGAACGAAACAATGTGATTCAATGCTCAGGCAATCGAAGACAAGATAAAAGTTAGATAGTTTCCATCCGAAAACGGCGCTTTTCCCCTAACTCGTCGTTGCGTTTTCAAATTTAATCCTCGGAATATTAGGTATATGCCTCCGGTTAAATTTGCCACTGCGCCTGGATTTAGAAGAGGTAAGCGAAGACTCCGAAATCCCTCGTTTCAGGATGGAAACTAGATAGGGTTGTGGTGTGACGGCCTTCAACCCGCTAAGGTGAGTTGTCCGGTAATTTGTAGGGAATTCAGCCAAAGAGCAATGGCCTCACTGACTCCTGCATTGTTATTTGAGGCTACTTTGGGAAAATTATTCCGCATTGTTGAGGGGCTGTTGGCTACGATATAGCTTGTTCTTGCCCAGCAAAGAAGGTCTTCATCATTGTAATCATTCCCGACCGCACAGACAGAACTCCTTGAGATATTCAAGTTTTCACACAACCATTGTATGGCTTGGCTTTTGGATGCGGCTGGAAAGAAAATTTCTACCCATATGGACTTGTGGTCCAAAGGAGAGGTGGCCATTATGACACTGAATCGGTTGAAGATTCGAACAAGTTGTTTAACTCTTTCGAGTGGCACTTCCTCAGGAAAAATGCAGAGTATTTCCGTAGCACCGATGATTTTATTAAGAATCGATGATGAAAAAGGTGTGGCAAAGTCCTTGTAGAGATTAAGCCGCGTATGGAAATCGGGATTCGGTTTGCCATGTTCACTATAAAGAAAATATTTTGTGTCGGGGATGGGGCGGTGAATCATATAGTCGATTGCAAAATTTTCAAGAATCGACGAAATGAAACGTACATCTTCAGCACCTAGGGTAAGGGATCTTAAAATATTCATTCCAGGATAGTTCATGATTCCCGCTCCCGTTGAAAAGATGATATAGTCAACCGGCAGCAGCGAATTCTTCATCTCGATATGGGAGAAGGTTGTCAAAAGTTTGTTGATGGAAAAATTGGATCTTCCGGTGGCTACAGCCGTCAGAAATCCCATCTGCTGCAGAAGGAAAAGGGCCTCGAGGTCTTTGGTGACTATTTGTTTGTCATCGGTCAATAATGTTCCATCAAGATCGGCAACAAATAGGCCTTTAATATTTCTTTCCATGTCTTTACAAACCTTTTGATTGCGCTACATTTATTCAAATTTGAGGCGGATGAACCTAAGATATCGTCACTCAACACTAGCAGAAAGATATTGATAGAAGCAAACAATCATGAACATTATTTTAGTTTCAAGAGAGGAAATATTTGATAACACGGTCTTTATTGACGATAACAGGGCAGGGCACGTTGTCGAGGTTTTAAAGTGCAGAGCTGGAGATATGGTCCGGGTTGGGATGATCAACGGCCGGAAGGGAACAGGCACTATCCTGGAAGTACAAAACGGAAATTCGCCTCAGGTGAAACTCCTATTGGATCTCAGTGAAGAATTGGCCCCTATCCCTTCAATCGATCTGCTTTTAGCCTTGCCGCGGCCTATCATGTTGAAAAGGATATTCAGTCAGGCTGCAGCCCTTGGTTGCGGTTCCATCACCTTGATTAATGCCAATCGGGTTGAAAAAAGCTTTTGGCAGGCAAACCTGCTCAAGGAGGAATCCTATCGCCCACATCTTCTGCATGGATTGGAACAAGCGGTGGATACCAGGCTGCCTGAAATCCGTTCTTTTAAACGATTCAAGCCATTTGTCGAAGACATCCTGCCCACGATGATGCATGGTTATTCACACTGTCTCCTGGCCCATCCCGGAGATGGAAGAAAAGTAAAAGAGGTTTTGACCGGCACACACGGCAGAGTCCTGCTGGCAATTGGTCCGGAGGGAGGCTGGATTGATTATGAGGTGGCAAAATTTCTCGACAGGGGCTTTTCCCTTGTTTCGCTGGGAGAACGGATTCTAAAGGTTGATACGGCGGTAATTTCGTTTCACGGAAGGGTGACGGCAATTTTGGAATAAGGTAAAGAGAATATCATTGAAAAGATCGGCCAAAAAGAATAGGATCGCTCCAAACATAAAAAAGCTCATATCATCCACTCCACAAGTGTTAACGGCCGTTCATTGATACAGTTATTTCTCATTTTTTACGATCTCATCTGGCGACTTGCCTTTCCCTTTCTCAGAAAGAAACCTCGGCTAGCCATCGGTTGGGAACAGCGAACTCTTAAGAAGTGGGTCGAAGGGCCTTTTGATTTGTGGATTCAGGCCGCATCCGGCGGGGAATCGATGATGACCAAAATGGTGATCGATGCTCTCAGCCATAGTCTGCCTACCGGTCAAAAACTTCGTATCCTGGTGACCTCGGGGACAAAACAGGGGGTAGACAGTCTGCACAAAGGGTTCCAGACCTTAGCGGATAAGCGTATTGATATCAATATCGCGTTTTTTCCTTTTGATTGCCCGCACCTTATGCGTAAGGCCTTCAAACATTACCGGCCTCGGTTGGCCGTTACCGTTGAAACGGAGCTTTGGCCTGGATTTCTCGTTATTGCCGCACAAGAAGGGGTCCCGATCTATCTTATAAACGGCAGGATGTCAGCAAAAAGTTTTGCTTCCTACAAGCGGTTAAACTGGTTCTTTCGCAGATACCGACCGCTGAAGATCTGGGCTATCTCACCCAAGGATAGAGACCGTTTCAAAGCGGTGATGGGTACGGAGGGGATTGAATTGATGAACAACATCAAGTTTGATCGAATCATCCCCAAAACTTCACTATCGGAAAACAACACCATCGCCTGCATTCTGCCCCCGGCTTCCCCTTTTGTACTTCTTGGCTCCATTCGTCGAGAAGAGGAAGAGAAGATCCTCGACACTATCGTTCATCTTCTAGACGCTCGTCCGGATATCTGTATAGGCTTGTTTCCCAAGCATGTAGAACGTGCCGACCATTGGCTTAGGTTGCTCGAAGGTCAGAACATCAGGGGTGTCCTGCGATCAACGATCAGAAGTCATCAAAATGCAGGCTCCGTCATCGTCTGGGATGTCTTTGGCGAATTGGCTGGTGCCTATGCCTCGGCGGCAGCTACCTTTGTCGGCGGATCCCTGGTAAATTTGGGCGGCCAGAATTTTCTCGAACCATTAGTATTCGGACTCAGACCGATTATCGGCCCTTATTGGGAGAATTTTGCCTGGGTGGGACGGGAGATTGTACATTCCAGACTTGTCTTGGAGGTAAATGACGAAGATCAGCTTGCCCGCATGTTGCTTGCGAATATAGACGAGCCCCGCAATCGCAAGGAGATACAGAAAAAGGTACAGAAGTATTTTGAACCTCGGAAAGGCGGAACGCAACTGGTGTGCCGCGAACTCCTTAAAGCTCTTCAATTGGAATCAAACGATACATGACTACGCTTCCTCCTTGTTACGGTATAATTCCGGCCAGGTACAAGTCTCATCGATTTCCAGGTAAACCCTTGGTTAATATTTTAGGAAAACCAATGTTTTACCGTGTCTATGAACGAGCAATATCCTGCCCGACTCTGAAAAATGTCTGGTTGGCAACAGACGATGACCGTATTTATTCGGCGGCACAAAATCTCGATGTCCCTGTGGTCATGACCGATCCCGATCATCCCAGCGGATCAGACCGTATTATGGAGGCGGCCAAACGTCTGCAACTTGAAGATGAGTCAGTGATTGTCAATATTCAGGGCGACGAACCCGCAATCGAGGCGCAAATGTTGACCCATCTCGTTGAGCCTTTTGATCGATCGGCAATTCAGGTAACCACTTTGGCCCGGATTATTAACGACAAAGAGGCGGAAAATCCGGATCGGGTCAAAGTTGTACGTTCCGCTCTGGGTTTTGCTCTTTATTTTTCGCGTTCCAAAATTCCACATATGCGTGACGCTGAACGTGGAGATGCTGCTTTCCTGCTACATATCGGTATTTATGCGTACCGGTTGACTGCTTTGAAAGCCTTCACTTCTCTGGCCCCCAGTCCGCTGGAAAAGATAGAGAAACTCGAACAATTACGTTTCCTTGAGGCTGGTATTCCCATCTATGTAGTGTTGACCGACTATCTCGGCTTTGGAGTCGATAGGCCGGAGGATGTTCCCTTGATTACCAATCAATTACAACAGGATTAGCCTGAAGCTTTCGCACAATAATCAGCCGGAATAGCAAAGTGACAAGCCCTTCTTTGTCCCTGCTTACCTTGAAAAGCCTTCAAGGAAGGGTTACCTTTTTCTTATCAAGGTAAAAAAGAAGATAGTTTCCAATGAAAAAATAGAAAAGATGGAACCCGCTATTGTCGTTCGCTTTATGCCTGCATTTCTCAAAATAGATTGTCGCAAAAAGGGTGAGATGTAAATTTTGCGAACAAAGTGCCAGAGTAAGAGTTCAAGACGATATTCATAGAAGACATCCTACATGAAGTGTTCTCCTAAAGTGCGCTGATAGGATTCCCTCGTCGCCAGCCGACATGCATGGATACTCTTCATGTCTTAAGATATCTAAATCTTGACTGGATTATTATATCCGTAATCATCCGGCTCGCTTGAAATTCGGAAAGGAGCCTATCTGTAAAATGAACCAATATAAGAAATGCGGCCCTCTGTTTGGAGGCTAAAAGATAAAGGGACAGACAGGAATATGCCACATTCCTTTTACTATTTGTTATGGAGAATATATTATGAAAAAAGTGAGTTGGTTGTTGATCCCAGCTGTGTTGTTGATGCTTGTCTCCTGCGAGCAAGGGGAAAACACAAAAGGAGTCCAGGGAGCGGCAATTGGAGCTGTAAGTGGAGCGTTGATCGGTCAGGCGATAGGCAGAAACCATCAGGCTACCCTGGTCGGAGCGGCTCTCGGTACCATGTTAGGGTATATCGTCGGCAATGAAATGGATAAATATGACAGGCAGCATTTGAATTACGCTTATGAAAACGGGCCGTCCGGTCAGCCAACAACATGGCATAACCCTGACACCGGCAATACCTATCAGGTCATTCCTCAACCGGCGTACTCCCAACCCTCCGAGCCGGAGAGGCCGTGTCGTCAAGCCGAGATTCTTGCTACCATAGATGGGAAGACCCAAAAAACGTATACGACGGCGTGCAGAGACAATGATGGGCGGTGGATCCTGCAAAATCAATAAGATCTCATCAGACTCAACTGTGATGTGGCATACCTTCCCCTTGGAGGATGTTTGCTCACGTCTCGACTCGTCTCCTACTGGACTCAGCAAACAAGAGGCTTCGGAACGTTTGCTGGTCTGTGGCCCGAACGAAATGGCGGGCGCACAGCGTATATCTCCATGGCGTCTTTTCCGCCAACAGTTTAAAAATATCCTGATAAATATCTTACTGATTGCAACCGTTCTCTCGGCGTATCTGGGGCATGGAGTCGAGGCCGTTACCATCGCTGTTATCGTGTTTTTTGCAGTGTTGCTGGGTTTTGTCCAGGAATATAGGGCTGAACGGGCCATGGAAGCCCTGTGTCGAATGGCGGCACCGGCTGCAACGGTGTTGCGTGATGGAAAGGAAATCGATATTCCTTCCTCAAGTGTGGTGCCGGGCGATGTGGTCCTTCTTAAGGCGGGTGATAAGATACCAGCCGATATCCGACTGAGCTCGACTGTTAATCTGCGAGTAGAAGAAGCCGCTTTGACTGGAGAATCAATAGCTGTTCAGAAGTGCGTTTCCCCTCTTGCCGATCTGCCTTTAGCTGAGCGCAGGAATATGGCCTATGCCGGGACAACGGTGGGGTATGGACGCGGAAGGGGGATTGTCGTTGCTACCGGGGCGTCTACAGAATTCGGCAGAATTGCCGAAATGTTGCAGGGGGTGGAAACAGGCCGGACACCTTTGCAGGAAAATCTTGACAAGGTGGGCAGCAGCCTGGCAAAGGTCGCCTTTGTAGTTGTTGCCGCCATTGTCGGTCTCGGGCTTTTGCGCGGTCAACCTTTTATTGAAATGCTTATCTTTGGGATTGCTCTAGCAGTAGCTGTTGTACCAGAAGCGCTTCCCGCTGTTGTTACCATCTCACTTGCCGTTGGTGTACAAAAGATGGTTAAACGCCATGCCCTGATCCGTAAACTGCAAGCGGTTGAAACCCTGGGGTGTACCTCTATTGTTTGCTCGGATAAGACAGGGACGCTGACCAGGGATGAGATGACCGTGCGGAAGATCTCTGTTGCCGGAGCCAGCTTTGAGATTACCGGAGCAGGCTATGAACCCGTTGGACATTTTCTTGTCGACGGTCATGAGCGAGCTTCCTCTGAGGCGCTTCTTTTTTTACTGCGTACGGCTGCGCTTGCCTCTGACGCTCAGATCATCTTTGATGCAATGGAGAATCGTTTCCAGAGCAAAGGCGACCCGACCGAAGCAGCACTTGTGGTAGCGGCAGCAAAGGCGGGAATTCACAGATCGGATATCGACAGTCAGTTTCCCCGAATTAACGAAATCCCGTTTACCTCGGAAGCCAAGCGCATGACAACCTTGCATGGGGGTGAAGCGGATTTGTTTGCCTGCACCAAAGGTGCACCTGAAGTTGTAGTGGGTTTGTGCACCAGGGTTTTAACCGAAGAAGGTGAAAACGACTTTGGGGGCAAGGCAAAAGAGGAGGTCCTGCAGACAGCCCGTTCCATGGCAGACGAGGCCTTGCGTGTTCTGGCTGTTGCCTATAGACCGGGAGCAAGTATTGAAAATGCCGATAAGGACCTGGTGTTTTTAGGACTCGTGGGAATGATCGATCCCCCGAGGGCGGAGGCAAAACCTGCGATCGAAATCTGCCAACTAGCCGGTGTCAGAGTAGTGATGATAACCGGTGACCATCCTTCAACCGCCAGGGCAGTGGCCTCCGAACTTGGTCTTCTTACAACCGGGCGCCTGGTAACGGGATCGGAACTGGATGCAATGGATGAAGAGATGTTTGCCGGCAAAGTTGAAGACATTGACGTATATGCCCGGGTTTCACCTTTCCATAAATTACGGATCGTAGATGCCTTGCAAAAGCAAGGACATATCGTAGCCATGACAGGTGATGGCGTCAATGATGCACCAGCCTTGAAAAAGGCGGATATCGGCGTGGCCATGGGAATAACCGGCACTGATGTTGCCAAAGAGGTTTCCGCCATGACGCTCATCGACGACAATTTTGCCTCCATTGTTGCAGCCGTCGAAGAAGGCCGTGGGATTTTTGATAATATAAAGAAATACTTGATGTATCTTCTCTCGTCAAACCTCGGTGAGATCGGCCTGATGGCCGGCGCCACACTTCTCGGGTTGCCACTGCCGCTTACTGCAGTCCAGATCCTCTACGTCAACCTGGCAACCGACGGCCTTCCGGCCTTGGCGCTTTCCGTGGATCCACCGGATCGGGACTTGATGCGCCGACGACCGCGAGATCCACGCATGGGCATTTTCACAAGACCTGTGGTAATACTGATGGTTGTGGGTGGGATTTGGTCGACAGTTGTAAATCTCGGTCTCTTTATCTGGGCCGATAATTCCGGCCACAGCCACGAGGAGGCGATGACCATGACCTTTGTGTCATTGGTCCTGATTCAGTTTTTTAAGGCCTATAATTTCCGTTCCGATTATCTATCGGTTCTTAACCGTCCTTTTGCCAACACCTGGCTCAATATTGCCATCCTCTGGGAATTGGCTTTGCTTGCCGCAATTGTCTATGTCCCGATTTTGCATAAGCCTTTTGGCACATTCAGTCTTACTGTTATTGATATGGTCATTATCGTGGGACTTGCATTTTCTGTTTCACCGGTACTCGAACTGGTGAAATGGATCGAAAGACGAAGGCAAGTCAACCCGTGACAGGCAACGATAGAAAATAGCCAGCTGAGATTTAGTTTGATGTGGGCCAACTTTATCTTTACGTCTTTGGAAATATCAACCTGAATTTCTTTCTCGGTAACTCTCTGAAGAAAGGTCACCATTTCTCATCACCATGTATTTTTCCAAAACTATCTTTTCAAAAGGGAAGGAAATCGGTGTCTGTCTGGTAGTTGCCACCGTTTTACTGACAACTTCCTGTTATGCAAAAGATTTATATGTAGGGCGGTTCAGCCGCGACGGTCTCGCCGGTTGGAACCAAAAAATATTTAAAGGCAAAACGATCTACCGTTTGGTCGTTGATGACGGAAGAGAGGTCGTTCAGGCAATAAGTAACAGGGCGGCATCCGGACTCATAAAAAAAAAGGCATTCGATCCTCGAACATACCGGTATCTGAGGTGGTCATGGAAAATCGATCATGTCATAAAGAAGGGTGATGCAAGATTTAAAAAAGGAGACGATTATGCCGCCCGTATCTACGTCATTTTTCCGGGCACATTTTTCTGGCAGACGAAAGCGATCAATTACATTTGGGCGAACCGGTTGCCAAAAGGCACATCAATACCCAATGCTTTTACGGATCATGCGATGATGATTGCCGTGGAATCCGGACCACAGTACGTCGGCCGTTGGATAAATGAACAACGCGATATTGTTGCTGATTACCGTCGACTGTTCGGATCGGAACCCGAAACGGCAGGTGCTGTAGCCATTATGACTGATACCGATAACACACAGGAAACTGCTGTTGCCTGGTATGGGGATATCATTCTGTCGACAGGACCGGTGAAGAAAATAGAGGAAACCGCTTTGCCTAAAAGCGACCTTACCAACTGATCGAAAAACATCTCAGCCCGGATTTCTCATAAACGTCCATTCTCGCGGCACCGCGAGTTCATCAAATGATGAAAATTGCGATGATCGCAATGTCTGGGAGGTTGTCACATAACGGGTGGTGCACTATTGTTTTGAAAAATATGGAAAATTTCTCGACAGAATTCCCTTTTCTCAAAGGACCAAGGGTGATTTACAGGACGCAGTATAGGAAATGGATACAGTCTTGAATACTATTCAAATAACCACCGAGGGCAATGTCTACCAAAGCCACGGTTAACATATGGGGCAGGACTGTCGGTACCGTATCGCTTGAGAAAGGGGACAAGACAGCAACTTTCACCTATGACCCCGATTTTGTCGGAAGTGGGCTTGAGCTTTCACCTTTACTCATGCCTCTTTCCCGGAAGATCTATAGGTTTTCCGATCTGCCTGCCAAAACATATCACGGACTTCCCGGTTTGCTCGCCGACTCCCTCCCTGATAAATTCGGAATGACCCTGATCGATATCTGGCTGGCGGGCAGGGGAAGGCAACCGTCGTCATTTAACCCTATTGAATTCCTGTGCTTAACCGGCTCACAGGGGATGGGAGCTCTGGAGTTTGTTCCTGCAATCAAACAAGACCTCGAGCAGTCAGAGACCATCCATCTCTGTGAGCTTGTTAATATTGCGTCGAAAATATTGGTGCATCGAAAAAAATCGTCAACCCCACTCCTCGAGGTGCTGGAAAAACAGGCATTCAAGGATCTGCTGGCGGTCGGCACACTGGCCGGTGGGGCACGGGCTAAAGCCGTAATTGCCTGGAATCCCTCGACCAATGAGATTCGTTCCGGTCGGGCAAAAGACAAAGACGGCTTTGAAGACTGGCTGCTGAAGCTGGATGGAGTCCGTGGTAACAGAGATAAGGAGGTGGATGACCCACGGGGATTCGGTGCTGTGGAACTTGCCTATTCCCGGATGGCTGTAGATGCAGGGATCGTTATGAGCAATTGCCGTCTTTTCGAAGAGGGTGGGAGACGCCATTTTATGACACGACGTTTCGATAGGTTGGATGACGGCAAAAAAATTCATATACAGTCTCTTTGCGCTTTGGCCCATTATGATCTGAACCGCGCCGGCATCTGCGCCTATGAACAGGTCTTTCAAATCATACGTATGCTTGGACTGCCGATGAGTGCAACCGAGCAACAGTTTCGCCGCATGGTGTTAAATATCGCTGCCCGCAATCACGACGACCATGCCAAGAACATTGCCTTTCTCATGGATGAAAGAGGGCGTTGGTCTCTTGCGCCGGCCTTTGATATCACCTATAGTTACAATCCTACCGGTACCTGGACGGCCCGCCATCAGATGACCATGAACGGCAAACGGGACGGATTCACCTTGCAGGATTTTACGGCTTGCGCCGGGGCTGCACAGATGAAAGAAAAAAAAGCTGCGGCCATTGTCCGGGAGGTGATGGATGTCGTTTCCCGATGGCCCGACTATGCTGAGCAAGCCGGAGTTTTCGAATCCCTTCGCGAGTTGATCGGCAGAAATCTGAGACTCTTATGAAAGAATACATTATGAGGTGATGAATGGATATCGAAAATTCCGAGGCTAAACGCTATCTTGAAGAACTCCATCTGCAGACACAGGGGAAAAATGATATCCAGGTATCGATGCATGACGTAGGAGATGCAATAGGCCTTGATAAAACCGAGGCTGGCATGATAGCCGAAGAACTCATCATAGAAGGACTTGTGGAGCTTAAAAGCCTGGCCGGAGGGATCGGCATCACCTCTGAAGGGATAGCACTGGTAACGGGAACAGAGGGAAGTAACAGCCTTGCGGGTGCAGATGATCTACGGTTGGGGAACACCCGGGTCTTGGAAGATCAGGGCCGTCAGGCTGTGGAGAAGATATTGACAGGTATCCGGGGGGCCGTTGCACCCAATCAAATTTCAATCGGACAATTGGAAGAGATTCTAGTCGATGTCAAAACCATTGAAACGCAACTGTTGTCACCCAGTCCCAAGGTCGCGGTAGTCCGTGAAGTCTTGCGTTCATTGCATAAGGCGTTGACGGATGTCAAGCTCGGCAGGTTAGCGGAGCAGGTCAACGCCTTGATTCTTTCTTGAGAGATGTTGGTCAGAATTGTTCTTCTTCAGTCGATCCTTTTAGGGCTGCTACAGAGCTTTCACCTTCCGTAATAGTGGTTACTACCCGGTCGAAGTAGCCTGTTCCTACGAATTTTTGGTGACTGGTTGCCAGATAACCCTCTGAGCGTTCATGTTTGAATTCCTCCTGCTGAAATTTTGAGTAGGCTGCCATACCTTGCGTTTTATAGCTGCAGGCCAAATCAAACATCCCCAGATTCAGGGTGTGGAATCCAGCCAGGGTCACAAACTGAAATTTATACCCCATTGCCGCCAACTCTTTTTGAAAGGTCAGGATTGACCCATCATCAAGATTGGCCTTCCAGTTAAAAGAGGGGGAACAGTTATATGAGAGGAGCTTGTCTGGGAATTCTTTTTTGATCCCTTCCGCAAAAATTTTGGCCTGTTTCAAATCGGGTCGTGATGTTTCGCACCAGATCATATCGGCATAGGGTGCATAGGCAAGTCCTCTGGCAATGGCCGCCTCCACACCTCCCTTGATATGGTAAAACCCTTCCGAGGTTCTTGGTTGATCGAGAATGAAAGGCCGGTCTCTCTCATCGATGTCGCTGGTTAAGAGCTTGGCCGCATCAGCATCGGTGCGGGCAATTAAAATTGTCGGCACATCGCAGATGTCTGCTGCCAAGCGGGCGGCAATCAGTTTGGTGATAAATTCTTTGGTGGGAACCAGGACTTTTCCTCCCATATGACCACATTTCTTGGCCGATGCCAGTTGATCTTCGAAATGGACTCCGGCGGCTCCGGCATCGATCATGCCTCGCATCAGTTCAAAGGCATTCAAAGGTCCGCCGAAACCTGCTTCAGCATCGGCAACAATAGGAGCGAACCAGTAGGGGCCATGTTTTCTGCAATCAAGGACCTGGATCTGATCGGCCCGGCGTAAGGCATTGTTGATACGACGTACAACGGAAGGGACACTGTTGGCCGGATAGAGACTCTGGTCAGGATACATCTCTCCTGCCAGATTGTTATCGGCCGCTACCTGCCATCCGCTGAGATAGATTGCCTTCAACCCGGCTTCAACCTGTTGAACGGCCTGGTTACCGGTAAGGGCCCCCAGGGCAGGGATATACTCTTCAGTATTGAGAAGATGCCACAATCGTTTTGCTCCAACGAGAGCATACGTATAATCGACCTTCAGGGTTCCTCTCAATGCAAGAACCTCAGCAGCTTTATAAGGTCGGACCACCCCTTTCCACCGAGGGTCCGTTTCCCAACGTTCTTCCAGCTCATCAATTTCTACAAAATCGACTTCATGGCAGGTCAGTTTTTTTTCCAACTCTATGGCCTTTTCTTCTATTGTCAGCATAATGAACTCCCTTTGTCAGAGTAAGACGCTTAATGTTCGACGTTCCTGTTAATTCAGATGCTCGTACGCCTTAAGGGTTAAAAATTCCTCAAAACTGTTCTGGAGGATTATTTCTTTAAACAATGCTGCGGCTTCGGCATAGTTCCCTTTTGCAAAGGCTACTTCCCCGATTTTCGATTTTATCCGATCAATCTCTTCATTTACCGTGTTATCGAACAGGGCGTGGTCCACTTTCCGGCCATCTTCTAAAACACCATCAGGCATATGAAGCCATTGCCAGACCTGAGCCCTGGAGATTTCCGCTGTGGCGGCATCTTCCATCAGGTGGTTGATGGCGACACATCCGTTTCCCGAGAGCCATGAGGCCATATACTGGATACCCACGCTGATGTTGGTCCGAAGTCCTGTCTCGGTAATTTTTCCTTGTGGGGAACGAAGAAGATCTTCTTGTGTCACCGAGACATCGTCTCTTTGTTTTTCAATCTGGTTCGGTCCTGGCATCAGCTGGTTGAAGACCTCCAGCGCTACCGGCACCAGACCTGGATGGGCGACCCATGTGCCATCATGGCCGTCACCGGCTTCCCGTAGCTTATCGTCGCGTACTTTCTGGAAGGCCCGTGCATTGGCTTCCGGCTGTCCTTTGATAGGAACCTGTGCCGCCATCCCGCCGATGGCGTGAGTACCTCTTTTGTGGCAGGTTTTTATGGCCAAAAGGGAATAGGATCGCATGCATGGACTTGTCATGGTGATTTCCGACCTGTCCGGGAAAAGATAGCCCGGTACCTTGGTGAAACGCTTGATGAAGCTGAATATGTAGTCCCATCTTCCGCAGTTCAAACCAGCCATATGCTCTTTTAATTCATAGATTATTTCTTCCATCTGAAAGGCGGCAAGGATGGTTTCAATCAAAACAGTGGCCTTAATAGATCCCACTGGTATCTTAAAGTCTTTTTCTGCCTGGATGAAAATATCATTCCACAGGCGGGCCTCAAGGTGGCTTTCCATTTTCGGTAAGTAAAAATACGGACCTGAACCTTTATTGATCAAGGTGTGGGCGTTGTGGAAAAAATATAGCCCGAAATCAAAGATGCTCGCTGAAATCGGATCGCCGTCGATGAGGACATGTTTCTCGACCAAGTGCCATCCGCGGGGGCGAACGATAAGAGTAGCGGTCTTTTCATTCAGGTAATACTTTTTCCCGTCTTCACTGACCATCTGGATCGTACCGTTGACGGCGTCCTGCAGGTTGATCTGACCCTGGATTGTTCCTTCCCAGGTGGGTGAATGCGAATCTTCAAAATCTGCCATGAAAGTCAGGGCACCTGAATTCAAGGCATTGATAATCATTTTTCTCTCCACAGGTCCGGTAATTTCAACCCTTCTATCCTTCAGATCTTCAGGGATCGTGGAAACCTTCCAGTCGGTATCGCGGATGTCTTTGGTTTCCGGCAAAAAATCGGGGAGAATACCTTTATCGATCTTTTTCTGGACCTCATTTCGGCTTAGAAGAAGCTCTCTTCGTCTGGATTCGAATTTCCGGGCAAGGTTAGCAACAAAAGAAAGCGCTTCAGGCGTAAGAATATGCTGGAAATCGGAAGAAATGGGAGCTGATATAAGAATCCCGTTTTCTTTAAATGATGGTTTCATGATTGACTCCCTGCAGGAATTATGTTGGAGAGCAAAACTGCTGAATCAGAATTATTGAATAGGAAAACAAAGAGTACTAATACTTGTTTCATTAGATATATAATGAGCCTTTATTGCCCTGTCAATATGATAATGATAATCATTTGTATTAAGATGATCGTTTATGTGTCATAAAAATTTAATTGGTTATAAAAAGTATTAGATTACAAAATATTAAAGGTCTTTTAATTTCCCTCCGATGCTCAGGTATTGATCCAGGGAGGGACTATTTGTTTTTGTTACTCTGGACGTTATAGCACTATCCCTGGGGGCAATGCTTAAACAGTCCAGGCTGCAGAGACCCGAAAAACGCACAGTTCTCCCTTCCTATTCAGACAGGCTGGGTTTCAATGGTAATCAGAATAGTGTTTTTCATACCACATAAGGCTACTTTTTTTTCTGTAAACGGAACCGCAGTTGGGACAATATCTGGTCTGGCCTCATTCGAAATCTCACTGTATTCGCTTGCTTAAAGCTACTTTAACCCGGATTTCTCATGAACACTGTGTCAATTTGTCACCACGGCAGGAAGAGCAAGAGATTTTACAGAAACAGGAACGTTATCAAATTTCCACAGTGTTCACCAAAGGTCAGCCCAGGCAGCGCCATCTTCTTCCGTGTTTTGGTAATGAACATAGTTTATTATAGTCCATTGCCAAAAACCTCGAAC
>JBJKRL010000146.1:0-13951 GCA_046704745.1 Desulfocapsaceae bacterium | reverse complement strand
CCCACATACGGCCAGGCGGCAAACAATCTGGCCTGGCTCATAGCCAACGAAAAGGATGGAGACCTTGACGAAGCCTTTCGTTATGCTGTTATGGCCTGCCAGATGCAGTCGGGAAATTCCTATTCCTTGGATACCCTGGGTTGGGTTTATTACAAACGTGGGGATTATGATAAGGCCCTTGAACAAATTAAAACGGCTGTCGGCATCAAGGCCGATGAGCCTGTCTTTTACTATCACATGGCAATAATTCACCAGGCCAAAGGGCAATTTTATAAGGCTGTTGAGTTGTTGCGAAAAGCCCTCTCGATAAAGAGTTCCTTTGCCGAGCGGCAAGAGGCTGAGGCGTTGTTGAAGAAGTTGGAATAATTGTAAATTACAGCAGGTCGTGCTGTTTTTTTATCTTGTTATAGACAAGGGTCGAGACCTTGCGGATAATATTGCCGCGAGTGATCATCCAGGTGCCGTAATCTGATGGTCGGGATTGTCGTTCGATGATACCGACGACGGCATAAGGGTACAATCGACCTCTGCGATCGCGGGGAACAAGGATTCCCATATCTCCACAGAGATGAGCAGTCGTACCTGTTTTGTCGTATACCAGGGTGCCATGAGGTATGGGCGTCCCCTCATATAGACGATCCCTGCCGGGAAGAGCCATAAGGCGACGGAGTTCGGCATAAGAGGGGAGGTGCTTTTCCCAGAGTTCGTGCAGGAAACGGATATAATCGGAAGGAATGGCGGTGTTTTGATAGGTGCGTCCGTTTGCCGGTATATATTCTCGTATTTCCGTCTTTTTAAAGATATAACTGTAATAGGTCTTTAAAATGCTTTCGCATTTCGCCGGCCCGCCGACTTGACGCATGACCCAGTTGGCGGCGGTATTGCTGCTCCGTTGGATCATCTCCTCCATTATCCTCCGACTTCTGCTGGTATATGTAAGCTTTCCTTCCTTTACTTGATGGAAAAAAGCCAGGGCGATGAAGGGTTTTATCATACTGGCAGCCTGAAATACCCGATCAGCATTGATGTTGACAAGCGTCTTGTTATGGATGAGGTCATAGACTATCCAGCCGGTAATTTCATCATTATTGAGCTTGCCTCTCAGTCGTTGCCCTTGGATAAACTGTTCGACACTCTGATCGAATTCCGCATCTTTGTTGAAGGTGAGTAGAGGTGATTCAGTCTTTTGATTCTTGGTAAAAATTTGTTTCTTTTCAGTGGCAGATATATTTATCGGGGTGCCACTGTCTTTTTGCTCCGATTCTGCAGTTTCTTGTTTCGTCTTCTGATTGTGGCTGTCGGCAACTGTATTTTGATCCTTGGGTGTATTGCTGTCGGCGACATCGGAGTCGCTGGTGTCCAAGTGGCTTGATTCACCGTAAACGATGGTATCATTGTTTTCAGGAATTACGGCTGTTCTGATATGAAGCCTGCGAAGAATACGGGCATGTTTCCTGGCCATCTTATAGGTGGATCTGATGTCGCTGCGACGAAGATACAGAAGGGCGTAAGAATTTTCATCTAACTGTTCAATGAAAAGGTCTTTGCCAACCTCTTTACCCAGCATGCTGTAAACCAGCGAGTATTTTTTTTCTAAAACTTTGAGATTGGGGCCGACCCCGTAGCTGATATTATATAAACGATAATACCCTTTATCTTTTAGGGCATAACATTGGGGAAGCCCTGCTTCCTGCAGCAGAACATTTTGCCTGACAAAAATCTGGGCTGATTGAAGCGCCGAGCCATTCTGGTCATAAATGACGCCGTATTGGTTTTCCCGACCGACAATTATGAGTCTTCTGCTTATCTCCGGCGGGAAAACATTTTCGAGTTTTTCTTTGTAATCAAGAACATTCTCGATGTTTGTATCCCAAAAATAGGCGATGTCGTAATGTTCAGCCCGAACGGGATAGGTATGTATGAGTTGAAAGAGGAAGAGAAAAAGAAGTACGATTGCGGACTTTTTAAAATCAATTCGGAACAAAAACATAAAAGCTTAATCAGAGGAAGTTATCGATCTGGAAACAGACAATCCGTACTATGCTAACCGATTACAACAAAAAGTGCCAGGGTCATCGGAAATCATAGATAATTTTTTCGGTTCATTTCGAGTATCGGTTTCAAGTGAAAAATCATAACATGACGTCTTTGTGTTTAAAGAGTAAATTTTAACCGGGATATCTTGTGACCATGGGACCGGTGTTTAGCGTGTGGTTGATTTTCACTGCATCGAAAAAATCCGGGTCGAAATGATCGGCTCCGTACCATTTGGCCATCTTCTGGTGATAGGTATGCCGGCGATCGTTAATAATGGTGAGAAATTCCTCATAGCCCGGCACCCCTCCGACGTTTTCCGGTGGACAGGCGCGTTCTCCAGCTAGGAGTTGGGGGGTATTAAGACTTTGCCCGCGCGGAATGATCTCTTCCAGTTCAATATCATGTTCCCATCCGTCGCCGAAGTCGTAGAGGTAAGTAAAACACCATTTCATGTCGGGTTCCAGCTCCATAAGGCGGTAGGCTGATTCATCTCGTTCGCCCGTTTTTTCCCATATCTCGCCATCCTCCGATGGTGCATAAAAGATTTTGCCGATCAGAAAGCGATGGGAATGGATATCGTTCCATCCCATACATTTCTGGAAAATAATATGCAGTTGGGAAAGTGAGATTTCTCCAGGAATAAGCAGACGTCGCCATATCAAGGGATCGGAAAAAGACAGAGATATTTTTAATTGATAAATTGGGGCAGGCTTTTTGCCGGGTTCCAATTTTGGACTCTTTTTTGGGGACCTGCCGAAATCCCCATTGATGATCGTCGTCATGATGTGACCTCTATGAAAAAAAATCAACCCGCATATTTAAAAAATTTAGCCCGTTAACTGTTTCTATACTAATTACAATATGTTAACATAGAAAAAATCGATTTGTACCTAAACTAAACTATTATGGGAATCTGTTTTTCACCCTTCGGGAGAGCCGATATGGTCCTATTTCCCTTTTTGCTTGTGCAGTTCACATACTATAGGAGAGTGAACTTCGCATCTCTTTAGCAGCTGACCACCTCTCCTCTTGAAATATGCAGGCTAAATCTGATGAAATTGTTCGGTATGTTATCGGGTACTTAGATTCTAGCAAAAAACAGTTTGAAAAAACAAGGCAAGACAGCGTATTTTACATAAGGGGAGAATTTGGTAACCGTTTACCATGTCTCATCCGGAGTCCGTGTCTACCTGCACCTGGCTGAAGCACTGGCGAATGGTCACAGGATTTGTAAGAAATGACGTCGCATCTCAATAAATCTAAGGGGGAACGATGAAAGATCTTCGAAAAATTGAGAGAATTTTTACCAGTCAACCAACTTTAGAAGGGGCTGGTGTCTTTTTGAAAAGGGGATTCGGCTTTGACGAGGTTCCTCTCTTCGATCCGTTTCTGCTCCTTGATGATTTTCGTTCCTGTAATCCGGATCATTATCTGATGGGCTTTCCCTGGCACCCACATCGAGGTATCGAAACCATTACCTATGTCCTTGAAGGTGATGTGGAGCATGGGGATAGCCTGGGTAATAAAGGGATTATTTCTTCAGGGGATGTCCAGTGGATGACTGCTGGCAGCGGTATCATCCATCAAGAGATGCCCAAAGGGGATAAGAAGGGTTGCATGATGGGATTTCAGCTTTGGGCCAATCTCCCGGCGGCCCAAAAAATGATGGCTCCCCGCTACCGGGATATCACCACCTCGGATATCCCTGTGGTACGGATACAAAACAGCGTGGAGATACGGGTGGTGTGTGGACAGGTAGGAGAGGTGCAAGGACCTGTAAGCGATATCGTTATCGAACCTCAGTATCTGGATATCAGCCTGGCGGCCGGAACGAAGTATGAGCCTCCGACCTGCCCTGGACATACGGTTTTTGCCTATGTAATCGAAGGAGAAGGATATTTTGCAGAGGATATTGATACCCCTTGCGTCAATGAAACAGTGATCCTGTTTGCCGATGGGGAGAGACTCTTTGTCATGACTCGGGACAAGGCGGTCAGGTTTCTTCTTATTTCCGGAAAACCGATCAACGAGCCGATTGCTTGGCGCGGGCCTATCGTCATGAATACTCAGGAGGAATTGGATATGGCCTTCAGAGAATACCGGCAGGGAACTTTTATCAAAAGATGATGAAAGAGCGTCTCTCTATCCTTTCCAAAAGAAGCTTGCCGGGCCGGGCTGCATGGGAAAAATTTTTTTGAAAAAGGATGGTTCGATCAGGTATATGTCTTTGGAGAAAATTTTGCACATGTCTTGATCTTGGACGAAAGACCTACTACTTTGCAAATAGCGATTTTTTTAAAATTGTTGGATACTAAGGAGATCTTGCCTATGGTGAAATAGATAAACTGTAAGATACCAGACCGTTATGAACGGCCGAAACAATGAAAACAATAATTCTCAGGGCGGGGTGCAATTCCCCACCGGCGGTATTTCCCGAAAATCTGTGGATCGGGGAGAGCCCGCGAGCGCCTGATTCGTCAGGGACAGCAGATCCGGTGAGAGGCCGGAGCCGACGGTAAAAGTCCGGATGGAAGAGGATAGAAAAACGTTGATGCCATTACGCACGTTTTCCATGAGATACGGTATCTGTGACCGGCTCCATGGACCATTCCGTACGCCCTGATTCTGGTACATATGGAGGATACCATGAGTCAGTCTTTGCTTTCTCATTTTGGTGGCCCGACAATGAGGGTAGAAAAGGCAATTGCCGCTCTGCAATCGGGACAGGGCATTCTTCTGGTTGATGACGAAGACAGGGAGAACGAAGGCGATCTGATCTTTGCCGCCGAACATTTAACCGATACCCAGATGGCTATGATGATCAGGGAGTGCAGCGGGATAGTCTGTCTTTGCCTGACCGAAGAGCGTCTGCGGCAATTGGATCTACCGCAGATGGTTCAGACAAACGATAGCACCTACGGCACTGCTTTTACCGTATCCATTGAGGCAAAAAGCGGAGTTACTACCGGGGTTTCGGCTGCCGATCGGGTCCGGACGGTTAAAACAGCTATTGCCGATGATGCCGTGGCCATGGACCTGCGTCGTCCAGGACATGTCTTTCCCTTGCAGGCTCGGTCAGGTGGTGTCCTTACCCGCCGCGGCCATACCGAAGGAACAGTAGATCTCATGACCCTGGCAGGATTGAAACCGGCCGGCGTTCTCTGTGAGCTGACCAACCCCGATGGGACCATGGCCCGACTGGCAGGGATTGTTAAGTTTGCCGGCGAGCATAGGATGACGGTCCTCTCCATTGAAGATATCGTTGCCTATAGAAAGAAGTCTGAAGTCTGTTAAAAAGGAAGGGCCGGTGAAAAAATACTCGGGAAGGCCGGAGAAGGAGGAGACTGAGAGAGAGGTCCGGCCCTCCCGTGTATGTTTCATAGGTACCTATGAAAAACCCGGAAAGAGGTCTACCCGTTACAAAGGTTTTACAACCACAGCGATTCAAACAAACAAGGTGATACCCGGATTAAGCCGAAATTTCAACAAATTTCTCCGTTTATTTCCTGTTTCCCAAGGTTTTCGCCTTTTCTTTCGTCGACAAAATAAAGGACTGCCCCTCCCAGCAAGAAGAGAACACTGATGGAGACGATTGATATCCGTGGACTGCCGCTAATAAGACTGACCCACCCCATCAGAAAGGGCCCTAAAACAGCGGCGAATTTTCCAAGCATGTTGTAAAATCCGAAGAACTCAGCTGTCTTGTCTTCCGGAATGATCCCGGCAAACAATGAACGGCTCAGCGACTGGACTCCACCCTGCACAAGGCCTATGATCACGGCCAGCAGATAAAATTCCAAGACGTGATGCATCAATGCGCCCCAGACCGTTGCGCCCAGATAAATACTTATGCCTATGAAAATTCCTGTCTTGGCGCCCAAGCGCTGGCCGATCCGGCCAAACACAATGGCAGCTGGGAAACCGACAAATTGAGTGATCAACAGGGCAACGAGCAGGCTTTTCGAGGGAAAACCCAGAGACAGGCCGTAGTCGACTGCCATCTCGATAACCGTATTCACGCCATCAATATAGAGCCAGTAGGCAATAAGAAAGAGCACAACCACCTTGAGTTCTCTAATTTCCCCCAAGGTGGATAGCAGCTGCCGCAATCCGGACTTCACCCATTCCCGTTTTTCGTTTCCTTGGCCGGTTTCCGGTTCAGGCACGAAAAAGAACAAGGGGAGGGAAAATAAACCCCACCAGAGGGCAACGCTGACGAAAGATATGCGAACGGCCTCACTTGCGCCTGACAAACCAAAGAGTGAAGGCTTCAAGGTCATCAAAACGTTTCCGGCAAAAAGAAGCCCGCCTCCCAGGTAGCCTAGAGAGTAACCCAAGGCCGAGACGGAATGTATTTTTTTTCCGGCAACACTGACCAGAAGCGAATCATAAAAGACATTGCCCCCATAAAACCCGGCTGTAGCCAAGACATAAAACAAGGCTGCACTTTGCCAGGAACCCTTCGCCACCCACGCGAGGGCCCCGGTCATAACGATACCCAGGACGGCAAAGAAGAAGAGAAATTTCTTTTTTGCCTCTCCCGTATCTGCCAGGGCACCGAGAATAGGCGAGATCAGAGCAACCAGTATGCTGGCACAGGAGTTTGCGGTCCCCAGGTGAAACGTGCTTACGGATACATCGGTGCCGACGCTCCAGTATTGTTTAAAAAATACGGGAAAAAAACCAGCCATGACCGTAGTGGCAAAGGCGGAATTTGCCCAATCATAAAACGACCATGCGATAACTTTCCTTCGGTTGTAGGCCATACCATGATTCCGATGGAGGGAGAGTGGAGTAAAATACACCGGGTTTTTCTTCTATCAGCCAGTGCCGCAAATTGGTGAACGATGGTGTTTTGACAGGTTTCCTGGATATGCAGCCGCTTTACTTTGTTAACAATACTGACTAACTTACCATCCTGAAATCACTGACCAGAGCAGTGTAATTTCCCTTCTTCCCGTTTGCAACCTCTTTGCTTGTTCCGGCCAGATGATGGTGTTCCGTCCAATGATCCGGATGGCGTGCCAGGCTCCACACCCGGTCAAAAAAAAGGGATGCCTCTTGATCGGGCAAAAGATCGACACGCAGTGCCTGGGTTTTATTGCTGCCGTAGCACAGCCTTCCAAAACCGGCGAATCCGTTTGCCTCTTTAGCATTTATGAGAAAATCCAAAACGTTGCCTATTTTTCCCGGCATGTTGGGCAGAAGTTTGAGCAGTGCAACAATCCTCTGGGCTTCTTCTCCGATCAGGACCGGAGGCACATGCGGGACGATGTCGTCACCAAACTCGATGCGATGGATGGAAAGAGTTTCCGGGATGGACTGGACGAACGCCAAATCCCCGGCACGCGGAGCGGCAAAAGTGTAAGTGGAAACCACTGGAAAACCTCCGGCGATGAGTGCGCGGGTTGCAAGAGCAGCTTCGGCTCCGCCCTGGCTGTGGCCGGTGACGAATATCGGCCTTCTCCGGCCTCCGTTGTTCAGCAGAGTTGACACAACCCGATCCTGGACCTGCACCAGCTGCTCCAAAAAACCCTTGTGCACCTTACCGCCCAAATCGTCTCCATCTCCAGCCGGAGGGTGTCCTGCACCCAAGTGTGCATCTGGGAGTTTAAAAGGTACGAGCAGGGCTTCAAAGTTCTCATGCCAATCTTCGATGGAGGAGATGGCATTGTCAAGCGTATTGAATTGGGTCTTTGTGCCCATATAGGCGACGATGTTTTTGTCCGGATAGGAGGCGACACAGGCGATGGAAGTCTCACTTCCGAACAGCATGGTAGGTTCATCAGTGACAAGACCGCCGACGGTTTTTATCCATGTTAGAGCATCCTGCTTATCTGCAGCATTTTCAGGGTCGTTGAATGCGGCGGCATACGTATATCGGCAAATTTCCAATAAAAGTCTGGCAAAAGCTCTGTCAAATGTCAACATTTTTCACCTCCAGAGAAAATTCGGGCCAATGGGTTATTGGCATACGGTTGGTATTAAAAATGTCATATCCTTCAGGCGCGACCCTCTTGCCTTATATCAGTGGGCGACTCTTTTTTTAACAGCATCCCAGGTCTTTGTTATAAGAAAACTTTCATCCATGTTCTGAAACATATGAATAAACCGACCCATGGGAACGGTGAAGCTCAGGGTGTCCTTCGGAACACATGGCCGGGCAGAAACATCGAACATGCCCAGCACGCAACGAGGTGAGTCGGCCTTGGACTCGCTCAACGGATGGGCAATAATGGAGGAACATCCTGATCCCATGGGGCAAATAACCCCATCGGAATCGGCGCGGTCAAAATTGGCCAGGGTAAACAGTCCGGACAAAACATCAGCGGTTGCAAAAAATATTACCGCTGTGGGATTGTCCTGCTCCCCCAGCTTATCCCAACGTTTAAACACAAGGTGCCTGGCAGGTGCTGCAAAAGGCGGATTGTTTTTTAGATATTCCTGAACCAACTCAGGTGATTTCTTATACCTCTCGCCTTCAACCTTTCCGGGGAGACCGCAGGACAGGAAATATTCAAAATGAGGCCGCAGCGTTTGAGAATACCCTGTATACCGTTTACCGCCGAGACACCCTGGGCTTTCAGAACCGTACACGAAACTCTGTCCTTCCCTGGCATGGTTCAGATTGCATATCAAGCAGCGATGCTCGTTTTTTGAATCCTGTATATCACTTTCAGATGCTTGATCGACATAAAAATACGCAATCGGCAATTGGGCTCCGGTAAAATATTTATCCCACTTACGTAAAAAATCGTTTTGCAGCTGTTTATCCATTTTGTGTACCTCCTGTTGAAAAAGGCTGTTTCCAATCTGTCATAACTGAAACCAAGCCTTAAAATGAGAAAGGAAAGAACTGTTCGTTTTTCGGGTTTCTTCAGCCTGGACGGCGTGGCTGTCAACCGTGGTGTACTGGGCGATAAGGCCGGAGAGCAGCGACCGGAAGCGATGAATTTCGCCGAGTAATTATTATCAGCTTTTCTAAAGTACGCTTAAACCGGACGAGCGTCATTTTTTTTATTCGTATATAGGAATTAAATTATGATAGGATAAATTATCCATCGATTTCAACCGATGAATGCTGCACAGACACAAAGGCCGTTTTCAGAGATCTTTTTTATCCAGGAGAGTTGAGAATGAAAGAAAAAGAACTTATTGCCGGTTTCTCTATTTTTTCAGGCATCTCACAGGATCGTTTGTCGGAAATCGCCCAACATGTTGAGGTGTTAAGCTTCAATCCCCAAGAGACCATTTTCGAAGAAGGGGTCAAGGCTTCCAAGATCTACGGCGTACTTAACGGAGAAGTGGAGCTGGTCCTCGTAGCCAAAGACAGTATTTTAAAAACCGATGTCCAATATGAAGAGTACACTCATAGCAGGACAGAGACAGTCGAAAGAGATATCGTCATAGATTCAGTAGGATCTGGTGAACTTCTCGGTTGGTCGGCTCTGATACCGGAAGGAAATTATACGTCTAAGGCTGTCTGTGGAAAGCCAATTCGTGTTTTTGCCATACCTGCCGACAAACTGCGGGCCTTTTTTAAAAAATATCCCGATGTGGGATATCCATTCATGGAAAGGATTGTCGAAATTATTTCACAACGTCTTACCAATAGGACCGACAGGCTGATCGATGCCTGGAGTGAAGCGTTCAATGTGAATAGGATCTGATGTGACACCGGGTGCCTTTTTACGGTTCATCCAACTCAGGCGTACTTTTTCCCAGGTTCGGAAGGCGAAGTTCATCGCTTACGGAAGCATCGCGGTGGCCCGCAGGTGTTCCCACATCAGTCCCGTAGGGGTGCGGACACGATGTCCGCATCTGACGGCAGTCCGAGGAAGGCCTGTTTGTAAGCCGTAGTTCACCTGCGAGAGGCAAAAGAGTTGCGGCCGGAGGCGCGATGAACTCCGCCGGGATGCTCTTCATCTATGGCAGATTTTTTGATAAACACTACGCAATTTTGGTGGAATGCAGGAGATCCGGAGGATTCTGAGAAATCCGGGTTCTGACTCTTTGTGTGAGTAATCTCGCACTTTCCCCGTATCCATATCGAAACTCCATGTTTTGTTGCCAGCGCCTCTTTACGGTATTACTCTTTGGAAAAAAGAGGGGCGGATGGCCGATGCCTCTCGCTGAAAAATCAGCAAGAAGTGTTACGGCAACCAACTCCGGCACCAATCTCAAGGCAGCCTCAACAATGGAGTAGCAAGATATGGAAAGATCAACGGGAACACAACTGGCTCTATGTGTTCGACAAAAGATTGGGGAACTGAAATCAATCTGCACCGGGATTGATGACAAAACAGCAGCATATGCTCCGCCTGGGCGCTGGTCGCCCAAAGAAGTCCTCTCCCATCTGATCGGCCCCAAGGAGTCTGCTTATCTTAGGCTTTTGCAGCTCTTTCTAAAAAAAGACAACCCTACCATCGATATCAATCCGGGAAATCCGTTCTTCTCAGAAGAGCGGGAAAAGGCATCTTTTGCCGACCTGTTTGATAAAGTCGTTGAGGAGTATGAACAGATCGCTGTGTTTTCCGAGACCCTCACGGATGAGCAACTTGCCAGAACGGCATATGTCCCCTTGTTTAAGGAATCACCGTTGGGGGAAAATCCGACTCTTGGGGCAATGATAAAGGGATTTGGAGAGTTTCATGTCCAGATGCATATCGAACATCTGCAGGAAATATTGCAGAACACGGCAGGATGATGCTCTCTTTCTATTTCGGTTCTGTTCGTCTCGTCTGGATGCTGTATGTAGAACCGGCAGGTACAGGAAGCTATACACCATGTCGTGATGCCGTTTCCGTTTGTCAAATTTCTTGAATTGATAGTCCTGGGATTTGGCGCCGGAACCTTCGGGACCTTAATAGGGGCCGGCGGCGGGATATTTTATGTCCCCGTTTTTGCTTATGTTTTAAATTTTCCTCTGCAAATAGCCACTGCCACATCCCAATTCAGTCTGGCCATTCTCTGCCTGACAGGTACCGTGAGCCATATCGTCTCCGGTGCCTTTGTTCACGGAGTACATAGAACCATTGCCCTGGCCATCTGTGTCGTATTGGGAGCGCAGGCCGGTGCCTATCTTTCCCGGGTTGTGAAAGGCAAGTTGATCATACGCTGCCTGTCGGTAGCCTTGGGGCTTGTGGGTCTGCGTCTTTTGTATGCAGTGTTTGAACATCTTGTCCTTTGAGCCACTTGCAAAAAGGTCTTCTCGGAGTCTCGCTTGCTCGCTTACCGGCCCAAACTCTGCGTTATGCTCAAAATTCTATCCTCGGAGGTAAGCACCCTCCGGGCATAAACTCTGACTTTGATATCACTTATATGCCTGCGGTAAAATTTTTCACATGACTTGATTTTTAACCGGTAAGCATGGGCTCCGAGAATCCTCATTTTGCAAAAGGCTCCTTTATAAATAAATAGAGAAGGTTAAAGGCGAAAGGCAAGTCGTATTCCCGCAATCGCCATTCCCGTTCCCATTATTGCCAAAATCAATCCCATAATTTTTCCGATAACCATAATCAAATGGTTGCCGATCCATCGCACGATTTGTTCACTCAATGAAAAAGCAATATAGGTCAGCAGGATCATCAGGGCAAACATCGCTATAACGATGGCAATGTCGATGAGGCCTCCTGCCGTTACATAATTCATTGCGGTAACGATTGTTCCTGGTCCGGCCAGGATTGGAATTGCCAAAGGGGATATGGCTACACCTTCGTCGAGTTCCAACTCTTCCTGATGATGTATCTTGGATCTTTTGGATTGCAGCATTTCAAACCCGACATAGAAAAGGAGTATCCCCCCGGTAATTTTAAACGCCGGTATGGTGATACCAAAGACCTGGAAAAGATATTTGCCGAGAATGACAAAAAAGACAACGATGCCAAAAGCGGTGATGCACGATGTCTTTGCTATACTTTTCTTGCTCGATTCCTCATGGCCATGGACCAAGCCTAAAAATATCGGGGTGTTGGCTATGGGATTCATTATGGCGAAGAAGCCGGTAAAAACTGTTATCGAAAAGGTCAGGAGGGAAGGTGCCATTTAGGAAAATAGAGGTTTGTTATAATGAGAGTTCCAGGCTATTGGGTAAGATGATCACTTTACAGAATTCCACAAGGCAGCAAACGGACTTTTTTTATAGGAGGTCTTGGGAAGTCCTTGCCATGTCTAGCGGCTAAGCCGAGGCTTTGTGTTAAATTTTAGTTGATATATCGAATTGTTAATAAAATCATGTTGCTAAGAAATTGGGGTGTGAGAATTTCCAAGGGTATTTGTTCGGCAAACCGCTACCGATCGAGCAATTCGATTTTATGATTAATAGAGCCGAGTTGGCATCCAATGGGATGAAAAAATAGGCCTTGTCAGGTCCGTCTGAATCGAAATGCAGCGATTCTTAAAAGGCGACTCATACGCCACTCAACCGGGAAGCATCGAGAATATGAGGGTGGCGGATTCAAGCGAGAGGTCGTGATGAAGGTTGCCGAACCGGCTTCCTATCAGATTCTGTCGCCGTGAATGTCCTTGTTGTTTGCAAGCGTGAGCTTAGCCGTAGTGCCCAGCCAGATGAGCTTTTGGTCCTCTCCAAGGGCCATCCTCTCCTTCCATTCCTGTCGTCCGATCCACGCCGCAGCCGCCGCACATCGCGGCACCAGGCAGTTTTTGCAGAGTTTGGGAAGGGGGCGTTTCCTCATCCATTGCCTGCGCATCTTGCGCAGCGAGAGACCATTGTAGAGATTTACCAGCGAATCTTTCGGAGCCTGTCCAAGAGGAATGTCGCCATCTACATCAAATGAGCAGGGGGTAACCGTGCCGTCCCACAAGACACTCAACGATCGCATCCCCAGTTGGCAGCGCCTGGGTTTGGCTGCCAGAAAATCAATGAGATCCGGGCAGACATGTCTGGGCCATGGCTGGTAGCCGTGAAAAACCACAGCGCTGACGCCCGGGGTGCTCAGCCAATAGCCAAGGAACTCGGCTGTCTCAGGCGCCCCTTTGCGCAGCTTTTTTTTAATAGTGAGACAGCGGATGGAAAGCTGTCTTTCGCATCCGTCCCATTCTTTTACCGCTTCTGCGATGCGGGCGTCGATGTCTGGCGGTGCGGATCTACCGCGGCACAGTTGATAATTTATGGGCGAGACGTTGGGATGGGAGATGCCCAGCTCGCAAAGGCCGGCTTGTCGGAGCCGTCTAGCCAGGACGGGTGTCAGCAACTCCCCATTGGTAACCAGTTCGGTCGTCAGATTTCGCTCTGACAGGAGGGCCACCATGTCAACGATGCGTGGATGCAGGAGCGGTTCACCAAAAGCATGCAGACACACCCGTTCCGGGCGCAACAATACGGCTTGATTAACCAGATGCTTGAACAGATTCCAGTCCAACATGCCCCGGCGCCGTGTGCTATGGGGGGACGTTGCGCCGCAAACCTCGCAGGCAAGCTGACAATGATTGGTTGATTCAATCACCAGATATTTTGGACGAAACAGCTGATGCCCACTCAGCCACTCCGTCACTTCTGCGAGATATTCGGACGGTTTTAACACGTTTGTTCCCGATATTGGTTTTGTGTACTTCCTGCAGGGTCTCTGTGGTAAAATTAGTCTATCAACTCCAGGAATGCAACTTTTTTCCCCTCTTGGCCGATCATGATAACTACTTAAATATACAAATATTATCCAGAAATAGCGGCGTGGCCACTTTTATCGTCCATGGCTAACCCGGATTTCTCATGAACACTGTGTCAATTTGTTTCAACGGCAGGAAGAGCAAGACATTTTACAGAAACAGGAACGTTATCAAATTTCCACAGTGTTCACCAAAGGTGCCCTGAAAGAAATGCCCTTGGGGTACAGCCCAGGCAGCGCCATCTTCTTCAGTGTTTTGGCAATGAACATAGTTTATTATAGTCCATTGC
>JBJKRL010000145.1:0-6548 GCA_046704745.1 Desulfocapsaceae bacterium | reverse complement strand
GGGCCATAGAGGGCGGCGTAAATAAAGGATTCTGGCCAGAGCATCTCGCCGAAGGCAAGGGAAAGCGAGTGCGGATAGTAATAATTTGCATTAAAATCAGGGAGAAACACCTTGCCATGCAAGATATTATGTGCATTCCAAGCCATCCATTGTCCCATAAGCTGGGTATCCCAATGTTCTCCCAACCCGGTAAAAAAATATGACCGCCAAGGAGGTATGCTGTACAACACCACAACGGCAAGCACTACGCTAAGAACAAGGTATTCTCCAGAGAGCCGCCATCTTGTGTTTATTCTTGGCCGATTGTCGACCGTTACACCCGTATGTCGTAACCGCATTTTATGATGATTCCAACCTGTTTGTCTCAGACGAAGGTTATGGATAATTATATGGTCTCAAAACCGGAAGGACGGTCAAGAGTATTGAAAGAGGAGAATGCAAACCTCTAAGAATCATTTTACCTTGAACATAATTACACGGCCAAGGAGATCTTGTCACTATGGAAAATTATGGGGTCAAGTCTTCATTTGGCTCTTATTTTGTAAGGCAGGACATTGAAGTTTTTCCCTAAGGGAGCAATACGCCGTTTCTTCGTAGCTTTTGTTGTAGAAGCCATAAGACGTTGTTCATCATGCAAAACAGCTACAGAAGCGTTGCCACAACAGTGTGTTCGGAATGGGCAAAAAAGAAGCTCTTATTGAAAAAAGTGAATATAGAGGAGTCAGTTACGGGAATCAGTTGGACAATTGTAAGGAAAATATTTTTTAACCGGTAAGCATAGACTCCGAGAATCCTCATCTTGCAAAAGACTCACTTATTAAAGATACGTTCGATCAGGTTGTTCGTGATTGCGACAGGAGTCAGCTTCGTTTTTTTCTGAAAGCGCCAAACACATGGCGTCGCTTCTGCCTCTAAACGGCAACGAAAGGGTTTTTGATGTTGCAGCGGGAACGGGAAATGCGGCATTTTCCCTGTGGCTGGCTGCCCTCCACAAGGGGAGGTGACCGGGATAGACTTTTCACATGGAATGCTTTCTTTGGCCAGGCAAAAAGCGAAACAGCGAAATATCCGCAATGTTTGGCAGACAGGTAAAAGACAAATTTGACAAGTAGCTGTAGGCAGCTTAATTGTTTATCTAAATCGCAGTATTTTTATGCAGAAAAGAGCCGTTTACACCACAACGGACGGTTCAGGCGGTTTATGGATAATAGGCCATTAATAATAGCGAAAGTAGAAAGAATGTTTTTTATATAGAAGGAGAACGAACATGTCGTATACATGTCAGAATTGTGGAGTAACCACGGATGATCGAAAAACGCTTTGCAACCCCGTTGTTGACGAGAGGAATGGCAAGTTTTGCAAAAGAGAAACATCTAATGTCTGTGAGGATAAAGCCTCGGCGATAGAATATTCTTGCGCGTGTGGAAATGTTTCGGCAGATCCCGAACATCTCTGCCATCCAACAAGGATGTGGGAAGATTAAATCTTCTTGAAGTAATTTTGGGCTTGCCCGGATTGAACGTTTTTTCATTAAATAAAAAGGAACAATCCGAAGGAATTCATCGCTTCCGGGTGATAGGAAGGTACGCGTAAACCGGTGAGCCCATTTTTTGCCGGGGCCAACCGATAAATGAAAAATCTGAGTTGAAAAGGTAACCTGAACTCAGGTCTTAATGGCGCCCCCTCAGGTGAATCCTGCTCCTGCGGTGCATGTATAGCAGTGATCCCCGACGGCAATGGAAAAACCGACCGGCGGTTTGCCCGGCATTTCCGATATATGTATTTTCTTTTTCCCGCCCAGCGGAATCTCTTTGGCCTGATTGAAATCACAGTCATAGAGATAACCGTTCCATGACACGGAAACAAGCGTTCTGCACATAACGCCATCGACGGCGCAGGGGTTGAACGCTTCTGCCAGTTTTTTCAAATAGGGGGCAAGATTCCCTGAGCTCATCAGCCATTGGCGGAACCTGCCGATGGGAACATTGGCAAAGCAGTAGAGCTGATTGAATTGAATGCCCCATTTTTTTTCCAGAACATCGCGGAAACGCCTCTCCGACTGCTCCTGAGAGAGGGGAAGAAAAGCGCCGGAAGGGTTGACGACAAGATTGAGTTCCAACCCGGTCTCCTTCTGCCCGTATCCTAGTTGGTTGAGTTCCCGAAGCATTTCAATAGTCGTCTGAAAAATTCCACCACCGCGTTGGGCATCTGTCTGGGCTTCATTGACTGAGGGAAAAGAAGCGACCACTGCAATCCGGTGGGAGATTAACAGTTCGATCAGGCCGGTTCCCTTTTTGCTTTTTAGAGCAGAAAGGTTGGAACGGAGCATAATTTTAGGCGCAAGTCCGGCCAGATTTTCTATCAGATAGGGTAGATTGGCGTTCAGCTCGGGGGCGCCGCCTGTTATATCGATTACGTCAAAACTGCAACGTTTGGCATAAGCAACGACTTCAGCAGCGGTGTCGGCGGACATGTTTTCCTTGCGTTCGGGACCGGCTTCCAAATGGCAATGTTTACACCGCTGATTGCACAGAAGGCCGACATTGATCTGCAAGGTGCTCGTCCCGCGACGGGTTAATTGAAGATCGTGGTCAGCAAGGGTTTTTTTGAAAGAATCCATCGTCTTGGTCTCAATCGATAGTGAATATTACTTCGTCCAGCAGTATACAGTCTCTGCGTTTGACGGCCGGAGCTGCAGTCTTGGCTTTTGCTGTCGGCAGAGGGGATTTTTGTGCATTATCTTTCTATCTGAACTGTACATTTTTTCTATAGTAGTTGCTGTTGAATATGCATGTAAAGGGTAAACTTTATTATCCTTATTGAATTTTGCATCATTACCCTCCGGTGATCAGCTGTCCATGGCGGTCATAGCGGTGCTTCAGCGATAGCCTTTCCCCTCTTCCAGGCATGGTATCTCTTAAGGACGGCCAACAGCTTTTGCGGCGCATGCGCCCGTTTCCATTCCCCAGCTGTATATTTGGCGGCTTCGGCCAGCGTCGGATAGATATGGATGGTGGAGAGGATCTTGTTAAGACCGAGACTGTGTTTCATCGCCAGTACGAATTCGGTCAGAAGGTCGCCTGCGTGTTCACCGACTATGGTCACCCCGAGGATCCGATCCTTGCCGGGGACGGTCAGGACCTTAATGAAACCGCCAGCAGTACCGTCGGCAATGGCCCGATCGAGATCCTCGAGTCCGAACCGGGTTGCCTCAAAGGCGATGCCCTGTTGTTTCGCCTCTTGTTCGTTGAGGCCGACGCGCGCCACCTCAGGATCAATAAAGGTAGACCAGGGGATGACCGAATAATCGACCCGGAATTTCCGCCATTCTCCGAACAGACTGTTGACCGCGGCATACCAGGCCTGGTGCCCGGCGGTATGGGTAAACTGGTAGGGACCGGCTACGTCGCCTGCGGCAAAGATGTTGGGATAGAGGGTTTCCAGGTACTCGTTTGTTACCACCGTCCGTTCGGTGGGAATCCCCAGATCCTCCAAGCCATACCCTTTAAGCCGTGCAGAGCGGCCCACCGCACAGATCAGGGCATCGAATTCCAGCCGTTGTTCGCTGTCCTGATTTCGGATGACGAGGTATTTTCTGTCGCCATCGCGCTGGCAGCGGACAGCCTTGTGGCCGGTGAGCACGTGTACTCCGTCCCGGGAAAGCGACGCCTTGACCAGCTCCGAGACTTCGCTGTCTTCTCGCACCAGAAGCCTCTCGGCCATCTCGATCTGCCAGACCTCGGAATCGAGCCTGGCAAAGGCCTGGGACAGCTCGCAGCCGATCGGTCCGCCGCCAAGCACCACCAACCGGCGCGGAGGGTGGTCCATTTCGGAGAATTCCTCCCACAAGGTGTCGCTGGTCACATAGCCGACATCTTCCAGACCCGGCAGGGGAGGGACAAAGGGCCTGGCGCCGGAGGCGATGACGATGGCACGCGTGGTGAGCCGCTGAATTCCACCGCTGTTCAACTGAACTTCTACCGTCCAGGGATCTTTTATTGTGGCATAGCCCGAGAGTACCTCGACTCCAAGGCCTGTATATCGTTCAACCGAGTCATGGGGAGCGACTCTTTTAATAACATCATGGACGCGTGCCATAACCTTGCGAAAGTCGATGCGGGGGGCGACCGGATCCAGGCCGTAGTCGTTGCCGTTTCTGATATGATGTGCAAGTTTGGCGCTTCTGATCAGTGCCTTGCTGGGCACACATCCGAAATTGAGGCAATCGCCTCCCATCTTTCTTGCTTCGACAAGCGTGACCTTGGCCTTTACGGCAGCCCCGATATAGGCGCTTACCAAACCGGCCGCCCCACCGCCTATCACAACAAGATTTCGGTGAAAATTTTTTGGCCGCTGCCATTTACCGTACACTCGCAGCCTCTTCAACCGGTCGATAAATTTCCTGGCGGCAAGCGGAAAAATTCCAAGAATGGCGAACGACACCAGGATATTCGGAGAGAGAATGCCGGAGAGGTTGTTGATCGCTGCCAGCTGGGTGCCGGCATTGACATAGACGATAGTGCCCGCCAGCATACCGATCTGACTGACCAGATAGAAGGTCCGGATGGGTATCGGGGTTAGGCCCATCAGCAGGTTGATGAGAAAGAACGGAAACACCGGTACGAGGCGCAGTGTGAAGAGATAGAAGGCCCCTTCCCGTTCAACACCTTGATTGATGGTTTTTAGCCTGGAGCCGAAACGGTTTTGCACACTGTCGCGCAGGATAAAACGAGAGGCCAGGAAGGCCAGCGTTGCGCCTATTGTCGAGGCAAACGAGACGATGACCGTACCGGTAACAAGCCCGAAAATTGCTCCTGCCACAAGGGTGAGTACGGTGGCACCCGGCAGGGAAAGGGCGGTGACTACGACATAAATGCAGAAGAAACCCAGGCCTGCCAGAAGCGGTGCTCCTTGCCTCCAACCTTCCAACTGGACCTGGACCTCTTTAATGCCTTCCAATGTAAGATATTTATTCAGACCGAGGAACCAATATGCGGCCACGGCGGCTAGGATCATGAGAATTACTACGATCTTTTTCATCTTCTTCCTCCAACTGTACTTGTTGGTGATTATCTGTAGACGGCCGCAATGGGGGACCAGCCTGTCATGAAAGCATGTTTCTTTTGCTTTCTCAGTCGGAGAAGAGATGGATTCCTTACAAAAAAAAGTGATGGAGGGAAAATAAAGAAGAATTTGATTACCACTGAATCTCAGTTTTGTCCGAAAAAAGGGATTGTGGCCACCCTTTTCACGGGTGTCTGTGTCCTGGATGGGCACAGTGGGGCACCCATGGACGGGTTTATGGCGTCCCGTAAAAGGGGTGGCTACACCCCCGTCGTTTTTACCTGAAGATTGGTGGTAATCAGAAAGAAAAATGAAACTGGTTTTTGGGAGAAATGCGGGTTAATCAGGAGACGCTCCTTCCTTTTCAATAATCCGGCGCAACCGGTCCTTGACCTTTTCGTCCAGCATCGGTGACGAGGCGTCGTCTAACGGTTCTGCCTGGTGTTTGAAAATTCGCCGCAACAGGTGCAGCTGTTTTTTGTAACGGACGCAGTTGTCGCAGATAAAGAGATGGAGCCGCACCTGGAGGCGCCTTCTCCAAGGAAGTTTCCGGTCCATCGATTCGGAGACGAGTTGGGATGTATCCCGGCAATTGAGCATAATCATCTTTTTTCACCACCTTCCTTGCGTGTTACATCGGTTGACCAATGATCGTCCACACATTGCCTGAGTGACAGCCGTGCCCGATGCATGAGGACCCAATAGTTAGTCGTAGTGATCATCAAAATCTTACAGATTTCTTCTGTAGTCTTTTCATCCAACTCCCGAAGCCTGACTGCATCGGCCTGTCTCTGTTGCAGGGCCTCGATACAGGCCATGAGGATTTTACCAAGTTCCTTCTGCTCATATCTGTCGGAAGGATTGATATCCCATTCTCCCACCCTTGCACGCCAGTGCCCATCGGCAGCGAAGCTTGCTTCGATGATATCTTCTCCTATTTGCTCGAGGGGCAAGGCCCGCCCCCGGTATTTGCGCCGCAGGTGATCGACGATTTTATGTTTGAGTATACCGGTCAGCCATGTCTTTTCCTGGGACTTTCCCTGATAGCGATTCTCTTTGACGGCGGCGATGGCGGCAATGAAGGTCTCCTGTACCAGTTCTTCGGCCGTATCCTGATCCGCAACTCGGATGATTGCAAAGCGATAGAGATAGTCGGCATAGAGATCCACCCAGGAAGCCGGATTGCCGTTGTTCTCATCTGTTGCCGGAGATTTTTTTTGTATCTGCATGCTGCTGCCCTGACCAAGGATTTTGGCCGTCTTTTGATTTGTAAAAAGTCCAGGATATCCATGGGTAGCCTGCATATTTCACGGATAGAGATGGTCTGCTAGTCAAGAAGACTTGGGAAATATGCGGGTTAGCCCGGATTTCTCATCAGTTCAGGCAGCGTCAGGTTCGAAGTTTTTGGCAATGGACTATAGTAGGCTATGTTCATTGACAAAAAACTGAAGAAGATGGCGCCGCCTGAACTGACCTTTGGTGAA
>JBJKRL010000144.1:0-4850 GCA_046704745.1 Desulfocapsaceae bacterium | reverse complement strand
GGATAAAATCAAATAAAGTGGGCACAGAACCCGGATAGAATCAGCTAATGTGGGCACCCAAGATTATAGAGTCAAATAATGTGGGCATGTCTATTTGGATAGAGTCAAATAAAGTGGGCACGAAATTGCGGATAAAAGCGGGCACGACCATTTATAAGTGCAGGCTTCTAGAACTAAGCGTAAGATTTTACGAGACTGCAGCCGCTAGGCCTCATAGGCCCTATTTCCGGTTATTTCTGAGAATTGCTTCATAACTGACCTTGGCATGTGATGAAAATGTAGGGGTAACCCCAACATTCATGCTACCAGCCGCCAACTATGAAATATGATATATTAAATCCAATGCGTTACAATATTTAAGTAAAGATTTTCATTAATGATTGCATTGAAATTTCAGACTATGAAAATCTCTTATTTGTGCTCATATCCTGTGAAAATTAATCATATACCATATTCATCGGTATCCTGTTGACGGTTCATAGTTTGAATGGTGGGGTTACCCCAGATTGCAAGGCAATTGAATATCGGTAGATCAACGGTCTATAAGATACTTGAATCTGATAAACAAACATAGATCGAGACCAATTATCTACTTTCGAAGATCTGAGAGTGCAGCAGTACCGAAAATAATTCCTAACAGTTTTTCTGGGAAAACCATCAGAAAGAATCTGCGGTTTGTCTGGAGAGCAACAGATCAAAACGTGTTAGGCTTTCAAGTTACTGTGAGCAGAAAACCAGTAGATCTATCAAGTAGAGGTAGGTACGCACTCGGCAAAGAGATGTACTGGTAAGGTCAACGGAGTGTCCTTCGCGTCTGAGGCTTTTTTCTCACCATAGTTAAGAGCAGGGGTCGCCTGAGGACGTCTTTGGACATTTACAGTTTGAAGTTACTCCATTTCTAAGCACTTCTATGGAAGTAGGCAGTCCCACCCGCTCCGGAAGAATTTCAAGTTGAAGAACGAGAACAGTGGATAATATTGCCATAATAAATATTTTGGCAGTTGCTGTTGAAGATTAGCCCCCCCGGTAACTGGCCGGTGTTGATCCTGTCAATCGCTTAAACATTGCGATAAATGCCGATGCGCTGGAATAACCGAATTCAGATGCAATGGTCTCAACATTCTTGCCTTCCTCAATCATAGCGATTGCATTAACGACGCGAATGCGATTGCGCCACTCCGTCAGTGGCATTCCTAAATCCTGTCTGCATTTCCTGGCAAGAGTTCTTTCCGTTATATTCTCCTCCTGCGCCAGTTCATTAACAGATCGGTTATCCTGTGGATGTTGTTCAAGGTAGTTAAGGATATTCTGCAGAACCGGATCATCAGAAGCCGGCAGAAAAGTTCCCGCTCGCGGGGCTTCCGTCAGTTCATCCAGAAAAACTGTGAGTAATCGCAAATGTCGTTGGTTTGCATAGTCCAGAGTGCTTTCACGCGCATGTTCCAGGAGCGATCGCATAAAAGGTGAGACGAGAAGAGCGATCGGCTCTGCCGGTAGCCCGCCGCACAAATCATTGGTCACGTATAAGGAGGACTGTAAAACCTCCAGGCGATTCAAGCCAAGATGATTTTTTTCGGGCGGGATCCATATTCCGTACTGAGGAGGAACAAGATACCGCTTCTCATCGACCAGAACCTGCACCACGCCGTTGTGCGAGTAGACAAATTCACCCCAAGAATGCGTATGCTCAGGGAATATTGCATCATTTGGCATGAGAGTCGTGCGAAGAAAAAGCGGCACAGGTAGGGAATCAGTGAAGGGCGCGTGTAGAGTGTGTTTCATGGTGTCACCTGCTCGATACTTTGTGTCTGATAATCACTATATACTATTTTTCTGACTTTTGTCATCTTATTACATGGGCGTGGAAATGTATTTCAACTGAAGAGGAACACAATGTATCGCAGCATGTATAGAGGTGCTTTGGCGAATATCCCGTTGGCCGTCAGCGCAGTCACCTACGGTGGAGTACTTGGGGTTCTGAGTGGTCAGAAAGGAGTGAGCTGGGCGGAGATGTCGGCGATGAATGTCCTGATGTTTGCCGGATCGGCTCAATTTGTCATGGTAGATATGTGGAAAGAGCCACTGTCGGTCTGGGCCGTGGCAATGGCGGTTTTTGTCGTCAACCTCAGATATCTGTTGATCGGGGCTTCGCTGCGCCAGCTATTCCAGGGTCAGCCGCTGTGGCGCAAGGCGGCCTTGATGCACCTGGTTGCCGATGAAAACTGGGCTGTGACTATTGCAGAGCAGCGAAAAGGTGCCGTCAGTCCGTTTTTCCTGTTTGGCGGAGGGGTACTGCTTCTCTGCGCCTGGTCTTTTGGAACCTTGAGCGGCAATCTCTTGGGCGGCTTTATTCGCCAGCCTGAGCAGTATGGCCTCGATTTTGCCTTTATTGCCGTCTTTGCCGCGCTGGCCTTGAGTCTCTGGCGTGGGCGAACGGATATGGGCGGCTGGCTGGTGGCGGCGGTGCTTGCCTTTCTGGCGGAACGCTATCTGCCGGGGAAATGGTATATCGTGATCGGTGGCGTGGGTGGGGCTCTGGTTCCCGCCCTGCTGGCACTGCTCGGTAAAGAAAGAACCAGCCAAAACCGGGAGAACGCAACCGTAAGCCTGTCCGGGGAGGGGAACCGATGAGAGAGCAGCTGTTTATCGACAACGGCATTTGGGCGATTATTATCGCTTCCCTGATCACCTATTCCTTTCGGCTCGGCGGCCTCCTTCTCGCTGATCGACTGCCAGAAACCGGGCCGCTACGAACCTTTCTCGATGGTTTGCCTGGCACAATCCTGCTCTCTCTAGTAGTCCCAGGTGCAATTCATATGGGTATTACTGGATTGCTCGGGCTGATCGCTTGCCTGCTGGCCAACTGGAAAACAGGCAATCTCCTGGTAACGATGGCCGCTGGAGTAGGGGTTGTCGCCCTGCTCCGTCATTTCTCCCTGGGGTGACACATATATGACCTACAGTGCTTTGAAAACAGCAGAGGGAACAAGTGAGCACAGGCAATCGATCATTCGCATTTCCATCAGTTATTATTCACTTTCTTCGATATCGACAAAAGGAGTTAACATGATCGTTACATCAGAAGAGGCAAAAAGCAGAAATTTTCTAGGGGTTGATTTTGTCTTGCTATCGTATGGAGCTGAATCAATGATTGCGAAGATGCTGTATAAAAAAGAAGATAAGGTGCCGTTCCATAAGCACCCCAATGAGCAGAGCGGCTATGTGATTTCTGGTACGTATCGAATCGTCTTTGGGGCTCATGACCAAAGAATAGGCGCGGGCGACACCTACACCATTCCTCGCGATGTCGAACATCGGATTGAGATCATAAAGCCAGGGGAAGTATTGGATGTATTTAGTCCGCCAAGAAAAGACTATTTTTGATACAAGGGTTGAAAATGATAGAGCCGGGATGCGGATATTCCTGGCTTTGAAGCAGATGCGGGAGGTGTTTCAGTGAGATCACAAGAGCAATTGCACAATAGAATACAAGCCAGTTTTGATAAGCAGGCTTTCCTGACGCTTATCGGTGCCCAACTCGAACATGTCGAATACCAAAAAGTTGTCATCAGTTGCAACCATAAGGAAACACTGACGCAACAGCAGGGCCTGTTACATGGTGGTGTTGTTACCTCTCTGGCCGATGTTTCCTGTGGTTATGCAGCGCTGACAACCATGCCCGAAAGCGCGGAAGTTTTAACTGTCGAGTTTAAAATAAATTTGATCCGGCCAGCGAATACAAACAAAATAATCGCCACCGGTCGAGTAGTTAAATCTGGAAAAACCCTGGTCATTGCCGAATCGACAGTTACTGATGCGAGCGGTGAAACTGTCATAGCAAAGATGCTGGCAACAATGATTGTGTCTCATCTGAAATGAGGCAGGGAGGCGAAGTGTGATGTTATACCCCAATATGCCGTCAATCAATGATCGGGAAGACGTAAATATTCCTGCCGGCCTCCCCTCCGTCATCGATGCACATGTGCATATTTTCCCACAAAATATTTTCTTGTCCGTATGGAAATGGTTTGATCGGAATGGCTGGCGCATCAGATACCGGCTGACCTCTTCCGAGGTCCTTTCATTTCTCCTCTCCCACGGCGTCCATCATGTCATTGCATTTCAGTATGCGCATAAAGCAGGAATTGCACGCGATCTCAACAAGTACATGGCGGAAAAATGCATTGAGCATGGCAACAGCGTTACAGGGATGGCCACAGTATTTCCTGGCGAAAAGGATGCCATAGGTATATTGCAAGAAGCTTTTGCCCTGGGATTGGGAGGCCTGAAATTGCATGCTCATGTCCAATGCTTCGATATGAACTGCGATGAAATGAATTGCCTGTATGAGTGTTGTCGGGCACATGATAAACCGGTTGTCATGCATGTTGGCAGAGAGCCGAAAAGCACCGCCTACCGTTGCGACCCGTACCAGATCTGCAGTGCAGAAAAATTAGAGCACGTTTTGCAAGACTTCCCTGATTTGAAAATATGTGTTCCTCATCTGGGGATTGATGAAACCTCGGCCTACCGGAAGCTCATAGAAAAATATGACAACCTCTGGCTGGATACGACCATGGCAATTGCAGAATATTTCCCGATAAAAGACGAAATTGATCTTGGTTCCTACAGATCGGACAGAGTAATGTATGGTTCTGATTTCCCCAACATTCCATATGCGTGGGATAGAGAGCTTAACATATTGAAGAGCGCAAATATCTCTCCTGATATTTTAGCAAAAATATGCCATCAAAACGCAATTGACTTTTTCAATTTAAAGTTTGAACCTGTAAAATAAGCTCATTCATTGAGGCGTCATGGTTTGATATTGCCCGGTCAAAGGTACGATC
>JBJKRL010000143.1:0-3168 GCA_046704745.1 Desulfocapsaceae bacterium | reverse complement strand
CTCCATATTCTTTGATGAGAAATATGTTGCCAAGAGAGTGAAGCAATGGGGCCACCAGGTAGTCCATGTCGACCATGATCGGGTCAATAATTGGCTCGATAGATATTGTAAGAATCAAAGCATCGTTCTTTCCGAAGAGCAGCAATCTGCGGTTGCCGGCATTGCCGGCAAATCGTTTGCAGTTCTGACCGGCGGTCCCGGAGTGGGCAAGACGACTACAACAAAGGTTTTGGTCAAGTTGCTGCAGGCTATGAGAAAGAAGGTCGTTCTTGCGGCGCCGACCGGTAGAGCCGCCCAGCGGATGAGCGAAGTAGTCGGTCTCGAGGCGAAAACCATTCACCGTCTGCTTGAGTGGGCTCCCGACAAGAATGGATTCAAAAAATCGGAAGAGGATCAGCTGCACGTCGAATTCTTGATCATTGACGAATGCTCGATGCTCGACATCAACCTTGCCGCTTCGCTATTGAAGGCTGTCCCTGAAGATTCACAGGTCCTCTTTATCGGGGACCCCGACCAACTCCCTTCGCTAGGGGCGGGCAACGTCCTGCAGGATTTACTTCAGGCCCCCTCTGTTCCCAGTTTCAGATTGACCAAAGTTTTCAGGCAGGCAGAAGAAAACCTGATTATTCGATTTGCTCATCAAATCAATAGAGGAGAGATTCCGAAAATCGAATCCCCTTTTCATAAGCCCCAATTATGGCGGGAAAAGGCCGGGTGCCAGTTTATCGATGCGGAAGAAGCTACCCAGAAACAACTACAGTTTCTCGGTCGTGCCAAAGCCGCCCTCAGGCATACCCTGGACACCGGCGAGGAAAAAATTGTCCAAACGGGGGACAGGGTAACCGGAATCATAAGACGAGAGGAAGAGTCCTTAACTATTGATGATCTTCTTGTCCAGGAATTCGAATGCCCTAAAGAGGTTCATGCCCCGGTTTTGACCATCCCGGAGAAGTTCAAGCATGTCGACCTGTTGCAGATCAATAGCGCGACAGGGGCGACGGAGGAACTGAAAGCACTCCTGAAATCTATCCATCCCTGGTCGGCACTGCACCATGGGTTGACGGCTTTGGATATGGTTCTCCGCTTGTACATCAAGACTATTCCAGAATACTTTGGCGAAGATACGGAAATTCAAATCTTGTCTCCCCAGGTGCGCGGCAGCCTGGGGACCTTTAATCTCAACAACGCTATTCAAGAAAAGGTTAATCCCAAAAAACAAGGGAAAAGGGAAATCAAAATAGGAGAGCGGATCTATCGGGCAGGTGACCGGGTAATCCAAACACGAAACAACTATGATCTTGGCGTGTTTAATGGGGATATCGGCCGCATTACAGCGGTTGACCTGGAGAATTACCAATGTCTGATTCAGTTTGGCAAGCAAGAGCCGATTTTATATGAACGCGAAGACCTGGCGGAAATCTCACTCGCCTATGCCATCACGATCCATAAATCCCAAGGCAGCGAATTTGGTGCGGTAATCATTCCCGTTGCCACCCAGCACTTCAAGATGCTTTTTAGAAATCTTATCTATACAGGCCTGACTCGAGCCAAACAACTCTGCGTTTTTGTTGGGAGTAGGAAAGCCTTGGCCATGGCTGTAAAGCAGATCGATAATAAGAAAAGGCAGACAGCATTGAGCTACTTGATCGAACCGATGGACCAAGGATCTTTGTCTGTAGCAGGCATCACATCAAGTTGACTATATAGATGTACCCCCTCTGAACATCCTGATAGAGAAAACTCTACGAAGGACTGCATTAAGGGGTAACCCCAACATTGGTGCAATGGGCGGCTCTGTTGCAAAAATTGAAATCTGCATTTTTTACTACTCGTAACGATCTGAAATTATTAATGCCGAGGTGTTAGGTTTTTAAAGAATTTGGATTTTTGCAACAGAGCCCTTGAAAATATTTTTCTTAGCGTACATGATCGCACGAATCGTGGTGATACCCTCAATTGGGCACGAGAGTAAAAAATCATTTTTCAAAACATTAAAAAAGGCTCTGTTGCAAATTATAATCTGTCAAATGTGTAGACTTGTACCGATCCGCACCCAATGGCGTTTCCGTTGAGTGCCCGAGGGAGGAAAAGGGGGGAAATGGACGACGCAAGACAATGGATACCTTGGCAAGACCGGCAAGAGTGGTCCCAAGTTGTTTTGTCGATAACTACCGCAGTTGAAGGACTTGACGAGGAGGTAGAACATCTTCGAGACATTGCCTGGAGGATTGAGACCGGATACGCAGCACTGGACGATCGCTTGAACAGTCTTGTTGCTCTTACCTGTTGCAACTGCACGACAGTCTGCTGCACTGTGGCAACGATCTGGTATGACTTGAAAGATCTCATTTTCCTCTACTTGGCTGACAACCAGCTACCCCGACAACAAATTACCAGAAATGCGGATCGCACCTGTATGAACCTCACTCCCCGAGGGTGTTGTCTCAATCGTCGGGAACGGCCCTTTATCTGCACTTGGTATATTTGTGGAGCCCAAAAAGACGCCCTCATGCGACAACAAAACGGTGCTGAAAAGGAGATTTCTTTTTTTATCGACAATTTAAAAACGGCAAGAAACGAACTTGAAAATTGCTTTGTGGACGCTGTTTGTTAATTTTTTTTAGAACTCCACATAATTTCAGATGCAATTTGAGCAATGCAAGGTCTTGTTTTCTTACCAAAAGATCTCCCCCCATAGACGGCCAATATTATACAGCCCGACCACCTGTTTGCCTATCATACTCTTCGACAATGTTCAGATAAGTTTCTTGGATGTGCTCGTCGGAGATATTCTGGGAGTCAAGAATGAGGCGTATCTCGTCTTCTTTCATCGTGACGGCTTCAAATAAAAGTATTTCGCTGCAAATGGTATGAGCTTGATCGACCAATACTTCGATTGGGTCAAAGCCGATGTTATGAATCCTGGTTTTCATGAAAATCCCTTTTGTCGGTAGCCTTCAAAAAACAACCATATAATATCTTATTGTCCGGTATGGTCTTTTTCTTTAACTCGATTTTTCCTTCCTTGGATAGATGCTCAAATTCGAGAGGAAATTCTTTGATAAAACATTGTGGACAAATCCCGTGACTGACAGGTTCTTCAGTATTCACCAGAGCAGAATCATACTCTCGATCCCAATACCCAAAAGGGTTTCTGCTTTTATGACA
>JBJKRL010000142.1:0-8586 GCA_046704745.1 Desulfocapsaceae bacterium | reverse complement strand
GTAGAGATGAATGAGGCGGTTAGACATAAATAATTTCATCCTGTATGGCTTTGCGCAGGATAGGTTTTAGGGCGCTTTCAGTTCCAACATCAACTGGTTTTCCCAGGTTCTCTTCGAGATAGCGTTTGATCAGAGTCTAAGCTTTCGGTTCGTGTTTTTATAAAAAACGATTAAAATAAAGCTGCCCCATGCACCATTTTGTGGTTTGATTATCTATTTTTTCTGTTACTCTTTTCTGTCATGGGGATGGAGATTTTTCTTTCGGCTTTAATATCAAAAAATTTGACTACAATCCAGATGACGAGGAGTAGATTCTTGAAACAAAATGAGTTCAGAATTGTGGTTCTTGTCTCTCTAATTTTAGCATTGGTATTTATTACAAGTTTTACACTTAGAGCCTACTATTTAAAATCAATCATTGACATGGGTATTGTTCAAGAAATATCCATTACCCCAGATAGTCACGAGTATATCCATTTAGCAAAAAATATTGTTAAAATCAGACGATATACGCAACCAAACGCGAATTCCAGGCATATGGGAATCATCAGGACGCCCGGTTATCCACTCTTTTATGCATTTTTTGAATACCTAGGCAATGCTCCTTTAGACGTTTTATGGGCTCAAGTCTTTTTGAGTTCACTTATTCCGGTATGTATCTCTCTGATTACATTAATGATATCGAAAAACAAAATCGCAGCCTTGCTGACAGGACTATTGGGTGCTATTTCAGCACCAGGTATTTCTTTGTCAGGAGAAATTATGGCAGATTTACTATTGGCATTTTTGTTTATATTAGGTGTTATGATGTTGTATCATGGCATAATGAGGGAGAAAAAAAAATATATAATTTCCTCTGGCCTGGTTTTTGGGGTTGGTATTCTGGTAAAACCTATACTAATATTTTGGCCTGTCTATTCCTTAGTTATTTGTTTCTGCCTTATAAAAGCAAATAAGAAGAATATTAAATTTAGGACCCTTGCTATATACGTTTTATTGCAATTTGTAATAATAGCTGGTTGGTCTGCTCGGAACTATATTGAGGATGGACTCTTTACTTTATCAACCATTAGCATTCAAACAATTCATCAATATCTTGCCGTCCAGGTTAAGGCCTCGACGGAAGTAGGCTACCCATTAGCGAGTAAACAATTTCAATATTATGTGGGTCAAAAAAAACGGTCTGTACAGAATCAATTGCAGAAAGATCTTGCCAATGGGGAGTCGGTAAAAAATATAGTGAAATCACAATGGTGGGAAAGTTATGCCATAATTAGCAATAACCTGAACAAAACATATTTGCTCTATGTAATAAATTGCTACGACAACCTAACAACGAAACTGTATATCAGCAGGCATTTCTATAAATTATCAGGTGAAGGAAAAAGTTTTACACAGAGATTGTCGTCCCTCGTTGATATAAACAATTTATTAAGAAATACCTTTCATATTGAAATTGTTATATTTTTATTATTATTGATAATATTTTTTAATAATCATTCAGGTGGGATAACAGAGTACTATCGGTATAATATTTATGCTCTGATATTAATTTATTTATATTTTGGAATGTTATCTGGAGTTACTTTCTGGACAGGCCCAAGAGTCGTTTTCCCGGGTGATTTTGCACTCATTATTGTTTCTATACTTATCTCGTATTGTCTTTTTGATTTTAAGTTCACTGTCGCATTTTAATCTCCGGTCAAGCCGACTGTATGCCTGGCTCAATATCGAGTGATCACGTTTCATCTTCCTGCAACAGCATTATCACCATGAAGGGCTCGAAGAGCATGAAGAAAACATTTTGACCTTCTAAGCTGTTTACCCCTTCATGTCCTTCCAGCTCTTCATGGTAAATCGCATTTAATTCAGTAAACAAATGGCTCCGACTTAATTTTGCACACAGCGTCTGCAAAATGTCACTGACATGGTTGAGGGTCATTTTTTAGAGACATGAGAAGAGCTTTTTTAGGGTCAGCCTCTTAAATTTGGAATTCTTTTTGGGTCAAATCCTTTGTTTCTGGGTCAGCTGACCTGAAAATCGTGACCTTAAACTGATCCCCCTCTCTTTCATCATGAAAATAAATATTCGGCCAATCAATGAGTGCGCGGCGGATTCCCGTGCCGAGCCCGCGATAAGGCAGAGTGACATCAGACTTGAATTGTGTCTGACTGTCTTCGCCGACATGTATTTTTTCCAAAAGTTTCTGTTGGTTCATATCTCAAGTCCCCACAGTGTCTCGAGTATTGAATTATCCAACTTTCTCAAGCTCCCATAACAAAAATAAAGGCCGCTTTTGTAACTGATCCTGCATTTTATAGTAGTCAGCCCGATTGAGCACCAATGTTCTAATTTTCCGACCAATATATTTTTCTGTTTTACCGGTAAGGTCTAAAAGGTTGCCTCTATCGATATCACCAATAAGGACAAGATCAATAATTCCGGAATCTTTCCCTTCCGCATAATCATCAATCAAAAAAGCTCTTTCCGGTTCCCTAATCGGTTTATATTGATTCCAATATCAGTAAATACCGTGAGGCGTAATGAGTGATGAGAGATAACTTCCGTAATGCGTGATTCATTATGGGTGATGCGTGGAAAAGACAGCAAGGAGTCGGAGTGAGGTGAAATCTCGTTTCAGGATAGGCACTTTCATCATGAAGAACATGAAGTGTCTATTTCAGTAATGTCGGACGTGAAGACATAAAAAATTAAATACGGAAAATCTTCGTGCCCTTTATGGTACGCTTGGAATCAAATCTGTTTCTTTGAGGGTGCTGAAGTTATCACTGCGGACATAGTATGTTGACTGAAGGAAAATACGTTCTATATCTGGCTTCATCCCGCGTGATCAAATCCATGCCGAGCACGGCTGCCTGCGCACCAATATAAAAATCGGGCAAAGGGGATTTTTTTGTTCCTTTGCTCCTTCTGTAATTGAGATAGGCTTTTCCTGCCAGGAAAAGAGCCTCTTTGGGAATTTCCAGCATCTGAAATCCGCCTGCCCGTAGCGCTGACTCCAGTTCTTCAATTTTTTTAAAACCAATTGAAACCTCTGCGTATACTATCTGGTTGATATAAAGCTCTGAATCGTTGCTGGCCTCAGCCAATGCTGTCAAAGACCATTCAGCCCACTTGGGGTCATCGAGAAAAATGTCTAAAATGACATTTGAATCTACAAGAAGGCCTTTCATGTATCAGATCTCGTTAACGCCATGATTTCATCTGTCGTCATTTTAACTGTTGCAGAGCCACGCAATTTGGCAAATTTTTGTATGGCTGCCTTGCCCGCTTTTCGTTTTATTAAAAATATACGGCCTTTCTCCTCAATGAAGTCGACCTCCATGAAGGGTGTTATTCCCAATCTCTCGCGAATCTTTTGCGGAATTGTGACCTGACCTTTTGTGGTAACTCGCATAATCCAACCTCCAGTTATATGTATTACCAGTAATAGTAATACCAATATTGAAGGTTGTCAATTCCTAAGCCTGGATTTCTCATCAGTTCAGGCGGCGTCAGGTTCGAAGTTTTTGGCAATGAACTATAGTTTGCTATGTTCAGTGCCAAAATGCTGAAGAAGATGGCGCTGGCTGGACTGTACCCCAAGGGCATTTCTTTCAGGGCACCTTTGGTGAACACTGTGTAAATTTGACGACACAGTTATTTCTTCGAGAAGTTTTGCTCTTTCTGAAGTTGAGGAAAATTGACGCAGTGTTCATGAGAAATCCGGCCTAGAATGTTTTCTCCCCAATTCGTATTCGGTGCCAGGTAACCACTAAGATATTTATGCACAATACATGAAAGGAGGGTTTGATAAAGTTTTTTTTGTGTAGCAACGATTCGGAAAACTATATTGGGATACTGCTCTAAAGTGCCAGGCCCTCATTATCAACATTACGTTCACAAAAGAAAAGTTCCTGTCATTGCCTTGTGCTTTTTTACCGGGTGGCCGGCCATCTTATGAACCATCTGGATAAAGTCCGTATACTGTTTTGTTGCCTGTTCTGCGTCAGCAGTTTCCGCGAAGAGCACCTTTTTAAGTTTTGCAAAATCATTGATATGTGAAAACGCAAGCAGTTCCTGTCTGGCCTGTGCCGAGAGTTTCATGTAAATTCCTCCCTGAGATTATGGAGCAAGTCCTGCCGGTTGAAGAGTGAAAAATAATCCAAGAGAAGATCCCATTCAATTGGCTGATTTTTTCTTGTTTTGTATTCCAGCAATAAACGTATATCTTGAAAATCAAAGGGTTCTCGTGACGGATCATTTGCGATTGCCTGAATTTTCAAACCGATAATATCTTCCGGTAAAAGTACGGAGACAGTATATTTGCCAAAAACTGTAAATTTGGTTTTCCTGGCAAGCATTTCTTTAGACAGCTGCCTGAATGCATGGATAATATCTATATGACCCAGTTCTTTAATATCGGATGAGTACTGTGAGACGTTCTCCGATGTATAAACACGTTTATACAGACAGTTGGTTAAGATTTTATCCGCTTTCTCAAGATCATCAATCAGAAGCAGCAAATCCATATCTATTGTAGAACGCAGGATTCCCATTACTCCCAGAGCAAAACCGCCAATGAGTCCGTACTCAAGGCTTTTTTCTTCAAATGCCTTAATGACCTGATGAAATACCAATTCAAAATTCATGGCAGAATGTTAGCGGATACTACCCTTTGTATTTATTTTGATCTTATCCCCAAGTCTACTCTGTTCTGGGAAAAAATGAAGGATTATGTTTTATATGACAGCCTTTTTACGCGGTCGACAAAGTTGAGTCGGCACCGTTCGGGTTTGTCATCGTAATGCAAAAGGCATAAGGCTTCTCCACGAAAAAATACTCCAAATTCCCATCAGGAAAAGAAACGTCCCTGTCATTGCTTTGTGCTTATTTACCGCGAAGCCGGCCATTTTGTGAACCATCTGGATAAAGTCCATAAACTGTTTCGTTGCCGGTTCTGCGTCGGGGTTTTCTGCAAAGAGGACTTTTTTAAGCTTTGCAAAATCATCAGTTTCCTCTTTATACCGGAAAAAACCAAGTGTATTGCTTGGGTATAGCCGATAAAAAGAGGAATATAACGGAGCACATCAATAAGCTTGTCGACTTTTTTCCTGTCGTCCTCATTCTTGAGTCGCGTCAGCGCGGGAAAACAACTCTTGCCAAAACGATCCGCAATGATTGGAAATATTTCGATTTGGAAAACAGTTCCGACCTTGATTTTATTTCTAATGACCTTGATTTTTTCCTGCGAGTATCCGGAACGGATCATCATCAATGAAGCCCCGGAATTACCTGTTTTATTCAAACATCTCAGAGGAGTGATCGATCAGGCAAGAGATCATAAAAACAGGTGTATCCTAACCGGTTCAAGTTCTCTGGAACTCTCCCTTCTTGCCGGCGATACCCTTACCGGACGGATCGGAATTGTCGAATTCGGAACCTTTGAGATGAACGAAATACATGGGGAACCTCTGAGCTCGTTTTACAGGATTTTTGAACATGAGCTGTCGAAAGAATCGATTGATTTCCTTAAAGGTCTTGCAGTTTCAAGAGGTAGCAACTGTGATTCTCTGGATATCTTTTTGAATGGAGGTTACCCCGAACCGATCCTTGCGGAAAATAAAGGGAGTATGTTGCGCTATTGCTTCTCAAGCCAACTTACTGTACAACATGCATTAAGGTAGTATTTTTTCAAATTCAAGGACATCAAGGTAAAGAGGAGGAAATTCACATACAAATGCACCTTATGATTGCCGTATCTCACAAATGAATGCTATCACCTTGAGGATATGAACCCTGTAAGCAGCCGGTTGCAAGGCTTCGTTTTGGCAACTCTTATTATCTTTTTCCTTATTTCAAGGTTTTATCTTGCATTTTTCTATAATACCCCGGTCAGCGATACAATAGTCTATGGGCAATATGCCTGGGATTTCAGTGAAAGCTTAGAACAGGGCGCCTCTTTTTACGACACCCGCCATAAGACAGTGGAGTACCCTCCGTTGGCTGTGCTCTGGATGTCAGTTCCAACTTTTTTTATGCACAATGATTCCACCCGGGATACCTACACTCTTGCAAAATACAACACTTGGAAATTCTTTTTTAAGCTCGGCTATTTTTTATTTGATCTTGCCATTTTTGGATTTCTGCTCTTTTTGTATGTAAGTCCTCAGAAGGAATGTAAAGTCGACGGATGGGGCCTTCTTATGTATACGGTAGCTGGCTTAGTATTGTTTAATTTTCTTTACGACCGGCAGGATTTTTGGCTGGGTGGGATAATTCTTGTTTCTGTTGTTCTCCTATTAAGCCGTTTAAATTGGGTTTTTTCGTTTTTGGTTTTGGCCGTGGGGATTAACTTCAAACTTATCCCGCTACTCCTCGCCCCTTTATTCATCATCGGTTCATTGCCTGCAAGGCCTTATAAAAAGGTGGTGAATCCCTATTTGGTTAAAGCCGTTCTAAAACGTACTGCAACTCTTTCTGTAATGGTGCTTTTGCTCTTTTTGCCATTTTATATCCGGGGCGGGGGGCGTACTCTGGATTTTCTGGCCTATCATGGTGAAAGGGGACTGCAGCTTGAATCAACGTTCAGTTCATTTCTCATGCTGCTCAATTATTTGGGATTGCATGTCCATGTTACCCATGGTTTCGGAGGGTTTAACCTCGTTTCTCCACTGGCTCCGTTCTTAGCTAAGATATCTCCACTGCTGGTCTTATGCACAGTTGTCTGGGTATGTTTAATCTTTATTAAGGTTGTAAAATTTCAAACTGTCAGGGATAAAATTCCAAATATGCCTACCAAACAGGTGAATTTTGCGCAATCCGCACCGGAAATATTTATCATACTGGTAATTGTCACTTTGCTTGCGGCTATTGCCACTTCAAAGGTATTTTCCCCTCAATATCTTTTATGGGTCATTCCTTTATTCGCGCTGGTATCTTTTGGCAACAAGCAATTAAAGATGGCAGGAATTTTTTATATTGCTACCTGCTTATGTACATTTATGATTTTTCCATACCTGTATTTTACCGAATTTATCCATAACGGCACCAGGCTTCCTGATGGCACCATTCTCTGGAGCGCTCCTTCAATGCTGGCAACCGATATCTTATTAATCCGGAACGTTTTGCTTATAGCGACTACCCTGACATTGGTTTACGCAGCCACCAAACTAATGGAAAAGAAATTTGATTACCACTGAATCTTAGTATTGCCCGTCTGGAGGGATTGTGGCCACCCTTTTCACGGGTGTCTGTGCCCTGGATGGGCACAGTCAAGCCCCCATGGACGGGTTTATGGCGTCCCGTGAAAGGGGTGGCTACAATCACGTCGTTTTTACCTGAACATTAGTGGTAATCAGAAAAAGAAATAATATTTACACCAACAGGAATATTGCGAAAATGCTGCATTAGCCTGATATCCAGCACTCATGGAAGCCTTGAAAAATCTCATTTTTCAAGACTGGCTAATGCAACTTAGTGAAAAAACGATCCCAACGAGGGCTGTAAGAGTTGTCGGCGTTGAGCGAGATCACAATGGCGGTGGCTTTGCCCACTATCCGGTCTCTGTCGACGAAGCCGAAATATCTCGAGTCGGCGCTGTTGTCCCTGTTATCGCCCATCATGAAATATTTCCCCTTTGGAATCGTGACCGGGGCAAAGGATCTCATGGCCGGATAGGACGGGGTGATCATGATCGGATGTCTTCTCTTGCCGAGATCCTCTTCGCGAAAATACCTACCCGCAGTGCTGACGTCGGTGGGATCAACGATATCGTCATACTCCAATGGCTTGCCGTTGATATAGAGGACATCGTCCCGCATCGATATCCGGTCGCCGGGAAGGCCGACAACCCGTTTAACCAGCCTCATGCCATCCTTGGGTGAATAGAACACCACGATATCACCCCGTTTCGGGTTGCTCCACTGGGCGATATGCCAGGTGGTCAGCGGAACCTTGAGGTCGTATGCCAGCTTGTTGATAAGAATTCGATCCCCTTCAACAATGGTGGGCTTCATCGATCCTGTGGGGACGATATTCCAGTCGGCAATAGATGATTTAAAAGAGATTGCGATCAATACACCTATAAAGAGGGAATACCCCCATGCCTTCCAAAATACCTTGAGTTTATCCTTCCATGCGACCTGCATTATTCCCTCCTCGGGGGCTGTTAGAAAATAACTCTCCCATTATGCATCTCATCTTCCGGCCGTCTTTCACCGCTCCTCAATCGTCAAATCCTCGAGGTAGCGCTGCTACGCCTGTGGTTTGCCTCAATCGGATCGACAAAATACGACCCAAATAAGAGCGCCTATTTGTAACATTTATTTTCTGACAGCCCCCCAGGGCTTGTCATACACAGCGACATACATGCGATCCATCTCACCGTCGCGCTCGCTGTGGTGCCAACTCACGTACTATCGTGTAGGCTGCCTGGGCTCCTCACTCGGCTCCTAGCCTAGTTTCCATCCGAAAACGGCGCTTTTCACCTAACTCGTCGTTGCGCTCAAAATTTTATCCTCGGAATATCAATTATATGCCTGCGGTAAAATTCTTCGCGCGTCTAGATTTAGAAGAAAATCCCT
>JBJKRL010000141.1:0-4561 GCA_046704745.1 Desulfocapsaceae bacterium | reverse complement strand
ACTGAGACGAGCCTCAGGCAACCCTCTTTTTTTGGAAGAACTGACCCACACCCTGCTGGAAAACGGCTCCATTGTAAGAAAGGACAATCACTTTGTCCTGAGCCAAGATGCCACTGGCATCAAGGTCCCTGATACCATTCAAGGCATAATCGCAGCGCGTATGGACCGCTTAGAAGAGAGCTTGAAGCGGATTATGCAGGTGGCAGCAGTAATAGGCCGGGAATTTGCCTTTCGCATTTTGGAAACCATCACCGACCTGAAGGCCGATCTCAAGTCCCAGATGATTACTCTTCAGGGTCTGGAATTCATTTATGAAAAAAGTCTGTTTCCCGAGTTGGAATATATTTTCCGCCATGCCTTGGTTCGGGACGTGGCCTACAACAGCCTGCTTTTGACCCAGAGAAGGGAGATCCATGAAAAGATAGGCCAGGCTATCGAGAAATTGTATCCCGAGCGTCTGGAAGAGTTCTGTGAGGTGCTCGGTTATCATTATTCTGTGGGCGAAAATTTGGCAAAGGCCTATGAGTATCTCAAACGCTCGGCACAGAAGGCAGTCCGCAACAACTCACTCTCGGAAGGTGTCCAGTTTTATACCGAGGCGTTTTCTGCACTCTCCCGAATGCCTCCGAGCAACGAGAATAAGAAAGAGCAGATAGACTTGGTGCTGGCCATGCGGGGAACCATGACACGATTTGGTTATCCTGAAGAGTATCTTCCCCTATTACAAAAGGCGGAGCAGTTGGCTGAAGAGATGTCTGAGGTCACCAAAAATCTGCAGCTGCGAAGCGCCATGGGCGTTTATTACATTTTTAAGGGGGGAGATCCCCAACATGGGTGGAAGTATTTGGAAGAGTGTTTCAAATACGGTGACATGAAGGAGGACGTCAGCCTCATGGTGCCCATCGGATTTGACTTATGCACTTCAAGCTTGCTGTCAGGAGACTTCCGCAGGGTAAATCAGATTGCCCCTATAATGATTGATATGATTGAACGATGTCGCACCGAGCCTGCAATTTACCGGCGGCATCTCGGGGTGTACGTTCGAATTCTCGCGCAGTTGGGTATAAGCACCACAGGTACTGGCGATGTTGCACGGGGAGATCAATTATTCAATAAAGCCCTTTCCATTGCCCGACAAAGTGGCAAGCCATCTCGTGAGGCATACTGCCTCTGGGCATATGGCCTAGTCTTGGCTTTAATGGGTGATGCGGAAAAGGCAATACGACATCTTGAGCGTAGCATCAGGTTTCTTGAGGAGACACAGACCGTTTTATTGGCAGGGTCGGCTTGGAGCTGGCTTGGCTTCGCCCAAAGTTTTATGGGTCGATCCGATATCGGTGTTGAATCTACCGAGAAAGGGCTCAAAATCCAAACCGATCTGGGCGTACCGTTTTGGCGTTCAATCTGCCATTTCTGTTGTAGTTACGCTTATTTTAGTCTTGGAGATAAGGACAGTGCACTGCACCATGCGAAGCTATCTCAGAAATTATCACTCAAGAACGAAGAAAAGCAGGTATATGCAACAGGCAAGGCCTGGCTGGGCAGAGTATTGTCAAGAGTTGATCCATTGCATATCGATTCTGCAGAAGAAATCCTTCTGCAGGGGATAGATATGCTTGAGAAATTAGGAATACCACCCCATTCCTCCATGTGCTATCTGTGGCTGGCCGAGGCCAATATCGAGGCGGGGCGTAGGGAAAGGGGGCTTTTGTATCTGAAAAAGGCCTCAGCCATGTTCGAGAAGATGGGGATGCGCCACTATCTGGCCAGGGCAACGGATATCATGTCAAGAACTGAAGGCATATAACTTTTTAAGTGCATACTGTTTTTGGATTTTATCGGAGTCTTATATGCTATGCAGAGCAAATTGGCTTTTGCGCTGGTTCGGATTATTCAAGGTTCCGCTCATCGGTTATTGCCGTCCCCGGGTGACAAGTATTGACAACAACTCCGTTGCCGTTACCATACCACTACGGCGACGAACCTGTAATCACTTGGGAAGCATGTATTTTGGGGCTTTGGCTGTTGGAGCCGATGTGGCCGGAGGCTCCCTTGCAGTCTTTCTCGCCGACAGACTGAAGGTAAAAACATCCCTGGCATTCAAATCGGTATCCGGAGAGTTTTTCAAACGCCCGGAACACGATGTCGTGTTCACGTGCAATGATGGCGGGTTATTGCCGCAATGATTACTGAAGCAAAAGCAAGCGGGGAACGAATTAATCGACCGGTTCAGGTTCTTGCCCGTTGTCCGACGCAGTTCGGCAACGAAGTTGTGGCGTCTTTTGACCTGATGCTCTCTTTAAAAGTTGTAACTTAATAGCATCTGCCAAAAAATTGCTGAACGCAAATAGCCTTAACGTAAATTCAGATCTTGGGATAAAAAGGCTAATGATCAAAAGGCTGGAGGATATTGACCTATGGACAATCACACATACTTCCAATTTTCAGTATCGCAAGCGCTATAACTCGGTCGAAAAAATTCGATTCCGAATCAATCGAATCCGTAATTTTGCAAAGAAAGGTTCACTATGTATCCTTACCTAAAATTAGCATCAACTTTAATAAAAGCTAAATTCAATTCAAAGTTGGATTTAAATGAAAAAAGCATTTTAAAGTTTAGGGCTGGTCTTACTGATATTGATCCTTTCCTTGAGTTAAATCATGCACGCTATTTTACCTATATGGAACTGGGGAGATGGGATTTTTCATCTCGGGTCGGGTTTCTGAAACTGATGAGAAAAAATAAATGGGGTATCGTCGTTGGTGGCGCGAGTATCCGTTTTCGAAGAAGAATTCCGTTCCTAAGCCAGTTTACCCTAACCACTCTACCAATTTGTCATGATGAACGATGGTTTTATTTCTTACAAGAGACACACATAAATGGGAGGATTTGTTCTTCGGCACTCATGAAAGTTGGTGCGACCTCGAAAAGTGGATTGGTTCCATCCACTGAAGTATTAAAGCAAATGAACAGAAGTGATTGGGGTGCCGAGGTTCCAGATTGGGTTAATGCCTGGTTGACAGCTGAGAGTCAGAGACCTTGGCCCAAAGAATAACCTCCCGGATGCTTCTCCTAGACAGGCCAATCGAACTCCTGCCCTTTAACGACAAACCCCCTAAAGCCTTGTATTATCGGATCTTGACTCGGGTTGGGCTGGTAGTGGTAAAGCCATATTTTCTGTTTGATGCTGATGGGGAGAGTAGACAGCTCATCGTAATGAGCATGAATTCCGGAAGGTGGGTCTATGGTTTCACAGTCATGAAAAATGATCTCGACCCGGTCTGCAAGCTCGACAAGCATACCAGGTTCGAACCGGGTATCTGTGGAAATAAAGACGCTTTTGTTTCCCTCAGTTAGGATGAGCCCATAACTGAAATATCTCTTACATCCTTCACCTGTATGCGGCATTTTGACCACGGAAAATTCGATATCCTGCCACTGAAATTGCCCGCTTCCCTCGATTGGAGAACAGAGGAAAAAATCATTTAACGTCCTCTCTTGACCTTGAACACATCTGAGACCGCCTTTGAGGGAATTGTTCCACAGGTCCGAGGCAAGATCATCGGTGATAAAAAGCTTACATTTAAGGCTCCCGGTATCAAGCACACTGCTAAGTGCCACCCCTTCAAGCCCGCCGATATGATCGGCATGGAGATGCGAAATGTAAATGGCGTCTATATCTCTGCCGAAATGCCGGAAGTGCAGCCCGCTTTCGCCCAGGGAAAAACGTATGTCGCTGCCGCAATCGATCAGCATTTTCTTACCGCTCCGGGCGGTCAACAGCATATTGGATTGATAATAATCCGGGGTTGTAAAGGCAGATCCCACCCCGAGAAATTTAATTTTCAACTTCAACTCCCTTCACCAAAATAAACAATAACTTCGCAAGAATCACTGTGTCGAACGATCTCAATATTATCGCCTCCGCGCTGGGCCAGGGCGATCATGTTTTTATTGGAATTTAAAATCTCCGATAGAAAACCCTTGATGCCATGGGCCAAGGCAAGCTCTTTCATCCTGTTTTGCAGGGCCTTGCCAAGACCGCAGCTCTGCCATTCAGAAGCGATCATGAAAGCGACCTCGGCTATATTGGTCGCGGGATTGAGAAAGTAACACGAACTGCCGACGATCTTCTCATTTTCCCGGTCGCCGATCACGGCAATAAAGGCGGCCTCGGTCTCAAAGTTCACATTACACAATTGCTGGGCGAGATTAAAGGTCATCGTCTTGATCCGTTGAAAAAATCTGGTATAGACATCCTCCTCGGAAAGGGCATGGAAGAGGTCGTAAAACGCCTCGATATCACTTGCCCGGGCCGGGCGAAGCCGAACACTCTTCCCGTTTTTCAGGACAACCGTTCGTTCCTCCTCGATAAGATAGGCCTTCTGGGTTTTGAGGGTCTGGGAAACCGGCAGGTAGCCAAGGCGTTTGGCTTCTTCAAGCAGCATGGGACGGAATTTGGGATTGGCAATTTCAATAAGGGAAAGAGCTCGCTCGCGAATCGATTTACCAAAAAGATAGGCCATCCCGTATTCAGTTACCACAAAATGAATGTTCTCC
>JBJKRL010000140.1:0-4244 GCA_046704745.1 Desulfocapsaceae bacterium | reverse complement strand
TTTGCTGAATATGGGCAGTTGGTTAGAAGCGATTACGAACAACCCCTTGTTTTACATCGATGATAAATGCTTTGATGATTATCAGTTTATGAATTGATAATCTTACAATGTAATCGAAAGAAAGAGGGAAATGGTCATGAAGACAGCGGATTTAATGGATGATTTTCAGGATGAATTACAAAGCTGTGAAATACAATTCAAGAGTTTTGGTCGACTTAAGCAGTTCCACGGACCCTGTAGAACAATTAAATGCAAACATGACAACGTCTTACTCCGGAAAACCCTGAAAGAGGAAGGACAGGGACAAGTCCTCGTTGTGGACGGAGATGGTTCCCTTTATTCGGCTCTTTTAGGAGATATGATCGCCGACATCGCATATAAAAATGGTTGGGCAGGAGTCATCATATACGGTGCAATCCGTGATTCTATTGCCATAAATGAAATTGAAATCGGCGTTAAAGCATTGGGTACCAATCCAAGAAAGAGCAAAAAAGAGGGGCTCGGAACAGTTGATGTACCACTCAGCTTCGGAGGAGTATCAATCTCGCCAGGCGATTGGCTATACAGTGATGAGGATGGCGTTGTAATAGCCAAACGGCAGTTGCCGACGTAATAAAGCCCCTTTATGTCGTGGACTGGATACTGAATCCTGCTAGGAGCAATAATATCCAGCCTATCTTGATTTTCAAGATCAAGGCTGCCTCAACAGTTAAAGGAAAACCTTACTCCTCCTGTCAAACTATTCCGATAACCCAAAAGCTGATATTTCAAGACCTGACCCTCTCTGCTTTTCGTTTACAGCTCACAACTTGTCATTTTCCAAAAAACTGTAATGTCCCTTCCTGTTGAAAAAGATATGGTCAAAAACAGAGATTCCCAGTGTTTCGCCGGCATCCTGCAACTGCCGGGTTATCCTTGCATCTTCCGGGGAGGGTGTGAGATCGCCGGAAGGAGGGCAAATCAAGCAAGAAAAAGTTTTCTGACCTGGCCGTTCCCAACAAGCCCGCTCAGCAACTTGTAATTTCTTTGCTCACGGCGGATACGTCCGGCTGGGATGGCGTGATGGACTCGATATTTCTCGGCAAAACGGACAACAGCAGCGACTGTCGGCCGCCCATTCAAACCCGATTTTAACCATATTTTTTCAGGCTCCAATAAGACGTCATTCTCCCCTGTTAACTACGGATACAAAAAGCTGAGTGACCTTATCCGGGTCAGCGATCTCTTCGAGATAAAGATGGAAGATGATAATTCCGGAATGTATATTAAAGATTCGAGAAAATAAAGATAACTGCATGAAAGCAAAATGAAACCCAAAAGGTGTCTTTGATTTCTTCTTTTCAAATTGGTGGAATCGCGGACTTCACAAACCTGCACATACTACCGGGAATGATAAGAGCCCTCAAAAAGGGCATGTCCAGAAACAGCCCAAGGGATCTTTATCAATGTATTCCAGGGCGTCGTCAAAGGGCAGAAAGATGCCGTCAAAATCGCCGATCGATTCCCATTTGTCCCTGTGGCTCCACCAGAGTACTTCCACCATGTCTTTTTTTCCGGTGAGGCGTAATCTTGCGGTTGGTATTTTGCGGGGCCCGGCAAAGATGGAATACCCGGCTTTATCTTTTTTGACTGTCACACCATTTTTACGAAAAAAAGCCTCAATGTTGGTTTTGTAGGGATCAACCTCCGCTTTCGGCATTGCAATTTCATTCTCTTGTTTTTTGTTCCTCTCCTTCTCTTCAAACCCAGGGCAGCCTGAATTTTCGGCATGCTCCCTTGATAAGGGGTAGTTCCTGCAATGTTCGGGTTTCATGTCCTGGATGCTACACTTATATTTCTTTTTCCCCGGCAACTTCCGCAGCCAGGGACACCTGGCAACATCATCTCCGGTCCTTGGGTCAACCCAGATGTCGTAGACTTGATGCTCCTCGTCGAGATATATGACGTCCACCCATTCCAGGATATCGCTGCGGTGATTCTCCTGCCAGCGCCTTATATCCTCTTCGGTTGCACATGCATTAAATGCCCCAGTGAGGTTCAAACAACAATGGCCGCATTGTTTGCAAGTAAAATTCACCATGCTACCCACTCCCTCATCTCTGTCACAGCATTTGTTATTGAACCATCATTTTCCGGGTCAGCCAGATGCTCTCATCGGCGTAACCCGCCTCGACGCCACCCAAGCCCCTGGCAGCGACAAAGATCAGGTATTCCGTCGTCGAGGAGAAGACGATAGAGACCGCTGGGCTTAGGTTTACCGCCACCAGAAGATCGCCCGCTCATACATTCCCCTCCAGTTCATGCTCGATCTCTTCAATGCTTGGCAGGCTGCTTTGCAAGGTCTCCGGCAGGGCACGGGTCAATTCAAAACTGGAAACACCAATAGGTTTATCCATGCCGCGCAGAGCGTATTCCGCCAGCACACGGTTGGGCTGCTGGCAGAGAATCAGGCCGATGGTGGGTTTATCGGTTTCATGCCGCATTTTGTCATCGACCACGCTGCAATAGAAATTCATTTTGCCTGCGTACTCGGGTTTAAAATCGCCGCGCTTGAGGTCGATCACCACATAGCAGCGCAGCTTGAGGTGATAGAAAAGCAAATCGATGTAGAAGTCCTGTTCGCCGATATCGAAGTGGTATTGCCGCCCGACAAAAGCAAAACCCTGCCCCGGTTCCAGCAGGAACTTTTCCAGATGGGCGATGAGGCCGGTTTCCAGTTCGCGCTCACGAAATCCGGATTCAAGGGTGAGAAAGTCGAACAGGTACGGGTCCTTCAGCGTCTGCTGCACCAGATCGGAATCGAACGGCGGCAGGCGCCTGGCAAAGTTGGTGGTCGCTCGACCCAGCCTGGCGTGGGCAGCGGTTTCGATCTGCATCACCAGAATATTGCGGCTCCAGCCGTCTTCCATGGCAGCCTGCATGTACCACTGGCGTATAGTCAGGTCCTTGACCTTGGCCATCAGGACACCGTGATGCCCCCAGGGAACTGAGAGCAGAAGATCGGACGGAAAAAGTACAACAAGCCGTTGCACTTTTGGAGTGTCTTCAATTTGTGCAACAGGCTGTGGCACAAATTCCAGATGCGGGTATTCGCGGTAGAAGGCCAGCATCTGCTTGATATTGCGTTGGGAAAAACCCTTTTCCTCGGGCAGCTCATTGTGCAGGTCCCGTGCAAGGCGGGGAATCACCCCGGCGCCCCAACCCTCTTTCTTCTGGCGGGCATCGATCAAGGCACCGATTTCCCAGTAGAGGCGGATCAACTCGGCGTTGACCGCCAGCACGGCGCGGGTCTGGGCATGGCGCACGCGCTGCTTGATGTCGGCCAGCAGCCCGGCGTAGTCGGCAGGAAGATAGACAGGTGGGTCGCTCATGACTGCACCGCCTCTTCGATAAGTTGCTCGACGCGGGATTTGAGGTAAATCGACAGGATATCGTGAATCGGCTTGCCCAGATTCTCAAATTCGGTCAAGTCGTACTTGATGCCCGGATTTTTAAAGATGCGGTCGACGATCTCTTTGGTGTTCATGTAAATTCCTTATTGTCGATTCCGGCAGTTATGCCTTTAATTTCCCCTTGCCGGTCGCGTGCGCCTTCATCCATTGATCGATCTCCTCTCGGTCGAAACGCCACTGGTTACCGATCTTGGAAGCGGGTATCTCACCGCGCTGAGCCATACCGTAGAGCTTGGTCCGACTCATCTTGATGTAGCCTGCGAGTTCATCAATGGTCAGCCAGTTGTCGAATGTGTCCATGATCTCGCTATCTGAAGATATTCTTAGTGAAAAATTGATAAAGAAGGGTAACCCTAGATAAATATAAAGACAAGAAAAAAGCTGTAACCCTGATTTGTTATGGGGTTTTTAGATACATTGGGATCAAGAAGATGTCGTTACTATTTTAACACTCCTTTTACCGATGCTACAAATAGTTATGGAAACGTTACTGCAAAACAACCTGCTTCCAAGTAGTATCGGGGCCCATGAAATAGTAACCCCCATCCGGGCGTCGCAAATTTCATACGTTCCCAAAATTACTCTATAGAAGAGTTTTTTTCCCAGGCTAGGCCTGCCCATTACCCACAATTTTTAAAAACATAAATGGTTCATCCGACGCAATGTACCCATCTAAAACGCGGGAGGCGGAGGTCGTCGCTTCCGGACGCATCGCGGAGGCCCGCAGGTATTCCACAAACGGCCCGCAGGGTTGCGGACAGGACGTCCGCAACTGACAGCAGGCCATGGATG
>JBJKRL010000139.1:0-81671 GCA_046704745.1 Desulfocapsaceae bacterium | reverse complement strand
TCAGCGCTCCTTTCATGTCAGCTGCCGGGTTGTATGTTGCCCTGCCTGTCTGTATAGCATAGCGAAAGACAGCTGTAATTCTCTGCAATGTCTTTGCTGCCATTTCTAAAGCGTCGCGTGACTCAATAGCTCTTAGGACTGCAAGCACCTGAGGCGGTTCAATCTGATCAATCTGAATTCCACCAATGGACGGAAAGACGTTTCTCTTGAAGCTTGTCAAAATGGCCGCAGCATGGCTTTTAGCCCATCTATCTTTTTGATGATGATGCCATTCAAGAGCAATTGTCTCGAAACTGTTTTCTAGAAGATTTTTCTTTGCCTGTCGTTCTTGTTCGATCTCAATCTTTTTTTCCCGCCTTGCATCCGCCGGGTTGATACCGGCTTTTACAAGTTCCCGTTTAGCCGTTCTCTCTATCCTTGCGGTTTCCAGGGACATAACCGGGTATTCTCCGATTACGAAGGTCGATTCCTTTCCCGACAGTTCAAATCTATATCTCCAAGTCTTTTTGCCGCTGGTGGCGATATGTAGAAAGAGGCCTTTGCCGTCAACGAGCTTGTAGGGCTTTTCTTTTGGCTTTGCATTACGTACCTGAATAGCTGTCAACATAATCACTTACCTCCAAAACCGGGTATTTTAGAGACCGGTTATTCGGTTCCCTGAACGCCATACCCGGCTTTGTACCCGGATGTCAATGGATAAAAATGGGCAGTATAGGATAAAAAGGCAAAGAAAAACCCCGCAAACCTCGGAGATTTACGGGGTTAAAAGATTCCAACGAACGTTGTTGGATAAAGAAATGGTGCCGAAGACGAGACTCGAACTCGTACGAGCGTGGCTCACTACCCCCTCAAGATAGCGTGTCTACCAGTTCCACCACTTCGGCACACAAGGCTTACTTCGTTTTTTTTGTCTCTACAGGAGCGGGTTTTTGCTCCTGGGCCGGCGCTGCAACCTGAGGTGACCGTTTATCTGCAGGTGCATGGGCGGAGACATCTTTTGCTGTCTCTGCTGGAGCGGCTTTTTGCTCCTGGGCCGGTGCAGCAGCCTGAGTTGACTGTTTATTTGCAGGTGCAGGGGCCGTAACATCTTTCTTTGTGACCGTCTTTTCTACCTTGACCGGTTGCTTTGCCATTTCATCCATAACAGAGCTGGTACCGGTATGAGAGGAAAAATAGGCCAAGGTGACCGATGTGAGCATGAAGATAACGGCCGCTCCGGTTGTTATCTTGTTTAGAAGGGGCAACGGCCCCTCAGTGCCGAAAAGGGTCTGACTTCCTCCACCTCCGAAGGTAGCGCCGATATCCGCCCCCTTCCCTTGCTGAAGGAGCACGATAATGACCAGGAAAAGACAAACTACGACATGCAGTATTATAAGTAACGTAACCATTTAGGAATGCGATCCTATTTGAGTTATCGAAAATGTATTATGCGTCCGAACGACTCAGCGTCCAAAGCCGCACCGCCTACCAGGGCGCCATCTATATCCTGTTGTGCCATCAAGGCATCAACATTATCCGGCTTAACCGAGCCACCATACAATATTCTCAATTGGTCGGCAATGCTTTTTTCATACATGGCCTCGATACGGTTTCTTATAAAGGCATGAACCTCCTGAGCCTGCTCCTTGGTTGCCGTCTTGCCAGTCCCGATGGCCCAAACCGGTTCATAGGCGATCACCACATTAGCCATCAGCTCCGCACCAACACCATTCAAACCGTTACGTATCTGCCCTTCAACAACTTCAAAGGTTTTATTTTCCTCACGCTCCTGAAGCGTCTCTCCGACACAGAGGATTGTCAGCAGATTAAATCTCAGAGAACCGCGCAGACGTCTATTAATCAACGCATCGTCTTCATGAAATATCTGACGGCGTTCCGAATGACCGACAATGGCGGCGGTCCCTCCGGCGTCCTTTACCATCACCGGGGAAATCTCTCCGGTAAAGGCCCCTTTCTCTTCCCAGCACACATTCTGACTCCCGACCATGACAGGACTTTCCCTGATAACATGCGAAACCTCACTGAGTACCGTAAAAGGCGGAGCGAGCAAGACATCGCGGTCGGACACACCGGTGCATTTCCCGGCAATGTCGGCGGCCAGGTGACAGGCGTCCATGACGGTGGTATGCATCTTCCAGTTTCCTGCAATCAGCGGTCTTCTTTCCATAGTCATCTCCGTTTAATGAAACATACGACCAAAAATAAGAATACTCATTAACATAATACTTATAGCAAGCGTCGTTATTCCCAGTACGTTGAGTGCAGTGGTGAAAAAACTCTTCTCGTTATTGTTTTGCGGTATGTTTCCTTTCTCATTTGGCAGAAAGTATTTATGGACGAGATTTACAATCTTATGAAACATGGCAACCTCCTCTTTCACAACAGGACTGCAAGGCATCATTCAAGTGCTTTAACACCGGGCAGGGTCTTTCCCTCCATAAGTTCCAGGAAGGCGCCGCCTCCGGTGGACATATAGGAGATATTTTTTTCTTCGCCCGATTTTTTCACTGCGGCATTGGAATCCCCGCCGCCGACTATCGTTAGAGCATGGGAGACGGCAACCGCTGTACACATTGCCATGGTCCCGCGGGCAAAAGCATCCATCTCGAAGGCCCCCATTGGGCCGTTCCAGACGATCGTCCTGGCATCGGACAAGGCCTCCTGGAAATAAAGGACCGTTGCCGGACCGATATCAAGGGCCATCCAATCTTTTGGAATATCCCTGAATGTCACATTTTTTACCACGGCATCAGCAGAAAATTGATCAGCGGCAACAAAATCGACGGGAAGATAGAGCTTGACGCCCTTTTCCTCCGCCGCTTCCAGGAATTTTTTTGCGGTTCCCAGAAGGTCTTCCTCAATTTTGGACGCCCCCATATCCACCCCCATACTCTTGAGGAAGGTATTGGCCATGGCCCCGCCGATGATCATCCTGTCAACCCGGTCAAGCATATTTTCCAGGGCTCCGAGCTTTGAGGAGACCTTAGCCCCGCCGACCAGGGCCACTAAAGGCCGCACCGGTTCGTCCATTGATTTATGGAAATACTCCATCTCGGTCTGAAGCAGGAAGCCGGCGGCCTTCTCCTTTATATACCCGGTGACACCGACGATGGAGGCATGGGCCCGATGGGAAGCGGCAAAGGCATCATTTATATAGACATCAGCCAGACGCGCCAGTTTTTCGGAAAAGCCGGGATCATTGTCCGTCTCTTCTTTGTAGAATCGCAAATTTTCCAGAAGGACAATATCTCCTGGACGCATATCTGCAACAATAGCCTCAACCTCATCTCCGATACAGTCCGGTGCCAGACGAACGTCTCGACCCAGGATCTCCTGCAGGTGGGCGGCAACAGGTGCCAGGCTGAAGGCTTCGACCCGCTTGCCCTTTGGTCTTCCCATGTGGGAGCAAAGGATGAGTTTCCCTTTATTTTCCAGAATACAATCAATTGTTGGCAAGGCGGTACGTATCCGGATGTCATCGGTAATATTTCTATTTTCATCCATGGGTACATTAAAATCCACCCGCACAAGCACCCTTTTGTTCTGCAAATCGAGATCTCGAAGAGTTTTCATAATGAAGGTCTCCGTTGAATAGGCAGACTCATGTCTGCAAAGGAAAAAATTTCTGTAAAACCAGCGCGTCTTCTTGCGGGGCGGTGTAATAGGCTTTCCTGCATCCTATTCTGCCGTATCCAAATTTTTCATAAAGGCCGATCGCCTGGATATTGGAAACCCGAACCTCTAGAAAGCAGGACTTGCAGCCTCTTCCCCTGCACAGATCCTCAAACCGAACCAGCAGAGCCGTACCGATGCCTTGCTCTCTTGTATCGACGGACACGGCAATTTTAAAGAGTTCCGCCTCATCATCAAGACATTGCCCGCAACACCAGGCCATGATGTGCCCGGTTTCGTCCGTTGCTACCAGCTGGACGCCTTTGATTCTTAGCAATTCTTCGGCAATGGAAGAGGCTGACCACGGCGATGGCGAGGCCTGCTCAATTCTCGCTATGGCTTCGACATCGTCGTGGCCCATGGACCGAATAATCACCTTTAAAGCATCTTGTCTGCAATCCGGACGGTCAGATCACCAAGCATATTCGTATAGCTTCCAAGTTCATTATCATACCATCCATAGACAACCGCCTGGGTCACGGGAACCTCCAAAATCGGATTTACGTCAGCCGCAAGCCTGTCGGCCACCACCGTTTTCTTCAAATTCACCTTGATGGATGCGGTCCGGGTATGGGTCTCAGTCCCTTCAATGACGGTAGCTGCCTGGGGGACGCCTATGATGTCGGAAGAGACATTCTGTTCTTCGCTGTACTCGAGATATTTGTTATTTTTTGCAAATTCACGATAAATGGAATTGATATAATCTCTCTTGATCGGTTTTTCCAAATCGTCCTGAAGGTTCAAGACCAAGACGATCAGTGATCCGGTAGATGTGGGGATACGGACGGACTCGGCGATAAAACCGATGGTCTTCATCTCCGGAATAACCAGTGATAAAGCCTTTGCCGCACCTGTTGTCGTCAAAATGATATTGTTTAAGATCGAACGGTTCTTCCGCAAATCCGTCGCTCCGGTTCCCGGCAACCGATCAAGAACTTCTTGACTTCCGGTGGCGGCATGAACCGTAACCATTGAAGCACTCAGAAAATTCTCAGCGCCAATGGTCTCCATCAATGGTTTGATCATATAGGAGAGACAGGTGGTGGTACAGGAGGCCGCAGAGACAACCGAATGCTTTGCCGAATCATAGTCCTCGTCGTTGATTCCCATGACTGTGGTTACGGCATCAGAAGGCATTTCCAGGCCCTTGGCTTTGATCTTAAACGGTGCCGAGAGAATAACCTTTTCCGCTCCGGCCTGCAGATGGCCGCGCAAAGCACCTTTGGCCTCGCTGGAGTCTGCTGTCGGATCTTTAAAAACCCCTGTTGTGTCGACTACCAGCCTGGCACCATTTTCTTGCCAGGCTATATCCTTGGGATTTCTGGCGCTTCGAAGGATGGTAACCGGCACGCCGTTGATACGCATGGTGCCGGTCTCGTTATTCAACTCCTCGATAACCCTGCCTCCCTTATGCCCATGCAAATAGGCACTCAGACGCCCGTAAGAAGAATCGCGCTCAATGGCTGCAGCCAGGTCTTCAAGACTCTTCCCGACTTCCCGGCCGATGTTGGCGACGATACCGGAAAAATGTTTTCTTGAAACGTGATGCCAAACTGTTAGTTTTCCGATCCGGCCGAGACCGTTGATTCCTAATTTCATGGCAATGCATCTCCTTTCTTAGTAGAATGGCGTTTATTAATTTGAGCCCTCGATTGTGCACTCGGCAATCGAGGCAACTGGATGTGATAAAGTGCTTTATAAAATTGTTTGGATTTTATCACTCGTATCAATTTTATGCAATCGATTTATGAGCTTTACTTATTGATTATCTTTACAATCTCCTGAAATTCACCATGATTTTTCCAGCATCTCTGGAACCGGGAATCCTCTTGAAACGCTATAAGCGCTTTTTGGCCGATATCCGATTGCCAAACGGCGGGCAGATTACCGTCCATTGCCCGAATTCAGGCTCCATGCTGACCTGTTCAACCCCCGGCAGCAAGGTCTTTCTTTCAATATCTTGTAATCCCAAACGAAAATATCCGTATACACTTGAGATGATTCAAGAGAATTCCACCTGGATCGGGGTTAATACAACACTGACCAACCACCTGGTTGCCGAGGGAATACAAAATGGCGATATCGAGGAATTACAGAACCCGGACAGCCTTAAACGTGAAGTGAAGACCTCAAATTCAAGTAGGCTTGACCTCCTGCTTACAAAAGGGGCGAGAGAAATTTATATCGAAGTCAAAAGCAGCACCTTGGCCGTGGATCGATGCGCCATGTTTCCTGACGCGGTAACGGCTCGCGGTACAAAACACCTCCTGGAACTTGGTCAGCTGGTTGCCCGGGGCAAAGAAGGGATCATCTTCTTTCTTGTTCAACGCGCAGATGCTGATTTTTTTTGCCCGGCCGCCCATATAGATCCTCTTTATGCAAAGACCTTGCAACAGGTACACAAACAAGGAGTTGGGATCCTCGTTTATCAGGCCGAGGTGCTGCCGCATGAGATTAAAATCGTCCGCTCCCTTCCCCTCTCACTCTGAATTTATACTCACAATGAAGAATAAAAAAGATACATCACCTCCCAAAGCCATCGTCCTCTTAAGTGGGGGCCTCGACTCGACTACCACACTGGCCATAGCAAAATCGGAAGGCTATGACTGTTATTGCCTCAGCTTTCATTATGGCCAGAAACAGTCCTTGGAACTGAAAAGAGCCGCCCAGGTTGCCAAAGCCCTGTCGGCAAAGAGGCATCTCGTCCTCCATCTCGATCTCGACAAGATCGGCGGATCGGCACTCACCGACGACTTTGAAGTTCCTAAAGGCAGAGATGTCGATCATCCCATTGAAGGCATCCCCATCACCTATGTCCCGGCCCGCAACACTATTCTTCTTGCCCATGCCGTGGCCTGGGCCGAGGTTTTGGGAGCCGCCGATATTTTTATCGGTGTCAATGCCGTGGATTATTCCGGATATCCCGATTGTCGGCCAGAATTTCTTGAGGCGTTTGCCAAAATGGCAAACCTTGGCACCAAGGCCGGGGTCAGCGGATCGCAGGCCTTCACAATCCATGCCCCGCTCCTGCATCTAACAAAAGGGGAAATTATCTTAAAGGGCAGGCACTTGGGGGTCGATTACGGCATAACGCACAGCTGCTACGATCCACAGGGCGAAAAGGCATGTGGAAAATGCGATGCCTGTCTGTTGCGCCTGAAGGGATTTGCCGATGCCGGCCTAACGGACCCGATTCCCTATATATAGCCAAGCCCCATGCAAAATACCCTTTTTGCAAGTGGCTCCAAGGATAAAAAATTAGAGCATAACGAAGATATCGTGACAGATAAGCGGAGACTTCGAGTAACAGTTTTCGGATGGGAACTAACTATAATTCGTTGTGGGTGAGTCTGCCGGCAACAAGAGTCATTACCGCCTTGCCTTGCAGGCTGCGGCCGATAAAGGGAGAATTGGCGGATCTTGAGACAATCGACTCCCGGGTATAGACAAAGGTTTTTTCCGGATCGATGACGGTTATGTCGGCGGCAACACCTTGAGAAAGTGAACCTCCAGGCACCCTCAGAATGCGAGCAGGGGCCACCGACAGCAGATCAACCAGCCGGCTCTCGTTCATTACCCCTTCCCGGACCAGGGCTAAGGTCAAGGGCAAGGATGTCTCCAGACCGATAATGCCGTTGGCTGCCCGGTCAAACTCCACGTTTTTTTCCAGAATCGAATGGGGGGCATGATCCGTTGCAACGGCATCCAGTGTTCCGTCGGCAATTGCTATTCTTATTTGCTGCCTATCTTTTTCCGAACGCAGGGGCGGATTCATCTTGGCATTGGTGTTATATCCTTCGATTGCTTGATCGGTTAGGCTAAAGTAGTGGGGAGCAGTTTCCGCCGTCACCAAAACACCACGGTTTTTGGCCGCTCGGATGAGGTCCACCGATTCGGCCGTGCTGACATGAGCAATATGGATGGGCACACCGGTTAGCTCGGAAAGGGCCAGTTCGCGGTATACGGCTATGCTTTCGGCAGCGTTAGGTATCCCTTTCAACCCCAGCCTCGTCGACACAACGCTTTCATTCATGCAACCATGACGGCTGAGGGACTCCTCCTCGGAATGGGAAATGACAGGAAGATTGTGGCTAGAGGCATATTCCATGGCTCTTCGCATAAGCTGGCTGTCGGTGACCGGACGGCCATCGTCGCTTATTGCCACCGCCCCTGCCCTCTTCATCTCACCGTACTCGGCAAGATCATTCCCTTTGAGCCCCTTGCTTATTGCCCCGACAGGATAGACCCTGGCGGAACATTCTTCTGCTTTTTCCAGGATATACCGGGTAACGGAAGCCTCATCATTGGCAGGTCTCGTGTTTGGCATACAGGCGACTGCCGTAAACCCTCCCGCTGCTGCAGCCCTTGTCCCCGAAGCAATGGTTTCTTTGTACTCCTCTCCCGGTTCCCGAAGATGGACATGCATGTCGATCAACCCGGGCACCACCCATTTTCCGGATACATCATAGCAAACCGCGTTTCCCGGGATATGGTCTTGCGGCGATACGATGACACCATCCCGTACCCAGACATCCCTTTTCTTATCAAGCGAGTTTATCGGATCGATCACTCGACCGTTTTGCAGAATAATTACCGTATTCATTCCCGTTCCGGTTCACCCGTTGCTGTTTTTGTCTCCACCCAATACCAGATAGAGCAAGGCCATTCGGACCGCCACTCCATTGGTCACCTGATCAATAATAACGGAATTCGGACCATCGGCCACATCAGGACTCAATTCGACACCCCTGTTGATCGGGCCGGGATGCATGATCAGGGCATCCGATTTTGCGCGGGCCAGTAGCTCCCTATTCACGCCGTAAAATGTCGCGTATTCCCGCAAGGACGGCAGAAGCGGATCGTTTAAGCGTTCGTGCTGGATACGAAGAGTCATTATGACATCCGCTCCATCTATTGCTTCGGCAACACTTCGGCATATTTGTACCCCAAGCTGTTCAATACCGCGGGGAATAAACGTTGCCGGCCCGGCAAGTCTTACCGACGCCCCCATTTTTGTAAAGCCGATAATATCAGAGCGCGCCACCCGGCTATGCGTGATATCCCCAATGATAGCTAGAGTCAGGCCGGAAACCTTTCCTTTGTGCTCCATGACAGTCATCATATCTAATAATCCCTGGCTCGGATGTTCGTGCGTCCCGTCACCTGCGTTAATGATCGAGGCACGGATATGACGGGAAAGGAGCTGGGGAGCACCGGAACTTGCATGCCTGATAATTATTGCATCCGGTTTCATCGCCTCCAGATTTCTGGCTGTATCGATGAGCGTCTCGCCTTTTGTTGTGGAGCTGGTAGATGCGGAGATGTTGAAGGTATCGGCACTCATCCGCTTTGCCGCTACCTCAAACGACAGTCTTGTCCTGGTTGACGGTTCAAAAAAAAAGTTGATGATTGTCTTTCCGCGTAATGTTGGAACTTTTTTTATCGGTCTCTCGGAAATCTCTTTAAACGAACGGGCAATGGAGAGAATATGCTCGATATCCTCCACGGAAAACTGCTCAATCCCGAAGATATGCTTATGTCTGAACGTGTAGTCGGTCATACCTGCTATTGGATAAAAGATATATCAAAATCAATGCACAATATTTCCTATACGACTCCAGCGAATCGATTCGATGCGTTGCAACGAAAAAAGAGGCGTATCCAGATTCCAGGACCAATATATCATAAATGCCTTCCCAAGCACATCCCGTTGATCGACAAATCCCCAAAAACGACCATCATAGCTGTTATCCCGGTTATCTCCCATGCAAAAAATCTTTCCTTTAGGCACCAAGATAGGGCCAAAATTATCCCTGGGACCGACAGTGGCCGGTAATATAGTTTTATCCGTGAAATGGGCATGCGGGTCTTTGATGGCCTTGTTGTTTATAAATATTTTCTTGTTTATTATTTGAACCGTATCTCCGGCAACACCGACAACCCTTTTTATATAGTCGACATCTGTATTCAAGGGGAACTTGAAGACAACAATATCGCCGCGCTGGGGTTTCCCCAATGGTATAATGACACTCCCGGTAAATGGATTTTTTATACCGTAGCTGAATTTACTGACCAGAAGGTGATCTCCGATCTGCAAGGTAGGAAGCATGGAGCCGGATGGTATCTTAAACGCCTGAACAACAAATGTTCGAATAAACAAGGCGAGAAGAACAGCAATAACTATCGCCTCTACATATTCTCTCCAAACGGATTTTTTCATCGCATTAACAGCCAAAAGTAGTACCTCTCAATCTTGATGAGTGATTAAATTTTTTATACCGAAGAGCGGATGGACAGGACAAAATTACTGCATGACAGGTTGAATTACAAGTCAGATTCGCACAAATAGTATAAAATCGCGTAGTTCCCAGGTTAAAATTTTTGAACACTGCCACATATAAGCCACATACAATATACAGAGTGTGCCGCCTATCAGATGGCTATATGTTGTAGAAAATGTCTCTTCAAACCAACTTCTCCGGCATTAACCCCTTGTTAAAAAAGAAAAAAGATCAATAAATTTTTCAGTGTTCCCTTGACAAATGCTATTTTTTATGGCCTAAATGAAGTTCAGCATAACTTGTTGAATATCTATGCGATAGCATTAACTACTTTTTTCTCTTTCTGCCAAAAAACGTATTTTAAACGAACAGCCATGAATCTGCCGTTTTTACCTAAAGAACAGTTGGTGGTCGGTGTCGATATCGGATCACATGCCGTCAAGGTCTGCCAGCTCAAACGAACAGAAAGAGGCTATGCCGTTGTTAATCTGGGAAGTTCCATTATCCCTGAAGGCGCAGTGGACGACGGCACCTTGAACGACCCGGAAGCCGTTGGGGCGGTCATCTCAGAATTATTCAATAATCTCAAAATAAAAGCCAAGAAGGTCGGATTCTCAATTTCCGGATATTCAGTCATTGTCAAAAAAGTCAATCTGACTGTAATGGAAGAGGATAAGCTTGAAGAGCATATCATGGCAGAAGCCGAGCAGTATATTCCTTTTGATATTGATGATGTTTATCTGGACTTCCAAGATCTCAAGACCAACACCGCGGATTCCGACAGAACTGATGTAATGCTTGTGGCAGCAAAAAAAGAGATAGTCGACGGGTATATTGAAATGCTCGAAGGCCTCGGACTTCAGCCTGTCATCGTTGATGTGGATGGTTTCGCTCTGGAAAACACCTATGAATACAACCACCCCAAGAACGAAAACGTGGCACTTGTTGATATAGGTGCTTCCAAAATGAACATCAATATTCTCTCCGCAGGTATTTCCGTAGTTGCGCGGGATATTGTGGTTGGTAGCAGACAACTCACCGACCAGATTCAGAATGCCTTTGATTTGGATTACGAGGAGGCCGAGGCGCTCAAACTCGGTCATACTCCTGCGGGAGAAAAACAGGCCCAAATCGAAGAAATATTCACATCAACCTGTACGCAATGGGTACTGGAAATAAAGAAGGCAATTGATCTCTACCATTCCAACCATCCCGATGAACCGTTAATTAAACTTGTTCTCAGCGGTGGTGGTTCCAAGGTCACCGGTCTGGCTGACTTTCTCACCAGTGAAACCTCTCTTCCGGTTGAAATTTTCAATCCCTTTGAGAGTATGGTGGTTAATAACAAAAAAATTGACTCGGAATACTTGAAAAATATCGGCCCCGAAATGGCCATTGCAACAGGGATAGCCATCAGACCTTCGGCCATTTAAAAAAAGGTTTTTTACCCAGTAGGTATACTTATGCTCAGAATTAACCTGCTTCCTATTAGACAGCTCAAAAAACGAGCCAAAGCAAAGCAACAGATTGCGGGTTTCTGTGTCATTTTTCTCTGCTTTTTAGTGATTCTCGGTGCGGTGTATCTTTTCCAGGTAAGTACAATCAATTCCTTAAATTCATCTATTGCCACTCTCAATGCCGAACACAAAAAACTAGAACCACAAATAGCCGCTCTTAACAAACTCAAAAAAGACAAGGCAGAACTTGAAAGAAAAATTTCCGTTATCAATAAGTTGAAGGCGGAGTCTTCCATAACCGTACATATTCTTGATGAGGTTGCCAAGTCTGTCGACAACAGCAGAATGTGGCTTACCGCACTGAACCAGAATGGGAATTCCCTGTCATTAACAGGAGTTGCACTTGATAACCAGACCATAGCCCAATTTATGGATATGTTGAATGCGTCTCCCTATATCCAGACGGTTAATCTTTCTAATTCATCGCTTAAAAACGTTTCCGGTAAACATCTTAAACAGTTTGCTCTAAACTGCGCCATTTCACTTCCTAAAGAAGAGCAGACTAAAAAGAAGGGTAAATAGGTTCCATAACCGAACACTTGCACAAGATATTTTATGAAAACAAGTAATACGGCCATTGCAACGTTTATAGATCAGAAATATCTGCCGTTAGATCCGAAGTACAAAATTGCCATAGCAGTCGGCATACTGCTGATTCCAATTCTCTTGTGTTACTTTATATTGTTTCAACCCAACAATGATAAAATTGCGGGCCTGACAAAGCAAAAGCAGGGGCTTGAACAAAAACTTCAGGAAGTGCAGAAGAAACTGCAAGACCGGCCCAAACTCCAGCGTGAACTGGCGGAGACGACAACGGTATTCGAGGAAACGTCAAAATTATTGCCTAAAGAAAAGGAAATACCGAAACTGCTGACTGATATTTCATCGTTGGGACGAAATGCAGGGCTGGATTTTAATTCGTTCAGGCCGCAAAAAGATATCCCGAAAGATTTTTATGACGAAATACCTATAAGCATTGATGTTAACGGTCCCTATCACAATGTCGGTTACTTTTTCGATCAGATCAGCAAACTCGACAGGATCGTTTCCGTCTCCAATGTCAAAATGAGTTCTCCCAGAAGAGAAGGCAATGATATGATGCTGAACTCGAACTGCAGATTACTCACTTACCGGTTTACCGGTATTCAGCATTCAAAGAAATCGAAAAAAAGGAAGTGATAGAGCGGAATGTTATGAAAATTCGAGCGAAACAATTCCTTGCCGGATGGGCAGCTTATCTCTTACTTGCAGTTACGCCTTTCTTCTTTTACCAGGTTCGGGCAAATGCCGCTGTTCATGCACAAACCGACTCGTCGGTGGCTTCCCTGGCGAAAGGAGAGCCCCAACCTATAGAGATTACGACTAAAAAAGATAGCTTCACCTATCGTCTTGAAGGACGTCCGGATCCCTTTCTCCCCTTTCTTCACGAGAAAGCGCAAACCAATTCAGACGAAATTGTCGATACCCATGAGCAACTCACAGGGATGCAACTCTTTGAACCGGGTCAACTTACCCTGGTTGCCCTGGTTGTCACCTCGGAACAGAAATTTGCCATGGTCCAGGATGTTACGGGCAAAGGGTATATCATTAAAGAGGGAACCAAGATCGGCAGACGCGGTGTTGTAAAAGATATTGCTCCTAATAAAGTCATCATCGAAGAAACCGCGACAACGCGTTCAGGAAGGAAATTAACAAATAACATAGTAATGGTTCTACGAAAAGAGGAGAAAAAAAAGTGATGTACAAGAAGCTTGTCACATACCATTTCGCGATTTTCTCCATACTCTGTACCCTCTTGCTTTTTCAGACAAAAGCTTTTTGTACAGAGTCATCCGCATCTCATAATGGCTCCTCCTATCTGATACAGGATATTGTCTCTGATATCACGACGGATTCCATAACAATACGCATTAACGGCAATTCGATTCCAGCCTATACCACCCATGAACAATTCGAACCTTTTAGGCTTGTAATGGATATAGCAGGAGTTCAGTTTGCCAAAAATTTGAATGAAGACAAACTTATCCCGGAAAATAAATTCGTCAATCTGTCCGCAACCGATATTAAAGATAAAGACACGACAATAACCAGGTTAACTTTTAAGATTAAAAAAGGGTATCATTATAAGGTTAATCGGGAAAACACCGATATTACCGTTAAGGTTTTTCCATCTCCTCCCGGGACGGCCTCCACCCAAGAAGTCAAGGGTATGACTTCTTCCAACAAGCAACAAATGGCTCAATCTGCAACATCTGCTCAAAAAGACATGATGTCCGGGCAGAAGGGGGGATCGGATAAGAAAGTTGCAGCATCAGACAAGACCCTTGATGAGCTTATCGGGTCATCTGTTCAGGCACTGGAAAAGAAAAACACCACATCCGGCGCGTCGTCCGCCGCCATTGATCGTGCGACCAACCTTGAAGATCCTTTTGCCAGTGCAGGGTATACGAAACAACGTATCAGCGTGGATTTTTACAAGATTGATATTCACAATATTTTCAGATTGTTCCGTCAGATAAGCCATATGAACATCATAGTCGACCAGGGTGTAAGGGGATCCGTCACCATCGCACTTCATGATGTTCCCTGGGATTTCGCACTGGACATCATTTGCAATCTTGAAGGTCTGAGAAAGGAGGAACGTTTCAATACCATCGTTATCTATCCAAAATCAAAATCGATTACATGGCCCACCTCGCCTCTTGAATCCCTTTCCATAAAGGCTGATAAAAAGATAATTCAGCAGGAAGCACTGATTGTCCAGCAAACTCTGCATCAGTCAAAAGAAATAACCGAGGCGAAAGACCTCATCGCCAAAGCCCAGAAAAAAGAAAAATATGAGTATCTTGAAGAGGCTGAAAGCCTCTACGAACAGGCCTTTGCCCTTTGGCCGAAAAATGATCACCTGGCCGACAAACTGGCTGCTCTGAACCTGGCAAATCTGCATATGAATGCAAAGGCTCTCTATTTTGCCAAAAAGAGCCTTCAGCTCAAACCGACAAACGACAATGCCGCCTTAATGGCAGCCATAGCCTCAGCAAATATGAATCGCATAGCCGACGCTTCTGAATATTTTAATCAAAGTGTCAGCGCCTCCCCTCCGTCAAAGGAGGCACTGCTCAGCTATGCCGCTTTTAATGAAAATTTTAAGCACTTCGAGGCCGCCCAAAAATTGCTTACCAAGTACAATAACCTTTATGGAGAGACTCTGGATACAATGCTTTCCAAAGCAAGAATATATGACAAAATGGGTAATTCAGAAAAGGCGTTGGCACAATATCGGTCCATAATGTTATCCGGTTTCCAGATCCCCCCGGATCTGAAACAATACATCGAGGGTCGCTTACAAGCAGGAAATTTTTAATCGTTTACAGGATGTTGCAAGAGACGGGCGCTCAGAATTCCCTCTCTTAGCCGTTTAGTTTACTTCATCCCAAGAGGTTTTTCATGAAGTCAATTCAACAGATTTTCGCATATGGCAGTCTGCTGCTGCTCTTGTTGGTCATCGCATCATGCGGCACTCAACCCCAGCAAAAAGTTGAGGAAACATCAATTCCTCCCACTGAGGCCAAAGCAACACCGGCGGCAAAAGCTCCTCATATGAACTCGACAGCCCTTCCTGTTGAATACCAGAAGCCGAAATACACCTTAGGCAGTGAGGTGGCGCAAGAAAGCAAAGAGTTAACCCATTCCGATGTGATCATGAAGGTTGGGGCGTCGATCCACTCCACTGCCGGTCCCCAACCTCTTCGGGATATCATAAAACGCCTTGCCGCCTTAAAGGGAATGAATATTTCCTGGGCAAGCGATGTTGACCAATCAGCCCTTGTCGATGTCGATATCAATGCCAATGATGACTTCAACGAAGCCATTGACAACCTCCTGCGTCAAATCAACTACTTCCATGAAACCAAAGGGAATACTATTTTTATTAGAAATAAAGTAACCAGGCAGTGGCACCTGGCGATGCCGTTTATAAAACAACAATATGAGACTGATACAGGAGGCGATGTACTCGGTAGCTCAACGGATAACACCGCATTTAAAGGAAAAATTAACGTTAAAGCTTCAGGGAGTCCAATAGGATCGACGGCATTTGATAGCAGTAACAACAAACAAAATAAGGCACAATTCGACATTTGGGAGAATGTTGAAAACAACCTGAAAGTTATCCTCGATATCCTCGAAACATCCGAAACCTCGGTCAGTAGTGCTCAGCGCGAATACGGCGGTACGGGACAGTCTGCAGGTCAATACAATCAACAAGAGGGGACCAGCGGTACGAATGCCGGAGGCACTGCCAATGTCAGCTCGCAATCAAAAACAAAAGGTGCGGAACAGTCAAAGCTAGTTAAAACCAGCCGTCAGACATCAAAGACCGGAGCGTATTTTACCATCGACAAACCCGTTGGCATCATTACGGTAACGGCTACACGTGATCTCCTTGATAAAGTTGACGAATACTTAACCTCCTTAAAAAGAGAGTTGTATAAACAGGTCAATATTGAGGCAAAGATCATTGAAGTGCAGCTTACGAAAAATGAAGATTACGGCATCAACTGGTCGAAGGTGCTTAAAAATTTCGGTGTTAGCGGGACGGCGACTTTCGGTGTGGCCAATGCAGCGGGGACGGCGGGACAGGTGTGGCCCAACCCCACTTCTCAAAGTTTTATTTCAACAATTTCACTCAACAATGCAACCTTCAACCTTTTCTTGAATGCACTCAAAGAACAGGGAACGACCAAGGTCCTCTCAAGTCCCAAAATAAGCGTCATGAATGGACAGCCAGCCTTTATCACTGTAGGACGTAATACTACCTATATCGACAAGGTGACATCCTCTGAAAGCACCTCGGGAACGGTTCCCACAACTACATACACAGTTGACACCTCAAGCATCCTCTCCGGGGTCGGTCTTGCACTTACCGCCAATATAATGGACAACAATGAAGTCGTCTTAAACCTGGTGCCGGTTACTTCCACCCTTCAGAGTCCGATCGAATATAAAGATTTTGGATTGAACAGCAGCGGGCAGTCAGCTGCATCAGTCGGTCTTCCGGTTGTTGATGTGCGGGAAATGAGCACAACTGTCCGTGTCAAAAATGGTGAGATGCTTATCATTGGTGGTCTGATCAATAATACGGACAAAAAGGATGGTCAATTCGCTCCGATATTAGGAGACATTCCGATCTTAAAGTATCTCTTCGGATATGATTCAAACGCATTGACCAAGAATGAACTCATCATTCTTCTTAAACCAACGGTGCTGTAACCTATGCCACTACACAACAACCGGTGACGGTATGAACATAGTAACTTACATTTCTGCTACAACATTAAAATTCGACCTTATCCAACTTCATCAATCATATTATTCAGCAGGGAGAGAATTATGAAGAGGCTGCAATTTCTCATATTGGCCATTTTGGTTTTCGCGTTGACAGGTTGTGGTCAAACGGTGACTGAAACACTGGATGTTCCGGGTGGTCCGTTGGTGAATGGGCCGGGTCATGGGCGAACTGTCGTTATCCTTCCCTTTGCCGATTATTCTTACGCTGATAATATTGATTCAGCTCATCACAGGTACCTCAAGGTTACGGAAAGCATAACCGACCATTTGGTTGCCGAAGGGTTTACGCTTCCGGTGCAGGAGGATGTCTTCCATTATCTGGTTGAAGAGAACTATCTCAGCATCCCCCTCTATGAAGAGAATAACACGGATTCCCTTAAGAATGAACTTGCCGGTGATTGGTCGCCGATGATGAAGTCTGAGATTCGCCGTTATATCCAAATGGAACAGCAATCTAGGGACAACAGAGTCGCCGCCAGTCCCGGAACGCATGGCCTGACGCCGAACGCCATTAAAAAAATCGGACGATTTTTCCATGCCGACTATATCGTTCGGGGTCGCATTCTTACGTATAAAACCCGACAGGATCCATCCTGGGCTCCATGGAAAAAAGGAATTATCCCTGTTGTTGCCGGTGGCGGTTCTCATATCCTCTTCGGATTGGCAAAATCCGACGAGTATGATGCCTGGGATACCACCATCACAGGCGGCCTGATCGGTGCAGAGTATGGACACGGCAGGCACTGGTTTTTTAACGATGAAACAATCTTCGGATCGGAGACTTCAGCCAATACTGTCGCCTGGGCTGTCGGAGCCGGCTACCTGGCCAATATGTCAGCTCATTCAGGGAGAATGGATCAGGCAGTGGTGCAACTTCGAGTCTGGGTTCAGGAAGCAGCCACCGGAAATGTCGTCTGGACCAACAGAGTTCGGGTTCAAGTCTCACCTGAGTCCATTTTTGCCGATACTCAATACGATGCCCTTTTCAACCAGGCCATTGAAAAAGGTGTAAGCACGCTTATGAATAATTTCGTCACATACGGTCTGTAATACGTATTGATCATTTATAGAAAAGCCCTGCTCTCTGAACAAGAGAGCAGGGCTTTTTTTGTTGAATAAAATCAACCTTAATTCGAGTCTTCTTTCTGCTTTTTGGAATTCTGATAGATACCCATAAAATTGATCGGCTCCATCAAAAATGGAACAAATCCACCATCAACCGAGACCTGGCTCACAATCTGCCTTGTAAATGGAAATAGCAGGGTAGGACAATCCACGGCAAGAACCATCTCCATATGTTCCTCAGGTATGTTCTTTAAAAGAAAAACAGCTGCATGTTCTATTTCAATAATGAACATGACCTTTTCAGTTTCACCTTTGGAAATAATCTTTCCGGTAATTCCGATCGATACTTCCCAATGGTCTTCACTCACTTTTTTATTGTTCAGTTGGAGGTTGACGTCAACCTTCGGTTCTGAATTGCTGGGCAGATAGATTTCAGGGGAGTTGGGATTTTCAAAGGAAAGATCCTTGATATACATCTTCTGCATTCTGAATTCGGGTGTGTTTCCATTGTCAGACTTGCTGGCTTGACTCATTTTTTAACCTCTTTTAGTTTCAATATATTTTTATATCTGCTTCTGTTATAAGCCAAAATCCATACCGGAGGGAGCGAACGGCAGTATTAAACAGCAATTGGACCAGCGAAGCAAGCCTTTGGGAACTTTTTCATTTATTCCTTTTACAATCAAGGACCTGCCCTAAAAATCGGCCGGTATGAGAAGATGAATTTTTCCGCACCTGTTCGGGAGTCCCGCAGGTAACAATAGTTCCGCCCCCGTCTCCTCCTTCCGGTCCTACATCGATTATCCAATCTGCTGTTTTAATCACATCCAGGTTATGCTCTATGACAATAACGGTATTTCCTGCATCCACCAACCTGTTTAAAACATTTAAGAGATGCTGGATATCGGCCGGATGCAGACCTGTTGTTGGTTCATCGAGAATATAGAGTGTTTTGCCGCTGCTCCGTACCGAGAGTTCCTTGGCCAGCTTCACCCGCTGTGCCTCGCCACCTGAGAGGGTTACGGAAGATTGTCCCAGTGTTATATACCCCAACCCAACATCGTAAAGGGTCTGAAGGCGGTTTTTAATCGGAGGGACATGGGTAAAAAAAGATAACGCCTCTTCCACCGTCATGGAGAGTATCTCATGAATATTTTTCCCTCGATAACCAATCTCAAGGGTTTCACGATTATATCGCTTTCCATTGCAGGTGTCGCAGACCACGTAAATATCCGGCAAAAAATGCATGGCGATCTTCTTCACCCCATCGCCCTCACAGGCCTCGCATCGGCCGCCTTTCACGTTAAAACTGAACCTCCCCGGCTTGTATCCACGAGCCCTTGATTCGGGCAAACGGGTAAACAGGTCGCGGATCGGGCTGAAAACGCCTGTGTAGGTTGCTGGGTTTGACCGGGGAGTCCTGCCGATGGGGCTCTGGTCGATATCAACAATTTTGTCAACCGACTGGAGTCCTGATATAGAGACCCCTTTCAACTCGAAAGACGCCGATCTGCTCTTGAGACCTTCCTTGACCAGGGGAAAAAGGCTCTCGATCACCAGCGAACTCTTCCCGGATCCGGACACTCCGGCAACGGCCGTCATGCATCCCAGAGGAAAGGCCACATCAATATTCTTTAGATTATTAACCGAGGCGTGTTTAATTTTAAGCGTTGCGTTCTCTCCTCGCCGAGATTTTCTTCTTGCCGGCGGTATAGGAATTGACTTAATTCCGGCCAGATACTCCCCGGTAACCGATGCCTCACAGGCAAGCAGCCCTGCAACATTGCCGTTATAAACAACACGACCACCGTGTACTCCGGCCCCGGGTCCCATATCAAGGACATGATCAGCGGCCAAGATGGTGTCAGTATCATGTTCGACAACAATTACCGTGTTGCCGAGGTCGCGTAACTCGAGAAGTGTATTGATCAATTTCTGGTTATCACGCTGATGCAGACCGATGCTTGGCTCATCAAGAATATAGAGAACACCTGCTAATCTCGAGCCGATTTGGGAGGCCAGGCGAATGCGTTGCGCCTCTCCCCCGGACAAGGTACCTGAGCGTCGATCAAGTGAGAGATACCCCAAACCAACGTCGGTGAGAAAAGAAAGCCGGTCGACAATTTCTTTTAAGATCGGCTCCCCGATCTTTCGTTCCCTTTGGCTAAAAGGTAAAAGAGGAAGGACATCAAGCAGTTTGTCGATGGCAAGACAGGTCAGAGCATATATGGACCAGTCCCCTACCCTCACAGCCAGCGCCTCTTCCTTCAATCTGGCTCCCTTACAAGCGGGACATACCTGCTCAGCCATATATTTACCCAGCTCGTCCCTGATCATGGCCGACTGGGTTTCATGGTAACGCCGATGAAGCTGGGGAATGACCCCTTCGTAGGTCCTTTCCGCGGTCATCATCCGCCTGCCTTTCTGATAGAGAAAATGAATCTCTTCTCTTCCGGAACCATAGAGAATGATGTCCTGATGCCTTGGAGTGAGCTTGTTAAAAGGTTTTTTAAGCGAAAACTTGTAGTGATCGGCAACCGCCGCCAGCATCTGCCCGGTATAGGTTGCCTCATTCCGCCAACCCCAGGGGGCAATACCACCATCGAGGATGCTTTTAGACTCGTCGGGTACAACAAGAGAACGATCAAAAAATTGTTTCACCCCGAGCCCGCCGCACTCACTGCAGGCACCTTGTGGATTATTGAAAGAAAAAAGCTGGGTTGAAAGCCCGGGCATGGAAATTCCACACTGATGGCACGCCGCCAATTCACTGTAAAGGACTTCCTTTTCACTTTCCGGGAAGAGCACCAACAAGAAGCCTTCGGTGAGCTTTATCGTGGTGCTCACCGAGTCGGAAAGGCGTCTTCTTGAGGACGGCTTCAGTACAATTCTGTCGACCACCACCTCGATGGTATGCCGTTTATTCTTTTCCAGGCCTTCGACCTCATCGGCATCCATGATAATCCCGTCTACCCGGACGCGAACGAACCCTTCCTTTTTGATTCGGGCAAGGATCTGCTCATGTCTGCCCTTTCTCTCCTTTATAAGAGGAGCAAGCAGGATTACCTTTGTTCCCTCGGGTTGCGTCAAAAGGCTGTTCACCATATCCTCAATGGACTGGGAACGAATCTCCTGACCGCACTTCGGACAATAGGGATGACCGCAGCGGGCAAACAACAAGCGCAAGTGGTCATAAATTTCGGTTACCGTTCCGACCGTGGAACGTGGATTCTTGCTCGTCGTCTTCTGCTCGATGGAGACGGCAGGGGAGAGTCCTTCCAGCGAATCGACATCGGGCTTGTCCATTTGTCCCAAGAACTGCCTGGCGTAAGTGGATAAAGACTCCACATACCGACGCTGACCCTCTGCATAGAGCGTATCAAAGGCCAATGTCGATTTTCCCGATCCTGAAAGACCGGTAAAAACAACCAGGCTGTTGCGGGGAAGATCGATATCGATGTTTTTCAGGTTGTGCATCCTGGCACCTCGGATGCTGAGAAGCGTCGGTTCCATCCTAATCTTAACTCATGTAATACGAGAAAAATCCTTATAATAAATTGTTATGATCAATCTTCAGGCAACGGTCCATGATAACAGCAAGTCCGGCGTCTCTTGCCCGTTTTGCCGCCTCATGATTAATGACTCCCTGTTGCATCCAAACAACCTTGGCACCTATGGTCACGGCATCTTCAACAACCCGCAGAACCTTTTCGGATTTTCTGAAGATATCGACTATATCAACGGGTTCGTCAATCGCCAAGAGATCGGGATAACACTTTTTCCCGAGAATTTCATTATGTCCCGGGTTCACCGGGACAACCTTAAAGCCGACATCCATTAAATAGCGGGCCACCAGATTGCTCGGCCGGCTTTCTTTGGGAGAGAGTCCGACGACGGCTATGGTGTGTGATTTTTTAAGTATTTCTTTAATTTCTACCATATCCACAATTTTTTTCATACGATCCTCTCTCGATCCTAGAGAACGATGCTTCTCTATTAATTGAAAAAGATTCACCCCGGACTTGCACTCTGGTAGCTTAACCGAATATAATGGTTGCCCGGTGTATAATTGTCAAGCAGGCATGGTCAAGACTTTGCCTTGCAGAGGATATTTTTCAAACCTTGATCAACTCCAGCGCCATCAGGCAAACAATTGTTGAACGACAGGGGATTTCAATGAATTTTCAAGATATAATTTTTGAACTAGGTGCATACTGGGCCGGTCAAGGCTGTATTATTCAACAACCCTATGATATGGAGGTTGGGGCCGGCACCTTTCATCCGGCCACACTTCTTCGCGCATTGGGTCCCGAACCCTGGAAGTCTGCTTACCCCCAGCCCTCCAGACGGCCAACTGACGGTCGATACGGCGACAACCCCAACCGTCTTCAGCATTACTACCAATATCAAGTAGTTCTCAAACCATCCCCCCAGGATGTGCAGGAACTCTACCTGGAAAGCCTGAAGCGTTTCGGTCTCGACCTCCTGGAGCATGATATTCGATTTGTTGAAGACGACTGGGAATCCCCTACTTTAGGAGCCTCAGGTCTTGGTTGGGAGGTATGGCTCGACGGCATGGAAATCACCCAATTCACCTATTTTCAATTGGCCGGCTCCATTGATCTCCATCCGACGACCGTTGAAATCACGTATGGCTTGGAACGTATCGCCATGTACTTGCAAGGAGTGGAAAGTGTCTATGACATCGCCTGGAATGATACTATCAGTTACGGAGAGATCTTCCATCAAGCCGAGGTTGAGTTCTCCACCTTTAATTTCGAAGAGGCAAATGTAGAAAAACTCATCCCCTTTTTCGAAACCTTCGAACAGGAGGCTTTACGGCTTGTTGAAAAAGATCTTATTCTTCCTGCCTATGACTATTGTCTGAAATGTTCGCATACCTTCAACCTGCTCGATGCCAGGAAGGCCATCAGCGTAGCCGAACGAACCCGTTACATCGGAAGGATACGAAATATTGCCAGAAAGGTGGCCGAACGATATGTCAGCCAGAGAGAAAAGATGGGGCATCCCCTCTTAAAATAGGGTGGCGGAAGTGCATGGGAATCGAACCCACCCGAGAGGCTATTAACCCCTCACACCGGATTTGAAGTCCGGGAGAGCCACCAGTGCCCTATCCACTTCCTAACCAGGAAGGCTTGGCCAAACGCGGCCAGCCATTGCTACCCCTCGGGGGTGGTTATGCCCCTTTTCAAGGGTGCAACGAAACATGAAAATCGTCTCTTATGCATGGCGATTCCGCTGTTCATAAGAGCCTTTCATATAAAAAAGACAAAAATCAAAAAACCGGCCCTATACTAATAGGAGTTGACCTTGAAAACAACTCTTAATTATAATATATAGCTCAATTATTAATATTAAAGTTTGACTTCCAATGACATTGAACTTCTTGTTCATGTCAAAACAACCTCAATAAACTCTTTAAATATATAAATATGCAGTGCGAAAGATTGATCAAGCTTGCAAAAACGTGGTATTTGAGTGTACGGGATGAAACGATGGCGCCCGCCCGCATGGTTTCATTTATCGAACAGCATGTAGCAAGTTGTAGTGTCTGCCAAAAAGACCCGGACATTCAAGATGAGGTTGCCAAAATAACTGAGATTGTTCTCCCTGAGTCCAAAATACCCAAGGCCGTCAGGGCATCACAAGTCGATGATGAAGATGATCCGGACGATGATACCGACTATGAAGACGATGATTCCGAAAACCTCGAGGATGACGATCTGGAAGAAGACGACCTTGAAGAAGATGATCTCGATGAAGACTATGATGAGGTTGAGGATGAGGATGAGGATGATTCGTTGGAGTCCGACGATCTCTAACTCGTTTCCATCCGAAAACGGTGCTTCTGTGCAGACTCGTTACCTCCTTACCTGACCTGATTCGTCGTTGCGCTTATACTTTTATCCTAGAAAAATCATTTATTTGTAACCAAGGGCACCTCCGTTGGGCGCCTTTGGTTACATATTGTATCGAACAACCATTTGCAGATTACTGAACTCATTTCCTAAAAATATTCGTACGTTGCTTGTTGTCCAGCCCAATGTTTAACTGAAAATCGTTTCTGCCGAAAGGTCGATTGCAGTAGATCCGATTTTCATTTTTTGGTTGAGGCTAGGCCAACCTGGTCCAGCCATGCCGGTTCATGAGAAATCCGGGTTAATCGGCTGAGACAAAAGAGAGTTTTTCCCATTCCGTAAGCTTTGCCTGAATAAACTCGGTAATCCTCCTATGCTCTTCTCCACCTTTTCCCTTAACGATTAGAGGGGTATCAAAGGCGAAATAGACTTTCTTCGCCGTGTCTATTTTCCCCAGGTCTTTAACCAGGTTTCCATTCCCCCAGGCACTTGTCTGCAGGGCAAGTGGGATAATGGGGACCCCTGCTTTTTTGGCAAGTTTCACGCCTATTGAATTCATCTGCTCCGGATTAAAGGTAAGGGATCTTGTGGTTTGAGGAAAGACAATGATCGAGATCCCATTTTCAAGCCGCTCCAGGCCCTGTTCCATGACCGTCTTCAAGTCCTGTCTGGGGTTGGTGCGGGTTACGGCAATCGGATTGCGAGAACGCATCACATGTTTGAAGACCGGATAGGAAAGCAGGCTCTCTTTGATAACGTAGGTTAATCTCTTGGTGGAGCTTAAAATTATCGGCAAGATAACCGTTTCCATCATGCTCATATGATTGCCGACCACAATGCACGGCCCTTCCACATTTAGGAAGTTTTCAAGGCCAGTTATATGAAAATCGACGCCGACCTTTTCCAAGCGGTGAAAGACATCATAACTGCTCATATACCATTCTGCATCGTTGTAAATCCCCCTTCTGGCCTTTCTGCTTGCTGTCCATATTATATATAAAAATCCGCAATAAAAAAAAAACGAAGGAAAGGCTCCGGCCAGGAAGGAAATCTTTTCAGGTTGCGTTATATAGGCCCCGTTTTTACACTCGATTGTTTTCGTCTGCATGCTTCATTGTAGGTTGATATGATGATGGATTTTGATTTTGCAAGGTATACTCAATCTCTTTGATTGTAAACAATGAAGGCTTCTTATTCCGGCAATATCCCATAAAAATACGTGAGGATGTCGGTACGTGTGAGAATACCGATGATCTTGCCCTCATGCTCAACAGGTAGATGCCCAATGTTTTTCTTCACCATGATCTCTGCTGCCTCAGACGGCAACATCCCCGGAGAAATGGTCTGGACATTACGAACCATAAAAGCTTTGACCGGGCTATTCCACTGCTTTTCTTTTTTCAACTTCTTGAAATCCCAGAGGACCATGATCCCCTCCAGTCCGGTTTCCTCGCCGATCAGTATCCCTCTGATCTTCTTTTTCTGCATGATCGACCTCACCTCGGACATCGGCGTATCAGGAGACACCATGGTCACAGGATAGGACATCAGGTCGGCAACGATTGCGCCACCCGCCCTGCTTTCTTTGATCAATTCTATGATCATGAGCTTCAGCTTTCCCGGCAGATACTCCTTCGTCTTCACCGTGACGGAACCGGCGGCCGGATGACCGCCCCCCCCGAACTTTCTCATGATTGCCCCGACATTTATCTGATCCACACCACTGCGGCCGATAACCGTGGCACAGGTTTCATCATTGACGAAAATGGTGAAAACGGCATCCGCGTTGATGATGGTTCTATACATACTGACAATGCCCGAGAGCATCGGCACCTTTCTTTCAAGCTTCACAACGTTGATGCCGACGGTGTAATGACCATGCGTGAATTTTTCCGTATATTTCATCATCTCGAAGAGGATGTCTTTGTGTGTCTCCTCATAGGGGGGATCTAAAAAAAAGCCCGCGACATTAAGATCGGCCCCGTTCTCTAAAAGGTAAGCGGCGGCAGAGGCATCCTCGCCCTTGGTGCCCGGATAACTTAAATGACCGGTATCCTCATATAATCCAATCAGGAGAACAGTGGAATCGAGCGGAGAAAGGACCATTTTTCTTTTTTTCATTTCCCTGACCAACAAGGTGACTGTAGCCCCAACCGTTTCCTTGCAACTCCAGGAGGCTGTGATATCACCCTCATCGTGATGATGGTCCCAGATATGGATCTCCAGATCCTTTTTCTTTTTCAGCTTATCCATACGATCGAGCCGCCGCCATTGATCGGTGTCGACAACGATAAGCCTTTTTACCTGAGCATGATTGACTTCATTGGGAAGGATGATATTGAAAGCGGTCTTGTGGGTCGAGAGAAACTTCTCCACATTCCGGTTAACCGATTTGGGAATGACCCCTACGGCTCCGGGATAGAGAAGCGTCCCGGCAATCACAGAGGCAAGTCCATCGAAATCAGTATTTTTATGCGTTGTTATGATATCCATATATAATGAGAACACTATCATATGCCCATTACGCTTTCAATTTTTTTCACAGTGCCCACCTAATTCAAACGACACGGCAGCCCCTGCATGGCTGGACCGCATCGGCCGGCCATTTATACCCCTTATGGATACAACAAAAAATACAAATGAATCTCCGGCAACTAACCGGGATTTCGCCTGAACGTCCATTCTTGCGGCACAGGCGCAATAAATGGCCAAAATCGGGATGATCTCAATGACTGGGTGCTGAGAGGTAACCTTGTCGCAAGTGTCCCGCAGCCAGGATGGTGAGCCCCCCAGGGAAGGATTTATGGCGCCCCGTGAAAAGGCAGCCCCTCGGTTTTGACCGATTTTCGTCTAATGACATGTCTGAAAAAGCCTTGTCTTGGTCTACTTGATGCATTAGGATAGGTGGGATTTGCCAATTGATTGAACGTTCGGTCAACTCTCAGTCATACCGACAACCTCCGAATATCTGCCAGAGCAACAAGAGCTATTTATGGAAAAACAGGTCCACACGGCTGCCAAAAAAATCGCTGGGAAAACCAAGCTGGCCGTATTTCTGGTCGTCATCATCATTGTTCTGTTCATTCTGGCTGTACGTTTTATCCGGCATAGATTAGCCTATGCGGTAACCGATGCCGTATTCGTCTCCACCGACAGTCTGACCTCGGTGAGTTTTGACAGGGTGAGTGGAAGATTGAAAAAACTGTATAAACAGGAAGGTGATACCGTCCATCGCGGAGAGGTGCTGGCTGTTCTCGATGATGAAATCTACCGTCTCAAACGAGACCGCCTGGCAGCCCAGCTGGCGGAGGCCACAGGAGAGAGACAAAACAGGATTATCTACCTTGACCGGCTGAAGAAAGAGGTCGCCCTCAATGAGTCCATCGCCCATGGGCAGGTCGATGAACTTACCCGTCAGGTTGCCGCCCTTAAGGCTAGGGCGGCAAGCGCCGAGGCGCAAATTCAACAGGTAGGACGCGACAGGGTCCGTTTTGCCGCTCTCTATAAGGCCGATGTTATATCCAGTCAACAACTGGAAAAAATCTCAACGGACCTGACGGCCAAACAAAAAGAGAAAAAGGCCTTGGATGAACAGGCAGCCGCCCTTAAGGCCTCCATGGGCATTGCCCGTGACCGCGTCAAACTGGCTGAGGCAGGAAAACTCCGAATTCAGGAAACTGAAGGTGAAATCAAGACACTAAGCGACAAGGTCAAAGGACTCACCGCCGCTTTGCAGGCAGCCGAAGAGGATGTAGTTGAGTGCAAGCTGAAAAGCCCCATAGACGGCCGGGTGGCCAAACGTTTTTTTGCCGAAGGCAGTATCATTCCATCTGAAAGGCAGGTCTTCTCCCTGGTCAATCCGAAAGATCTCTACATGAAGGCCCTGTTGGAGGAAAACAAACTCCAGGGGGTTAAGCCGGATGCCCCGGTCAACATCAGCATCGATGCCTACCCGGACCAAACCTTCCGCGGCGAAGTGGAGAAGATCATGCCGGCCTCGGCCGCAACCTTTGCTCTCGCCCCCCGGGATATTTCTGCAGGTGAATTCACCAAGGTGGCCCAGCGGATCCCCATACGGATCACCATCACCAAAGGCGATATATCTCTGCTGCGGGTGGGCCTCGGCGGCTCGGTGGAGATAAAACGGCAATGACCATGCCCTCAAACGGCAACGACCCTCCCCTCCATGCCACCCTGACCACGGTCCAACGTACCCTGCTGACCGTGATCATCATGACCGGCGCCTTTATGGCCATCCTGGACACCACGGTTGTGGATGTGGTCATCCCCAAGATGATGGGGCCGCTCTCCACCGATCTGTACGGGATCCAGTGGACAATCACTGCCTATATGACCGCAGCGGCAGTGGGGCTCTTGCTGACCCACAACCTCGGCCGCGTCATCGGCCTGAAATGGCTCTTTCTCTCAGGCCTGCTGCTCTTCACTACAGCAAGCGCCCTCTGCGGCCTGGCCCAGACCCTCCCGGATATGATCGGTTCCCGGATCTTTCAGGGGCTTGGAGAGGCCTTTATCATGGCCAGTGCTCAGACCATGCTCTTTTCAATCTACCCGCCGGAAAAGCACGGCCTGGCCATGGGAATCTATGCCATGGGGGTGAGCTTCGCCCCGTCGCTCGGACCGACCATAGGCGGCTATATCACCCAGCATCTCAGCTGGCGCTGGGTCTTTTTTATCAATCTTCCCACAGGGATCCTGAATTTTCTGGCCGGCGCCATCTTCCTGCCGATCTTCATCAAGCACCGACAGCAGTTGAAATTCAACTTTGTCAGTTATTTTTTTATCGGTTCCTGCACCGTCATGTTGCTGATCCTGCTCTCAAAAGGGCAGCAGCTGGGCTGGGGGCAATCCGAAGTGATCGTCCTGCTCGGGTTCGGGGCTGCCATGTCCTTTATTCTGTATTTGCTTACCGAAATGTTCAGCGACCACAAACTCATCGACTGGGAGATCTTCAAGGATTTGCGCTACACCTTTTCCATGGGCTTCTATTTTCTGGTCCTGGGGCTGTCCATCTATCAGCTTTTTTATCTCCTGCCTCTCTACTACGAGACCTTAAAGCATCTGACCACCTTCGATACCGGCATCCACATGCTGGCGTTTGCTATCTTCATCGCCATCCTGTCGCCCATGGCGGGAATTTTAAGCGACCGCTTCGGCCCGCCCAGGGTCGTTGTCGTCAGCACCATCATCTACCTCATCACCAGTTACTACCTGATCCCGTCACTTGATTATTATACGCCGTCAGTCAAGGCAGCCGTCCTGACTATTCCCTTGGGCATCTCCCTGGGCTCCTTTTTTGCCCCGGTCACAGCCATGGCCATCGGTCCTTTGAAAGAAAAGACCGCCCAGGGGGTGAGTCTCATGCATTACCTCAGGTTCCTGGGTGGCTCTCTGGGAACAGCCATTGCCACAAATACCCTGGAAATGCATCAGGCAATTCATTACGAAGGTATTGCCTCGTTACAGAATACCCATTATGTACAACACTTTATCGACCATGCCACCGATATGCTCAAGCCCCTGATGTCTACGCCGCTGGCCCAGGCTAAAGGCCATCTTCTCCTGGTCCAGGTCCAGCAGCTGAAGGCCCTGAGCCTGGCCTTTCAGGACACCTTTCGCCAGACCTTTATTTTCGGGGCCATGGGCAGTTTTTTTCTTATTTTGTTATTGATCAACGCAAGAAAGAAGGCAACGGTGCCTCAAAACGCTGGTGGGCTCTCCCCAGACGGGAGAGTACGATCATCCTGATCCTTTATCCTTTCAGGACTCCCGAGACTTTCTCCAATAAGGATTTTGCGGAAAAAGGTTTTTGCAGAAATCGAATTCCTTCTTTTATTATTCCCTGGCGGGCGATGACGTTCTCGGTATACCCAGACATATAAAGGACTTTGATCCCGGGATGATATTCTTTGACCCTGCTGAAAACTTCAGTCCCTTTCATCTTGGGCATGATGACATCAGTCAATAAAAGCTGAATAGGTGTTTCCGACATCCTGGCGATTTCCACCGCATCATCCACATCCCCCGCCTCAAAAACTTGATACCCGCCTCTGGTCAAAACCCGGCAGGCCAATTTCATGAGAGAAGGTTCATCTTCAACCACCAGAACGGACACTTCCCCTTGAGGGGCAATCTGTGTTTCAACCGACTCCTCTTCTTCTTCAATTTGCTCATCAGCAGCAGGAAGATAGATCTTGAATGTCGTTCCTTGATCCGGCTCACTGTAGACCCAGATATTGCCCCCATGCTGCTTGACCACGCCATAGACGGTTGCAAGTCCGAGACCTGTGCCGTGTCCGACAGGTTTCGTCGTATAAAACGGCTCAAATATCTTTTCCATGGTTGGATGATCCATACCGATGCCGTTATCGCTGATGCTGATCATGACATGGGGCCCGGGGATAGCTCCCAGCTTGCTTGCCACATACGATTCATCCAGATCGGCATGGGCGATTTCAATGGTCAGGACGCCGCCGTCGGGCATTGCATCCCGGGCATTGACCGCCAGATTCATCAAGATCTGTTCCAGTTGGGAGATATCGGCCTTAACCCAGGCCGGTTTCGAAGACAAGACGACATCCATACGGATGTCCTCGCCAATTGTTCGCTTGATAAGACTTGCAAAGCCGCCGATGACCTTATTAACATCGACGGTCCGCATCTCCAGCATCTGTTTGCGGCTGAAGGCAAGCAATTGCCGGGTCAAATTTCGTGCCCGGACGGCTGCTCCATGAATCTCTTGGGCTCCCTCCTTAAAGGATGCATCCTCTCCTGCCTCTTCACCCAACATTTGGGAATAGCCAAGAATTATGGTCAGGAGATTGTTAAAATCATGAGCCACACCACCAGCCAATTGCCCCACGGCCTCCATCTTTTGCGCTTGGAAAAGTTGGGCTTCAAGTTGTTTTGTCTCCTGCTCAACCGCCTGCATTGCCTTCGCCATTTCCATATTATGAAGCGAATAGGCCAAATCTCCGGCCAGTTCAATAAAGAGCCTTTCTTCTTCTTCATCCATGGCAACATCCTGGTGCAGGCTGACCGAGAGATACCCGAACATTATTCCCTGATGCATGAGACGAATGGACATCTTTTGCTGCGATTGACAGCCATCGGCAATGAGACATGACTGACAAACATTGTCCTGCTCCCTGATTAAGCGGACACCGTCCACTGCATCGGCGGCTTTACAGCAGGGAGGCAATTCCCCTTGTTCCATCTGCTCAACAAGCAGTTGAAATCCCTCTCCAACGCCTGTTTCCGTGTGACTCACCGGTCTTCCTTTTTGATCGGTCAGGATGATTAAGGCACTGACATAGCTTCCGTGGCCTACCAGGAGGTCACAGGCACTTTTTCTCAACTCCTCCGCCGTTCGGACCCTAACGATCAGCTGGTTGATGTTGCGAATCGCCCGTAGAACCCTGTTCAAATGTTCAATACGAGCCTCTGCCTTTATTCTCTCCGTAATATCCCGGAAGGTTCCCAGGAGACAGTCCCGCCCGCCGAAATCAATCGGGGTGGTATTAATGTCGGCATAAAAGATCGAGCCGTCCTTGCGTTTCATCGGCATAGCTATGGCAACGGATATCTCACCAAGAGCCTGACGTTGAAATTTTTCAACAATCGCCGGCAGGTCTTTCTTTGGGTGAATATCCTCAACCCCCATGGACATCAGCTCTTCATGACTGTAGCCCAGCATCTCACCGATGGCTCTATTGGCGGCAACAAACCGTTTGCTCTCGGCATCCGCCACCATGATTCCGTCTTTGGCGCTCTCGAATATGGTCGCCAGCCTCTTTTCCGAATCTTCCGCCGCCTTTGCCGCCACATATCTGAGACGATAGAATTGAGCCCGTTGGTTTCTCCAAACCAAGGCAATGACCGCTGCTGATCCGAACAGCAAGGTGCCGATCAATCCCGTTATCCAGAGCAGGCGTTGATACAGAGGCTGATTGACTTCATCCAAATCCATTTTGGCTACGAGAAACCATGGTGAAGCGGGAACGTTCCGTAACGCAGCCAGAACCGGCATATTGCGATAGTCGCTCCCCCGGACGATTCCCTTTTTGCCCAAAACTGCCATGACGGCCGGCAAACTGGTCCTGGTTAACGGGAAATGCAAGGAAAGCGCGGTTTCCTCTTTAAATCGCAGGTCATTGAGATACAGAACATCTTTGCCCTCCCTACGGACAAGAAAGGTTTCCGCCGTCCGGCTTGGTATCGGCCAGCGCCGAATCAGAGGGTATAAATACCGTTCGGGATCTATATGGAAAATGAGTATTCCCATGGCCTTTTCCCATCCCGGCCCGATAAGGAGAGGAACAGCGATATCCATATGAAGTTTTCGGTTGGGAGGATCCCGATGAAAATCAATGATGGAAATTAGCCGTGACTGCAGTATCTGGTTATAATCTTTTTCTTTTCCGTTCTCTTCTGGCTCCCTGTTATCGGGAATAGATATTCGTACCACACCTTGTGAATCTATTAAGGAGACTCTGTCATAGGCGGAATTCCCTTGAAAGTTTTGTAGCCAGTTTTGAAGCTGATCATGATCCTTTTGGTTTTTCGGATCGGCAAGAAATCGGGATACCAGACTGGAAAAGACACTATTTTTATAAAAGAGTGAGGCGTCCCGTAAGCGCTCCCGGCGCCACTGCTGTAAGTCGCTGATTTTTAGGTCGGCAATCGCTGCAAGATCGGCCTCCGCCTGCCTGTGAAAATGCTGTTTTAGATTGCTAGAGTAAAGATAACCGGCTGATAATATAACTGTTACAACGAGAACAAAGACCAGAAAAAGGACAACTGTGGCCTGGGCGGATGAATCATCGTACAGGGAATCATGCCGCCAGATTTGCATCCCGGCAAGACAAAGGAGCGCAATGCTGAGCATGAAAAAGGCAAGGGAAGTGGTCATGGCTGGGGGTATGATTCCGGTTCCGTAAAGTAGCGGCGCCCCGACAAGATACCCTATTATCAGAACCAAACTGACGAGAAAAGAGGTACTTGCCAGAAAAAAAGATGGAATCAGACGCTTGCCGTCATAGTATTGAAGCAGAAGAGAGGCTCCGACAATTACAAAACACAGCGCCGTCAAGGGTGACATATGCCCGATCGGTGCCCCGCCCACAACACCTGAGATATCCATTCCCAGATATTCAGCTTGAGAATGAATACCAAGACTCGATACGACGAGGAGAACCAGGGCAAGAAGAGTTGCAAGCCATGATAGTAAACTGCAGAATATAAAAACCGGTGAATTCTTTGAAAAATAGGTTAGTGTCCAGCCTGAGGCCCCAAGCAGTAAAAATAACAGGGCAGTACTCGGAGCCATGGGTATGCCGCCAGGCCAAAGCGCTGTGAGCCATGGTATAGCAGAAACCCATCCGATTAAAGCAAAGGCCCCCAAACCCAATGTAAGAAAGGAGCAAAGCGAGGCAAGACGGGAGGGAAGACGTTTGGAAACTACCTGTTGAACCATGAAAAATTCCTTTTCCTGAGAGCCCCCTACGTAACTGCGTTTTTATCAGACGAGGACACTCTTTCCTGCAACTTGTTGAATTTCGATAGAGAACCTGCTTAACGTTCTCTATTGTATACCCCCATCTACCCCAAAGTAAATACGCTGACGACTTTAATTCCGGTGCATACGGATTCCGCCTACTTTTGAAAAACTGAAAGAAACAAGCCGGTGAAGTTTGTCGCTTCCGGCCGTTGCCCTGCGGCCTCATTGCCTTTCCACCACTGCTTGCAGGCGGGCACAGATCATTTTCCCAGAACCCTGCGTATTGTTCTCATAAGATCATTCGTTGAATAGGGTTTCATCAAAAAAGCATCTATGCCGGATTCCCTTGCCTTGATTTCATTTATTAATTCACTGAAGCCCGTGCAGAGAATTACCGGAAGTTTCGGTCGGAGGGCTTTGGCCTCCATGGCAAATTGCTTACCGGTTACAACAGGCATGGTCATATCGGTTATTATCAGATCAAAGGCACCGGAATTAGCTCTGAACATCTCCAGGGCCTCCCGGCTGCTTGTCATGGCCGTCACTTTGTAGCCGAAGGGGGTAAGCATCTCTGCTCCAAGCTCTGCCATCTGTTTTTCATCATCAAGAAAAAGTATCCGTTCGCTACCCGGCGGAAAAACCTCCCGTTTGGTGTCTGATGTAAGCCCACCGCCTTCAATTCGCGGGAGATAGACATTGAATGTCGTTCCTTTCCCGGGCTCGCTGTAAACCGAGATTCCACCGTGATGACCTTTGACGATGCCCTGAACGACCGGCAATCCCAAACCGGTGCCAACACCCAGTTCTTTGGTGGTAAAATAGGGGTCGAAAATCCTCTCTAAGGTTGCCGCATCCATTCCAATACCGGTATCGCTTACGGAAAGACAGATATACGAGCCTATTTCCAGATCCAAGTGTCTGGAAACAAGGACATGATCAGCCTCAAGATCCATCACTCTGACACTGAGTATGCCTCCCTTTTCCCGCATGGCATGGGAGGCGTTGGTACAAAGGTTCATCAAAACCTGATGGATCTCCGTCGGGTCCATCAGGACAATTGTTTGTTCAGGCGCTACCAAAATCTCCCGGCGGATTTCTATGGTAGATGGTATAAGCGGCCGCATCAGCTTCAGTGCTTCTTTGACAAAAGAGGCAATCTGAACAGGTTTTTTCTCCTGTTCCTTCCAACGGCTGAAGGTGAGTATCTGTTTGACCAATTCCGTGGCTCTGCCACCGGCATCAAGCACCCTCTGCAGATTCTCACTGATGGGATCCGATTCCGGCAACTTCATTTTGGCCATCTCGGTAAATCCGATTATTATTGAGAGTATGTTATTGAAGTCATGAGCAATACCACCGGCCAAGGTGCCTATCGCCTCCATCTTCTGGGCCTGGCGCAACTCTTTTTCAAGCCGCATTTCAACCGTTATATCCCGTGAAACGCCTACGTAGTTAATGATAGTGCCCGTGGCATCGCGAACCGGGGAGTCAGTGGCCTCGGACTCGAAGACCGAACCATCCTTTTTCCGGCTGGTTATCCGGCCCGACCATACCTTCCCGGCTTTCAACGTCTCACGGATCCGTCGATAAAATGCCGAATCATGGGCATCGCTTTTCAGTATGCTGGTGTGTCTGCCGATAATGTCATTTCTTCCATAACCGCTCATATGCTCAAAAGCGGGGTTGACATAACGGATTATCCAATTCGTATCGGTTATAAATACTGCCTCCGCTGACTGTTCAATGGCCGTCGCAAGACGGATGAGTTCTTCATCGGCTTTTTTTCTCTCGGTAATATCCCTGAAATATACTGAAATACCGCCATCTTCAGCAGGATAGGCTTTAAAAGCGATCCATTGATTTTCACCACGATCCGCCAGACTGTGAAGGTACTCCAATTCTCCGGCTTCCCGCGTCTCCATCACCTGCCGGAAGAGACTGTCGATAGGGCTTCCCACAGAAAAAAGGGGAACCTCCCCATATTCTCTTCCCAAAAGATCATCCCGATTCCGGCCAAGAATTTTTTCGGCCTCATTGTTTATATAGGTAAAACGAAATTCTTGGTCAAAGGTCACGAAACCGTCGGCAATACTTTCCAAAATAGTCACATTTTGCCGATGGGCTTTTCCCAGCTCATCCAATGACAGTCTCCGCTCCTTCATCCGTCCGAGGAGCAGGATTATAATGAGCACCAGGCTGGCAAACGCCGCAATTCCAGCGTAAAATAACTGGGGATGGAGCTGATAAAAAGTCTGCGGCGTATTAATCACCAACGAACTCTTCGGTAGGCGGGAAACCGGAATATCAAAGCGCTTAAGCTGCCTGAAATCAAACATAAACCGATTGGGACTCTTTTTAATTATTGCAATATTTCCAGCTGGTTCTCCTGCAAGAATACGCAAGGCCATTTTTGCCGCTATTTCTCCTTGAATCCTGCCGCTTGTCAACATTCCGCCGACAATGCCTTTTCCGAGATAAAATCTCCAAACCCCGTAAATCGGCACTTTTGCTGCCTTGGATATCAGGGAAATGCTTTGGTTGTAATCAAAATCATGGCCGGTTGTATCCCTGTTGAACGTCATCAGCAAAATGACGGTTCCCTGCCCCAGTGCTCGAACCTTCTGTAACAGTTCGGGCATGCTGAGATCTTCAAAAAACTCAAATTTCAACCGGGATTTGAAAGAGGGAATAATGCCGTCAATGATTTTTCGGTTGGCACTGCCGGTGGTGGTACGATCATTGATGATGACAACCTTTTTCGTTTCAGGCTCAAGCCGCAAAGCTGCCTGAAGGGTTGCAGGTATATCAAAGTCCTCGACGACTCCGGTAATCAAGTCATGACTGGTTAGCGTATCAGAATCACTAAGATAATTGACACCGCAGAACACTATCGGAACACCAGGAAAAAGGACCTGTCGATTCCGGCGCATGAAGTTGAATGCATCATCATCGGTAGTGATAATGCATTGAAACTTTGTTTTTCCATATTTCTTTTCAAGGTAATGAAGAAAATCGGGGGCAAAATCGTTAACAGGGATCCTTTTGGTATCCATGAATTCGGTATGGACCTCGATGGTATCCAGATAGGGTGACAGGGCAGTCATAATGCCACTATCCTCATTATCGGTCCAATCAAGACCCTTATTATACGAGTGAAGAACGAGGATCTGTTTTTTCTCCTGACCATAGGCATCGATCCGGAGGAAAATCATTGAGACAAGGCAAAGAAGAAGAGCGACGATACAATACCGTATGGAAAGGTGAAGCATCAATCGATTACCTCTGACACATCTTTCCATCTGTAACCCACCATGAAGAAATAAAAAAATATAAATAGCTCAGGACAGATATGGGATCAGACAATATTTTCTTCCAGCAGGAGCAAGAGAGGAAAACTTCAACTTCCCCCTGCAAGAGGTACTCTTATTATGGCAAAAACACTCGAGGGAATCCAGAAATGAATTGAAAATACCCCCTGAATTATATGGAAAAAATTCAGGTTCATTCGACTTATGTATACTTTTCTAAAACCCGGGAGGTGGAAGTCATCACTGGAAGGGGCCTCGTGGGGGCCCGAAGGCGTTCCCCATGAGGCCCGGATGGCTGCGGATAGGACGTCCGCACCTGTCATACTCTGAATTTGGCAACAATTTCTCGTAACCTTGCTGCCATTTCGTTAAGTTTGACCACATTGGAGTCAACATTGGCACTGTTGACTGAAATCTCTTTGGCCGATTGATTTACCCCGGCAATATCTCGGGCTATCTCTTCGGATACCGTCGAACTCTGCGCCACGTTTTCGGTAACCTCTTGAATACCCATCGAGGCTTGGCTGACGTTTGAGGCAATCTCTTTTGTTGTTACCGACTGTTCTTCAACAGCGGTTGCAATGATTGCCACCATATCATTGACCTCAACAATGATCTTGGATATCCCTTCAATTTCTTCAACCGTGCCGGCCGTCGTTCCTTGAATCCCCTCTATCTTTTGTTTTATCTCCAGCGTTGCGCCGGCTGTCTGCTTGGCCAGTTCCTTAATCTCATTGGCAACTACGGCAAAGCCTTTTCCCGCCTCTCCGGCCCGGGCCGCCTCAATGGTCGCATTCAAGGCCAAAAGATTAGTCTGCTCGGAGATCTCGGTAATGGTCTCGGTTACCTTGCCAACCTCCTGCGCTGCCGCACCGAGATCGTTTATCTTCTGTGAAGCGGATTTGGATTTGACCACCGCTTCCTCGCTGATGGAACGGGTCTTCTCGGTATTCTGTGAGATTTCGTTTATGGTAGCGGTCATCTCTTCGGTGGCCGTGGCGACCATTGAGACATTGGTTGAGGCCTGTTCGGTGGCTGCGGCCACTGATGACATATTGGCACTCATCTCCTGGGCGGCGGTGGCCACGGTATTGGATCGTGATGATGTCTGCTCGGCTCCTGCCAGCATCTGCTTGGAAATAGCAGACAGCTCCTGTGAAGATGCGGTCATCAGTTCGTTGCTGCCTAATATCTCTTTGAGAACATTTGCCACCTGCTGTTTCATGGCATTGAGCTGACCTGCGATCTGTCCGAGTTCGTCCCCGCTCTTAATAACCAATTTGGAGGCAAAATCCCCCTTTGCCATGCCTTCGACAAAACCGGATATTTTGACCACATTCTTTCTTATCCCGCTGGTGGTGGCAAGGGTCATCAAAACGATAACAACTAATATGATAATTCCCATTAAGACTGTCATCATTCTCGCTGAATGAACATCGGATGAGACTGTTTTCAGATTGGAATCAAGTTCATTGACCTGGCCTTGGATGAAGGAGTCTACCTCTTTGGAGATCTGATCGGCCAGAGGATCGAACTTCTCCATCAGTTTATTCCCTTCGTCCGGCCCGTCCTTGATGTAGACAGCCGCCATCTTCTTGCCCATCTCATAATAGGCATCGAAATCGCTTTTCATCTTTGCCAGAGCCGCCAGATTCCTGCTGTCGTTTTCCCGGGTAAACATGGCGTTGAAGTCGTTGTAAAGACTTGTAAACTTCTCCGCCTGCGCCTTGGCATTGTCGAAACCGTCATCATACCCTTTAGCTCCTCTTGTAGCTGAAATATCCGAAAGAAACTGCTGGACCTGAATGACGGCAACCTGCATCTGCTTGGCCTTCATGGCAAATGGGTAGGATTCGATCCTGGTCTGTTCGGCCATCTGTATGGATTTTTCCCCGTAATACCAGTTGATCACAATGGAGATAGGAAGCAATACGGCAACCACCAGTAGAATCACCCCAAGTTTTTTTCCTATCGTCATTTTCATATACAGCCTCCGGAAGCTAAAGGGATTTATTTATATTCCTTCATTTGTCTGAAATTTATTCATATCATCTCTTAAAAGAGAAAAAAAGGGACGACTCAACTTTTTATTGTCGGCAATCTGCATCTGCTCCGCATATTTCATGAAAAATTTGCCGACTGAACTTTTCTAACGTTATTGCAATGTGTTAACAATATGCAGCTCATGTATTTTATGGGGACAATCTGAGGCAGAATAAAAAAATATTGCGCATCTCTTTTCCGCCCTTCGGGAGAGCCGATGCAGCCCGCTATCCCGCGGCGCTTGTGTGGTTCACATACTCTAGTTTCCATCCTGAAACGAGGGATTTCGGAGTCTTCGCTTACCTCTTCTAAATCTAGGCGCGGTGGCAAATTTAACCGGAGGCAGATACTTAATATTCCGAGGATTAAATTTGGCAACGCAACGACGAGTTAGGGCAAAAGCGCCGTTTTCGGATGGAAACTACTCTAGTATAGTGAACCACACGTCTTCTTGGCTAGCATGCCACCTCGACTCTTGCAATATGCGTTCTAAAAAGTTTTGAGAAAAGTTCACCGGAGAAGCGGTGCCGGGACGGACAGGGAAGACGGTCTTTCAGAGTTGCATGTACCCGGCAAGGGGTTGAGATGGCTGGTCAATATGGACCAGCCATGCTGGTTTACGCCTTAAAACTCTCAATTTTTTCCTGCAGTTTCTTGTTGAATTTTTCAGCATTGATAATAAAGCGCTCGTGGGTTCCCCGGCAAATAGGACCGGCCTGATCGTGGGCCTCGACCTCGAAAATCAATTGTTTCCCTTTTACTTCTACAAGCTTTACCTTTCCCGTCACCTCCATACCGGGGGGAGTCGCCGCCACATGACTGATAGTTACCTGTGTTCCTACGGTCTGCTCATTGGGCCAGTCAATATGCGGTTTCAGGGCCTGAATGCACACCCATTCAAGAAACCCGACCAAAAATCCGGTGGCAAAGACATTGGGCATAACCTGAAATTCTTCAGCCTCCGGATACAAGGCCGGAACTGTTTTTGTGGTGGGAACAAGGTAGGTGAATTCATGTTCTATTCCCGGTTGCAATGTGTCCTTCATAATACCTCCTTTACGGTTGTTGGCCCGGATTTCTCATGAACATTGTGTTGATTTTAGAAATCTTCCTATTCTCAACATGTTATATTTCTTATTTTTTGAACTGAAATTAACACAATGTTCACCGAAGGTCCGCCCAGGCGGTGCCATCTTCATCAGTATGTTTTGGCAATAAACATAGTTTACTATCGAAGTCGGAGTTTATGCCCGAAGGGTGCTTATCTGTTCATTGCCAAAAACCTCGAACCTGACACCGCCTGAACTGATGAGAAATCCGGGTTAGGGAAAGAGATGCACAAAATCTTCATCCTCCGGATATCCGTTCACAGGCATCGACTGCCAAGGCGAAAACAGCATCGGCTGCCAGATACCCGGCCAGTATTCTATCAAAGAGAATTTTTGCCTCGGGCCCAAAATCCTCATCACCCTGCCAATAAAGCAGGGCCAACGGTGTCCGGGGAGTAATTTGAAATGAGAAGGCAATATCTGCCAACGGAAGTGTTTTCCCTCCGAGTTGTTCGCATGTTGTTCTCAGAGAACGCAAATCGTTTCCATACCGGTCGGATATAATCTGGGTTGGAATCTGATGAGGTCCTCTGAAAAATGTGGCTCCACCGGGAATGTCCTTTTCTGAAATCCATTCACCGACAGGATCGATTTTCTGATTGCTGAGCAAATGATGCATTAAAAATACACTGAAATAACTGTGCGGCCCCGGTCCATCTCCTCTTTGGCAGACAATTTTCTGTCGGTTTGGATATATTCTGTACACATCACTCCAGGCAGAAAGGACAAATGCCGTCTCTTTCTCGTCAAATTTGCAGCCGGTTTTTTGACAGACCTCTTGCGGAATACGGAGAGCCAGGTCATTATAAAGAACGTTATCGATTGGATAGAGCATGTTTTCTCTCCCATAGGGGAGACAGGGCCGGAGCCACGGCACGATACCCCTTCTCATGTAATACATTCACCACCGCTTTGCGGACATGGTTGTTAAACTCTTCTCCGAACTGTCGGACACGTGTCCACCTTTCAGATGGATAAGTGGTCTGCAGGCGATGATCCTTTCTGGTCGCCTCCGTCTGGGGCAGGATCCAGCAAATAACGGAGAGCTGTGCCGGGATCACCTTCTTTTCCGGAAAGGCGGCAGAAAAGATCTCATTGGGAAGATGGTAAAACCTACCGATATCCTTTTTGAAAAAATCATACAGAGGATCATCTCCTTTTGAAAAGCCGATAAATGGCTGCCCAAAAGCCGGTTCCGCATCAATGCGGTGAAGTGAATTTTCCGGTGATGACGCAATAAATGTTGTAATACATTCTCTTATCCATGCCTCATACTCCATAGAGCCACCTCAAAATTTCGACCCACTCCCTCTGTGCCCAAACGTAAACGCTGAGTTTCTGCCTTGGTCGATAATCTGAACATCTCTTCGATCAGGTTTTCTTTATAAAGATTATATAGTATAACACGGCATCCTGAAATCAAAGGCTTTTACCAAAATGTCCTTCGATACCTTTTGGGAAAATCCCTACAACCTTTACCGATTGTTATCATTTATATCTCCGTGAACGGAAATCCTCAACACACGATGCAGACACCTTCTTTTCCTCATGGCTCCTCAAGGAGGGGGATCAGTCTTTTTCTTATCCTGTGTGCCGGAGTAATTTTTCTAATAGGGGTCACTCCCTACGATTACCGGTGGACGCTTTATTTTTCAACACATAAGCTTCAGGGTTTTGCCGAAATTATGAACAGATCAATCTTCAACGGCGATCCTCGCCCCGGAGCAGGCGACTTTCTCTATCCCCTCTTGTTTATCGCCCTGCTTCTCTATTTCGTTTCCTGGCAGCGAAGATATGACCAACCAAAAGACCGGTCCAGTTTTGCTCTCTTCATGGCTGCAGCCCGTCCTGTCTGCGGATTTATTTTAACAAGTGCCTTTTGCAGCTCCCTTCTCTTTACCCATACTGTAAAGCAAATCGTGGGCAGGGCCCGGCCTGGTACCGTCTTTTCCGGCAAGGCCCCCTTTTCTGTGTGGTATCATACAGGCCCCCTCTTTTTCACCCATGGATCGTATACCGGAAGCTTTCCCAGTGGTCATACGGCAACGGCCGCCATGTCCATAATCTTTGCCTATGCGCTCATGGCCTGCCTTCCAAAAGAAAAGCGTTGGATCAGCGGATTTTTTTTGGTTTTTTCCGTTGGTTTCACCACACTCATGGGTATCTCCAGGATGATGTCGGCCTCCCATTGGCTGACAGACGTGGTCTTTACCCTTTTCAGCCAGTGGGCAATTATCCATATCATCTTTTATTACTTTTTAAACATACCGCAAAAACAGGAATATATCAGACGCCGGGGACGACCGCAGCCGCAACCGCGTTTCCTGGAATTACGGATCTGCCTTATTCTGATCCCGATTTGCCTTGGGATATGGGCCTTTTTTACCGGCTTGCGCTCCTATTATTTTGCAGGATTCTCCTGGTTGCTTGCCCTGACTCCGGCCGGACTGATCTGGACTCTGTTTTTTCTCCATCTGGCTCAAAAGAAGGTCTTTGACCAAACCCGAACTCATAATAACAACAAGAAATAACTCGCCTCCTTGGGAGACCCGTCTTCCTGTGGGCAAAGATGCTGCCCTGTCTTGTATTTGCCTTCAGGATAAATTATTTGCATTTTATAAAATTTTCCTTATTGTAAGTCATCTATCCCGGGTTTCATAGCAGGCCGCACCTACGGCAAACTCTTACAAAAGCAAACTATCGACATACCAACCTGAAAATGAGGCACCCATGGGTCGAACTATCGAGATCTACGACACCACACTCCGAGACGGAACCCAAGCCGAAAATTTCAACCTGTCCGTTGAAGATAAAATCAAGATTACCCAAGCCTTGGATAAACTCGGTATCGACTATATCGAAGGCGGTTGGCCGGGTTCAAATCCGGTTTCTGTCGACTACTTTAAAAAAATGCAGGAAGTGCAGCTTAAGCATGCACGGCTTGCAGCCTTTGGTTCAACCAGGCATTTTCAAAATTCACCATCCAAGGACCCGAACCTCCAGGCACTGCTCGATGCCAGGACTCCGGTTATCACCATATTCGGCAAGAGCTGGGATATCCATGTCCGTGATGCGTTGCATATCGCGCTAGATGAGAACCTCTTGATCATAGAAGACACGCTCAGCTACCTGAAAAAACATGTCCAACACCTCTTCTATGATGCCGAGCATTTCTTCGACGGCTATAAAAACAACCGCGACTATGCCATGGAAACCCTGAACAGAGCAGTGGCGGGAGGGGCCGACACGCTTGTTCTTTGTGATACGAACGGCGGTACTCTGCCCAATGAAATCCAGTCCATTATTGAAGATGTCCGTAAGCACCTGAAGACAAACAACCACCAGATCAAACTCGGTATCCACTCCCACAACGACTCAGAGACTGCCGTTGCCAATTCGCTTTTGGCCCTGTCACTGGGCATCGACCATGTCCAAGGGACAATCAATGGCTATGGAGAACGCTGCGGCAACGCCAACCTCACCTCTATCATTCCGGCCTTGGTCTTCAAAATGGGACTGGACTGCGAGGTTCGAAGACATATCGACAGGCTGTACAGCACATCCCGTCTTGTAGATGAGCTGGCCAACCTGCAGCACAACCGATTTCAACCCTATGTAGGAGAATCGGCTTTTGCCCATAAAGGCGGGATCCATGTCAGTGCCGTCCAACGCAACCCGTTGACCTATGAGCATATAGAACCTGAAAAGGTCGGGAATATCAGAAGAGTCCTTATCTCCGACCAATCCGGAAGATCCAATGTCCTGCACAAGGCCAGAAAATGGGGTCTGAAGCTGGATATCGGCGATCCGGTCCTTGCCTCCATCATCAATGAATTAAAAGACCTGGAAAACCAGGGTTATCAGTACGAAGGGGCGGAGGCGAGCTTTGAATTGCTGATGCGCAGGGCACTCGGTATGCAGCGGAACTATTTCAAGCTGGAAGGATTCCGGGTAATGAGCAATAAATACCGGATGGACAAACCCCCGCTGACCGAAGCGACCATCCGCCTTTCCGTTGGCGGCGACGAGGTACATACCGCAGCCATGGGAGACGGTCCGGTCAACGCCCTGGACTGCGCCCTGCGAAAAGCCCTGATACGGTTCTATCCAACCCTTGATGAAATGGAACTCTCCGACTATAAAGTTCGAGTCCTTTCCGGCCAGAGTGGCACGGCCGCCAAGGTCCGGGTACTGGTCGAAAGCAAGGACAAGTATTGCCGTTGGGGAACAGTGGGCGTTTCGGTCAACATCATTGAGGCAAGCTGGCAGGCCATGGTTGACAGCATCAATTACAAACTGATGAAAGACGACGACCGGAAGAAGCAACAACCCGAGGAATAGGCCGGCCGCCGGTATGGGCCACTTCCGATTCTGTCATCGGCCTTTTGTAATCCTGGCGAACTGTTCAAAATAGTCCGGAAAGGTCTTGGACGTACAGCTGGGATCATTGATGGTGACGCCAACATCGCCCAGGGCTGCCAGAGAAAAGCACATGGCCATGCGGTGGTCGTTGTAGGTATCGATGACGGCCTGATTGAGTTTTTTCGGCGGATGAATCCTGATAAAGTCTTCTCCTTCCACCACCTCGGCGCCAAGTTTTCTAAGTTCTGTTGCCATGGCTGACAAGCGATCGGTCTCCTTTACCCGCCAGTTGCCGACATTACGAATCGTCGTTGGTCCTTGGGCAAACAGGGCAGCTACGGCTATGGTCATGGCAGCATCCGGGATATGGTTCATATCCATATCCACTCCGTGCAGGACACCCGGCTCCGCCTCAATGAATCCCTTACCCCAGCTGATCTTCGCCCCCATGGCCTCCAAAACATTGGCAAACTGCACATCTCCCTGTAAAGATCCGCGACCGACCCCATTGACCCTCACCTTACCTCCCTTGATGGCGGCGGCGGCCAGAAAATACGAGGCCGAGGAGGCGTCTCCCTCAACCAGAAAATTGCCGGGGCTGGAATAACGCTGAGTACCTTTAATATAAAATTCCGTAAAATTCCGATTTTCGACCGCAACACCAAAGGCCGCCATGATCTTCAGGGTGATATCGATATAGGGTTTGGAGACCAGATCCCCTTTCACTGAGACAATACTGTCGGATGAAGCCAATGGAGAAGCCATGAGAAATGCCGTGAGAAACTGGCTGGAAACACGGCCGTCGATGACAACCTTTCCACCGGAGAGACCGGAAGCCTTAATCCTTAAAGGCGGAAAGCCCTCTTTTTTCAGGTAATAGACATCGGCTCCCGCCTGCCTCAGCGCATCGACCAGGTCGCCGATGGGCCGCTCTTCCATACGTGGTTCACCGGTCAGGACAAAACTGCCTCGCCCCAGGCAGAGAGCGGCACAGAGAGGTCGCATGGCCGTACCGGCATTGCCGAGGAAAAGCGTCGTCTCCTGCTCCATGACAAACGGTGCACCCACCCCCCTTATCTCACATCGGGTCTTGTCGTCATTCAAGCTGCAATATACCCCCAACTTATCAAGTGCAGCCAGCATATGCCGGATATCATCCGAATCCAAAAGGTTGGTCAACGTAGTGGTTCCGCAAGCCAAGGCTGCAAGCAGCAATACCCGGTTCGATACACTTTTTGAGCCGGGGAGATTAATAACCCCATCCACCTTGGTGACGGGTTGAAGCGTTAAGGAATTCATGATTCTCCTGTTATATCTGTTCGTATTTTTCCCAAAAAATTAAGGACCAACTTACCATAACAAAGAAATTTCAGACAGATTCTTTCTGCTACGTTACACTTTCATCTTGAGATAAGCGCAGCAAACGTCTAATATTTTCTATTAAAGAAAAAATATCATCCGGCACCGTTTTCCGGATTACTGCTAACTCGTTTCTATCCGAAAACTAGGGATTTGGTTCGAGATCGAGGCATGGTCAAATTTTTTACCGCAGGCATATAGGTGATATTCCGAGGATAAAAATTTTGAGCATAACGAAGATATCGGGACAAATAACAGTTTTCGGACAGGAACTAACTCGATATCGGAGCACTCCCTTGACCAATACATTACAGTTTGCCAATATTCCACCGAAATATCGGGAATATCATCATGCAAAGATAATCGTTTTGCCGATACCTTCCAGCAAGGAAACCGAAGGGGCGGACCATGCCCCCCAGGCCATTCTGGACGCTTCAACCTTGCTTTTTCTCTATGACCATGAAACCGATAGCGAGGTTTATCTGAACGGTATCTGTACCTTACCTCCACTCCAATGTCCCGAATCATCATCGGAGATGATCACGGAGATCCAGAAGAAAACCGTGTCCCTTTTCCGAGAAGACAAAACCGTTGTGGGGATGAGTGGTAACAGACTGGTCACCCTGGGTCTGGTTCAGGCAGCACTTGATCGGTATCGGAGCCTCAACGTCCTGCAATTGGATGCCCATGCAAACCTGCAGACGGCGCATAAACATGAGATCACATCGGCCTGCCTTATGACCGAGGTCAATAAGCTTTGTCCCTCTGTCCAAATCGGCATTCGGGGAATGGAAAAGATTGAACGGTCCCGTACCGACCCCGACCGAATCGTCTTTGCCCGAGATCTGTTCCGTCACGGCATCAACGCCGCCAATGACGCCCTGGACATCTTAAGCGACCGAGTCTATATCACCATCAACCTGAATGTTCTCGATCCCTCATCCATGCCATCCGTTTCTCATCCCGAACCGGGAGGCATCGATTGGTACATGCTCACTCGTCTGATCGGGCAAGTGGCTTTGGAGAAGAAGATTGTCGGATTCGATGTCGTTGGTCTCACGCCAAAACACGAAATTTCCGCCCCGAATTATCTGGCGGCAAAACTGATTTATCGCACTCTCAGCATGGCCTTCTCCCGGTAGACGCAAAAGAGTCGTTTCCATGTCAAAAGTTTGGGTATTTTAAATGTGTGGTTTTTGGGAGCGCACCCTTTCTTTTTTACATTCAATTGGATAACCTGAATACTACTGTTATTTATCCGATGATGCCATTTTACAAAAGTCAGGAATTCTCATTACCAAGGTATGGAAGATAACAACGCACTCTCAATTTACGAACGCGTACAGAAACGTCTGTCGATGTTTTTTCCGGATATGATTTATACCCGGGAGAGTGTCGAGGAATCTCTTGAACTAGGTGATATATTTTATAAAGCAACAGATGTTCTCCCTTACCTTCAAAGCGCCCTTTTCGACGAGAAGGTTGTGGAAGTGGAACTCGACGGGATGTCGCGGGTTTATTTCAGCAGGATATATGACGACGTTCCCGACCTGGTGCCGACCGAAGTTGAAGGAGAAGTCGTCATGACCGAACCGAAGTATAAAGCGGGCAGCTATTTGAAGAATATGACCCATATTATCTCACTGCCCCTGGAACCGGGAATCGGCAACCTCAATATCAGAAGTACCCGAAGAATCCTTCTTAGGTTGTTTACCACTTCCTATGCCGTTGAACTCGGGACTTCATTCCAGGATATCACAGAGGTACGGGAACTTCCCGTCCTTCGCCTAGCCTTTCCGATAGTCGGACGGATCGTCCGTGGTGCCAGGGAGTTTCGGGCAAAAGTCCCGGAAAAACTGGATATGAAAGTCCTGGTGGTGGGAAAGCGTAAACAGGATTCGGTAACCGCCAGAATCGTCGATATAAGCGTCAGTGGGATGTCTTTTTCGATCAAAAAAAACCAACAGGAATTTTTCAAAGTAGATGAAAACAGAACGTTAGAATTCATCATCGACGGTATGATGGTGGTCCGTCTCAATGGCAATATTCGCCATGTCTCAAAAATCAGAGGCAAGAAAGGAACGGAATATGTCTGTGGCGTCAAATTCGATCTTGTAACAAGAGCGTTGGCAGCAAAAATAGAGGGTATCGTCGCCTCCGTCCAACGCGCCCACCTCAAAGAACTCTATGATAAGTCCGTGGCCAGCGGACTGGACCTGATCGCTTGATGAAAAATCCGGGTTGGGAACTACGAAATAATTCAGGTGGTGAATCCTTCTGTTTTTCTGGCAATGGTATTGGAGATGGAACCAAAGAGAAATTCTTCGTTCCTGCTGATGCCCCTTTTGCCGACCACAAGGGTATTACACTGGTATTCGTTTAAGGTATCCAGTATCACTTGGCTTATTGTTTTGCCGTTAGTCTATTCGATACTACTCATGGGGAAGATATAAAAAGCTGCCTTAAATACCTCTTCATTTGAGGAAAAGACACCATTATGTCTCATTTCGAGGCTGCACGGTGTTCATCAAAGGCCACTGAAAGAGATAAGCACCCTTCGGGTATGAACTTTGACTTCGAGTACCCTTTAGGTGCGAGTTGATCCGGCCGGACCCTCGTCCGGGACCCAGTTTACCCCCCGGCTTCGAATGCCAACCGGAATCGGAGAGCCGGCTGTCAATGCAACTCCGGCGGCTTCAGCCTCACGCATAGAAAGGGAGGCCCTTAAATGCGGTCCGCTGCCAGGATCCAGCTCCAGGGACACGGCCCTGGCCAGGTAACGACTATCGGAGATCGCCATTCTCCCCTGCCAGATATACTCCTCCTCAGGCCTTTGGGGAAAGAGTTCTATACACCAGGCGGGTACACTCAAGAAAATATTACCGGTGGGCCGAGCCTCACTATCTATAAGCCGGTCCATGGCGATTTCTCCAAATGTGGTTGTAAGCATGCTCCCCGCAGCCGAGGCCGCAATCATGTTTTCAATCCCCAGCAACTCGGCCACACTGCGGTCCCGGGGGCTTTTAAGCACTGTCTCGGGAAGCCCTTCCTGCAGAAGACGTCCGTTCTTCATCACCCCCAGGCGATCGGCCAGAGAAAAGGCCTCCTTGAGATTATGCGTGATATGAACAATGGTCACCGAGAGTTCGGCATGAATTCTCTTGAGTACCTTCTGGATCCGAGAGCGTGAGACCCGGTCAAGCGCGCTCAACGGCTCGTCAAGCAGCAGTACATGGGGCTTCATCACCAGAGCACGGGCCAGTGCCACCCGCTGGCGCTCCCCACCCGACAGACGACTCGGACGGCGTTTAAGGAGATGTCCTACTTCTAAAAATCCCGCCATCTCTTCGACAGCTTCCCCGATTTGCTTTTTGGCTGCCCCTTTAAAGCGCAGACCAAAGCCGATGTTGTCAAAAACCGACAGGTGCGGGAAAAGGGCGTAATCCTGGTAAACCACACCCAGATGCCGCTTCTCCGGGGCCAGGCGGGTCACATCTTCACCGTTGATGAGTATGCGGCCGGAGACGGGACGATTGAGCCCGGCTATGGTCTCGAGCAGCACTGTCTTGCCGTTCCCCGTTGAGCCCAGAAGAACAAGATATTCGCCGGGTTTGACATGGAGCGAGACTCGATCAAGCCTGAAGTCGCCTAAATTTACGCAGATATCTTCGACTCTCAGCACCTCTACAGCTCCCTGTTCTTCGCCGCCAGCCAGCGAAGCGTGGTAAAGATGATAAGACAGATGAGGATCAGAAGAACGGCAACCGGTGAGGCGTATTTGAGTCCATAGCTGTTGAACCAATCCCAGATTAGAACAGGTGCTGTCCTTGGGTGATACGTCAGGATGACCACCGCCCCGAATTCGGCGATCCCTCTTGCCCACATCAAAATGGCGCCCGACAGAATCGAACGCCAGGCCAGGGGCAGACTGACCTTGAAAAAGGCCTGCCATGGCGAGGCGCCAAGAGTGCGTGCCACCCGCTCCAGGCGCGGGTCAACGGCGGCAAAGCCGTCCCGGGCGGCATTGATCAGAAACGGCAGCGAGACAAAGGCCATGGCCAGGCTGATGCCGAACTCGGTCCCCATAACACTGATCCCGACCTTGGCAAAGAGCCTGCCCATGAAAAATCTTGGGCCGTAGACCATTAACAGGGCGATGCCGGCGGCAGTGTGGGGGATCATCAGCGGCAGATCGATGATCCCCTGGATGATGGACTTGGCCGGAAAATCCCAGCGGGCCAAGGCATAGGCTAGAGGAACCCCTAAAACAAGACAGCCTGCGGTCGCCCACAGGGCGCAACGCAGGCTTAAAAGAATCGATGCGTACACCTCCCGTTGGGCCAGGGTCGAATACAACGCGGCCGGATGCAGGAAGGCGGAGGCAATCATCTTGCCCAGCGGGAGCATGATCGCCAGGAGCATGATCCCGCCCAGGCAGGAGATGATGATCCTGAAGTTTTTCATTTTGCCAGGAACTTCAAATCCTTCGGCAACTGACTCAAATCGCCGGTCACCACAGGCGGGTTGATCGTTCCTTGTCCGTTTTTCTCCATTATCGCACGACCTTCAGGACCAAGAACAAAGGCAAGGAACTTGGCTCCCCATTCGGGATTCGGGGCATTCTTGACCAGCGTCAGACCATAGATCATGGGCCCGCCCTTGACCACCGTGAAGGTACCGGGTTTTTTACCTGAAATCTTCAATGAGGCCTGCTTGTAGAAGTCGGCGTATTTCTGGGAGCTGAGGTTGACTTGGGCCGGCAGGCTGACATATGGCATATGATGCTGCTGGCAGACGGATTTATAGATGAAGAGGTAATCGATCTGACCGGCCTGCAGCATGGGAATCAGATCGGTTTCCTTGGGCCGTACGTTCTGGATCGGACAGTGGGCTACCAGCTTATGATAGAGACCGGGCACCTTGTAATACTTTTCCGCCAGTTGCCAGACCAGTTGACTCCTGTAGCCTGCCGGGTCGACATTCGGATCGGAATGGCCGTACTCCACTCCTTTGCGCAAAAGGATTTTGTACCAGTTTTTGCCGTTGATTTCCTTGGCAAACTTCGAGTCCGGCCGGTACATGATGGCCATCTCGTTGGTAGCAAACTGGATATTGAAAGCGGCATGGGACGGGATCAACAGGTTGTTGATCACCTTGTAATCGGCCGAGGCCATGATGTCGGCGGGTAGATGCAAATCGACGATCTTCCTGGCGCAGGCCCGCGATCCAGCCGCCTCTCTTTCAATCTTGACCTGTGGGTACTTTTTGTTGAAGGCCTGGGCCATCTCTTTGAGCGGGATGGCAAGGGAGCCGGCGTTGAAGATAATCACCTTGTTCGTATTGGCTGCAAAGGAAGGGCAGGCCAAGAGCGGCAGGGAGATAAGCACTGCCAGCATAACAATACTCCAGCTTTTTACATTCTTCATGTTCATGGACATCTCCTTTTTTCTTGCTTGGAAGATATAAATTGATGAAAAGACTTACCCCGGATTTGTCATGAGCAGAGGCAACCTCACCTATCACTGATAGCCGGTCAATGCGGAGATAAGGTATACGAATGCAGTGCGATTTCCAATGCCGCTGGCTCAATTCCTTTCACAAAACTTCTCAGGCTACCTCAAGTGAACATTGTGTCGAACAACATTTTGCTGTTCCCTGAATTTATTTGTTAAAAAATTCATATGTTACCTGTTGTTCGAAACAATGCTCTTAGGAAAGCCGGGATCAAGCCCCTGTGCGGCAGGAGATAGACCGAATCCTCTACCCAGTAAATCACAAGGTCATAAACTTTTTTTTATACGTCAATCCCAAGCAAAATAAATGAAAATATACCAGCTAGACTTTAAACAAACCAAAAATAACCAAAAGTAACTCGCTTTTTTTCTCGAGAACGTTCACTTCTTTCAAGGGGGCCCTGAAAAATGAAATTTTTCATTCAGAATATAGGTTCATCAGGATTATGAATACGTTGGAAAAACTGAAACAGGCAACCCGGCGAAGGTCATCCCTTTTTGACCTGGTATAAAGTACGCTTGAGTGGGATGAACCAGGAATTTAACCTGCCGGAATCAGCGACTCTTTCGGGCGAATTTATCCCTGTATTCCCTCGGACTCAGACTGGTCCGGTCCTTGAATAATCTGCGAAAGGTGCTGGCGTTTTCGTAGCCTATCTGGAGAGTTATGTCATCGATACTGTCCTGTGTCGACTCCAGCCTCTTCTTTGCCAATTCGATTCGCATATCCTGGAGATAGGAGAGTGGCGAACTGCCCGTTGCCTGTTTGAATCGCCGCTTGAAATGCCGGGAACTCAAATGGACATGACCGGCGATTTCATCGACGGATGTAATGCTTGCAACGTTATTTTCTATAAACCGTTGGGCCTTGGAGATATGTGCATCTGTGTGCCTTTTCAGATTATAACCGAAAAAGTATGGTGCCTGGCTGGTCCTGACAGGATCGACCAGAAGCGACTTCGAACACACGTCCGCCAATTCGTTGGAACCATATTTTTCGATGAGGGTTAAGGCAAAATTGTAGTACGATGTTGCAGCCCCGGTGCAGGTAAGTCTTTGTGTTTCTGTTTGGATCAGTTCCGGTCTCAAACAAACCTTGGGATAGTGGCGGTTGAATTTACGGGCAAACTGCCAGTGAGTCGTTGCCTCTTTGCCATCTAAGAGGCCTGTCTCGGCCAAGAGAAAAACACCGGTGCACAATGCAGCGATGGGAACCCCAGAGTGATGGTTTTTCCTGATCCACTCCTTGGTCTTGTTAAATCCACCGGAGTCCAGATCCGGAATGGGAGGAATAAACGGCGGTATAATGATATACTCCACAACCCCGGCTTCCTCAACGGATGCTCCGGCAATAAGCTGGATGGAGGCGCCGCTTACAACCGGCTTTCCATCCATGGAGACGATCTCGGTCGTGAAAAGCTGCTCCTGTTTCCCTGATAAATTCGTATGCCAGAGATTGGCGATGGTAAAGGCATCCATCAGGCCGACGATGCCCGAGGCAAAACAGTTTTGCGTAGCAAGAAATGTTATTTTCATACGCTCCCCTCCTGTAATCTCAAGCGATCATTTTCCATTCTTCATTCTGGCTCATCGGGATTTAACGTACTTTTGAAAAGCTCTCAGTAAACGATCAACTTAGCCTCCCGTGTTATAGATAAAGCTGAGTAGAGCAGCTTGCCTGCTCGTCCGAAACTTATGCCCTTGTGGTATAAGTACGTATGAGCCGGATGGGCCTTTAATTATCATGGCCGATTTTGCGCGTTTTTTGTCCTTTATGCCACTTCTCAGTTTGGAACGCAAGGGGTATTTTCCGTTTACGTACACGAACATTTCCGCCTGATTGAACACCAGTCACCTTCGGCGTGTTGATTTTTGAGTATACATCAACTCGCCAAAGGAATCTAAAAGGAGAAGGCAAATGGGTGAATGGAAAAAAACCGGATGTATCCTCTGTGCTCAGAACTGCGGTCTCGAAGTGCTGGTTGAAAATAACAGGATGACTCAGGTACGACCCGATAGGGAAAATCCCCGAAGCCGGGGATATGCCTGTCGAAAAGGGTTGAACATCACCTGTTACCAGTATCCAAAAGGCCGGTTGACCGAACCTCTGAAAAGATCGGGTGAGAGGTTCGAGACGATTTCCTGGGAACAGGCCATGGATGAAATTGCAGCTAAGCTGCAGACGATCCTCACAGCCCACGGGCCGCGCAGTCTTGCTTATATGGGGGCCAGTGGACAGGGGGGGCATTTCGAGGCAAGTTTTGGTTCAGCGCTCATGCGGGCGCTGGGATCACAATACCGCTATTCCTCTGTGGCCCAGGAATTCAGCGGCTCCTGGTGGGTAAACGGACGAATGCTTGGTAAACAGTACAATATCCTCATACCCGACGAACAGGAAACCGAGATACTCATAGCCTGGGGATGGAACGGCATGCAGAGCCATCAAATGCCTCGAGCCCCCATCGTGTTGCGGGATTTTGCAAAACATCCCGAAAAGCTGCTGGTAGTGATAGACCCGAGGAAAAGCGAGACCGCTGAGATCGCCAACATCCATCTTCCCGTCGCTCCAGGCACCGACGCCCTTTTAATCAAGGCCATGATTGCAATCATCCTCGAACACGGCTGGGAAAACAGGCAATATATCAATGAGAGTACAGAGGGGTTCTCCTCGATCAAAGAGTGGTTTGACAATGTCGATATATCCAGCGCACTTCTAGTGTGCGGACTCGAAAAACAGCAGGTCGTGGATCTCTGCAGACTCATAACCACCAGACGCTGGTCGTTTCATCCCGATCTCGGCATCTTTATGGGTCGCCACAGCGCCCTTACCTCCTATCTGATGAATCTTCTTGCGGCTGTTTGCGGGGTAATCGGCGTTCGGGGCGGAAATATCGTACCCGGCATGATGATGCCGCTTTGCGGCCATGTCGATGAACGAAACTCCAAGGTCTGGCGCACACCAGCTACCGGGATGTTTCCTGCCGCCGGCGGTTTCTATCCCCCGGCGGTGATCCCGGAGGAGATACAAAGCGGCCACCCTCAGCGGCTGCGGGCGATCTTGATCAACGGCTGCAACCCCCTTAGATCATATCCCGACACCAGCGCTTATGAGCAGGCCTTTGCAGCTCTTGATCTGCTGGTTGTAACCGATATTGTTTTAAATGAGACAGCACGATTTGCCCACTATATCCTGCCGTCGAAAACCTTCTACGAGTCCTGGGACGGCACCTTCTTTTCCTGGACCTACCCCCGGATCTACTTTCAGATGCGCAGCCCCATCGTCGAGTCAGCAGGAAATTGTCAAGAATCATCCTGGATATTTACCCGTCTGGCGGAAAAACTGGGTGTTGTCCCCGAGATACCTGAAGATGTCATGAAGGCCGCGCAAGGAAGCCTCCTTGCCTTTGGCGCCGAACTCATGGAATGGGGCGCCAGAGAACCGGCGATTCGGGCCAAGATGGTGTTCATTCTTGAAAAGACCCTGGGAGCAGTCTGGGGCAGCGGCAACAAGGCGGCTCTCTGGGGCTTGCTCATGACCGCACCCAAGGATTTTCGGGAAAACGCGGCAAGAGCCGGATTCGCTCCGGGGCTTGATCAGGGGGACAGGGTATTCAAGGCCATCCTCGATACGCCCCAAGGGTTGTGGGTTGGGATCGCCGATGAAACCAATCCCATGCGGGTAATGAAGACGATCTCCGGCAAGATCGAACTGCTCATTGAAGAACTAGAGGATGAAGCCGTTGCCCTGAATGCGGAAAACGAAAAAAAATTGCTTACACTGCCAAAGGAGTACCCGTTTCTTCTCAACGCCGGTCGTCATATGCAGTACAATGCAAATACCCTGATGCGAAACCCGGAGTGGAATGCAGGAAAGCGGGCCTGTACCATTGCCATGCATCCTGATGATGCAGCCGCTCTCGGTTTCATCGACGGTCAACGTGTCAAAGTAAGCACGGAGGCGGGCAGCGAGACAGGAGAGCTTGAGACGACAGGGCAGGTTCGGACAGGTACCATCCTCATTCCCCACGGATTCGGATTGGTATATGACGATAACGTGTATGGCGTCAACGTGAACAGGCTGACCAAAAATACGAATCGCGATTTTCTGGGAACACCGATCCATAGGTTTGTTCCCTGCCGGATCGAATCTGCAGAGCCCAAGACTCTGAGCTGATGCGAAATCGTGAGAATCGAACCGTAAAGGACGATCTGATTTGGGCATTGTCTGAATCGCTTTAAAGCTGAGTTGAGCAGCTAGCCTGCTCGTACGAAACTTATGCCCTTGTGGTATAAAAAACAGTTGTCTTGATACTATCAAAGCTCACAAGGAGAACGAAATGAATGATATATACAAAAAACTGGCTCAGCACCTTGATAATCTTCCAGGCGGATTCCCGGAGACAGAAAACGGGATCGAGCTGCGAATCCTCCGCCGCCTCTTCACCCCTGAGGAGGCCGATCTTGCCGTGCGGTTGACGATGAAACCCGAGGCTTGCGCCACTATCTCACAGCGAACGGGTCTCGATCCGGCAGAACTTGCCAACGCCCTGGAAAATATGGCAAAAAAAGGTCTGATATTCAGGAGCTATAAAGAGGGAGGCCCCATGTACTCCGCGGCCATGTTCGTGGTCGGGATCTGGGAGTATCACGTCAATGACCTTGATGCCGAACTGGTCAAGGATGTGAATGAGTATCTGCCCCATATCAGCAAGAAGGTCTGGCGAGAGACCCCAACCAAGCATATGCGGGTTGTACCGATTTCAAAATCCATTGCCCAGGACATTGAAATCGCCTCCTACGAAGATGCCGAAGAGCTTATAAAGGCCCAATCCAAGATTACCGTCCAGCCCTGTATCTGCAGAAAAGAGCACCAGGTTTTGGGAGAACCGTGCAAGTACCCGCTTGAGGTCTGCTTTTCTTTCGGCTCCGCCGCCTATTACTACGAGGAGAACAAACTGGGACGGGCCATCGATACCGAAGAGGCACTGGAAATACTTGAAACCGGCCGAAAGGCAGGACTTGTCGTCCAGACCGGCAATGCCATGAAATCCGCCAATATCTGCATGTGCTGCGGCTGCTGCTGCCAGATTCTCAAGAACCTCAAAAAACTGGAGAGGCCCGCCCGGGAGGTGCACAGCAATTATTTTGCCGCGGTTGATGAGGAAAAATGTGCCGCCTGCGGTACCTGCCTGGAGCGCTGTCATATGGATGCAATTACCATGGATCAGGCAGCCACGGTCAACCCCGAGCGGTGTATTGGGTGCGGAGTCTGCATCCCCGAGTGCCCAACGGAGGCCATCCGCCTGGTTGCAAAAGAAGAACAGGCCAGATATGTTCCTCCCCGGTTTACCTATCAGGCCTACCTGAAGATGGCAAAAGAGAGGGGGAAGATATAACCCCCTCTCTAAACAGGATAACCGTAAAAAAAACTCCCATGCATGAACTTCCCGTAACCGAAAGGATTCTCGATATTGCCTTAAAGCATGCGGCACAGAACGGGGCCACGAGGATCTACTCCATCACCCTGAGGGTGGGCGGCCTCACAGATCTTGAAGATACCTGGCTGCAGCACTACTTTGATTATTTGAGCAGGGATACCATTGCCAATGGGGCAAAGCTTATCATACTGCAAGATGGAATCACCCTGCGTTGCGGCTCTTGCAAGACCCTTGTGGAAACGACCAAGGAAAACCTCCAGGAGCTGAAATGTCCGCATTGCGGTGCCACCCAAGGGTTTTCGATCCTGTCCGGCAAAGAATATTTCATAGAGGAGATGACGGCCCAATGAGTGATGCGATCAGGCTGATCAAGATCAAAGAAAATATCCAGGCCGACAATGATGCTCTGGCCCGGAACCTGCGGGATGAATTAAAAAAAAGCAGGACTTTCCTCATTAATCTGATGTCCTCACCCGGTTCCGGCAAGACGAGCCTGCTTCTGCAGACTCTACCAGCCCTGAAAAACGATCTGCGCATGGCGGTCATCGAAGCGGATATCGACTCCACGGTTGATGCCGAAGCCGTCGGCTCCACAGGAACTGAGGCGATCCAGCTGCAGACCGGCGGTTTTTGCCATCTGGACGTACCCATGGTTCGGCAGGGGCTTGCATCTCTTGATATCGATTCCCTGGACCTGGTTTTCATTGAAAACATCGGCAACCTGGTCTGTCCGGCGGAATTCGATATTGGAGCAACCATCGATGTCATGATCCTGAGCGTTCCCGAAGGCGACGACAAGCCCTTGAAATATCCGTTGATGTTCTCAAAGTGCGATGTGCTTGTCGTCAACAAAACCGATTACCTTGAAACAGCACTCACCAACTTCGATCTCGCTGTTCTAGAGCAGCGGGTGAGAAAAATAAACCCGGATATACATATCTTTCCCCTCTCCTGCAGGACCGGCCAGGGGGTGGATGCCTGGGCCGATTGGCTAACCCAAAAAATCAAATTGTATATTTCATGAGTCCCTCCGCAAACGATGATAATTACCACAATGCTGTATCCGAAAATCAGCCAAAGCTGAGGGGCAACCTTTTCACGGAACACCATTCACCTTCCATGGGGGCTTGCTCGAAGGCATCCAGGCTGCAGGACACCCGCGAAAAGGTTACCCTTTGTCTCCTAAGCATTGAGATCATCTCAATTTTCATCAATTGTTAAGCTCGCGCCGCTATAATGGACGGTCATGATAATGCGGGTTAGTTTGATTGCAATTAACGACGAAATTTCATCACTAGCATTTTTTATTTGACCTCCGTTTTATACATTGGTATTCTAGAGACGCACTCAATACTTACTACCTTGAAAAGGCCTGCGTCCTTTACTAACCCAAAAAGGATGCAGGCCTTTTCATTTATGCTCTCCCTAAGTCAAACTGCCTCACCTCCTCAATTCCTCCAGGTTGCCGAATCTTTCCATCGTTCATTTTCCGGTCGAGCCCATTGATTTTAAGCGCATTGCAGCTAATCCCAAAGCATCAACTCTCAAAAAAAGGCGAGATCATTCCGGCAACCCCCCCCCTTTTTCCAATGAATCAGCGCCATTTATTGGCGACAACATGCTATAATAGAAATGAATCCTGTCGCGGCAAAGCTCGTTGCATGACCGGAAGATCACCTTTGGAGCAGGACCAGAGTACATCTATCAGGAGAGGATGGCCAACCGGTCAAAGTGGCTTCTCCGCTTGAACTGGTTCCGGACGAGAGGAATTTATTGGAACTCTCTTTTGCTAATGAGGTGGACGTAAACCACATTGTCGAATCAACAGGCCGTCTTTTACAAGCAGAGCTTTTATTGAGAATATGGGGAAGATATCGGCCGGACATTGCGGCTTTAAGAGCCAGGACAAAGAATGAAAGACAAGGGTTACTAAAACCATCTCCAAAATTATGAGGCTCCCTGAATGATTAAAAAAACACGTATCGGCATGGTCTTTTTAGTGATCCTTTTTGGGGCTGGTATTTTCCAAGATTGTTTTGCAGCAACCCAGACCGGTTCGGAAAAGTCAAAACTGACAATTGGTTTTTCATTGGGCACGAGGCGTGAAGAAAGGTGGCTGAGGGATCAGGAATTGTTTACGAAAGATGTAAAAGAGTTAGGGGGTACTGTTAACATAAAATTTTCCAATAATGACAGTGGTCTTCAGATGTCACAGGCAGAGAACCTGATCATGCAGGGTGTGGACATACTGGTCGTAGTACCTACTGATGGTAAAGCCGCCGCAGGGATTGTTGCAATGGCTCATCATGAGGGGATCAAGGTAATTGCGTATGATCGGTTGATTATGAATTGTGATTTGGATTTTTATATCTCGTTTGACAATGTAATGGTAGGTGAATTGCAAGCAAAAAGCATTCTCTCCGTTGTCGATAAGGGGGACTTTGCCTATATCGGAGGATCACCAAATGACAATAATGCCTTTTTGGTAAAACAAGGTACGTTTAATGTATTACGACCAAAAATCGACAACGGAGATATCAGAATTGTTTTGGATAAGTTTTCAGAAGACTGGCGGCCTGATAAAGCATATGAAAATCTCAATGCCTATTTAGAGAAAAACAAACATATAGATGCTGTTATTTGTGCCAATGACGGCACTGCTTTTGGTGCAATTCAGGCACTTCGGAAATATGGCCTGGCAGGTAAAGTGCCTGTGTCCGGCCAAGACGCAGAGTTACCGGCATGCCAGAGGATCGTTCAAGGCCTGCAAACTGTTACCGTATATAAGCCTATACGAATCCTCGCCAAAAAGGCTGCACAAATTGCTATAGCCATTGCACAGGGGAAAAAAGTGGCAGCCAACAAAATGATTGATAATGGGGCAATCAAGGTGCCTTCATATCTTATAAAGCCCATAGCGGTGACAAAAGAAAACATAGATGACACAGTTATTAAAGATGGGTTTCACTCTCGAGAAGACGTTTACAACAAAAACTAAACGCGTGAATGGAACAGGAAGATGATTAAAACCATTCGAAGCAGAATTATTGTGGCCTCCCTGGCGATTATCGGGAGTATATTTTGCTTTATTGTTGTTTTGATGCACATGCATGTGAAAATTACGTCTGATTATGAAAAAATCATTGATCATATCATTCTTGAATATTCACTCATTGATGAATCAGCCCGATTTGTTGAGAGTTCTCATTTACTGCTCAATAATATTCACAACAAAATGAGAATGGCAAATTACCTGACAATCAAAAAACAATTCCAATCAATTTTTCATCAGCTTGATACCAGCGTTACGTATGATGAAAGCAAAGTGTACTATAGAGGGTTAAAAAATATTGTTACCCGAATGATTCGCAGTTCTGATGAGGTAATAAAGGAAGTTTTACAAGGTAATATTCATAATATTTCAAAAATCTATACATCTCTCAACCAGGAAAATGTATTTGTCAGGGAGAATACGGCCGACCTTATTTTGGTAGAACTATCAGATATAAGGCTTCTTCAAGAACAAAAGAAAAAAGCAAATTTAACTATTTTAACCATCGGTATCGTTCTTATTGTTTTTGTTTGTTGCCTGTGCATCGTATTTGTGTTGTTTGCATCACATAGAATATCGGCACCTATCATTAAGCTCTCCCGGTTAGCAGAGAAAGTTTCAGGTGGAGAATTTAATGTAAAATTTGAAAAGACAATGCTTCAGAGAAGAGATGAGATTGGAAATTTATCTCAATCCTTCGACTTTATGATTACAAAATTAAAAGAAAAAATAGAGGAAGCTGAAGCTGCAAACCTCTCTAAAAGCGAGTTTCTTGCCAATATGAGCCATGAAATTCGCACACCTCTGAACGGTGTGATTGGAATGACCGAGCTCCTGCTGTCAACTGATCTGACTCCGGAGCAGCAGGAGTATACCAATACCATTCAGGCCAGCGGAGGAGCATTGCTTTTACTAATAAACGATATTCTTGATCTATCAAAAATTGAGGCAGGAAAACTTGATTTTGAAATCATTGCCTTTGATCTGAGAAATACCCTGGAAGAGGTGGCCGACCTCTCCGCCTTTAAAGCCCATGAAAAAGGTCTGGAATATGTCATCCTCTTTCACCCGGAAGTTCCCACCCGTTTGCTGGGTGACCCCGGGAGGCTGCGGCAGGTCCTGCTCAACCTGGTCAATAATGCTATTAAATTTACAGAAGCCGGGGAAGTGGTCATTGAAGTGACATCAGACCGCGAAACAGAAACCATAAGTCGCATCCGTTTCACAGTCCGGGATACCGGAATCGGGATCCCAGAGGAAAAACAGGATAAGCTGTTCAAAGCCTTTTCTCAGGTGGATGGGTCCACCACACGGAAATATGGAGGAACCGGCCTCGGACTTTCTATTTCAAAACGACTGGCGAGTCTCATGAAAGGGGATATCGGACTTGTGAGCCAGGAAGGAAAAGGTTCGAGCTTCTGGTTTACAGCTGAGTTCGGGAAACAGGAAGAACCATTGGACGATTCTCCTTTGCCGGAAAACAGTATTACAGGGAAACGGATTCTCGTCGTTGATGATAACCAGACCAACCGTACTGTGTTAAGAGAGCAACTCAATTCTTGGGGCTGCAGGTGTGTTGAAGCTTCAAAGGTTGATGAGGCATTGGAAATCCTCCACCAGGAAGCCGCATCAGGTGACGGGTTTGATATTGCCATTATTGACATGCAGATGCCTGAAATGAGCGGGGACCAGCTGGGAGCGACCATCAAAAAGGATCGGAAACTGAGGCAGACCAGGCTGGTGATGATGACTTCCGCAGGAAGACCAGGAGATGCAAAACGTTTGGAGCAGCTGGGCTTTTCGGCCTATCTCAGTAAGCCGGTGAAACAGTCTGGACTTTATGCCTGTCTGACAACGGTTATGGGGATGGATCAAAGCCTGGGCAAGGGACAACCCGTTGCTTTTATTACCAGGCATGTCCTGTCTGAAAAACAACGACAAAAACGAAGAATCCTTCTTGCCGAAGACAACCTTACTAACCAGAAAGTCGCCGCCGGAATGTTGGAGAAACTCAGTTTTCCGGTTGACATCGTCTGTAATGGGAAAGAAGCGGTTAAAGCCCTTGAAAGCGTTCCGTACGCACTGGTCTTCATGGATTGTCACATGCCGGAAATGGATGGCTATGAGGCTGCCGCCGCTATTCGAAGTAATGGTTCAAAAGCCATCAATCCCCAGGTGCCGATTGTCGCCCTGACGGCTGATGCCATGGTAAAGGACCGGCAAAAAGCCCTCGACTCCGGCATGAATGACTATCTGTCCAAACCTGTAAAACCGGAAGACCTGGAACGGGTTTTGAACATCTGGCTGGACCTCCTTCCTGATGAAGTGCCGCAGAATGGAGCCGCTCGGGAAACGGCATATTCAAGAGATCCGGAAGTTGGTGGGTCTTCGCCTGCATCGCCAACCGATGTGTTTGATTATCCCGCCCTGCTTGACCGTCTCATGGGAGATAAACAAATGGTCGATGAACTTCTGGAGGTTTTTCTGGTAGATGTTGAAGATCAGGTGCAACAGTTGCTCACTTTTCTGGAAAAAGCCGATATCGTATCCATTGCCGGCCAAGCCCATAAAATCAAGGGGGCTGCCGGAAATATAGGCGCCAAAGCCATGGAGAAGCTCGCCCAGGCAATGGAAACAGCTGCCCGCAACAATGTTTTGGATAAGCTGAACAAGTTGGAACCTGAATTCATGTCTTGTTACCAAAAAGTCAGAAACGCTATCAAAGAGAGGAACGTGTGAAAATTCTCATTGCTGAAGATGACATAACCTCCCGTTTCATACTTAGAGGGATCCTTGTTAAGTGGGGGCATGACATCCTGATCGCTCAAGATGGTATGGAGGCCTTGAATAGGCTTCAGGCATCCGACCGGCCACAGGTGGCGATTCTGGACTGGGAGATGCCGGGAATGGACGGCCTGGAAGTCTGCCGGCAGATAAAAAAAATGGAACTTCCTGTTCCCATCTATACAATTGTGCTCACAGGACGGGCGTCAAAGGAAGAAATTGTTCAGGGCCTTGATGCCGGGGCTGATGATTATATAACCAAGCCGTTCGATACCAATGAACTCAAGGCCAGGATCCGGGCGGCTGAGCGCATGGTCCGGGTTCAGGAAACCCTTGCCCGAAAGGTAGAAGATCTGAAAGAGGCCTTGGGCCATGTGAAACTGCTCCAGGGGATTATTCCAATTTGCATGCATTGCCATAAAATTCGTAATGACAACCAGGCATGGGATCAGCTTGAAGCGTATATATCAGACCACTCGGATGCCCAATTCAGCCATTCCATCTGCCCTGAGTGTATGAAAAAGTATTACCCCGGTTATGATGATGAAGACCAAATGGATGATAGGTAACTTTTTTTTCAATAATCCCTTTTAAATTGGCCTTGCAGGCAGTTGTTTTTATGGGGAAGAAGCATTGGAAATGTTAATATGAAGTCCACCCTGCATGACTATTAACCATGTCATGTCTTCATGTAAAATTGATAGATGAATTGCCAGCTCGCAAGTTGATTTCCAAATCCCTGAACCGAGTGGAGAGATTTCCTCCCTTTGCTGGACTGTGCTTTATACGGATCTACCCGAATATACTACTTTACGCAGCAATTCCTTAACCCCGAGGTCGATATGCTTGTAAGTTTTACCGATCATGCCAGAAAGAAGGAAGAAGAAAAAAACCATAGAATACCGCCAGGCCCTGGAATTGGTAATCACAGCACTTGAGAACTACCCTGATACAAAAAAACACCTGCAGGGCTAACCTGGCGTTCTGAAATATTCAACCGGTATATATCAGTCTTCCCGAGATGATATCTGATTGAAAAACGCCTCATACGTATGGCGCTCTGTATAAATTACCTGGACGACCTCCCATAAACGATTCCTGAAATTACCGGCTCCTTACAATCCTGTTTGATCCTTTGACCTGTATTTGATACACTATTCGTTTAATTAATAGCCAGTCCGATGTAATCATACCGGTATGATCAACATTCCCAAAATCGGAGACAGAACGCATGCAAATGCGAACCGAAAATTTCATGCCTTTTGTTTCCTGGCTACGCGGATACAAACTGCGGTACTTAAGGCCCGATTTGCTGGCAGGTTTGACGGTAGCGGTAATGACCATCCCCCAGGCCATGGCGTATGCCCTGATTGCCGGCCTGCCCGTTCAATACGGCCTATATGCTTCTATCGTACCGACGATCGTCGGCTGTTTGTGGGGCAGCTCTGCGCATTTGATCTCCGGTCCCACCACTACGGTCTCCCTCGTCGTCCTCAGTGTGTTAAGCGCCCTGGCCGCACCGAACAGCATGAGCTATATCCAACTTGCCTTGTACCTGTCTTTGCTGGTCGGCCTGATCAAAATGTTGATGGGATTCGCACGCCTTGGAACTTTATTGAACTTTATTTCCCATGCCGTATTGACCGGCTATATGGCAGGCGCCGCAGTATTGATCGCCTGCAACCAGCTTCCCGGGTTCCTTGGACTTGATCAGGGGCATCACGGCGCCATGTTCTATCAAACCCTTTGGGAGATTATCGTCCACATAAATCAAATAAACTGGATGACTCTGATGCTCGGCTTACTGACCATGGGCATAATCATCGGTCTTAATAAACTGAACCCCGCCTTACCGGGCCCCCTGGTCGCCCTGGCGCTTGCCGGGATATTTGTCTCACTGTTCCATCTCGAACGTCATGGCGTGGAGGTGGTCGGAAACCTGCCGAGCGGATTGCCGCCGCTACACCTGCCGGGTATGGCGGAAATCCGGAACACCTTCCGCCTGGCATCAGGGGCCCTTGCCATTGCGATCCTCGGTCTGGTGGAGGCTGTTTCAATCGCCAAATCCATCGCGGCACAGAGTCGACAGCGCCTGAATATCAACCAGGAATTCGTCGGTCAGGGATTGGCCAATATTTCCGCCTGTCTGTTCAGCGGTTATCCCGGCAGCGGTTCGTTTGTTCGTTCGGCGCTCAATTTCAGCTCGGGCGGCAAGACGCCGGTAAGTGGAATCATTTCCGGTGTGGCGGTTGCGGCCATGGTGCTTCTGGCTGCCCCCCTGGCGGCCAAACTCCCTACATCGGCCCTGGCCGGGGTCCTCATGGTCGTTTCGTATGGGATGATTCGCAAACGTGATATTTCTCGAACTATCAAAACCACCCGGGCCGATGCCGCCGTGCTGATGGTTACTTTTCTGTCGACCTTGCTGCTGAATATCGAATTTGCCATCTATGTCGGAGTGCTGCTGTCGATCGGTCTCCATTTGGCCGCCGTTTCCCACCCACGCATCGGTTCTTTGGTGCCCGATGCGGATTATGAAAAGATGGTTGGATCAAAAGACGGCGAAACATGCTGTCAAATGGAAATCCTTTTCATCGAAGGGTCCATTTTCTTCGGCTCGGCTGATTTCGTCCTCGACGACCTGCGACGACGTTTACGCAACCATCCGAACATGGCGAATCTTCTGATCCGCATGCATAAGGTCAATACGATGGATGCCAGCGGCGTGAACATTCTGGAGATTTTGCTGGAAGAAATAGAGCAGCGTGGTGGAGGACTTTTTCTCGCCGGCGTCAATCACCGCGTTTTCAACGTACTAAAAAATTCCGGACTTATGAATGAGATCGGGGTGACACACATTCACACTACCACGGGTGCGGCCATACGCAAAGCCATGCGCGATTATTTCTCCCCCGACATATGCGCAGCTTGCCCCGTATCCGTGTTTCGGGAATGCCCGGAACTTAAACGAGGCAACTGGGAAATTTTCGGCCAAGGTACCCAGCCGCCCGATCGCTCACTGGAAAAAGTTCCCGACCGGAACATGATCGAAGATTTGAATAATTCCGTCCCAACGGCGGGCATACGAGATAAAAAAGGAGTACATGACAAATGATCAAACTGCTCGTTTATACGGATGGGAAACCTGGCGCCCTTCGCGCCCTGCACTTCGCCGCGAACCTCAAAAAACGGTTGAATGCTGAATTGAGTGTCATTACCGTACGTTCTGGCACCCATGCCGCTGAAGAACCGCCGCCCGTGGGCATCGAGCTGACCGCCGCTGGGCGTTCCGAACTGCCGCAGGGTTTGCAGAATTTGCTCCAGGCGGCATCAGTATTGGCCCAGGACGGCGTTCTATCGCCGATCGATACGATCAAGATCCGCGATATTCCCCAGGGGTACATGTTTTTTTGCGACGGTGCGGTTGAGGGACGCATTGCCTTTTATGAATGCTTTGGCCATTTCCTCGAGACGATCAACAGGGAAGTGGAGGAACACGGCTATAACCTGCTCATCGTCGCGCCACCCCGCCGCGGCAGATTGAGCCATCTTGTGGCCGGCAATACCACACGCCAGCTGGCGTTGGATCTAAACACATCACTGTTGGTGGTGCGCGGTGGCGGACCGGACGGCCGATTCCTCATCTGTGCGGATGGTTCGCCGTCATGCCGCCGGATTTTTCCGATGCTCAAGCAATTGCTCCCAGCCATTCGGCGACCCATCGACATGCTGTACGTTCGCCTGCAGGATGCCGAAGCTCAAATGGTCGAAGCGGCCGAGTCATGCCTGAAGGAGGGCGAGAAGTGGTTGTCAGGATGCCAAAAAGTCGGTGCGGTCAGCGTGCGCGAAAGCCGCAGCCGCGAGGATACGATTCTCGAAATCGCCGGTAAAGGATCCATCATCATGATGGGCGCCAGCCTTCGTCACGATGTCTACCGCCGCATGCTGGGCAGCTTGCCGCTTCGGGTTCTCGATCGAGCCCTGTCCAGTGTCCTGATCGTCAAACGGCTTCCCGAAGACGATCCCGACTTCATGAAAGATCCGTTTACCTGCATATAAATATCGTTCTGATTACCATTGAAACTCAGCCTATCTCAACGGATGAGGGAGAACTGTTCGTTTCTCAGGACGCCATAAACCCATCCTTGAGGGCTTCACTGCAGCCATCCAGGCTAAAATTGTCCTCCTGACATGATTTGTTACTTAGTTTCCTTAGTCTTGGCTGGTTTTTCCACCGCTTTCATCTTTTCCACAGTTTCATGGGTAAGTTGTTCAATTTTCGGCATGAGTACCACCATTTTATTTCTCATAATCTGCAAGGTGCTTTGCATGACAATCGGCATTTTGGAAATCAATGCCTGGCCGGCCTCTGATTTGTAGAAGGCCAGCATTCCGTCTATCTCCTTTTGCGTAAAGGATTTCTGATAGATATCAACAAACATTGGTTCCAGCGACTTCCATGACAAGTCTTTCTCATACAGAGCAATCAACTTGGCCCGCATATCGGCAGCAATTTTGTCCTGTTCAGGCGTAAGTTTTTTACCCGCCATTGCCTGCTGCAGGGTAGCCTTCATCCAACCATCTATTTGAGACATGGTATTATCCAGCATCCTTTTTGTCTTTGTGACGGCCATCAGCTGCTTTACAGACGCTGTGCTCGCTCCCCCGTTATTGTCTTTTGCCAATGCTGAGAAAGGAATTAAAAGAACGATGAGTAGTGCAAACAATCTAGTACGCATAAAAACCTCCTTTTTTGTTATATTTAGAACCCAAGCGTGGATACCTAACCAGCATCTCGCAAAATAACAACATTTTTTTCGCACTTCCTGCGAAGAACAGGTAGTCGGGACTTTGTGTCGGAAATGGAACTACAGGCTACTCTTGTTGATTGTTCCTATTCGGCCAGCATTTATATATACTGCTGTGGTCTCCATTTTTTTTATCAATTGAAACGACCGCCGGCATATCCTTACTCTGACGTCAGTTGACACAGTGTTTCTGAGAAATGCGGGTCTAGAGCGATTCATGCTTGATACGATCCACACAATATATCTGCGCCAGGCGAGTAAAACCGTCTCCTGCGGGGCTTGTTGCGGTTTGTATAATTTGCCGAATGTGGCACGGGAGGACCTTGAAACTCTGTTGTTCAAGCGGACCAAGGATTTTGCCTCGGTTCCCAGAACCGAAGATGGAATCCATCAATTTGAAAGAAAATCTTACTCCATATCATCACTTAAATCAGGATAGAGCCTTTTCGCACATTCGGGACAAATGCTGTGGCTGAATTCCGCTTCCGAGTGGTCGTGAATGTACTCCTCCACCTGCTTCCAATATCCCTTATCGTCCCGAATCTTTTTACAGGATGCACATATCGGGATAAATCCACTTAACAGCTTCACCTTTGCCAACGAGTCTTCGAGCTTTTTAATAAGCTTTTCAAGTACTTCATTGGATTTTTTTTGTTCAGATATATCTCTTGCAACATGGACGGATCCTAACAGACTTCCATCCCCGTGCAAAAGAGGAGAGCACGTTACAAGCAAAGGGATGCCTATGTTTTTGTCATTAATTTCAAATGTTATTGACTCTCTTTGTTCTATTGCTCTTAGGTGGGGGCAATTCTGCCAAGGTTTATCTTGCCCGTGCATGACTTCATAACAGTACCGGCCTATTAATTCTTCCGGTTTCTTTCCTAAAAAAGCTGCAAGAGCCTTATTCACCCTGACAAACTTCATGTTCTTATCATGTACTGAAACAAAATCAGTAATTGTGTCGAAGGTATTGCTCCATTGTCTGGCAACGAATTCCAGTTCTTTATTAATCTTCTCTCGTTCAGCTATCTCTTTTTCGAGCTCTCTGTTGGCATCTTCATAGCTCTTTGTCCTTTCAGCAACAAGATTTTCCAAATGTTCCAGATATTCTTTCAACTTGAGACGGGCTCTTTTCTCCTCGGAAATATCTCTGATAATCATGATCGAGGTGCTGTTGCCTTTATCCTCCATGCTGATGAATTTGAAAACGATATCTTTGTTTTCGACCTTAACGGAATGCCTGCTCTCAACGGGGAAGTGGTTGGTCTGGAACCTATCCAGGCATTCTGAGACATGTTGATAGGCATCTTTAGAAAACAGATCCCGTATATTGGCAGAAAGGAGATCAGTGACGTTTTTACCAAACAAATCAGATACATATCCGTTGCAATTGACAATTGCCTCCGATCTGGAAAACTCGAGAATACCATTGTCTATGTTATCAAGGATACGTTTGAGATGACGTTTTGCTTCGAGGAGCTCCTTTGCTATCGATCGCTGCGTTCGGTTTTCAGCACCAAAACACTTGCCTGTAATGAGATCCAGTCGATTGTTTCGGGCATGTGAGAGTATCAGATCTATGTTCGCAGTTATCTCGGACGCAGGGCCTTTTGCAATACAGGCATGGGCGCCGAAAGAGAGAAAATCCACATTCTCTTCAACAGCGATAGCGGAAACGATTATCAAAAGTGTTGAGGAAAACTCTTTTTTCTTACGAAGGATCCGGCAAAGATTCTCGCCGTCTATGTTGGGCATAATGAGATCTGTGAAAATAATATCGGGGCGATATTTTTGCAGGATCTTTAATGCTGAAATACCATCGGAAGCTGTTAGAACCTGTAAACCGCGTGTTTGCAGTGTATGGGAGAGAAGTTTGAGAAAGACTTCGTTATTGTCTATAACGAGTGCTTTTTTCGGCATAACCTGCTCCAGATAAAACGAAGAGAAGGATGTCTGGAGCAAAGAAGAATACCCGACTTCTTTTCACCAAGAGGTGTATATCCATCTTCGACAACCCTGTCTTGCATGCAACCCGGCGACCTTTTGCGAGGCCCGTGGCTTTGCGTCTTCAAGTTTCCTTGAGTTTGCCCTTACCAAGTGGGTATATACAAATATCTATCATTTCTGATGCCAATTGTCAAACCGACGTACTGGGTTCAACCTGGATTTTTAATAAACATTGTAACGTACAATCAGTAACATACGAATTTGCCTGGGAAAGGGCCCTGACAGACGAACCTTGAATACAAGCAGAGCTGAAAATTCTATGTTCACCCCCAGGCAAAGATATCAATCTCGCTTTTCCCGGTTGCGCCGACAGCGCAAAGACAGTACCGTTTGATCACATGAGAAATCAGGGTTAACCTGACGTTCAAGATAAGATACTTGTACAGCTAGATTTTTTATGAACGTCAGGTTAGCAGATGAGGGCAACATTATGAAACTCACCATAGGCCTTGGGCAGATGAACTCAAGGGATGACAGGAAGAAAAACCTGGCGGCAGCCGAAAATCTGATCAGAAATCTGGCGAAAAAAGGCGCCGAGCTGATCATGCTGCCCGAATACTTTTCCTTTCTCGGCTCCGATGACTTGAGAAAACAGCTCGCGGAGCCCCTTCTCCAGTCATTCTGGCTGGAAACAATTCGCAAACTGGCGCGGGAGTTGAATGTTCATATTCACATCGGCAGCTGCCTGGAAAGAGAGGGCGAGCGCATATTCAACACCGGGGTGGTTGTTGATCCGCAGGGAGAGATCATCGCCCGTTATCGAAAAATTCATCTCTTTGATGTCGAGCTGCCCGACGGCAGAAAATATCTGGAGTCCAGTGTGTTCAGTCCCGGAAGTGAAATCGTCACCTTCTCCATTGGTGAAATTATCTTCGGCATGGCGACCTGCTATGACCTCCGCTTCCCTGAACTGTTCAGGCAACTCACTAAAAAAGGAGCCCAGATACTGCTTGTGCCGGCAGCCTTTACCCAGCAGACCGGCCGCGACCACTGGGAGGTTCTGCTGCGGGCCCGGGCCATTGAAAATCTTTGTTGGGTGGCAGCAGCGGGACAGTGGGGAGCGGCGCCACCGGATCATCTGTGTTTTGGGCGAAGCATGGTGATTAATCCCTGGGGAACCATTGTTGCCCAGGCCGCCGACGGCGTCTGCGCGGTAATGGCTGAATTGGATATGACTGCACTGCAGGAGATTCGATCGAGCTTTCCGGCCCTTGAGCATCGCCGTGATGATTTATTTCAATAGTTTTATTGATATTTCTTGCTCTTTTTATGTTACCCACTGATGCAGGAAGAGAGCTGTTCGTTTCATGGGACGCCATAAACCCGTCCCTGGGGGCAAAGCCTGCGCCATCCAGGCTGCAGAGACCCGAGAAACAAACAGCTCTCTTCCTTCCCTTCTCAGAGGTTGGACCTCAGGGGCAACCAGATTTCTATATGGAATAAGCAGCATGAAAAATAGGCGTACCAGCAAAATAGTCATCAAAGACATTGAAGTGCAGGTCGTGAGAAAGAAGATCAAGAACATGCATCTTTCTGTCCACCCCCCGGAAGGCGACGTTCGCATATCCGTGCCGTTGTTTGTCGACGATGACCAGGTGCGATCAGCCATCACCAGCCGTCTGTCCTGGATAAGCAGGAAGCAGCGGTATTTTCGGGAGAAGCCCAGGCATGCTGCCGCCAGCATGGTGACCGGGGAGAGCCACCGCGTGTTTGGCAAGCCCTACCGGTTGGAGGTGATTGAACGCTGGGGAAGGCATGAGATCAAAATAGCAAATGATGCAACCTTGCTCCTCTATGTCCGTCCGGGGACGGGTACAGCGTATCGTAGAAAAGTTTTACATGAGTGGCACCGCAGCCTGCTCAAAGAGAGGATACCGGTTTTGCTGAAGAACTGGGAACACAAGATGGGTGTTAAGGCGGCTCATTGTGGTGTGAAAAGGATGCGAACCAGATGGGGCAGCTGTAATCCACGGAGAAAACGGATCTGGATGAACCTGGAACTGGCCACGAAGCCTGCTGAATGCCTAGAGTATGTCCTGGTGCATGAGCTGGTCCACCTGCTGGAGAGGCATCATAATGAACACTTCAAACTCCTCCTAAGCAGATTTTTACCGGGATGGGAACCTATACGAGATACATTACGGCACGAGCAGCCGGCACTGGAGAGATGATCGTTTATATAGAAAGGGGTAAACGGCATGTAGACATCTTAAAAGTGGTAATTGCCTTAAAAATCTTTCTGATTACCACTAAAATTCAGCCTAACGAAATGGGAAGGGAGAGAACTGTTTGTCTTTCGGGTCTCTGCAGCCTGGATGGCCTCGGCGAAGGCCCCATGGATGCGTTTATGGCGTCCCGAAAACGAACAGTTCTCTCCCTGGATTAGTTCCTGAACATTAGTGGTAATCAGTGAAATCTTTAATTGTTGGGCTTGACCCTCCCCAGACACAGATATTTCACTTCCATGAACTCTTCGATGCCGTACTTGGAGCCCTCGCGGCCGATCCCCGATTCCTTGACCCCGCCGAATGGGGCGACGGTGGTGGAAATCAGGCCGGTATTGACACCGACCATGCCGTATTCCACGCCCTCGGCCACCCGCCAGATGCGGCCGATATCACGGCTGTAGAAATAGGCTGCAAGGCCGAACTCAGTGGCATTGGCCAGCCGTATTGCCTCTTCTTCCGTTTTGAACCGGAACAGAGGGGCAACAGGGCCGAAGGTCTCCTCCCGGGCGATCAGCATGTCCAAGGTGGCGCCGGAAAGGACGGTGGGTTCAAAGAAGGTGCCGCCCAGAGCGTGGCGTTTGCCACCGGTGACCACCTGCGCCCCTTTGGCAAGGGCGTCGGCAATGTGCCTCTCCACGGTTTCGACCGCTGCCATGTCGATGAGCGGCCCCTGTTGGGTTTCTCCGGCAAGACCGTCACCCACCGTCATCTTTTTCACCGCCTCCGCCAACTTGGAGGCAAAGACGTCGTACACACCGTCCTGGACGAGGAAACGGTTGGTGCAGACGCAGGTTTGGCCGGTGTTGCGGTACTTGGAGATGATCGCTCCCTGGATTGCAGCGTCGATGTCCGCGTCGTCAAAGACGATGAAGGGCGCATTGCCCCCCAACTCCATGGAAACTTTTTTGACTGTGCCGGCACAGGCGGCGATCAGCTTTTTTCCGACGGCAGTGGAGCCGGTAAAGGTCAGTTTGCGCACTAAAGGATTGGCGGTCAGCTCACCTCCAATGGCATCCGAAGATCCGGTGACGACACTGAAGACACCGGCCGGAATACCCGCCCGCTGGGCGAGTTCGGCCAGGGCCAGAGCGGAGTAAGGGGTGGAGCTTGCCGGCTTGACCACCATGGGGCATCCTGCGGCCAAGGCTGGCCCGGCCTTGCGGGTAATCATGGCCGCAGGAAAATTCCAGGGGGTGATGGCGGCGCAGACGCCCACCGGTTCCTTGAGTACGACGATTCGGCTGTCAGCCTGGTGCGGAGGAATCACGTCGCCGTATGCGCGCTTGCCCTCCTCGGCAAACCATTCAATAAAGGAAGCGGCATAGGCAATCTCGCCGCGGGACTCGGCCAGCGGCTTGCCCTGTTCGGCGGTCATCAGCACCGCCAGATCCTGCTGGTTGGCCAGCATCAGCTCGAACCACTTGCGCAGCAGGGTTGAACGGTCCTGAGCGGTCCTGGCTCGCCAGGCAGGCCAGGCGTTGGCCGCAGCCTCGATAGCCCGCCGGGTTTCGGCTCCGCCCATCCTGGGGACAGTGCCGATAACGTCTTTGGTTGCGGGATTGGTCACTTCAAGGGTTTCGCCGTTGTCCGCATCGCTCCATTGCCCGTCAATGAAGCATTGCCGGCGGAACAGGCTGGGATCTTTCAAGGTAAAAAATGACATTGTAGCTCCTTTTACAAACGAATTGGGTTTCCGGCTGCCGCCACAATCTGGGATGGGCCGTTGCCCCGGATTTCTCATCTCATTCAGGGTGTCTTAGGTGAACACCGCGTACAATTGATACTATATGAACTGTATAAAGATTCGCTGGATCTTTTACACTGAACCAAAATTACACAGTGTTCTTGAGTAATCGGCTTATACCACAAGGGCATAAGTTTCGTACGAGCAGACAAGCTGCTCAACTCAGCTTTACCAGGCATCCCGATAGATCTGGAGGGCATCCTCATAGCCGACTTCCCGGGGGTTGTTGACCAGCAGGCGGGTTTGCAGCATGGCTGCCCGGGCAAGTTTCGGCAGGGCCTCTGCCTCGATGCCGACGTCACGCAGGCGGACTTCCAGCTTGACCTGCTCAATCAACTGTTCCAGGGCCGAGATAAGCTTGGCGCCGGCAGCCAGATCACTTTCAGTGCCTTGCTCCCCAAAGAGTTCCCGCGCCAGCTCGGCATATTCCTTGCTGGCAGCAGGAAGATTAAAGCGCATGACATGCGGCAGCACCAAGGCATTGCTGAGCCCGTGCGGCTGGTGATAAAAGCCGCCGATGGGATAGGCAAGCGCGTGGACCGCCCCCACCGGTGCATTGGCAAAGGCCTGCCCTGCAAGCGTTGCCCCTATCAACATATTGGACCGTGCCTCCAGGTCGTCTCCATTTGCCATGGCTGCAGGGATGTTGTGATAGAGCAGTTTCAGGCCTTGAATCGCCAGGCTGTCTGAGATGGGATTCTTTTTCGTTTTGGTCGTATAGGCTTCAATGGCATGGACCATGGCATCTATGCCCGTCATGGCCGTCACCCTGGGAGGCAGGCCGATGGTAAGATCGGGATCAAGCAGGGCAACATCCGGCAGAAGCTGGGGTGCGACCACGCCCTTTTTTTCGCTCTCTCCGGTGGTGACAATGGCAATGGGCGTTACCTCAGACCCTGTTCCGGCAGTCGTGGTAGCCAGGATCAGGGGCAAGCGCTTTCCTGTTGCCAGGCCCACCCCGTATATTTCCGCAAGGGCTTGACCGGAGCGACTCAGGTAAGCGACCAGTTTGGCCACATCCATTGAACTGCCCCCGCCAAACCCGACCACGCCGTCAGCCTCAAAGTCCTGCGCCCTCTTCAGAGCATCCAAAACTGAGCTTTCGGGAGGATCCGCCATGACCTCTTTAAATACGGCAACTTCCATTCCTCCCTTTTGCAGCCCGTCCACAGCCTTCTGCAATAAGCCGATCCCGGCTATCCCCGGATCGCTGATCAGAAAAACCCGGTGCATGCCGAGCCCGGAGGCGATGTCGCCGAGCCTGGAAGTACCGCCGGTCTCGTGTATTATGGTTCCGGCGGTTTGAAAGATAAAATTTTTCATGGTCTTGTCTCCATACCACATTAATTTGAAAAACCAATAAACAGCTAGGAGGAGGAAAGGTTTCGTTCGACAACCTGACCCCGTTCGATAACAAAAACCTGGTCGACCAGACCCGCGGAGTGGGTATAGTCGGATTCGGAAAGCAGAATCGACAGCCCTTCGGTCTTCAAGGTATGAAGGACCTCGGCCAGACGTCTGGAAAGGACCGGCGCCACGCCTTCAAAAGGCTCGTCAAGAAGAAGCAGGCGCATCCCGCACATCAAGGCCCGGGCCAGGGCCACCAGCTTCTGCTGGCCGCCGCTGAGCTGCATTGCTTTGCGCTGGCGCATTCCTTCCACCTCCGGCATCAACTCGTAAATCCACGCCAGGCGTGCGGCACTGTCGGGCAAGGCATTGGACCAGGCAGGGACCATGATGTTTTCTTCGACCCTGAGTTCGGGAATAAGCCGGCGGTCCTCCGGCATGTACCCGATATGCAGTTTCGCACGGGCATGGGCAGGGACGGATGCCATGTCCTTGCCGGCGCAAAAAATTGAGCCGCCGGCCGGAGGCATAAGCCCCATGGCGGTGCGCAACAGGGTTGTTTTGCCGGCGCCGTTGCGGCCGATCAGCCCGGCCAGCTTGCCCTCGCCCAGGTGCAGCGAGACATTCCTGAGGATCGGGGTCTTCTGAATGTTGACGCTGAGATCTTTGATGTTAAGCATGCGCGTCCCCCTCCAACTCCTGGCGGTGCAGTTCGGAGCCGATAATGTACTGCCTGACCTCCGGATGAGCCAACGCCTGATCTGTAGGGGCATCCACGAGAATGCGTCCTTCGTAAAAGGCGATCACGCGGGTGGCATACCGGCTGATGATCTCCATATCGTGCTCGACAAAAAGGCTGGCTGCTCCCGAGCTGCCCACGGCCTCCATGACCGTATCCATCAGGCCGAATTTTTCTTCAATCGCCACTCCGCTGGTGGGTTCATCCAGCAGCAGCAAGGTGGGATTTCCCACCATGGCCATGGCGATGTCGAGAAGCTTGCGTACCCCCTGCGGCAGGGTCGAGACCAGGGATTTGCCATAGTCGCCGATTCCGTAAACATCCAGCACATCCCTGGCGTCTTGATAGTTGCCGCCGGTTTTCAGCGGGCTGAACCAGCCCAGACGCCTGCTGCCGAGCATACTCTTGGCGATCAGCATGTTTTCCAGGACAGTGAGTTCGGGAAAGAGCTGGGCGACCTGGAATGAGCGGCAGATGCCGGCCATGGTCACGCGGCGGGGAGAAAGACCGGTGATTTTCTCACCGCGGAAAAAGATTTCCCCCCCGCTCGGTTTCAGATAGCCGGTTACCATGTTGATAAAGGTAGTTTTCCCGGCACCGTTCGAGCCGATGACCCCGACGATTTCTCCTTCTTCCACCGCCACATTGATATTGGCTGCAGCGGTGACGGCGCCGAAGCTCTTGGTCAGGTCTCTGGTTTCTAGGATTGCCGCCATGCAGGACCTCCTTCTTTACGGTTTGGAAGCAGCGACCAGAGCCCCCTGGGAAGAAAAAAGATGATGGCAAGCAATACTGCGCCAAGGATCATGTGCCAGGTATAGGGGGCCGCCTTAAAGGCAAAGGTGTGGATCATCTCAAACAGTATCGCGCCTATTATGGGGGCCGCCACATGGTCAATGCCGCCGAGCAGGGCGATGAAGACAAACTCGCCCGAGGTCGTCCAGTACGCCATCTCCGGATCGACATGCCCGGCAGTCAGGGCCACCAGCACGCCGCCGATGGAGGCCAATACCGCTGCAATGAGATACTTGATATAGATAACCCGTATGGGTGAGATTCCGAGGTACTCGACACGGATTTCATTCTCCCGGATTGCTTCTCCGGCAAAACCCATGGGCGATCTCACGTAGCGGTGCATCAGGTGGAGAATGATGCATACGGATGCCACTGTGAGAAAAAAAACCCAAAGCCCCAGTCTATCAGAAGAGGGATGCCAGCCAAAGAGACTCGGGGGGCTGACATTGAATCCGTCAGTGCTGCCAAGGGACGTACTTCTGACCAGGATACCGTAAAGGATCATGGAGAATGCCATGGTGAGCATGGCAAAGAAGATATCCCGGTACCGGCAGAGCAAAAGCCCCAGCAGGGCGCTGAGAAGCAGTGCGGCAAGGATGGCAATGACCAGGATCAGGGCCACGTCACTGATTCCCCAACGGCTGCCGGCGATACCGACCACATATCCGCCAAGACAGAAATAGAGCCCCTGGCCAAAAGAAACCAAGCCGGTGCGCATCAGAAGAACCAGCCCCAGGACCACAAGCCCTTTGGCCAGGGCGATGGTGGTGAGAAAGCTCAGCCAATCGGGAAAAACGCCCCCCAGGAGAAGCAACCCTCCCATGGACAACCAGATATAGCGGGGGGTCTTATCGGCACTCGGTATCATATTTTCCTCGCCGTAGCGGTGACAAAGAGACCATTGGGACGCACAGCCAGCACGGCTGCCATGACCCCGTAGATGACGAACAGCTCAAATTGCGGATAGGTATGGATGGCAAGAGAACGAAAGAGACCGACCAGAAGAGCACCGACGGCAGCGCCGCCGACACTGCCGAGACCGCCGATGACCACCACGGCAAAGGCCAGGACGATGATATCAACGCCGATCCCCGGCGCCACGGAAAGTGTAGGAGCCGTCAGACCTCCGGCCAATGCTCCGAGAGCACTGCCGAGAATGAAGGTGATGAGAAAAATACGATTGACATTGATGCCCATGGCCATACTGATCTCACGGTCATGGATAACGGCCCGGAGCAGTTTTCCCTGGCGGGTTTTGTTGAGTGAGAACCAGAGAGCCAGACCGACCACACAGGCAACCCCGATCAAGGCCAGATCGTAGCCGGCAAACGTTACATTTCCCAGATGGATCCTGCCAAGAAGGCCATACGGCTGATAGGCGAAGTAGCCGTCCACGCCCCAGATCAGCTTGGTCGTGTCTTCCAGGATAAGGAGCACACCATAGGTCACCAGGATCATCACCACCTCGTCCCGGCCGTACATCCAGCGCAGCAGGCCGCGTTCGACCAGCAGACCGGTCAACATTCCCGCCAGTACTGCACCGCCGATGAACAGGGCGAAACTTCCCCAGGGAAAATACCCTCCATGAAAGTACCAGCCCACCACCGAGGCTGCCGTATAGGCCCCGATGGCATAGAGGCTGCCGTGCGCCATGTTGAGGATCTTCATGACTCCGTAGACCAGGGTAAGGCCTGCGGCAACAATGAAGAGCCAGGAGGCGTAGATGAGTCCGTCGGCCAGAATGATAAGAACAGTATCCATCGTTTTCTATGGCTCTCTCGACTGCTGGCCCGGATTTCCCATCAATTCACCTGAGCTGATGGGAAATCCGAGCTAAATAAGCTGGAAACCGCTTGTCTCCAGCGCTTGACGATCACTTACATGAAGTCTTTGCCAGGGAAGTCTTGATCCATTCGGTGCTGGTGACGCCGTCCGGAGGATTCACACATTTGGCAGGATACCGTTTGACGTTGTACACACCGGGTTTGCCGTTTTTATCGGTGTATTGTCCATACACCATCTCCTGTACGGCCTGATGGCCCTTGCCGAGTTCCATGTCGACCGTGCCGCTGGGCGCCTGGAACTTAAGGTGCTGGAAGGCTGCAATGATGGCGTTTTTATCAGGCATTCCCTGTTTGCCCTCCGCGGCCTTGTCTATGGCGGCCTTCAGACCGAGGATTGCCTGGGCCATCTTGTAGGAAGGATAGGTTGGCGGAGTGCCGAACCGCTCGATATATTTCGCACGGAACCAATCGTTTAAAGCATTTTTCGGGGCAAAGACACCGAACGGACCGCGGCCGCCGATGACCGTCCCTTGAGGAATCTGAGAGGAAAGGCGGAACATGGCCGTCTCGCCGCAGGTGAACACCCCTGTGTGATTTTCAAACAATCCACGGGCCGCTCCCTGCAGGATCAGGGCCTCCATGTCGCCTCCCCAGAAGCTGGAGTGGATGAATTGGGGATTGCCGGCCATAACCGCTGAAATTTCAGCCCCGTATTGGCCGGCATATATTTTCGGGAATTGGGCGGTCGTAATTTTTACGCCGGGTTTGAGGGCTTCCAGAGCGTTGGTAAAATCACTCCAGGAATCATGCCCCCAGGCATAATTTTGATTGATTCCGGCTACCGTTTTCAGCTTGGGATTCAGATCGAGGATATAGCGGGCCGCGCCGACATTATCCATGGTTGAGGTGGGGCCGGTCCTGAAGACATATTTGTAGCTGGCATCTTCAAAGATCCGCGGGGTGCCGCAGTCAAAGAAAACCGTTGGCTCTCCCAGTTCTTCTGCAACCGGAGCCACTGCCAGACAGTCGCCGCTTGAGGTATAGCCGACAACCGCATCAACCTTGTCCCGCTGTACGAGATTGCGGAACTCTTCCACCTGTTTTGTCCCGCCGCCAGCTTCATCGATAACGGTCGGGTCGATCTTCATCCCTGCGAACCCCTTGGTGTTGTAGGGTGCCGGCAGGCTGCCGTTGTTGATTGCCTGAATCACCAGTTCCGCAGCGTTGCGCGCCGGAACCCCGAACGGGCCGGCCGCACCTCCGGACAGGAAGGTCACCACCCCGACCTTGTATGTGCCGTCTGCCGCCCTGGCAGAGGCTGGGATGTTGAAGCAGAATGCCGTTGCCAATAGAAATGCCGCTGTACCCAATAAGATGGAGCATTTAGGGAGTTCCTTTTGCTGTGCCATGCTTCCCTCCGATGGAAGTTGGGCCAAAGCCCTTTTATTGTAAGAATGCAGCTTGTTGGGGTGAGATTTTCAGTCTTGCTTGCCGGCTTGCAGACAGTGAAAATCGGAATAATCAACTAACAGGTAAGCAATGTATGTTCCACTTGACCTTTGTTCATCAAACCAATTGAAAATAAAGCGAAAATATCTTGATGAACGTATTGCGGGCAGAGGGAAGGCAGATTGCAGAATTGCAATAGATAAGGCGTTAGATGGATTGTAGCGGGAGGGATAATGGCTTTTTATCTGGCGGGTTACAGCGACTCATTGCATTTATGCAATGGCATTGTAAAAGTGCAATGCTATTTCAGGCCGTGTCTGGTGGCCTTGCGCCAGAGGGTTGTGGTATGGATTCCAAGAGCCTGGGCAGCCGATGCTTCTGTGGGATGACGTTTTAAGGCATCCTCGATCATTTGCTTCTCAAGGCACTCAAGGGCATCTTTTAACCCCATGGAATTCTGCCCCTTTTGCGGGGGACAGGTTGGGCTTCTCAATTCAAGGGGCAGATCTTCCATGCCAATGGTGTCATGTTCCGACATCACGGCCATCTGGCCAAGGAAGTTCAGGAGCTGGCGAACATTGCCCGGATAGGGAAACACCTGCAAACTGTTTACCACTTCGGCAGAAAGACGCTTGCGGGTACGGTTTTTTTGATTGAATTCTTCCAGATATTTTTGCGCCAGTACTGGAATTTCCTCTCTTCGTTCACGCAAGGGCGGGATATCGATGGGCACGACATTGAGCCGGTAGAAGAGGTCTTGGCGGAAAAGATTCTCCTTCATCATCTCCGCCAGGTTGCGGTGGGTCGCGGCAATAATTCTGACGTCGACCCCAACGTTTTTTGCTCCGCCAAGCCGGGTGAAGGTCTTCTCCTCGATCACCTCCAGAAGCTTTACCTGCAGGTCGAGTTTGAGTTCGCCGATTTCGTCCAGGAACAGGGTGCCGCCGCGGGCAGCCTCGATAAGACCGGCCTTTCCTTCACTGCGGGCGCCGGTAAAAGCACCCTTTTCATAGCCAAACAATTCGCTCTCGACCAGGGATTCGGGAATGGTGCCGCAATTGATTTTGACAAACGGCCGATCCTTGCGGGAGCTCATCTGATGGATGGCCCTGGCAAGCATTGTTTTGCCGGTCCCTGATTCGCCTATAATCAAAACCGACAGATCCGAGCTGGCAACCTTTACCGCCCGGTGCACGACCTTGAGCATTTCCTTGCTTCGCACCACCATGTCTCTTAGCATCTGCCCCAGTCCTTCCTGTTCAAGGATCGACTGGTAATAGCGGCTGCTCAACAGGCGGCTGTCTTCCAGCTCCGCACGCAGCTGGTTGAGTTCGGTAATGTCCCGGACGTTGGTGACCACCAGGGAGACATCCCCTTGGGCATTTGCAATAGGCGTCCCGGTCACCATAACCTGCTTGCCCCCTTTGATATGCTGGAGCATGTTTACCTGACGCCCTTTTTCCAATACCTTCAGGGTGACCGAATAGTCGAAGACGCCTTCAGAGACCAGGGTCTGCATGTTTTTGCCCACCAGATTTTTCCTCGACAGTCCGGTGATGCGCTCATAGGCGCCGTTTACCCTGATCGTGTTGGCATTGCCGTCTGTGATGTAGAGTCCGTCTTCGGAAGATTCAAATATTGCCTCCAGTTCGCGGTGCAAGGTCTGATACCCCTGTAGTTTTGAGATAATGGCCTCGTATTCCGATATATCCTGAAAAACGGAGATGGCACCGACAATGTTGCCCGAGTAAATGATGGGGCTTCGGTTGACGATGATAGTGGTCTGGGGAAGGGTGATTTTGGCGCCGATCTGGACCTGCCCGGATTCGAGAACCTTTTTGAGCACGGGCCAGGCTTCCGGACGAACTGCGGAAAAATGCTGCCCGATGATTTCTTCCGGATCTTCCTTGAAGATTCGTGAAGCAGCCGAATTATAAAAGACAATGGTGCCTTCACGGTCCATGATCATGATACCGTTATGGCTGGCATTAAGTATTGAACCTGCAAGACCGTTGAAATCGAGCAAGAAACTCAAATCTGCAGAAATACTTGCGTCCGTCAAAAAGCCCCTCCTTTCCAAAATGGCTGCAGGTTATCGAAAAGTGGCAGAACTTGGCGGTTTTCCCATATGCTTGAATTTGTCGAGATCCGGTTCAGCAAGCCCCTTCGTCATTGATAAACCTCTCAACATTCAGCAGGTCTGAGTTTATTCGTAATCGTGCTAAAGTCAACTGTTACTTGGATAAAATTAACATATGCCAAATATTCTCATTGGAAATCAGCTACCCAGGCTAGCCCAGCTTTTAAAATAAAAATTTGGATATCCGTTACACATTATTCCAGACCCTTTGCGGCTTGAATTGGTGAACCTATATTTATAGGCAATGATAATCACCGATTTTCGCGGCAGGTTTTAACCGACACAGCCACTAACCTTTACAGTGGTCATGTCAGCTGAATTGGAGGTTTAATTTTGCCCCATCGAGCCAGGGGATTGCCTGGGGGAGATTGTGCCAGGC